>CAYLOT010000019.1:0-51492 GCA_964385405.1 uncultured Chryseobacterium sp. | reverse complement strand
TACAAGATTCTAGGAAAGGGATAGCTCCAGGCAAAGCCTCATCTGGATTCATTTCTGCAGCCAATTCCAAATACCACTCATTCTTAACGTCCATGAGTGCTTGCTTCTCCTCTGCCGATTTCTCTATATTTCCCTTCTTCAAGATTAACTCCAAAGACTCGGCCCGGCTTACTCCTTTCAAATGCTCGTTGTCGTCCAAAGAAAACTCTACTCCGACTGAGTGAGCTAATCTTTTCCACGCTTGATAATGGTACTTCGCAGTATCTACCAAGACACCGTCTAAATCGAAAATGGCTCCTTTCATTCTGCGTGGTGGAATACGTATTTTACATGGTAGTTCACCAATCCGTCGATAGGCTTCTTAATGATGTTACCCAGACGAACACCTTCCAAACGACAAGCCTCTTCCAAACAATGTTTGAAATAGTGAGAGATCGAGCCTACGAAATGAACAGGAACTTTGTCCCAATTTTCAAAGGACTTCACGTGAATATCTAAGAATTCGCGCATACCATTTACCACCCAATTCATCACATGTGGATGATGAGCAAAGTTTCCAATGAAACGTGTGAAACTAGCGAGGTATACGTTTGCGTTTGGCTCACGGTAAATTTTCGAAATGAACTCGTCTTTGCTTAAAGGGAAACTTTTTTCAAAAGCTTCAACGATTTCCGTGGGAAGCTTTTTGTAGAAATACTCACGTAACAAAATCTTACCGAAGTAAGAGCCACTGGCCTCATCGCCTAAGATGTATGCCAATGAAGGAACTGACTCATGAATGTCCTTCCCATCGAAGAAACAAGAATTACTTCCTGTACCTAGGATGCAAGAGATACATGCTTCCCCATCGTATGTTGAATAGGCACTGCCCAATAAATCGTGTTCAACCAACAAGTCTGCTTTCGGAAAAACAGCACGCAAACCGCGTTCTATAATTGCACACATCGTTGGCGTGCTGCTTCCAGCACCGTAAAAATAAATATGCGAAATAGCATCTGCCTGCAAAGCAAGAGGGGCATTGCCTCTTATTGCACCTTCAACTACTTTCTCGTCGTGAAAATAAGGATTCAAACCCATGGTCTCGAAGTTTCCTAAACGAGATCCTTTTTCGTCAATAAGAGCCCAATCGCATTTAGTGGACCCGCTATCAGCTATAAGTATCATTTCTCTTGTATTACTTTGTTTTAATTTCTAAATTAATCTGAATTACATCTTGTGAAGAAGGTCAATTACGCGCTTGCTGTAACCTGCTTCATTGTCATACCAAGACATAATCTTTACCATATTTCCATTCGCAGAAGTTAAATCGGCGTCGAGGATACTGCTCGCTGGATTTCCAACTACGTCAATACTCACTATAGGATCAACGCAATACTCCAATATTCCTTTCATTGGACCTTCTGCTGCGGCTTTCATGGCTGCATTCACTTCCTCTTTCGTCACATCTCTTTTCAAGATGGCCACTAAGTCGGTTAATGATCCGTCTGGTGTTGGGACGCGCACAGCTACACCGTCTAATTTTCCTTTCAATTCTGGAAGTACCAATCCAACTGCCTTCGCGGCACCGGTGCTTGTAGGCACCATGCTTAACGCTGCAGCACGAGCTCTGCGCAAATCTTTGTGCGGAGCATCTTGTAGACGCTGATCTGCAGTGTAGGCATGAACCGTGGTAATATAACCCTTTTCTACTCCGAATGTATCGTTCAACACTTTCGCAATTGGAGCCAAACAATTCGTTGTACAAGAAGCGTTCGAAACAATCAAATCATCTGGCGTAAGCGTATCGTCGTTAACACCAAGAACAATTGTCTTCACGTTTCCGGTTGCTGGAGCAGAAATTACAACCTTCTTCGCTCCTGCCGCGATGTGCTTTCCAGCACTTACGTCGTCAGTAAAGAATCCGGTGCTTTCAATTACCACATCCACGTTTAATTCACCCCAAGGTAAATTCGAAGGGTCCTTTTCCGCGTAGACACGAATTTTCTTTCCGTTTACCACCAAGAATTCTCCATCTGCAGAAACTTCTGCTTGCACTCTACCGTGAACACTGTCGTATTTCAATAAGTGAGCAAGTGTCTTCACATCTGTTAAGTCGTTTACAGCGACTACTTCAATACTGTTATCGGCTAACGTGTGACGAAAGCACATGCGGCCGATACGGCCAAAACCATTGATTGCTACCTTTTTCATTGTATTATTTTTTTCTAATTATTATATCGCTAGAATTCTGGCTATGCGCAATTCATCTCTATTTGGAAGATTGCTGCGTGTGATTGCTTCTTCCAAAGATGTGTACGTTTCTCTGTCATTGACTAATCCAACCATGACATCTTTTCTACCTTGAAGCAATCCTTCTACGGCCGCAACTCCCATACGCGAAGAGATTACGCGATCGTAACAGCTTGGTGCTCCGCCACGTTGAAGGTGACCCAAAACAGAAACACGAGTATCGTAATCTGGATTTTCAGATGCAACTTTATTCGCCAATTCATAAGCACTTCCGCTCTTTGCTCCTTCAGCAACAATTACAATGGAACTTGACTTTCCACTGTCTTCACTTGCGCGAAGTATTTGCATAAGTTCTTCAGAAGTCATTTCATCTTCTGGAAGAACAATAGCAATGGCACCCGCAGCAATACCAGCTTTCAAAGCGATAAAACCACTGTTTCTACCCATTACTTCAACGAAGAAAATTCGATTGTGCGAAGTCGCAGTATCACGAATCTTATCTACCGCATCCACTACAGTATTCGTAGCTGTATCGAATCCAATGCAGTGATCGGTTCCGTATATATCGTTATCAATACTTCCTGGAATTCCCATTACCGGAATACCTGACTCCTGCGACAAAATATGAGCTCCAGTGAACGTTCCATTTCCACCAATGGTAATGAGTGCATCTATGTGATGTTTATTCATCTGATCAATGGCTTTCGCTCTTCCTTCCACTGTATGAAATTCTTTACATCGCGAAGATTTTAAGATTGTGCCACCACGACCCAAGATGCGTGCAACCGAACGTTCATTCAAACGTTTGAAGTCGCCAGCGATTAGGCCTGAGTATCCTTGAAAAACTCCTTCCACCTCTACGTTGTGGAATGCACAAGCGCGGACTACCGCGCGAATAGCAGCATTCATACCCGGAGCATCACCCCCACTTGTAAGAACCGCAATTCGTTTTATTCCTGAACTATTCATATTTCAAATCTTGAATGCTAACTTAGTGTAAAAACTACACTAAGTCCAAATAAATAATAATTTTCTTTAAAAAATCACTTCGTAAATACGTTACAAGCTGAGGCAAAACATTTGTCTCATGAAAACACAAAACCCTTACTTCAGCGAGACCACTTCGGATTTCTTGCCTCTTTTCACAGCTGGACCTAAGTTGTGGAAAATCTTTAACAACAACGGATTCACGCAGCAAGCCGGATTTAGTGCAAGTCACGCTTCGCGACTTGGATTTGAGCCGGGTAAAATGATTCATCTGCGTAAAAACGGCGATTGCATGATTGTCTTTTTGAAAGACGGAAGAGTACACGTCATGAATGGTCCGCTTTCGCGTTGGCATTTATTCGACAACCTGAATATTGCAACTTTGCGCTGTCTATTGGCTTTCGCGAGCTTAAATGAAAACGATCAGTTTGCCTTTCGTTCTTACATGAAAGAGCAATGCAAAGGATTTCGTGACTTGTTCCATCATTTGCCTGCGAATAATGTGGGGTGGAAAAACCGCTTCTTGAATTACTACAGCAGCTATTCTACGAAAGAGCTATTCGAATATGCACAATAAGTCGTGAGGAAGTCTTGTTCTTATTGAATGAGCTTCTTCACTCACTTGTGTATTTTTGATGTATGTTGAAATTGTTGCGTCGATGTATCCTACTTAGTTCAATCCTTTTGATTGGAGGCGAAGCCTCTGCCCAGAAAGACATGTTCGGGTTAGACAGTGTTCAAACGAAATTGGTGAACAACAAAGGCCTTGGCCCTGATAATTTATTGGGTGTACGTAACATGCGTGTAGTTCTGCACAACATACTCTATCGCGGGGGATCCAATAACTTTTATCGAAGAGAAGCAGAACCGAAGACGTACAACTCTCACCCGCTTCCATCTTGGGGAATAAACAACCTAAGACAAGCCGGATTTGGCGGAGCCATTTACCTCTACTCAAAGAACTTCACGAGCGATTACCCAGAACCTGTTCTCGACTCTCTTTTCGATCTTGGATTTAACTACAGTTGCCAACCCGATCTAAATCGCGACGTAGTATTTACTTTTTTTGAAGAAGTCGATGCACTCATTCGTTCTGAAAAAAAGGAACCCTTGTACATTCATTGCTGGAACGGCTGGCACCAAAGCGGCATGCTAAGCGCATTCACGCTTATGCAGTTTTGTGGATTGAACAACCAACAGGCCCTTAAATACTGGGAACAGAACACAGACGGAGCATTCAAAGGTTATCCGCATGTAAAATCTGAGATCTTAAAGTTCAAACCTTTTGACGAATTCAAAACAGACTCACTGACTCGAGCGCGCATCTGCCCTTGCATGACGGAATCCATTCTAAAAACAAAAGAAGTTCAACACATCGCAGACGTGCAGCGAGAAGGCGATGCCGGTCAACGTGAAAACATGGAAATTCGTGATGAAAAACTTCCTGTTGAATTACAAACGCATATTCATGTCGTTAAATCTGGAGAAACCCTTTCTTCCATCGCTGAAAAAGAACACACTTCAGTAAAAACACTTTGTCGAGAAAATAACATTCATGAATCAAGTGTGATTCGCATTGGTCAAAAACTAATTGTTCCAGGACCAAAGCACTCCTCTCAGGAAGTGCTTGACAATCCCGTTCAGAAATACCACAAGGTTAAATCAGGAGATACGCTTTCCGGCATAGCCATTAAGCATCACACTACTGTTGCTAAAATTTGTAAGCTCAATAATTTCAAGCCAACGAAGACACTTCAAATTGGCGAGAAAATTCGCGTGCGTTAAAACGGACTGTCTAAGTCATCTTCATCAAGTGGTCTTACCACGGGACTGGTCTTGCAATAAAACTGATAATGTGAAGCATGGTAGTACACCAAGTCTTCTTCATCGCGAACTCTGGAATCGGCCGTAATCGCTACTCCTGAAGCAAAAAGAAAATCTGGACTGAAATAATCGGTATTCATCCAAGCATTAATATCCTTGCGCAACATGAACACCCGTTTGAAATATTGATTGAAAATATGCCAATTGAAAATACTCAACAGCGAAGGGAATTTTCCGTAAGAAAAATCGATCATGTCGCAAGCCGTGCTTGTAACTATAAGAACTCCTCTCTCAGTTCCAACAATATCGTCATTCAAGCCTCCCAAGAATATCTTCAACAACTCCGGAGATATTTTCCCGTCGGAATAATTGTACTTCAGTTTATCGATTATGATAAGTCCACGCGGATGTTTATCTCTGAATTTCAAAATCCCTTCCATTGCAACGTTCAACTTGGGCTCTTTGAATTCTTGAAAATAAAGCGGACGTGAATGCAAATCTTCCAGGTATTTCAGACAAAGCGAATCCCAATACATAGCATCGTGCGTCACTTCATGAAAAGAGGGAATAGCTTCCTTCGCGCGTTGTAACATGATTTTATACATGAACAACTCCGGTGAAATATCTGAACTCACATAGAGAACAGGCGTTCCTTCATCTACATTCTTCAAAGCTATTTGAAGCGCCATACTCGTGCTTCCCGAATGTTTATGAGCAACTAGCAACGATATTTCCTGCGAACGAATTCCACCATTCTTGTCCCACAAATCAATTCCAGTTGGAAAGTACACCACGTCGTTGTGTTCGTTCTGTTCTATTTTTCGCAGCGAGTGCGCCATTAATTTCGACCAAGTAAACATGCTTGTTGTTTTACGCAAATTGAAGGTTGAATTGCTTTCGTTTTCGAAATGTTGAAAACTAAAAAAGGGAGCTTTCGCTCCCCTTTTTTTCTGTATGAAATATTTTGTTATTTCAATTCAGTTGCCTTCTCAGGCTGTCCTGATTTTCTGTAACATTCTTGAAGTACTTTCTTCAAAGATGCTTGAGTTGGATCTTGGTCGTAACAAACCTTAAAGTGCTCTGCAGCTTTCGCGAAAACAGTCTTTGTCTCCGCTTTACAAGCGTCGTAGCGCGCTGTTTCTCTTGGAGGAATTGCATCACAAACCTTGAATTTTTCAACTCCTTGATTGTAATACATTACAGCCAAGTTGTAGTGTGCATCGAAGTATGTCGGATTTAATTCCAATGCCTTGTTGTACACCTTTTCGGCTTCAACCGGATTGTTGTTCTTTTCATAAGTTACTCCCAAAACGAATAAAACGCTTTCGTTCTTTGGATCTGCCTCAGTTAATGCAATCAATACATCGTGAGCCTTTTGATAATCTTTATCCTCAATGTAAATATTAACTTCTGCAGTTAAGATCGAAGAGTTCTTTGGGTACTTCGCACGCGCTTCACCTAAGATCTTAATGGCCTCTTCTTTTCTTCCAGCCTTTACCAACATATTTCCAATGCGAGAATAGCAGTCTGCAGCCTGGTAATTCAAATTTGCACAAGTTGTGAAGTTTGCCAGCGCCTTATCTACGTTTCCACATGATTCATGACAAATACCCGCGTAGTACACATAGATGGTATCTGTTACACCAAACATTTTGCTTGTAGCAATAAGATTATCGTAATGACCGGCTGCTCCGCATGTGTTACTCGCTTTGTAAGCAGCAATTGCCCTCTGCTCTTCAATTCCTCTTACACGGTCTACCACCGCACCAATCTCCATTACATAATCTTTGCTCATCTCAAGAGCCTTGGTGTAGGAAGCAACCGCTTCGTTGAAGCTATTGGCGTATTTCATACTCAAAACACTGTCTGTTGCAATGTTCATATAAATATCGCCGCGGTATCTCCAGTATTTTTCCTTACTGGTAGCCTTCGGGTTAGAAGAGGCTTGATTGATGTAATTCAAAGCTTCCTCGAAGTTCTTGTCTTCGTTTGCTCTGAAAGCATTGGTAAGCTCGGCTTGTGCGAAGATTGCAAACGATGTTAGAACTGTCGCGAATAGAATGAATGTTTTTTTCATGATATTGTTTTTACATTTTTCCGTCTTGACAACGTTAGTGCCAAAACATGTTTATTGCAATTTATTCTTCTCCTCCTTCTGTTGGTGTCGAAGTTTCACCTTCGGCTGCGTTTTCCTCGCCTTCGGTAGCCTCGCCTTCATTTTCGTCGCGAATTACAGCACACACTGCCGCAATTTCATCGTTCCCGCGAAGGTTAATCAACTTAACCCCTTGGGTATTTCTACCCATCACTCGAAGTTCATCTACACTCAAACGAATAGCAATTCCCGATTTATTGATAATCATGAAATCGTATTCATTGTCTACAGCCAAGATTGCGCACAACGGTCCTGTCTTGTCTGTGATGTTAATGGTCTTCACTCCTTTTCCTCCGCGATTCGTTACACGATAGTCTTCTAACGATGAGCGCTTTCCGAATCCCTTGTCAGATACAACCAATATGTCGCTGTTTGGGTCGTCAACGCACACCATTCCAATTACTTCGTCAGTGTCGCTTCCAAGAGATACTGCTTTCACTCCTTGCGCTGTTCTTCCAACCGCACGAACTTTCACTTCTGGGAAACGAATGGCTTTACCTTCTTTTGTTCCCATGATAATTTCGCTCGCTCCAGTAGTCAAACGAGCTTGCAACAATTCATCACCTTCAACAATAGTAACAGCATTAATACCCGATGAACGAGGTCTGCTGTATGCTTCTAATGATGTCTTCTTGATTAAGCCCTGCTTCGTGCAAAGAATAACGAAGTTCGATTTCAAATTCTCGGCATTATTCAAATCCTTGACAGGGATGTAAGCCAAGACTTTGTCATCTTGCTCAATTTGAATCATGTTTTGAATTGCACGTCCCTTCGCTGTTTTTCCACCTTCCGGAATTTCGAATACACGCATCCAGAAACATCTTCCTTTCATGGTGAAGATGAGCAAATAATCGTGGTTCGTGGCCGTGAAGATGTGTTCTACAAAGTCTTCCTGTCGTGCAGACGTTCCTTTCGCTCCCACTCCACCGCGGCTTTGCGTGCGGTATTCGTTCAAGTTCGTACGCTTAATGTATCCTGCATGCGTAATAGTAACCACCATTGCTTCATCAGGAATCATGTCTTCAATGCTCAAGTCGGCTGAAGAGAATTCAATAATTGAACGACGCTCATCGCCGAACTTTTCTTTCAAATGCGTTAGCTCATCTTTAATGATTTGCATGCGCAACTCTTCGCTAGCAAGAATCGCACGCAACTTCGTAATCAACTCCATTAATTCGGCGTGTTCCGCACGAATCTTATCGCGCTCCAATCCGGTTAATCGTTGCAAACGCATTTCTAGAATAGCCTTCGACTGAATCTCAGACAATCCGAACTGTTGCATCAATCCGTCTTTCGCTTCATCTGGAGTCTGTGACTTTCTTATTAATGCAATCACTGCATCAATGTTGTCGAGTGCGATCAGATATCCTTCTAATATGTGCGCACGCTCTTCAGCTTTGCGCAATTCGAATTTCGTTCTGCGTGTCACCACTTCGTGGCGGTGATCTACGTAGTGACGTATGATATCCTTTAGCGTCAACACCTCTGGTCTACCATTAACTAAAGCAATGTTATTGACTGAGAATGAAGTTTGAAGACCGGTATATTTATAAAGATTATTTAATACAACATTGGAAATTGCGTCGCGCTTCAATTCATAAACCACACGAACTCCATTTCTATCTGATTCATCGCGTATTTCAGCGATTCCTTCAATCTTACCTTCAGTAACCAATTCCCACGTTCGCTTCACCATGTCGGCTTTGTTGATCTGGTAAGGAACCTGTTCAACAATAATACACTCGTGATTAGCAACTTCTTCAATACGCGCTTTAGCACGAATGACAACTCGACCTCTTCCTGTTTCATAAGCGGACTTCACACCTTCCAACCCATGAATAACGCCGCCTGTTGGAAAGTCTGGAGCTTTAATGTGCTGCATTAATTCTTCCGTCGTGATTTCACGATTGTCAATATATGCAGCAATTCCGTCGCATACTTCAGTCAAATTGTGCGGAGCCATGTTCGTAGCCATACCTACCGCGATTCCACTTACACCGTTCAACAATAAGTTCGGAACTTTCGCTGGCATAACGCGAGGCTCTTCCAACGAATCGTCGAAGTTCGCTTGCCAGTCAACCGTGTCTTTATCTAAATCTTCAAGAAGCTCTTCGGCTAATTTTCTCAGACGTGCTTCTGTATAACGCATTGCCGCAGCGTTATCACCATCCATCGATCCGAAGTTACCTTGTCCGTCTACCAACGGATAACGCAAAGACCAAGGCTGTGCCATACGCACCATGGTTTCATAAACCGCTGAGTCACCGTGCGGGTGATATTTACCCAATACCTCACCGACGATACGTGCAGACTTTTTATACGGTCTGTTCGACAACATTCCAAGGTCTAACATTCCGTACAACACACGGCGATGCACGGGCTTCAAACCGTCGCGCACGTCTGGCAAAGCTCTACTCACAATCACCGACATCGAATAATCGATGTAGGCAGATTTCATTTCATCTTCAATGTTTATCTTAAGAATTCTTTCTCCTGATTCCATAATGGTTGTTCCCGCTTAAAAAATTGAACTGTCACGGGTACGCGAAAATACTTCCGATTGAACCGAAAATTGACCGAATCTGGCGCTTATAGTTATTCACAAATGTCAAAATGGCTGTGGAAAATTCGATGGTATTAAGTTTAGAGTAACGCTTGGAAAGAATACATTTGAAACTGATAAAACCCGTTAAGGAAAGATATGGACGCCAAGTTTTCAGAACAAGTACAAGAAGTCCTGCGTTATAGCAGAGAAGAGGCATTGCGGTTGGGACACAACTACATTGGAATAGAACATTTTTTATTGGGAATTCTTCGTGAAGAAGATTGCACAGCAACCAAAGTGCTGAGAAGTCTTGGTGTTGACCTATCGTTTTTACGCAAAAGCGTTGAAGCCTCTGTGCGCAACGCTGGCTCTTACGGATCTTCAACCGTAACAAGTTCGGGTATTTCTCTGGTGAAACAAGCTGAGCGCGTATTGAAGCTTTCCTACATAGAAGCAAAATCGCACAAGAAGACCATGGTCAACACAGAGCATCTGCTTCTAACCATTTTGAAAGACTCTGACAATGTTGTTACAAGAACACTCGAACCTATGGGAGTAGACTACAACGCGGTGAACCGCGAATTGGGTGACGGGGAAGATGAAAACGTTCGTAAGTCCGATTTACCACGTGCTGAATTTCCGAGTGCTGATGATGACGATGAAGAAGACCGCCCATTCACAGGTGGAAGTGGTGGAACTACAAAAAAACCAGGCGATTCAAAAAGTAAAACTCCTGTATTAGACAACTTCGGTCGCGATTTAACCAAGTATGCCACTGAAGGAAAATTGGATCCGATAGTTGGACGTGAAAAAGAGATTGAGCGCGTTTCACAAATCCTTTCCAGAAGAAAGAAAAACAATCCCATTCTTATTGGTGAGCCCGGCGTAGGTAAATCAGCAATCGCCGAAGGACTTGCCCTTCGTATTATTCAGAAAAAAGTATCTCGGGTACTTTTCGATAAGCGCGTTGTAACGCTCGACATTGCTTCTTTGGTAGCTGGAACAAAATACCGCGGTCAGTTCGAAGAGCGTATGAAAGCAGTGATGAATGAATTGGAAAAATCTCCGGATGTCATATTATTCATCGATGAAATTCACACCATTGTCGGAGCAGGTGGCGCAAGTGGAAGTTTGGATGCAAGTAACATGTTCAAGCCTGCATTAGCACGTGGAGAAATCCAATGCATTGGCGCTACTACCCTTGACGAATACCGTCAGTATATTGAGAAAGACGGAGCATTAGAACGTCGCTTCCAAAAGGTAGTGGTTGATCCAACTACCGTTGAAGAGACCATTCAAATTTTAAACAACATCAAAGACAAATACGAGTCGCATCACAGTGTTACATATACAGATGAAGCCTTAGAAGCTTGCGTAAAGTTAACTGCTCGTTACATTACTGATCGTCATCTTCCAGACAAAGCAATTGATGCTTTGGACGAGGTGGGATCTCGTGTTCAC
Source organism: uncultured Chryseobacterium sp. (assembly GCA_964385405.1). Classification (GTDB taxonomy): domain Bacteria; phylum Bacteroidota; class Bacteroidia; order Flavobacteriales_D; family Sanyastnellaceae; genus CAIZGX01. The sequence goes on along the minus strand of CAYLOT010000019.1, from coordinate 40,291 downwards.
TTGCAAAACATTTCGGTTCCGAAAGAAATCATAGAGATTGAAAAGGAAATAGAAGGCATTCAAGAGGAAAAGCTTCGTGTTGTTCGAAGCGCGAAGTACGAAGAGGCGGCTCAATTGCGAGACAGACAAAAAGCTTTAGAGACAAGTCTTGAAGAAGCAAAGAAAAAATGGGAAGAACAAACCCGCTCACAGCGCACAACGGTTACAGCTGCCAATGTGGAAGAAGTAGTTGCTATGATGACCGGAATTCCTGTTCAGAAAGTTGCAGAAACCGAGAGCGGTCGTTTGGCTAAGATGGACAAAGAATTGGAAGGAAAGGTAATTGGACAAGACGATGCTATTGTGAAAGTGGTAAAAGCCATTAAGCGAAATCGTGCTGGACTAAAAGATCCAAACCGTCCAATTGGATCATTCATTTTCTTAGGTCCAACAGGGGTTGGTAAAACGCAACTCGCGAAAGAACTTGCCCGCTACATGTTCGATTCTGACGAAGCCCTTCTTCGAATTGACATGAGTGAGTATATGGAGAAATTCGCGGTCTCTCGCTTAATTGGAGCGCCTCCGGGATACGTTGGGTACGAAGAAGGTGGACAGTTAACTGAGAAAGTTCGCCGTAAACCATACAGCATTGTGTTGTTAGATGAAATTGAAAAAGCTCATCCAGATGTATTCAATCTGTTGCTTCAAGCACTAGACGACGGGCAAATGACAGACAGCATGGGTCGTAAAATTGACTTCAAGAATACTGTTATCATTATGACTTCAAACATCGGAGCTCGTCAATTGCAAGACTTCGGAACTGGCGTTGGCTTTGGAACAGCTTCTCGTGTTACCCAAGAAGAAGACAGTAAAAAAGGTGTAATTGAGGCTGCGTTGAAAAAAGCATTTTCTCCTGAATTCTTGAATCGTGTAGACGACATTATTGTCTTCAACGCATTGAAGAAAGAAGACATTCATCAGATCATAGATATCGAATTGAAGAAATTGTTCTCTCGTATCACCGACCTGGGATACACCATTGCCCTGACTGAAACAGCAAAAGACTACATTGCGGACAAAGGATTCGATGAGAAGTATGGCGCGCGTCCATTGCGCAGAGCTATTCAAAAATATCTTGAAGATCCATTAGCTGAAGAAATCATTAACAGTCAAATTAAGCCAGGCGACACGCTTCACGTCGATTACGACACAGAAACTCAAGAGGTGAAAATGCACGTGGAGAAGGGAACTGCTCCTGCTGCTGAATAAGTTATTCTACTAATGCTTCAACGGTAATGACCTTCATGGCGTTACCGTTGGAGAATAGTGTTACGAACTTCACTTCCTTCCCTATTCTATTCGGTGCAGAGAATGTAATCTTCAAAGTTGTTTTCTCTCCTGGCGCCAACTTATCTTTCGTTAACTCAGGAACCGTGCACCCACATGAGGCTTCAACATTATCTATTTGAAGTGTCGTATTCCCAGAATTCGTGATTGTAATTTCCTTCGAAGTAAAACTGCCTTGCTTTACTCGTCCTAGATAAAGTATTCCACTTCCTACATCGAGTTTCGCAGTGGCCTCTTCTTTTTTATTTATTGAAACGCTCTCTATTTCTATTCTTCTCTCCAGGCGAGCTCCTTTACTATAGATACTTTTCTTTTCGTTCTTAATGTCGTCGCTCACACCTGACTTCGACTGAATTTCGCCGAAAGGCAATGGAATTATTTCGAGCGATTTCGATTCAAAAGCATTTCGAAAAACGTCCTCTTTCATCCACTTGTTTTTCAATGAAGCAATTCTTCGCAAAGAAAGTCTTCTGTTGTAATCACTGGCTGCACGCGGACTGGCGAACCCACGCACCGTAACCTTCACGGTGTTACCTGCCAACAGTTCTTTCTTCAACAAATCTTCAAACAAGTTTAAGTCAGTCATACCTTGCTGAACTTGATTCTCAAAAAAAGCATCTACCTCTTCATCAGCATATTCCGTAGATCCTTTTTCACTGCCCAATTTTCTTGCATACAAATCGCGCATCTCAATGTACTTATCGAAAGTCTCGGTGTAAGAAAATACCGTTGTAGTATCGTTTGAATCCGGGTTTGGTTCATCGTTGTGGAAATACAATTTAACAGGAAGAACTTTATTCAATTCATACAAGGAAATGTAAAGGGAATCGGTTTTAGTCTTCGAAATTTCCTCTTCTTTCAATTGCCAAGTAGCGGCATATAAATCCGTGCAGCAAGGTGGAAATTTCGAGCCGTCTTTCAACGGACGGTCGGAACTAAAGAATGCGATTTTCATTTCTGGATTGAAGCTCAATCCCCAATCGTTGAAGTTGGAATTCAATCCGCGCCCTGCATTTTCTGGACGTTGGAAACTTCCTGGCTTTCCATTCGAATAATAAATATCCCATCCACCAAAGCCTTCATACCACGTAGATGTGAAATAGAGTTTATTGTTGAAGTAAAACGGAGCAATTTCATCATCAATGGTATTCACTCGACTTCCCGCATTGAACGGCTTTGCCCATGTCCCCTTGGTCTCTCTTGCAATCCAAATGTCCTTTCCTCCTTCCCCACCTTCTCTGTCTGAAACAAAGAACAAATGCAAGACTCCATTAATACGAACCAAGTGAGGCATGGTGGCATTCCCTTCATTTACTCTTTCCAATTTGTCTTTCACCACCCAGGATGAGTCTTGACGAACAAACATGAGCATGGAGCTTATCCCGTCTTTGGTTTCCACACCCACAGCAGTATCCCCAAGAAAGGTCATGTATCCGAAAGACATCGGAGTTTGAACAATAGCCTTCCCCTTTTCAAGCGGACGTGTCACCTGGCTCCACATCTTCTTTTCCTCTTCATAGAAATAATAATTCAACAAGGAATCATCCATACGCGGAAAGACATCGGCGTTTTCATGTTGAAGAACATTGGGCAACCTATAAACATGAAGCGAATCGTCGGTAAGAACATTCTTCTGTGCCCAGACACAGTTTTTAATTTCTTGCTCAGCTTTTTTCTTCAGCATGGCGTTTTTCGTTCTGCTTTTCTTCACATACTTCCTGAAGAAAATTTCAGCATCTTCATAGAATCCTAGTTCTTTGAGAGCGCGTGCTAAATAATAATTGGCATCGGGTTGAAGCTTGCCAATGTCTTTTTCTGTGATGCTTTCGAAAATACGCTTACTCTCTTCATATTCTTTCATTTCATTGGCGCACAAAGCCAAGAGAACTTGCGATTCGAAATTTGTAGAGTCAATTAGATAAGCTTGTTTCGCCCAATCGTAAGCCGCAGGCCAGTTTCTGTTATCGATTTCCTGTTTGGCTAATTCTTTCAATTTTACAGGAGACTGCGCCTTTACAACTCCCGAACAGATGAAAGCGAATATGAAAAGAAGAGGTATTTTGATATAACGTGCAGTCACTTCACCAAAACTAACGAAATTTGCAATATGAAAATAGGAATTATTGGATCGGGTGCTATGGGCACTGGAATTGCCCAAGTGGCTTTGATGGGAGGCGAAAATGTTGCTTTGTTCGACACCAATGAAGAAGCATTGAACCGAGCAAAGAATAATTTGGATGCTCAGTTCTCCAAATTGGTTGAGAAAGGTAGGCTCTCGGAAGAAAAGAAAAATGCACTTGCATCTCAGGTAAGTTTTGTTCGCTACATGAATGACCTCGCCGATTGCGATTGGGTAATTGAAGCTATTGTGGAAGACCTGGCGGTGAAGAAAGCTGTATTTGCCGAACTCGATGCGTTGTTGCCGAAGACCAGTATTCTGGCAACCAATACCTCCAGTTTATCTGTTACGGCTATTGCTTCGGCATGCAAACACCCAGAACGTGTTTGGGGAATTCATTTCTTCAATCCGGCCTTTCTTATGCCTTTGGTTGAAATTATTCCTGCACTTCAAACCGATAAAAATAGATTAGAAGAAATTCAAACTAAAATTAACAACTGGGGAAAGACTCCTGTTGTAACGAAAGACTTACCAGGGTTCATTGTTAATCGCTTGGCGCGTCCGTTCTATTCAGAAGCACTTCGCATTTACGATGAAGGGTTGGCGACTTTTTCTGAAATTGACGAGGCTATGCGTTCATTTGGATTCAAAATGGGACCGTTTGAATTGATGGATCTCATTGGCAATGACGTGAACTACGCGGTGACCGAAAGCGTTTTCGCTGCTAATTATTTCAATCCGAGATATACCCCGAGTACAACTCAAAAGCGACACGTAGAAGCGGGGTGGTTCGGAAGAAAGAGCAAAAGAGGATTCTATTCTTACGAAGAAGGAACAGTGACCGCTGGAGAGTCATTTAATCTTTTGACTAAAGAAGAAATTGGAATTCGTATTCTAAGTATGCTCATTAATGAAGCCTACGAAGCCTTAAGAACCGGACTTGCAAGTGCTGAAGATCTTGATCTTGCCATGACCAAAGGCGTTAACTATCCGAAAGGACTAATTGCCTGGGGTAAAGAACTAGGCTTAGCACACATAGCAACAGAGATGAAGAGATTAGCCTTAACTTACGGAGAAGACCGATATCGCCTAACACCTTCATTAATGTAATACGCGTTAAAAAAAGGAAAGAAAATTTTGATTTGTGAGTATTTTTTTTATTTTTGATACACTTAACCAAATTGAACGAAAACTTTAACAGCTATGGCAGAAGGAAGTAACTACCGTGACGACGTGTTTTCTAGAGAAGTGCGCGCGGGAAAACGCAAGTATTTCTTCGATGTGAAAACGACAAGAGGGAATGATTTATTTATGACTATTACAGAAAGCAAGCGCTCTGGCTTTTCTGATAATGGTCAGGCTAGCTATGAAAAGCACAAAATTTTCTTGTACAAAGAAGACTTCGATAAATTTATTGAAGGGCTAGAAGATACCATTCAGCACATTCGTCAGTTGCAAGATTCAGGCGACTACAGATCGTCTGAATTCACACCTTCAGAAGGAAACAATAACACTGAAGTTCATTCTGAAGAACCAAGTTCAGAATCGACGTCCGATTCTCCATCGAACGACATATCGTTTGACGACTTATAAAAATACAACCCCATGAAAAAGACAGCTTCGGCTGTCTTTTTTGTTTTGCGAGGAAATGATTTGTTGCAGTACCTTCACGCCTGCAAAAAATTAGCTTTTGCTAAACGGACATGTCGAAAAAAAACTCGGGAACACTTTACCTCTTTCCCACCCCTATTGGAGATCTTCATCAGATGGAACACCTTCCCTTCAACAATGAAATCATGTTGGAATTAGACATTTTTTTTGTTGAAGAATTGAAAACAGCCAGACGCTATTTAAGAAAAAACGGCTATACAAAAGATTTCGAAGAAATAACTTTAAATGTTATAAATGAGCACAGTAAAGAGCTTGGTTACGAGTCTTGGTTGAAGCCGATTTTGGAGGGAAAAGATGCAGGACTTATGAGTGAGGCAGGAATGCCTTGCATTGCTGACCCAGGTGCAGTAATTGTTGCCGAGGCCCATCGCATGGGAATTCCGGTAGTGCCGTTAACAGGCCCTTCTTCTATTATGCTTACCTTGGCCGCATCTGGATTAAACGGACAAACTTTTACATTTCACGGCTACTTGCCTCGCGAGCGTGCAGATCGCGCGAAGAAAATTAAAATGCTGGAACGACAATCTGCGGAATTTAAAATTACACAGTTGTTCATGGATGCGCCTTACCGCAGTCATCATGTGTACGACGACCTGCGCGAGCACCTTCAACCCAACACGTTACTTTGTATCGGTTGCGACGTACACAGCCAGAACGGATATGTAATTACGAAGACCATTGCTCAATGGCGTGAAATGAATTGGGACTTCAACAAACGTAATGTCATATTTGCCATAGGAGTTGAAAAGAAATGAAACGAATACTTTGTGTTTGTTTAGGCAATATCTGCCGCTCGCCCCTTGCTGAAGGTATTTTGAAAGCTAAAGCACTTGAGCTGAGCGCAGCTGTTGAAATTGAAAGTGCCGGAACTGCTGGGTACCACATTGGCAGCAGAGCGGATAAGCGTTCTGAAAATGTTGGAAAGCGCTATCAGGTAGACATTTCCAATCACAAAGCTCAAAAGTTCAAGACTGAACATTTCGACGAGTTCGACATTATTTTGGTCATGGATCAAATGAACTACAGCGATGTTTCTTCTTTGGCTCGCAACTCAGAAGATTTAAAAAAAATAAAGTTATACCTCATTGAAGAGGATGTAGAAGATCCGTATTATGGCGAAGAGGATGGATTTGAAAAGATGTATCACATCTTAGAATCGAAAGCCGAGCATTGGATTAGAACATCACTTCAATAACTATCTTTGCATTATGATTAACAAAAAAGCGAAAAATATTCGAATCATCGAGGTGCCAAGTGAAGTTGGCGCAGGAACACGCGGATCGAGTTTGGGCGTAGATGCCTTGAAGATTGCAGCCCTCGACTTTCGCTCTGGTTTTTTCAAAAAATACAGAAGCATTGTTATTCCAAACGACAATGCCGCCTTGCATAACAATCCGGGCAGTCGTTACGCCAAGCACATTCGCAGTGTTTTAAAAATGTACGAGCGAATTGGTGCCGCAGTGCGCGATACCGTTCGAGACAATCGTTTTCCGCTTATTCTAAGCGGAGACCACAGCAACGCTGGAGGAACTCTTGCAGGTATTCGCATGGCCTATCCTGAATCGCGTGTAGGTGTTATCTGGATCGATGCACATGCCGATTTGCACAGCCCATATACGAGCCCAAGCGGAAACCTTCACGGTATGCCGTTGGCAACAGCTTTGAACGAAGACAACATTGAAGAGAAGGTGAATGACCTCGACTACGAGACCATTGACTTGTGGGAAATGCTGAAGAATGTAGGCGATATCTGTCCAAAAATTGAATACCGCGACCTTGTCTACATCACCCTTCGCGACTTTGAAGAGCAGGAAGCCGCGCTAATCAAGCAGAACAAAGTGAAAGTGGTTTCAACCAACGAACTTCGTAAAACAGGTATCACCAAATTGAGCCGCGAGATTCTTCGATACTTGAGTGCTTGCGATAAAATCTACATTAGTTTCGATGTAGACTCAATGGATCCTGCTGTTTCAAGAGGCACAGGAACACCTGTTAAAGGCGGAATCAACGAACGCGAAGCCGCAGATTTAATCTTAGAATTGCTTCAAAACGAGCGCATCTGCTGCTTAGAATTCACTGAAATTAATCCAACCCTCGACAGCGAAAACGTCATGGCAGAGACAGTTTTTGAAATTCTCCAGAAAGTCGCTCGTCAGTTGGAAATGATTCAATAAATCATATTCAGAAATTCGAAAGTTTGACACTTGCTTTCGTAACTTCGCAGCCTTAAAACTGCAACATGAAAATTTTAGTCTGTGTGAGTAAGGCTCCCGACACCACGTCGAAGATTGCCTTCACCAACAACAACACTTCGTTCGATGAAGCTGGAGTAAACTTCATTGTTAATCCGTATGATGAATGGTACGCCCTTGTTCGTGCCTTGGAATTGAAAGAAGCACAAGGCGGAAACGTTACTGTATTAAGCGTTGGCGGTGCAGATTACGAGCAGATTATTCGCAAGGCATTGGCAATAGGTGCTGACGATGCGGTTCGCATTGATGCTCCCGAGTCAGACGCATTGAGTGTTTCTACTCACATTGCGAACTACGCGAAAGACAAAGGATTCGATTTAATTTTATGTGGAAAGGAAACCATTAATTACAACGGTTCTGTTGTACCTGGAATGGTTGCTGAACTTTTAGACATGCCTTTAGTTGCGCTTGCTGCAAAACTAGACGTTGCCAACGGCGTTGCCACTTGCGAACGAGAAGTAACTGGCGGAATGGAAGTGTTGGAAGTAAATCTTCCTGCAGTCATTAGCGCTGCAAAAGGCATGGCGGAACAACGCATTCCCAACATGCGCGGTATCATGGCTGCACGCACGAAAGCTCTTGAAGTTGTATCGGTTGAAAACGGTGCTTCAAGCACTTCAGTAAACAATTACGAAATGCCTCCCGCTAAGAGTGCTTGCAAATTCGTAGATCCAGCCAATGCTGCAGAGTTAATTACATTGTTACACAACGAGGCGAAAGTCATCTAATACCGAATTGAACATGAAAACTATTGTATTCGCAGAACACCACAACGGTAAATTCACGAAATCTTCTTTGGAAGCAGTTTCATACGCTTCGGCATGGTCGGCTAGCGCTGGTGGAACATGCATTGCCGTTACTTACGGAAATATTGAAGCTTCAGTTTTAGGTACAGCTGGTGCCTCTGAAGTATGGAAAATGGATGCCTTGAATGCGGCAGACGGAGATCAAGTAACCAAATTAATGTTGGCTGCTCAGAAAGAGTCTGGCGCAAACGCAATTGTTTTGTCTCATGATTTAGTTGGAAAATCAGTTGCCCCTCGCCTATCGGTTCGATTGAACGCAGGATTGGTTTCGGGAGCTACAGCTCTTCCAACCGGAAATACCGTGAAGAAAAATGTATTCTCTGGTAAAGCCATTGCGCATGTAACGGTAAACTCAGAACTAAGCATTGTTACTGTACTTCCGAATTCATACGGAGTAAATAATTCAGGATCTGCTTGCGCTGTAAATGCCTTCAACGCTGAGGTTGGAGCGGCTCGCGTTCGTGTGAAAGAGGTTCGCATTGAAGAAAGTGAGTCTATTCCTTTGCCTGAAGCAGACAAAGTAGTATCGGCTGGAAGAGGAATGAAAGGTCCTGAGAATTGGGGAATGATTGAAGAATTAGCGAAGGAATTGAATGCTGCTACAGCGTGTTCACGTCCAGTTTCCGATATCGGATGGCGCCCTCACCACGAGCACGTGGGACAAACAGGAATTGCAATTCGTCCGAACTTATACATTGCAGTTGGAATTAGCGGAGCAATTCAGCACTTGGCTGGTGTGAACGGTTCGAAGGTTATTGTTGTCATTAACAAAGATCCTGAAGCGCCGTTCTTCAAAGCAGCTGACTACGGAATTGTTGGCGATGCATTCGAAGTGGTTCCTCAATTAATTGCTGCGGCGAAAGCCTTCAACGCAACGAAATAATGGCCGATAAGATTCAGCTCGACCTCGTTGACATAACCCCGAGTAGTAGCTCGAATGGGGCCTATGTTATGGCGCTCACTGAAATTGCTGGCGCCAGAAGTTTGGCTATTGTCATTGGCCCAGCAGAAGCACACAGCATTGTTATCGTGATGGAAAAAATGCCCATCACTCGTCCGCTTACTCACGATCTCTTTGTATCGCTTGCCGAAAATTTTGAAATTCATGTGGAAGAAGTTTTCATCTATCAAATGATTGATGGAATTTTTTATGCTCGTATTGTGGTGACTGGAAATGGCAAGACCGTAGAAGTTGATTCGCGAACAAGCGATGCAGTGGCTATTGCCATTCGCTTTGGCTCGCCTATCTTCTGTGCGAAAGAAGTGATGGATGAAGTGGGAAGAGACATGCGTGCACTGACAGAGGGAGAAGAGTTGGATTTGGATTTCGATTTGGATATTTCGGAAGAAGATTTGGAAGAAGAATTGACTTCGGAAGAAATTCAGACGAAATTAGACGAAGCCTTAATGAATGAAGATTACGAGTTAGCTTCGAAGCTTCGCGACGAGTTGGAAAAACGAAACAGAAAATAGCACTCCAATCCATAGGATTTGAGTGATACCAAAACAATAAAGACTATGGTTGGAATAATAATGGGAAGTAAGAGCGACCTGCGTGTAATGCAAGAAGCAGCTGACGTTCTTTCGTTACTTAATGTCCCTTTTGAAATCAGTGTTGTAAGCGCGCATCGCACACCGGATCGTATGTTCGAGTACGCTAAGGGCGCCGCCAGTAGAGGTGTTCAGGTAATCATTGCCGGAGCCGGTGGGGCGGCGCATTTACCAGGAATGACCGCGTCTTTGACTCCCCTTCCTGTTATTGGTGTTCCAATTAAATCTTCGAATAGTATAGACGGGTGGGACAGTGTTCTAAGCATTCTACAAATGCCCGCCGGAGTTCCTGTTGCAACCGTTGCTCTCGATGGTGCGCGTAATGCCGGAATCTTAGCGGCTCAGATTGTTGCCGTTTCCGACGCGCAATTGATGCAGCGCATCGCGCAATTCAAAGATGAATTGAAGAAAAAAGTAATGGACTCAGTTTCCGAAGTGGAAGCCCTTTCAAAAAAATAATATGGCTACTTTTATTCCTGGTGAAATTCCCGTTGGAAAATTGCACCAATTGCTCTTAGGCAGTGTTGCTCCAAGACCCATCGCATGGGTAAGCACCATAGACGAAAACGGAACCCCTAACCTTTCTCCGTTTAGCTTCTTCAATGTCTTTTCGGCCAATCCGCCAATTGCCATTTTCTCTCCTGCACGCAGAGGTCGCGACAATACAACCAAGCATACTTACGAAAACGTAAAGCGCGTTTCGGAATGTGTAATCAACGTTGTAAACTACAGCTTGGTTCAACAATGCTCGCTAAGCAGCGTAGAATATGCTGCCGGGGTAAATGAATTTGTAAAGTCTGGAGTGACTGAATTAGCTTCTGAAGTCGTTCGCGTTCCGCGCGTGGCTGAATCGCCCATTCAATTGGAATGTAAGGTAAAGGAAGTCATTGAGCTCGGAAACGAGGGAGGCGCAGGTAATTTAGTTGTTTGTGAAATTGTTCGTGTTCATATCAATGATGAAATACTCGATGAAAACGGAAGAATTGACATACACAAAGCCGACTTGGTTGCGCGTGCTGGAGGAGACTATTATGTGAGAGCCATTGACGGATTGTTTGAAGTTCCAAAACCCAATGAAAAAATAGGAATTGGAATCGATGCTTTGCCTGAAGACATTCGTCACTCGAAGATTCTAACGGGCAACGACTTAGGTATGTTGGGAAATTTACAAGCCCTGCCCAATGAAACAGATGTGAATGAATATAAATTATTGGAGCTTTCTGACTTATTTTTAGAACATGAAGGAAATGCGGAAGCGTTAGAAAAAGCACTTCATGCTCGTGCAGCGGAGTTATTAAAAACAAAAAACATTACTGAGGCGGCGTGTACGCTTCTCGCATTTAACAACTAAACTCATTTTGCATGATTAAGCAACGTCTGACTGTCCTGAGCTTTTTGCAATTCTTTGTTTGGGGTGCTTGGTTAACTACTATCGGAACTTATTGCATCGACGGAAAGCATTGGAATTTTGGTCAGTTTGGTGCCATTTTCTCCACGTTGGCCTTGTCTTCAATACTCATGCCTTCGCTTATAGGAATCATTGCAGATAAATGGATGCGCGCCGAACGTCTTTACGGTATTTTACACATTTTATACGGTGGATTTCTTCTATTGGTTCCTCAGTTAAGTTCGCTTCAGCAACTTTTTCCTTCACTCGCTGGAATGGCAGAATATGATTTGTTGTATTGGGTCATTTTCGCTGCTATGATCTGCTACATGCCTACCATATCGCTTTCGAATGCTGTTTCCTATCGAATACTTAAAATGTTCAACTTCGATGTTGTAAAAGACTTCCCTCCTATTCGAGTTTGGGGAACCATCGGATTCATTATTGCCATGTGGACAACCAATTTATCTGGAAGTAAGGACAATGCGATGCAGTTTCAAATTGCGGGGGTAATGGCTATTTTTCTTGGGCTGTATGCCTTCAGTTTACCCGCGTGTTCTCCTGAGGAAAAAACAGACGAGAAGAAATCCTTCATTCAAATGTTGGGGCTCGATGCCTTTAAGTTATTTGGCAACTATCAAATGGCTTTGTTCTTTGTGTTTTCGATGTTGCTTGGCGCTGCTCTTCAACTTTCCAACATGTACGGCGATGCCTATTTGAGCAGTTTTGCGAAAGGATCTATTGTTGAGAAATACTCCACAATCATTTATTCTATCTCTCAAGTTTCTGAAACCATTTTCATCTTAACCATTCCGTTTTTCCTAAAGCGATTTGGTATGAAACAAGTGATGTTATTTTCACTTGTTGCTTGGATCTTACGCTACGGTTTCTTCGCGCTAGGGCTTGCTCCAATGGGCAGCCTATTCATTGTCTTAAGCTGTATCGTTTACGGAATGGCATTCGATTTCTTCCTTATATCGGGTTCCATGTATATTGAAACAACGGCAGACACGCGCATTCGTTCGAGTGCACAAGGATTATTCATTATGATGACCAATGGTTTCGGAGCGTATTTCGGAACCATTGCAAGCAGCTGGGTCATTGATCACTACTACACCAATGCCGACAAAACAACGAATTGGCCGGGCACTTGGGCATTCTTTGCCGCCTATTCGTTGATTGTTGCTGTTCTATTCTTTGCCCTCTTCCGCGATCAAAAGCAGGCGCAATCCGCCTAGATCTATTCACCAAAGGTGTCATTCGCAAAGCGGTCATCAATCGTAGATTGTCATCGCAACGTGTTGTGTCACCCGCAATGCGGTCATCGCTTCCGCGAATTGTTCATAACAATTGCTTTCGAATCCTAATTAGACTTCCGATATTCGTGGTTCCTAAACAATTGCATTATGTCATTAGAATTAACCGGAACTTTAGTTAAGTTCTACGAAACAAAAACCTTCCCAAGCGGATTCAGCATTCAAGAATTTGTGGTTCGCACTGACGAGCGCTATCCGCAAGAAATTCTTGTTCAAGCAGCAAAAGAAAAAATCGATACGTTGAAGAACTTCAAAGAAAACGATGTGGTGAAAGTGAAATTCAATCTTCGTGGAAGAGAGTACAACGGAAGACACTTCGTTTCACTTGATATGTGGGCTATGGATATTGCTGCTGCTGGAAATACTTCGGCTAGCAACCCTTCAACCATGAACACTTCGGCTGCTCCTGCTTCAGCTCCTGTTATGAATAGCAATCCAGCAGACAACGACGCAGAAGGCGATGACTTGCCATTCTAACTAAAACATGCCGGCCAATAAATACGCACTTCTTCGCTACCGAATCATTGATCGTTGCTTAACGAACAAGGGGAAACCTTTTCCCAGTAGAGAAGATTTGCGTGAGGCCTGTGCAGATGCATTATACGGCTCAGGAGCCGATCAAATTTCATTGAGCACCATAGACAAAGACATATGGGCCATGAAAAACGAAAGTGAGTTGGGCTATTACGCTCCAATCGAATACCACAGAACACACAAAGGGTATTACTATACCGAAGCAGATTACTCGATTAATGAATTGAATTTAGTAGATGAAGATGTTGAAGCCATTCGCTTCGCTGCTGCCATCTTGAATCAGTTTAGACACGTTCCTCTTCTTTCTCAATACGAGAGCGCCGTTGATAAGATTATTCAACGCGTTAATTTAAATTCTTCCATTGAAGAAGAAAAACACAAAGCTCTTATTCAGTTTGAAACAAGCACGGTGAGTCAAGGAAACGAATTCCTTGGGCCTTTGCTCGATGCTGCGAAATCAAAAATTGCTTGCACGCTGTTTTATCAGAGCTTCAAAGAAAATGAAGTCAAGCAGTACACCATTCACCCGTTATTGCTGAAGGAATATCTGAACCGCTGGTACCTGGTGGCGTTTGTTCCAGAACGCGATAAGACGTTAACCTTCGGACTGGAAAGAATTGTTTCCATTGAAGCAACGAAAACGAAGTTTGTAGTTCCTAAAGGATTTTCGCCTGAAACATTTTTTCAATACAGCATGGGAATTTCAGAAAGCACGGGCAAACCTGAAAAAATTGAACTTCAGTTTTCGTCGGTGGCAGCCAAGCTCATTGAAACGCAACCCCTTCATTCTTCACAGAAAAAAACGAAAGAATTTAAAGACGGTGCAATATTTCAATTTGAATTACATCCGTGTCAAGAGCTTTACAATTTCATTTTAAGTTACGGCAACGAAGTTGAAGTGCTGAAACCTGCTTCGCTTCGAAAAGAAATTGGAAGACGACTTACGCTTGCTCTTAATAACTATTCAAAGTAGAATTAAATGTCGGCATTAAATCATCCAGCTGTCATCCAAGTTTTAAAACATGTTACACTTTCTGAAGAGCAAGCAGAACAATTCGTTTCTTTCCTTCGACCAAAAAATATAAAGAAAAAAGAAATTCTTTTAAATGAAAACGCGATAGCCAAAGATGCGGCTTTCGTTATTTCGGGGTGTTTTAGAAGTTACCAATTCGATGAGAATGGACATGAATTCATCTTACAATTTGCACCTGCAAATTGGTGGATTACCGATAATTATTCATTCATTTCACAAAAGCCCAATCGGACCATCATTGATTGCATTGAAAGCGGTGAGGTGTGTTTACTCGCAAGGGAAGACCAAGTGAAGCTCTTTGATCTTGTTCCGCCTTTTGAAAGGTACTTTAGAATTATTTCTGAAAATGCCCTTGTGGCTCACCAGCAGCTGGTCATCGATAATTTAGGGTTAACCGCTCAGGAGCGTTATGAGAAATTTTGCAGAAGATATCCAACACTCGTCGATCAAATTGCCCAGAAATACATTGCTTCATACATTGGTGTTACCCCGGAATTTCTCTCTAAAATGAAAGCGCAGATCCTGCGCAGAAAATAGATTTTCTTAATCTAGGTTATTTTTTTAGTGTGGTGCATTCACAAAAATTTGCATTGTAAAACAATCAAACAACTATTAAAAATGAGCACTACACAATGGAACATGGACCTTTCGCATAGCGAGGTTACATTTAAAGTAAAACACATGATGATCACCAATGTTACCGGCACTTTCGACGCGTTCGAAGGCACCGTTGAAAGCGAAGGTGATTCATTCGAAAATGCAAAGGTTGCGTTTAGCGCGAATATTGATTCGATAAGCACGCGTAACGAGCAACGCGACGGACATTTGAAAAGCGAAGAGTTCTTTCATGCGTCTGAATTCCCTAAATTGTCTTTTCAGTCTACCCAATTAAAGAACATTGGAGGTCACAGTTTCGAGCTTCATGGAGAATTAACGCTGAAAGGAGTGACTAAATCGGTAACCTTGAAAGTTGAACACACTGGGGTAGTTGTTGATCCATACGGACAAACAAAGGCTGGTTTCGAGATAGAAGGAAAGATTCTTCGCAGCGATTTCGGACTCACTTGGAATGCAGTAACAGAAGCCGGAGGAGTTGTTGTAAGCGATGAAGTAAAGTTGCAGATAAATGCGCAGTTCATTAAAGCAGCCTAAAAGTTGAAATAAAATTTGTGTCGTAAATCCATTACAATCTGAAGTGTGTGCTTTGAAGAAAATTCAAAGACATGAACAACATCACACACCTTCAAGACGTAAAAATGCACATCGATTCGTTTCTTCAACCTCAGGGATTAAACACGTATGCATGGGAAAACACGAAGCGCACAGCCATGGAAGTTTGGGAATGTCATCTGAAAAACAGACCCATCCGCAGAAATCTGAACTACTTGTGCAAAGAGTTTTATCAAATGATTCGCAAACCGAATGGCGAATACATTGTTCCCCGCAGCTCTTTTCGAACCCTATAAACCGCTTTCACCTCGATAATCTTATCTTTGCGAGGTGAGAGCCGTTTATATCCTTTTCAAAAAAGAGTTTCAACTAGATATGCGCAAAAAGCAATTGCTTTTCGGAATCTTGTTGTTTGTGCTTTCTACAGTCTTCACGTGTTACCTCTCCCTTGAAAAAATTGATGATTCCAAAATTTTAGCTGCCTTGTTTTGGATTGTCGGACTTTTCGCGGCATTCAACGCCATGCAAAAATCATTTCAACAAGAACAAAGCGGAACAGATAAATTACTCTACACACTTGCTTCACCGAGACAAGTGTGGATTGCCAAAGCCTCTTATTACTCATTGCTCATTCTTGTTTTGAATCTACTTTCCATCCTGTTGTTCACCTTATTCTTCGGGTCTCACATTTGGTCGAGGACTTCTATTGATCTGCTAATTCTTGCTGTTTTTTTGGGTAGCGTTGGATTAGGCACCGCGCTTACCTTTTTATCAGCACTTTCTTTCAAGGCCAATGGTTCTGCATCGCTAACTGTTGTTCTCGGCTTTCCCGTACTTATGCCGTTTCTTTTCTCCTTAACTTCGGTCACATTGAACATTCTTGACGGGGCTTCTTGGCAAGTAGCCTCATTTGGGATTATGCTTTTGGGAGGGCTTTTTATAACCACTACCCTTATGTCATTATTCTTGGTTCCTTTCTTTTGGAAGTCTTGATAATTCACACCTTTTTTTTCATTTGTTTCGAGGCAATCGTGCGTAATTTCGCCCGTGAACAATTCCATTCTTGAATGAAGCATTGGTATAAAATCTTAGGCAGCCTTTTTCTGATGTACGCATGTACCTTTTCATTGTACCATGCCCTTGATCCCGCTTTGGTTGTGGCCGATACCACACAGCTTAGAGCCGGATACAACCGAATAGAACTTGCAGGACATTACACACATTTTCAAGATGCTCAGACCGTTGCGGGAATTCGTATCGGTGAATACTTTTTTCAAGGAGATGTTCAGCCCATTGATAACGGTAAGATTGCACTAACGCTTGATCTTCCTGACACGCTTCCTTCAAACGCTATCCTTTTCAAAGCTTACAACAGTACCGACGGCGAACTTATTTTGAATCAAGCGTGTTCGCTTGGAGACATCGTCCTCGACACGACTGCTGCGGATTCAAGCTGGGTTAAAAATGTAAAGCAAGAGAAATATACCGGTTTTGGGTTTCCCAATTTACCCATCTTGAATGAGACCATTCGTAACCTCATGTGGCACGTGCCCATGTGGTTTACCATGTTCTTTATTATGATTCTCTCTTTCGCAAATAGCCTGCGATTATTGAACTTGAAAGAATCTCCTAACCGATTGGAGAAGATGTTGAAATTCGATATGCGCTCGACTTTGTTGAACGAAGTCGGAATTCTGTTTTGCGTGCTTGGATTATTGACAGGTTCTTTGTGGGCACGCTACACCTGGGGAGACTGGTGGACCAAAGATCCTCAACTGAATGGAGCCTTAGTCGTATTCTTAGTTTATGCGGGGTATTTCATTCTACGCGCATCCATAGACGATGAAGACAAACGCGCGCGCATTTCTGCCGTGTTCAACGTGTTTGCATTTGTGTTGATGTTCATTTTATTGATGATTATGCCGCGCTTTGCAGCAGGACTTCACCCAGGAAAAAGCGGTAACCCTGCTTTTTCCCAATACGATTTAGACAGCACCCTTCGAACTGTGTTCTATCCGGCTGTTGTTGGTTGGATCTGTCTCGGCTATTGGCTTTATGAAGTTCGAATTCGAGCAAAACGAATCAAAGAAGAATTAAAAATTACAGAAGATTAATATGGACTATTTTCAACATTTCGGAAAGATGCCTGTTGTGATTGGTGTTGTTACATTAATCCTTGCGGGAATTATTGTCTACTTAGCTCGACTTGATATTAAGGTATCTCGACTTGAGAAGAAAATGAAAGAACAAAATCAAAAGTAAAATGAGCAAACTTCAGATTGTTTTATTGATTTTAGTAGCAGTGGTATTCGGTATAATCATTGCCACTTATGCGCAAAGTACGAATTCATCCACCTTTGGTGAGGCTGCAGAAAATGTTGGCGAAAAGTACAAGATCGTGGGAACATTGGACAAGAATGTTGCCATTCAGAACGATCCAATGGTTGACGCCAATCTAACTATTTTCAATGTAATTGACTCTGAAGGAAAATCTCAGGTTGTCCATCTTCACCAAGATACAGGAAGACCACTCGGTCTTGAACGTTCAGAAAATGTAACCATCGAGGGAAAAATGTCGGCAGATGGAATCTTTCACAGCGATCACCTGCAAATGAAATGTCCAAGTAAATACAACGAAGAGAAGCACGAAATGTAATTGGAGAATGAACAAAATTGAATACCTGAACGAACATCTATTGCCCGGCCAAATCGGGCATTTTGCTGTAATCTTAGCCTTTGTTGCTGCTGCCTTTTCAGCAATTACTTATTTCCTTTCAGTCAGGAATAACGAAGATGCCCAATGGAAGAAATTAGGGCGCGTTGGATTCTTTATCCATTCAGCAGCGGTCCTAACTGTGGTTGGCGCCTTGTTCTACATTCTCTTCAGCCACTATTTCGAATACAAATACGCCTTCGATCACCTGAATACCGAAATGCCCATGAAGTATATCTTCTCATGCATGTGGGAAGGTCAAGAAGGTAGCTTCTTGCTGTGGATTTTTTGGCAAATGATTTTAGGTCTTATTGTTCTCTTCACAGCTAAGAGATGGGAAGCTAGTGTTATGGCCATCATTGCACTTGTTCAAGTATTTCTAGCTTCCATGTTGTTGGGAGTCTATTTCGGAGACTTCCAGTTTGGTTCTTCTCCGTTTGGATTGTTGCGCGAAGCAACGGCAAACATTGGATTACCCTGGACTCAAAAAGCAGATTACCTAAGTCTTCCTTTGTTTCAAAATGGAAAAGGATTAAATCCTTTGCTTCAAAACTATTGGATGACCATTCATCCTCCGACGCTATTCCTTGGCTTTGCCTCTACTCTCATTCCGTTTGCCTATGCCCTAGCAGGATTATGGAAAGGCGAACGATCTGCATGGATGAAACCAGCTGTGCCTTGGGCATTCTTTGGCGTAATGATTCTCGGAACTGGAATTCTCATGGGAGGTGCATGGGCTTATGAAGCACTTGGCTTTGGTGGCTTCTGGGCATGGGATCCTGTAGAAAACGCTTCGTTAGTTCCATGGTTAACACTTGTTGCAGCAGCTCACTTGTTGGTGATTAATACACGAAGAGAAACCTCTCTTTTCAGTACATTAATTTTAACTTTAAGCAGCTTTGTTCTCGTTGTCTATTCTACTTTCTTAACACGAAGCGGAGTTCTAGGAGACAGCAGTGTTCACAGTTTCGTAGACAGTGGAATTCTTGCGCAACTTTTGGTTTACTTGCTGGTATTCGTTGGACTTTCAACCTATATGATTGAAAACACCAAGGTTTGGAAGAACATTTATGCAGCAGCAAGTGGTATTCTTTTACTCATAGCCATTGGTCATTTAGCAACAGGAACTTTCCCTGAGCCTGCCGAAGGCGAAAAGGTCCTTCCAGGTGAGGGCACTTGGATTCCCGCTTTAACGCTCGTGTTCATTTTGCTTTCAGCAATTTACTTGCTTGTTGCTTACAACAAAAAATACAAATCCAAAAAAGAAGACGAGGAAGAATTGTGGAGTCGTGAGTTCTGGATGTTCCTTGGAACCTTAGTGCTTTCGCTTTCTGCAATTCACATCACCTTTGTAACTTCCATTAACGTATGGAATATTTTCTTGGTTCCCATGGAAGGCGTGTTCAACTGGATGCACACCTCGTTCAATTGGGAATTTGCAAAATCACTGGCCGAACACAATTTCTCTGCAGCCTCTGGGGACGATCGTTTCGAACAATTCCACCAAGTGCAAATTCCTTTAACAGTGGTATTATTACTCATTATTGCCATTGGACAATGGCTGAAATACAAGAACACTGAAGCCAAGAAATTTTTTAAAACGCTTATTCTGTCTTTTTCCGCAGCGCTCATTTTAACCATTGCTTTTGTTGCGTTTCAAGAAAAATATCCGCTGCCTTTAGCCATTTTATTCTTCGCTGCGCTTTGGGCCATGTTCGCAAATGCAGATTATGCGATTAGAATTGTCAAAGGCAAACTCAATCACATTGGTGCCAGCGTTGCGCATATCGGATTTGCTATGCTACTACTAGGTGCGCTAATTAGCACAGGAAACAGCTATTTCATTTCTCGAAATGTGAATGGCGACATTACGCAAGTGAACAAGGAATTCAAAAACAACGAAGACCTTTTAATTCTTCAAGGCGACACCTTGCGTATGGGCGAGTATTTTGTTTCATTTCGAAATAAATACAAAGAAGGCTCTCACATTTATGCTGTAGTCGATTACTTCGAAGTCAATCCGGCGCAATACACCGAAGGGACCAAGGTGAAAATGAACGGAGATATTTTCCGTTGCAAGAAAACACACACTGCAACAGACAACTTCCTAAAAGACTGGTCCGAAGATTCTTTGTGGACCCTCGTACCAGCGCCAACACCCGATGAATTGCTCTCTGCCAGCACGTGGAATTCAGGAAAAGCCGGAAAGCTCTTATTCACGCAACAGCCCAGTGTACTCATGAGTCCTAAAGGAAACAGCCGTGAACCAGATGTTCGCCATGGCATTGGAGAAGATTTGTACTCATACATTAAGTACATTAACATGGAAGAGAAGCAAGGTGAAGGCGAGTTCGGTGAAGCGAAAACAGGTACCATTCAAGTGGGAGAAGAAGTGCTGCTTACTGAATCAATCTCATTGATTCTCGACACCCTCGTTGAAGTAAAAGACTTACCTGCCAGTCTTCCTGCAGGAACCAAAGCGAAAAAGGGCATGCTTTATTTGTCGGAAGGAAGCAAGCGTGACTCACTTGAAGTCATGAGTGTTTTAGTTAAGGATAGCCTTGCTTTCCCTGTTCCCGATGTTGAAAGCACAGTCTTCAATATGCGCTTTGCCATTCAGGAAACAAAAGAAGGCGTTGATCTCTCGGTAAAAGAAGGCGGCAGCAACAAACGCGAAATGCTTATTCTTTCTGCAGAGGTATTCCCAATGATAAACCTACTTTGGTTGGGATGTATTGTTATGGTTGTTGGAACGGTGTTGGCGATTCGTCATCGGTACAAACTACACCGAAAATAACCAGCTTAGTTTGTCATCACCTACGGTGATCAATCTGACTTTGTCAGATCAATTGCTGCACAATCAATCACCTACGGTGATCAATCCTTCGGATTTATCGGAACGATTGATCGCAACGCGATTGATTCGAAGAATTGAACCGAAGGTTTTCCTCCTCTCTTCCCTTATAGACTGGGCTATCTATTAATTTTATCCGCCTTTTCAGTCGGTAAATTCTGAATATCCAAAATCATAAACGCATCAATCGCATCATTGAACTTTCTGTCGCGATTGAAGGCAAGAATCTTAGCGTTCTGAGCGAGGTACTTCTTATACAAGACAGGCATAGTTTTACCCATGGGTTCAATGGCCGCCAGCAGTCGATCGAACTTTTTAATCTCTCCACCAGCGGCAAGAATAAGGGCTTCCTTGTCGACTTTCTTTACAGCATTTCGAATCTTGGTTCGAGGTTTCACCAATTTAGACATTTCTTCATCTCCGAAATTCTTTTGTATGAACTCAATCACCAACTCTTTTGAAAGCGCCTGATAATCGTTACTCATGGAAACAGGTCCAATGATATACTTAGCTTCTTTGAAATTGCTCAGCATTTGAATAATTCCTTCCCACAACAAAAACAAAGGCAATCGCTGACGTTGATATTCTACCGCCACATACGACCGGCCTAATTCTACGCTCTCTTGAAGGTAAGATTGAAACTCTCGTTTAAATCGGAAAAGCGTGTGGGTATAAAAACCATGCTTGCCGTAAAACTCCATAATCTCTGCCCCTCTTCCAATGCGATAAGCTCCAGCAATGGTTTTCTTATCGCGATCCCAAAGCACAAGGTGATAGTAGTAGTAATCGAACTCGTCAATGTCTCTTGTATGATTACTTCCTTCTCCGACTGCACGAAATGCAATCTCACGCTGACGACCAATTTCCAAGAGCACATTCGGAGCCAAAGAGGCTTTTAGTGAGTAGACGGAAAAATTAGAATTGTCGAAAAGCTTTGAATCTTCATTGGCTTCTATTTCCTGAATCAATAAATTCGAATCAACTGATTCAGCAATCTCACTCGGCTCTTTAATCTTCCTTCTAAAATTCTGGAAAAATTTCTTCCTTACATTTAGTTCTGATCCGAGGGAATAAACTTTAGCTCTTAAAAAACGTCCCAACAATTCTGCATCTGAGATTAGTGCAATATCGCTCGCTGAAATCGCCTTTCCGATACGCATCTTTATTTCATCTCCTTCCTTTTTAAACAATTCGGAAGGCAACGCCATGGTTCTTAATTGTGGGTTTACCTTTCCTAATAAATGAAACATGCGTGAATTCTTACCATCGAAAAACACAGGAACAACAGGACATTCCGCACGTTGAATGAGCTTCATGACAGAACGCTGCCATTTCTTATCGGCAACATTACTCCATTTCTTCTGAAAAGTACTCACCTCTCCGGCAGGAAAAATGGCCAAGCAACCACCATTGGCTATATGCTCAATGCAGCGTTTCAATCCCCGCTCGCTCTTCAACTGCACAACGTTCTTGTCGAACGGATTCACGCTGAAAAAGTAAGGCGCAATCTCCGGAATTTCTTCCAACAGAAAATTCGCCATGACCTTTAAATCTGGACGACGCTTTTCAATTTGCTGAATCAACGCGAGTCCATCTATTGCTCCAAATGGATGATTGCACACGATAACACATCCGCCAGTCTCCGGAATATATTGCAATTCCTCTTCATTGAGATGAATGGTAATTTGTAGTTCTTGGAAAAATGCTTCAATAAAGGCAGTACCCTTGTTCGCGCGAATGCGATCGTATAAATCGTTTAGCTTGGTCAACTTGGTTACAGAGCTCAACAATGCAAGCAAAGGATTGCGTTTATTCAATCCAACTACTTTCGCCAATGTCTCTTTCGGAACCAGTTTTTTCATGCTCGAATGAAGCTTATTTAAGTTACTTCATTGCTTAGGTAAAGTTAACTTTTTCGTTCGAAAAGTAAAAGGCGAGTTTCGAACAAACTGCTGTTTCATAACCTTATATTTGACCATGCTTAAACGTTTTCCCTTCACTCCTATTCTCGGCT
This sequence comes from uncultured Chryseobacterium sp., assembly GCA_964385405.1. Lineage (GTDB taxonomy): Bacteria > Bacteroidota > Bacteroidia > Flavobacteriales_D > Sanyastnellaceae > CAIZGX01. The sequence goes on along the minus strand of CAYLOT010000019.1, from coordinate 17,545 downwards.
GGTCGGTAAGCCGATTCGATACCTTTTCATTTTGTAAGCGCAAGTATTATTACACCTACTACGGCAAATTCGATCGCGAATTTCCTCTTGCGAAAATTACAGCATTGCGGAACCTTACCACTGAAGCCTTAACCATCGGAAGCCTTGCACACGATGTGATAGAAGCTATTCTGAAACGTATTCAAAAATCGACTGACGTTATTGACGAAACGCGAATGAAAGGATTTGTGAAAACGCAGGTTCAGAAGTACATGTTGGACAAGGTGTTTTCTGAAGTGTATTACAAAGAGAAAGAAGAAATAGACGAGTCTTATATTGTTGAAAATGTTTTCAACGCTGTAATGATCTTCGTTAGATCGGAGCGTTTCGAATGGATAAGACAATTGCCCGATTCGTCGAAACAACAATGGATTATAGAACCCGACGGATTCGGGGAAACGCGCATTCAAACCGATCGAGGCGAATTGAAGGCCTATTGCAAAGTAGACTTTATGCTTCCCGATGGAAAAGACATTTACATTCTCGATTGGAAAACTGGGAAAGCCGATGAGTTCAAACACAGAAAACAATTGATCGGTTATTCGCTTTTCGCTTCGTTTCACTTTGAAAATAAATTTGACCGAATCATTCCCATCTTGGCCTATTTAAAAGACGGCTACAGCGAGGTCGTTCCGGAAATTTCTGAAAGAGATATTGAAAATTTCAAAGACGACATGCTAGCTGAAACACGCGCCATGCAGCGAATGAATCTCGACATTGAAAACAACACTCCCGTTGATAAAAACGAATTTGCCCTCACTGAAAGCGAGGGCAAATGCAAGTATTGTGAATTCAGAGAATTGTGTGGAAGGAACTAACCTTCCTCTCGATTAGGCTTTGTAACAAACCTCTTTCGCCACGCGAACAACATCGGCAACTCCAGGAAGAGCTGCATCTATAAGTGTTGTAGCAAACGCAAAAGGAGTATCGGTTTGTGTAATTCTACGAATAGGCGCATCTAAATAATCGAAGGCATGACGCTGAACGCGGTAAGTAATCTCGGTTGAGATACTCGCCACTGGCCAGCTCTCTTCTAAGATAATTAAGCGGTTCGTTTTCTTCACGCTGTTTACGATAGTATCAATGTCTAGCGGACGAATCGTGCGCAAGTCAATCACTTCAACAGAGATACCCTCTTTCGCTAATTCTTCAGCAGCTTGAAGAGCAGTCTTCATAATCTTTCCGAAAGAAACCAAGGTAACGTCAGTTCCTTCACGCTTCACATCGGCAACTCCAATTGGAATAATGTATTCTCCGTCTGGAACCATTCCTTTGTCGCCATACATCTTTTCAGACTCCATGAAAACAACTGGATCGTTATCGCGAATAGCAGCTTTCAATAGACCCTTCGCGTCATATGGATTCGAAGGCGTGATTACTTTCAAACCTGGAACGTGCGCGTAAAAAGACTCGAAGCTCTGGCTGTGTGTTGCAGCTAATTGTCCGGCTTGTCCATTTGGACCGCGGAAAACGATTGGAACATTGTATTGTCCACCGCTCATTTGTAACATCTTCGCTGCAGAGTTAATGATTTGGTCAGCCGCAAGAATGGCGAAGTTCCAAGTCATGAATTCTACAATCGGACGAAGTCCGTTCATTGCAGCACCAACTGCAATTCCAGAGAATCCCAATTCAGCAATAGGCGTATCAATAACGCGCTTCGCTCCGAACTCATCGAGCATACCCTTCGAAGCTTTGTAGGCCCCGTTGTATTCTGCTACTTCTTCCCCCAATAAAAACACAGATTCATCTCTGCGCATTTCTTCTGACATGGCCTCACAAATGGCCTCACGGAATTGAATTTCTCTCATGGTTCGTTTTGTTACGAGTGCGAATTTAACTATAAATGTGGTTTACAAAAATATTAGTGTACTTTTTACACTAACTCACCAGTTTCTTGCTTGTAAGCGCAAACGGGTTAATACTATAAAAAAGGCGCTCACCCCTACAAAGTAGAGAACATCGCGCGAGTCAATCAACCCAATGCTCATGCCCGAGTAATGGTCTTCCATTCCCAAGCGAATGATGAATCGATCCAATGATCCAAACAAGTTGAATGTCCCTAAAGACTGAAATCCTGAATACATAACGAAGCTAATGAGCGCAGCAATCAAGAACGCAACAATCTGATTCTTCGTTAAACTTGAAGCGAAAATTCCAATGCTCACATAAACACTCGCTAGGAATATCAATCCTAAGTATGATCCCCACGTTGCGCCTGCGTCAATGTTTCCAACCGGATTCCCCAAAAGGTATACAGAAAGGAAATAAACTAAGGTTGGAAAGATTGCGATAACGACAACCAACAATCCCGCTAAATACTTCGCTAAAATAATTTGAAGATCTGTAATGGGTTTGGTCATTAGCAACTCCAATGTGCCTTCCTTTTGCTCTTCAGCAAGTGATCGCATGGTTACGGCCGGAATCAAAAACAAAAACACCCAAGGAGCAATGTAGAACAAGGTGTCTAACGTAGCGTATTCCGCTTCCATGACATTCAAACTACCTGGAAACACCCACATGAATAACGATGTTACAATCAAGAACACGCCAATAACAATGTACCCGATTAACGAGGTTAAGAATGAGCGAATCTCTTTTTTTAATAATGCGATCATAGTCTTATAATTCTTGCATTTCAACAAGGGTCTTGTACAACCCTTCTTGCGAAATTAGTTCTTTGTGTGTTCCGCGCTGCACAATTTCTCCAGACTGCATAACCAAAATCAAATCGGCTTGCTGAATGGTGCTTAAGCGGTGTGCAATAACCAGAGCCGTTCTATTTTCCATCATGTTGGAAATGGCATCCTGCACATACTTTTCACTTTGTGTATCTAACGCTGAAGTGGCTTCGTCTAAAATTAAGATCGACGGATTCTTGTAAATAGCGCGAGCAATTGACAACCGCTGTCTTTGTCCGCCCGACAAACGCATTCCGCCATCACCAATGTTGGTATCGAACTTATTCTCTAATTCTTCAATGAATTCCAACGCATTCGAAACGCGTGCAGCTTCAATTAACTTCTCGTTGGTATGCGATTCTGAAAGAACAATGTTGTTCGCAACGGTATCGTTGAACAGCAATGCGTCTTGCGTAACCATGCCCATGTGCGCACGGACCGACTTCGTTTTCAAATGTGTAATAGCAACGCCGTCGATATCTATGCTTCCTGAAGTGGGATCATAGAAACGCGCTAGAAGCATGGCCAGCGTTGTCTTTCCACTTCCTGAAGAACCAACCAATGCAACAGTTTGTCCTTTTTCAATGTTGAAGGAAATGTTCTTCAACACTTCTTCTTCTCCGTATTTGAAGCTTACGTTTTTGAATGCTATTTCATTTTCGAAAGACTTCAGCTCAACCGAATCTGCTTTATCTAAAACCGTTTCTTCCGCGTGCAAGATTTCACGAATGCGTTCCAGACTTGCCATTCCCTTGTTCACCTTGAAGATGGCGTCGCTGAATTGTTTTGCTGGTTGAATAATCTGCGAGAAAACCACCAAGTAACCAATGAGCAGTTCCCCGCTTATTTCACCATTGAAAACAATAATTCCGCCTACATAAAGAAGAACACTGATGACCATGAGCGAAATAAATTCCGACATGGGCGAAGCCAAATATTCGCGCTTGTATAACTTGTGCATGAGACGAGAATACCCTTCATTGGTCTCGTCGAATTTCTTTTCGAAATGATCTTCCGCATTGAAAACTTTAATGACACGAATGCTGGTTAAACTCTCGTCGAGCAACGCAATCAAATCTCCAAGATTTGATTTACTGCGCTTCGCGGCGTTCTTCAAGCTTTTCGCTATACGAGAAATTAAATAACCACTCACCGGAAGAAAAATGAACGCGAACAACGTGAGCTTCCAACTCATTAAAACCAATGTCACCAATGAAAACAGAATCATCACAGGCGATTTCAACAAGGCCTCTAATGCTCCGATAACCGAAAACTCAATTTCATTCAAGTCGTTGGTCATGCGTGAAATCAAATCACCTTTTCTTTCATTCGAGAAAAATGCGAGTTGAAGTCGAAGAACCTTTTGATACATCTTCTTCCGAATGTCTCTTGAAACGCCGGTTCGAATGCGGGCAATGCTCAAAAGCGAAACATAGTTCACAGCATTCTTCAACAAAGCCAAAACAACTATGAACAAACACATGAGCAAGAGAACTTGCGGTTTTCCTTGCTCAAGGATAGCACCGTTCAATTGGTCTTTGAACTGATCCCACAATCCTTTTGCCTGGGAAACCGGAGCGTTTCCACCCTGATTCACATCGAACAAGACATAGAGAAACGGCACCACACTGAGGAAAGTGAACAACGAAAAAATAGCGTTCAGTATGTTGAATAAAAAATTCCATACCAACGACCCTTTGTAATCGCCTAACAATCCGAATATGGCACGAAACGACTTCATTCGTGATCAGACATTAAGTCTATTCCAGTATAATTTTCAGGACGAATGTTTTTCAACTCAGCTTTAACGGCATCGGAGACCTCAAGAATATCAATGAAAGCATGAATGTCTTGCTCTTCCACGCGATCTTTTCCACGCGTTAAATTTTTCAACGCTTCGTATGGCGCTTCATACCCTTCTCTGCGAAGAACAGTTTGAATTCCTTCCGCAACAACCGCCCAATTGTTTTCCAAATCAGCTGCAATCTTCGCTTCGTTCAACTTCAATTTGCCTAATCCCTTCAAGATAGAATTCAACGCAATAACGGTATGTGCCATGGGCACACCCACATTGCGTAGAACGGTGCTGTCGGTAAGATCGCGTTGCAAGCGGCTTACAGGAAGCTTCGCAGCCAAGTGTTCAAACAAGGCATTCGCGATTCCCAAATTTCCTTCGGCATTTTCAAAGTCAATCGGATTCACCTTGTGCGGCATGGCTGAAGAACCCACTTCACCTTCCTTCACAATCTGACGGAAGTAGTCCATGCTGATGTATGCCCAGATATCGCGACACAAGTCGATCAATATCGTATTCAATCTTTTCAATCCATCGAACGACGCGGCCATGTGGTCGTAGTGTTCTATTTGTGTGGTGTATTGCGAACGCGACAAACGGAGCTTTTCACCCAAAAATTCATTGGCGAATTCAACCCAATCAACAGCCGGATAAGCCACGTGATGTGCGTTGAAGTTTCCTGTTGCGCCACCGAATTTCGCAGCCACAGGAATATTTTCCAATTGCTGCAACTGCTCTTCTAATCTTTCAACAAAAACAAAAAACTCTTTTCCTAAACGGGTCGGAGAAGCCGGCTGACCGTGCGTACGCGCCAACATTGGAACGTCTTTCCATTCCTTGCTTCTCTCGGCCAAGTGATGCATAACCTCGTCAATTTTCGGAATGTACACATTCTCTAACGAGTCGCGGAACGATGCCGGGATTGCGGTGTTATTGATATCTTGTGAAGTCAAGCCGAAGTGAACGAATTCCTTCACCGCACCCAACTGCATTTCATCCATTTTGTGTTTAATGAAATACTCAACGGCCTTCACGTCGTGATTTGTGATCTTCTCTTTGTCCTTGATCCATTGGGCATCTTCTTGCGAGAAGTTCGCACAAATGTCGCGCAAGTGCAAGAAGGTATCAGGCGTAACGCTGGTCAATTGCGGCAGCGGAATTTCGCAAAGAGCAATGAAATATTCCACTTCCACCCAAACTCTGTATTTGATGAGGGCGAATTCTGAAAAGTATTGTTGCAGGTCTTCGGTCTGACGGCGGTATCTGCCATCGATAGGAGAAATACTGAATAACGACGAATGGTCCATGTTTAATTTCTAAGGCGCAAAGGTACAAACGGAAAGCGAGACAATCGCTATTACATTTGCACCATGAAACTACATGTTATAGACACTGGATTTTTCAAATTAGACGGCGGAGCCATGTTTGGCGTGGTTCCGAAGCAATTGTGGCAGAAAACCAATCCGGCCGACGAGCTAAACCTTTGCACATGGGCCATGCGTTGTTTGTTGGTGGAAGACGGCGATCGTCTTACCCTCATAGACACGGGCATTGGTGGAAAGCAAAGCGAAAAATTCTTTTCGCACTATCACTTGCAAGACACCTTAACCATTGACCAATCGCTTGCCCTGAAAGGGTTTCATAGAAACGACATTACAGATGTGCTGCTCACACATTTGCATTTCGATCATTGCGGCGGAAGTATAGAGTACAATTCCACCCGCGAACATTTTCAACCTGCCTTTCCAAATGCGAAATTTTGGAGTAGCACAAAACACTGGATTTGGGCTACAAATCCGAATCCAAGAGAGAAAGCCAGCTTCCTCTCAGAAAATATTTTGCCCATTCAAGAAAGCGGACAATTAGAATTGCTTCCATCCAAAGCAGGTATGTCTTCAACTCCTTTGGGTTTCGACGTGTTATTCGTTCACGGACATACCGAGAGCATGATGATTCCGCATATTTCATACATGGGAAAAACAGTGGTCTTCATGGCCGATCTTTTGCCGTCTGTCGGACACATTCCACTTCCTTACGTTATGGGCTACGATACCCGTCCGCTTTTAACCATGACTGAAAAAGAACTCTTCCTCAACACCGCGGCCGACAACGGTTACGTGCTCTTCTTCGAACACGACAGCGTGAATGAATGTTGTACGTTGCAGCATACGGAGAAAGGTGTTCGATTGAAAGACTCGGGAAGATTTAATGATTTCTTTTAACCTTTTCCCGTTGGGATAAATCCGCAAAGCGTACAAGTCCATTAGGGATACATCAATGAAATGGACAAGTCCCTTCGGGATTTATCCACGTAGTCGCAGAAATTCGCACGAAGGGCATTCGTTGAAAACAATCGCGCAGCATTCGTCAAAGACTTTTTTAAATAGTTATTCCGACTGTCCAACAAACACCCATTGATAGGTTCCGTTGGTATTTTCTAGTCCCCAATAATTAAATGTTCCATTCGAACGGTCACCGTTCTCATTCAAATTAATTATACCTGTTGCTCCCGAATAACCGTTGGCTGCATTGAAAAAAGCAGTCTTAAGATTCGGACCACCAGCAGGAATTCCATTGTTATCCTCGACCAATTTTGCTATGACATACACAGCGTCGTAAGCTGCAAGGGTGTAAGCATCGGCTTCTACACCACTAGCGCTGCTTATACTTGACAACAAAGAAGACCAAACTGATTCAGAGGCCATGGGTAAACCGAAATCTGGACAAAAGAAATTCGTTGTCATGGCAAACTGAGCAGCAAGAGGATCAGACAACAACGATTGATTCTTAACGAAACCGTCTCCACCGTACCAATTCACAGAAGATAAAATGGGATCGGAACTAGCCTGATTAAATAACAAAGTTGCTTCATCGAACGAAGCCAAATAAACAGCAATCTGGGCATTCGAATACGAATCCTGCAAATTCATAATCTGATTTTTAATATCTATTAGAACCGCTGTAAAATCTGTGGTTGTAGTTTCGTAGGTACCCAAAGAAATGGCAACTCCTCCACCGTTTGTAAAATTAGTTCCCACAGAAGATTGCAGACCAATGTTTCCTGCATCGTTCCGTGCAACAGTTACCAATGCCTGCTTACCATTATTAATCATGGTATTTGCAATGGCAGCTCCTTCAATCTGATCTCCGGGAACAAAACGATAAACCATGTCATTCGGAATAGCCAAACTACTTGCGGTACTGCCTTGACTAACTACCAAGATTCCAAGGCTGTCGGCTAGCGGTTTTACCAAAGCCAACTCTGCACTAGACTGAGGACCAATTACAAAACTGAAGCCATCTGATGCAATATTCTCCATCGTTTGCGCTGCAATAACCGGATTCAATTGTGTTTCGAAAACAGTTAGTTCAATTTTGAATGGAACGTGCGCACAATGAAAATTATAATTAACTTCTTCAACCGCCAGGTCCAATGCCGACTTAGAGCTAATGCCTAGGTTCGACCACCCGCCTGTTTGCGACAGTAAAGCTGCAACTTTAATGGCAGTCACTTCTTCGTGCTGATCATGTTCATGATCTTTCCTGCAAGAAACCAAAACTGAAACACATAGAACGAATAGTAAAAGCTTTTTCATGATTCTTAATTGAGGTGCAAAGATGCATTCATTTTGTCGTAAAATAGTTTTGAAAATAATCTTCCGTAAATAGAGGATAATTAATTCTCTTCCATTTATCTAAAAAATCAAATCTTACCGAACTGACTTCTCTCTTCAATGCCTCAGATATTTTCAATCTGAAAAATGAAATATAAAGTTCAATAAACTCTCGATATCCATATCGAATATGACCGATAGATATGTTTTCCAGAATTGAATTTGCGCGTACAAACTCACTTTTTGATATCAACACCGAAACCTGAAAAACCTTCAATATTGATATCTGCGAAAGGTGATACCATCGATGGATCTCTGAAATTGTTTGCACATGCTCGTACACAAAATCAACTAATTTTTTATTTCGAGTAACTAAGGACTGAATAGCAGGCTCATGAAGAAGTTCCAATCTCAAATCGGGAAACTTAGTCAATCTAGCGTTCATTTGCCGGACAATAGATCTTCTCGAATCTACCCTCTTTGATGCTAGAAACTGCAGCCCAAATATTCTTCCAAAAAGTATGGGATGTTGAGCGTCATTCAATTTCGGAAGTGCCTTTATATCGGTTGAAAGAAATGCCTGTGCATTCAATACACGTTTCCAAACAACGACGCATCGGATAAATATAGATGTCTCATCATCGAGGTGCTTATACTTTAATAACCAATCTATCCACTCGCCATACTTGCCATTCAATCGGGCGTAGTCTACATAAATTTTCAAGATTAAGTCTCTAAAATTTGGTTCTTTAAGCAATCTTCTCTCAGTAGTTGTGTTCGAATGAGTTCGGTAGATTAGGCCGGTTAAAACTCCTATCTGCGCTACATCATCGTACGGCATTTTCGAAAATTGAAAGTAAGGGCATCTGAATAATTCAACTAACAAATCACATTCATCTCGCAACAACAACTCTCTAGTTACCACCGCGAAAGAAGTAGCGAATTGAATATTATTAACCTGTCTATAATGGAGCATTCCGATAATTTCATGTATGCTCCCGGTGGAAAGTGTCACATATAAAGTTTCCCATGTGGGCCATGCGTCTATTTCAACAAATCGCTGCGTAAAATCCTGATAGGACTGAAAACCTATGTAACTCGCTAAATGGTTCAAGGTAGCCAGCCTCGGTTGTCGATACTCTGCCAATCCGAACATTCTTCTGAATGTGTTATATGAAATGACTACACCTGTTCGTTTAAACAAATCTTCAGAAAGCAACTCACAATCTCCTCGAGAGATGATCTTCTTTCCAAATGACTTTTCAATTTGACTTTTTAATTCTTCTACCATTTTTCAAATGTACCATTTGTGTATCAATAAATTAACAACCACACATTTTAATCAGTGACCGCAATTCAAAAAGCATTGAAAACCAACTTAACCGATTCAAAAGCAAGTGTATCAAGAGTGTATCAAATACACACTCACTCGGAACCTAAATTTGAGATTCTACCAACTCCATCACAAATGAAAATATCGCCCCAACGTAACTCACAATGAGCAAAGGAATATGATTAGAATTAACAAAAGAATAATTGACTTTTACATAAGGCGCAACCACGTGAATGGCGACAGATACTTACCAATGTTCTATGATTCCCCTTCGGAAAATCAAACAATATTATCCGTAGGGCTGAATCCTTCACTGACGAAAAAATCTCGGGATATGCTCGATCAAAAGGAACTTTGGATAGATCATTTCATAAAAGCAGACGACACGACTCAAATTCAAAAAATTCAAGAGGTTGTAACACTTCAAAAAGAACTTAAATCATCGAATAAGAAAATTCCCTACTTCAAATATTTAGAAACATTTTTCGAGGAAATCGGCTATCCGAATTTCGAGGAATACGTCTATCACTATGATTTATATCAAAAAAGAATTACAAAATCTAAAGATGTTATGGATGTGTTATCAAAAGACAAGCAAACAATTCCTGAGCTAATCGAACATCTTAATTTAGTCATTAATCAAACGCGTCCGAAAATAATTTTTGTTTTTAACGCAACGGTATCAAAGTTATTAAAAGAAAACAATTTCCTTTCATCCAACAACCTAGACGATCATTTGGGATGCTATTTCAAACAAGACATTCCAGTGATTCTCGCTAATCAACTTTCAGGTGGCGCTACATCAACAATATATCGAGATCTATTGATTTGGAACTCGAAAAGGATAATTAAAATAAATTCAAAAAACATATAATCATGGCAAAAGATTTCACCAAGTACAATGTAGAAGGATTAGGAAAAAACCTAAACAAACGAAATTTAGTATTTACCATAGTAAAGGATTGGGTAGAAAAAAACAATCCGAGTTTCGAAGATATGCAACGAACCTTTCCCGATGAAATACAAGGAAGTAAAGGATTTATTCGATTAGAATCTGAGGTTAAAACAGAGAAACACTTTAACATACGCCAACCACTTAAAATTAAAAATGGTATTGTAGCTGTAGTATCCAACCAATGGGGAAAAAACTGCAAAGGCTTCATCGAATTGGCTCAATCTCTAGGGTACAAAATTCAACCTCAAAGCACTCCAGATAATCTTGAAGAAGGGAACTCCTCCAATTCAAATAACTCTTCTGACACAACCAATGTCGTTGGATTGAAAATAGAATTTGACAACAATTTCCCAAGGAGTTTCGTTCAAACACTCAAAGAAAATCGAAAAAACGAAACTAATTTAGACATTATAGACAATTTTATAGAAAGTGGGTTATCTGTTTCCCATTTGTATTACGGAGCAGGTAAGATTTTTGAAACTTTGTCATCACGTGGACATGCCAATCGTGATGAAGATTTCGTCTTGTCTTTTGAATATTCAAAAGAGGATTACGACGTTGCATTTTCTCTTTCGGAAGATGCCTCAGAATTAAAGGAGAAACTTCAATCTCAAAATTTAATTGATATAATTCTCGAATATGAGGCAATTGAAAATATTGAATCGTTAGACTTTAAGCTATACTATCCAGCGTATTTATACTCAGTAATTAACAGGCTTTCTGAAATGGAAGATCCTGAAATGATTGCCGAATTCATCGCGTCGCAATCACTGGGATATTCTCGATTTGTTGAAGACTCAGGTTACGAATATGGCAGCGATTGGATTCTTGAACTATGTGATGAATTGATTGCTGTATTGTATGGAATTGATTGTTCATCCGACGACTATAAAAACGATGTAACACTAAGTGGACAATACTTTGGAATTTCAATGGATTCAAGTGTAGATTACTTAAAAATTGCTGAAGAAATAACTGCTCAGATCATTTAAACTTCAATGAATCAGTCTAAAATCCACTCTAACTCTGAAGACACAGATAACATCCTATTTCACAATTCGTTAGATTATTTAGAAAAACTTCATCACAAACTTAGAGCTTCGCAACTCAGTCGAGAAGACTTTGAGCAACTTAACGCAGTCTTCGAATTTAACAACCTCGCAAAAAATATAGAGTTATCACAAATTCATGAAAACATCAAGGCTAATTTACCTCGAGATTTTAATCAAAAATGGGCCAAGGAGCTTGAGAGCGATTTGAATGATATAATTAATCAATATATCGTTCACAAACAATGCGTATTTATCGTAGATAAAGTAGCACATTTAAACCTTTCATCAGGTGTAAAACAAGCCCTAGCCGTTTTTCATTTGGTACAGAAGAAAAAAATAGTACCACATCATTTCAAGACCTGCTCTCAATTAACACATATTTTAACTAAGGACATTCCTAGCGATAGTATAATTGACAGTTGGTATTTCAATAGTAATTTTTTCACAATTGATTTCAGCATTTTTGATTATCTCGGGGTGAAATTTGATGTAATTAAAACCTCCGATAAGAATTTTTGTGTAAAATCAATCAACTTCCTCGAGGAAGTCGGTCAATACAGAAAAGGAGAAGCAGTAAACAAAATTGCATCTGAATGGAAAAGCACAATAAAAGGAAGCAAACGTTGGCATGGAATATTTTTGGAAAATCTTATCATTGGGGAAAAAGATAAATCAAGCCACGGATTCGATTGGATTTCTGAAAATGAAGTTATATATCAGAACTCCTCTGGAATAGGATTGTCGGGATTTAGCGAGACTTTTTTATTTAAAAAAGATACTCACGGCAATTGGCAAAAAATCAAACAACTACAAAAACTTCTACGCTAACATATTTCGTTGCAGCCTATTCATTTCTTCAATCCGCCAAAAACCCGAACTTACCGGCATTATAATCTTCAATGGCTTCACGAATCTCTTGTTCGGTGTTCATAACGAACGGGCCATAGGCAACGTACGGTTCGTTCAACGGTTCACCGCTGAGCACAAGGATGATTGATTTTTTCTTTGCTGAAATGTGAATGGCTCCAGCTTCATTTTTAAACTGCAGATAATGATTCTCTGGCACTGCCGTTCCATTCACTTCCAACTCTCCGTCAACCAACAACAACCCTGAATTGTAATTCGCAGGTAATTCAAAATCTACAAACCCGCCTTCGTTCAAATGAACATCGTACATGTGAATCGGAGAAAACGTTGAAGCTATTCCATTCACTCCTTTAAACTCTCCGGATACCACGTGCACCTCTCCTCCGTTATTTGAAAGCGAGAATTTCGGCTTATCCGCATGAACAATGCTCTGGTATTTCGCAGGAGCAAACTTGTGTTTCTTTGGAAGGTTAATCCATAACTGAATCATCTCAAAAGCGCCACCTGTGCGATTAAACGTTTGCTCGTGATACTCCTTGTGAAGAACTCCTCCGCCTGCGGTCATCCATTGAATGTCACCTGGACCAATAATACCGTGATTGCCTTTACTGTCATGATGTTCAACAGAACCTTTGTATGCAAAAGTCACCGTCTCAATTCCTCTGTGCGGATGAACACCCACTCCTTGCGAAATCTCAGAAGGAGGAAAATTCACTTCAGCGTTGAAATCCAATAAAAAGAAAGGCGACATGCGCTCTTCAAATCCCTTTCCATTCGGATAAAAATTCATGACCTTGAATCCATTTCCCACCATGTGTCTGTTGGTTGGAGAAAATACACCTTCCACTCCTCTCAATCCAGAAACCTCATTCTCATTCTCTTTCTCATTCTGTTTCTCATTCTTCCCATCTACCCCACTGATCTTCGAAACAAAAAATGCCCCAACTGCGGCGAGCGCTGTACTTACAATGAATTTCTTTCTGTCCATTTCAATCTAATTTGAAACAAAAATAAGTGGAATGGACTTCAACCAATTAATTCTTTCTGAGAAGTGGACGAACTTCTCTTTCATTCTGAATCGATTGATTCTTCAGCGACCAACTTCCATTTACAAACGCATGAATCACGCTAGAACGAAACTCTTGGCCCTCCAAAGGACTCCACCTGCACTGAGAGGCCACATTGCTTGCTTGAACATAAAATGGTCTATTCGTATCAACACAAACAACATCAGCGTAATACCCCTCTCGTAAAAAACCTCTTGATTCAATCCCGTATAACAAAGCTGGATTGTGGCAAAGTTTTGTAACGAGCTTCTCTAGTGCGATTTCTCCCTTTAGATACAATTCAAGCATCACCTGAAGACTATGTTGTATCATAGGTGCTCCTGAAATTGCGTTCAAATACCCCCCTTCTTTCTCTATTTTCAAATGAGGGGCATGATCCGTAACAACCATATCTATTTGATCGTTATTCAAGGCCATTAAAAGCGCCCGTCTATCCTTCTCACTTTTGATCGAGGGATTCCATTTTATTTTTGAACCCAGTTTAGCGTAGTCGTTCTCATTAAACCACAGATTCTGCGGACAAACCTCAGTAGTAATTCTCTTCTTCAGAATATCTTCTCCTTTATCGAACAACTCACACTCCGCTCCTGAAGTTAAATGCAAAATATGCAGTCTCGCATTGTGCTTTCTTGCTATATCTACTGCAGTCTTCGTTGATTTATAACATGCCTCGGCTGAACGAATTTTTCCATGCGCATCAAATGGAATTTCATTTCCAAAAGCGCGTCTATATTTTTCAATGTTATCATTTATTGTATCTGAATCTTCCGAGTGAATGGCTAGGAGATGATTCGAATTCGCCAAAACATAATCAAGAACATCTTCCCTATCACAGAGCAAACTATTAGCATTTTCGAAGTATAGACCATCATCCGTTAACCCAAGCAAACCCTCAAAATCAGCATTAATCAAATCTTTATAATTGTCTGCGCTTATTCCCAAGAGAAACCCATAGTTAATCCATGAACTTTGCTCTGCAATGCTATATTTTTCATGAAGTCTTTCAACTGACACAGTATGCGGAAGGGTGTTGGGCATGTCTATAAACGAAGTCACCCCACCCTGGAGAGCTGCCCGTGATTCTGAATAAATCGTACCCTTGTGTGTAAGTCCTGGTTCACGAAAATGAACGTGCCCGTCAATTACCCCAGGAAGAATATGCAAACCCGTACAATCCAACTCTAAAGCGTTGCAACTATCGATTATCCCACCTATCTGCTCTATTCGATTATCAACAATCAACAAATCGCCTTCTTGAATTACACCGTCGCTTACTAAACTCCCGTTCTTTAATATTTTCTTTTTCATGATGAAATTATTTATTTATCACTTATCGTGTTAAGGATTGCAGCAATCACAATACATGGCTTGTTCCATACGCTTTCCATTAGGAAAAAAATCCTCTTTAACGAAATCGCAATGCTCGCATCGAAAAACATAAGCCAAAACAGATGGGGTTGGAAAACCGCATAACTCGCAAGGAAGTCCGCGCTTCACTTCTTTGATGTGAAAATTTGGAAAACCGCATTTATCGCAACATCTCTTCAGTTGATTAACCAAACCGAGCACAGCAGTTTCTATCACCTGCATTCGAGTTGGGTTGTACATAGCTCTCATATCTGTCTGAATTTTAACGACTCGGCCACTGTTATTCAAATCATTGAAACTTGATCTAAGAATATCCCACGACTGAATGCCTTTCACGAAAATCGCTTCAGATGAATCGGAACTTGAAACTATTAGCGCATGACTTGGAAACATTGACTTTTCAGCAAAGGCCTCAACATCTAACCAATCACTCGTTTCCGTGAATCCATAATTGGTTTTTAAACTCATCTCTCTGAAGGAGGCTTCTATGTTATTCTTGCGATCGAGAAAGAATATCAACTCTTCATCAACTGGAACAAAGCCTATATGAGGATGAGGGCCGAACGTACCTTCACTTGCGATTGCCATTGACAGACCCGACATTTCAATTGCTCTTTCACATTTTAATCTTGCAGTTTCTATAGAATTTCCCTTCCTCTCAACTTCACCTGAAAATGTTCCAAATTGATCTGTATCGAACTCAGGTAACACGCTACTTTGAATACCCAAATGTTCTGAAAATAATGGCGCAATTACTTTTTCCTTTTTATGGCTGCTCGCCACAATCATTTGCTGCCCACACCAATCTGACACTATCATTTTTCCTTGTTTGAACTATCACGACTTCAAACAAAGATGCCATGAAGATGATATTAATTTTCATTTATTGTTTAAATGAAATTCATTAATATCTATTATGATTCACCTTCAATTTATTATTCGAATCCAGGAAGAAAATTAAACCGATCTAACCATTAAATGCACTTTTGGAAAACCTTTGGTTTTAATCGTACTAGGTAATTCCTATTTCATAATTCCTATTGCGTAATTGGAACTGCGTTATTCGAATCGTCGAAGACCCTCGTCCGTAGGACCCTCGCAACGCTTGTTGCCCTCGCGAAGTATTCGCCTGAAAGGCATTCGTTGAAAACATTCGTTGCGTTGCAACATTCTATTCCTATATTTGCCCCGCACTTATCCAGAAAGACGGAGGGAATAGGCCCTTAGATGTCTTGGCAACCCGGTAAAGCAGGGTGCCAATTCCTACCTCGAAACCGTTTCGAGGGGAGATAAGCAAGGAAGTTTTCACTTCCGTCCCATTGGGCAGTGCAACACACGCTATGGGAATACAAGACGAAATTTCAAAATACATTTTACTTCTCGACGGTGCCATGGGCACACAAATTCAATTGTTGAATTTGCAAGAAGAAGATTATCGCGGAGGTGATTTTAAAGATCACCCTTCCTCACTGAAAGGCAACAACGACGTGCTGTGCATCACTCGTCCGCATTTCATTGAACGCATTCACCTCAACTATCTCGAGGCCGGAGCGAACATCATTGAAACCAATACCTTCAACGCGCAACGCATTTCGCTTGAAGATTACGGTCTCTCACATCTCGCCTACGAACTCAATGTAGCAGCAGCGAAAGTGGCAGTGAATGCACGAAATAAATTCCAACAAGAACATCCAAATGCCTTACCAGCATTCGTCGCTGGAGCTATTGGTCCTACTTCGAAAACGTGTTCACTCTCTCCAGATGTTGAACGGCCCGAGTTTCGTGCGGTGAATTACAACGAACTAAAAAGTGCCTACCGCGAACAAGTGGAAGGACTGCTCGACGGTGGTGTTGATGCTTTGCTGGTTGAAACAATTTTCGATACACTTAACGCAAAAGCCGCATTCCACGCCATTCTCGATGTACTTGAAGACCGAAACCTTTCAGCAATAACCAAAGAAAATCCGAATGGCGACATTGCCATTATGGCCAGCGGAACCATTACCGATTTAGCGGGAAGAACACTGAGCGGACAAACCGCTGCTGCGTTTGCGGTCTCCTTGGAACATGTTCCGTTATTCAGCATTGGATTCAATTGCGCATTAGGTGCAGAACAATTACTTCCGCAAGTTCTTGCCCTGAAAGCCTTCACCAACGCGCACTTGAGCGCCTATCCGAATGCAGGGTTACCCAATGCCATGGGCGGATACGACGAAAGCGCAGAAACATTCCGCGACAAAATTCAACCATTCTTGAAT
Source organism: uncultured Chryseobacterium sp. (assembly GCA_964385405.1). Classification (GTDB taxonomy): domain Bacteria; phylum Bacteroidota; class Bacteroidia; order Flavobacteriales_D; family Sanyastnellaceae; genus CAIZGX01. The sequence goes on along the minus strand of CAYLOT010000019.1, from coordinate 516 downwards.
CAACCTGAACTCCGCATCATTGGCGGATGCTGCGGCACCTCGCCTGCACACATTCAAGCGTTGCACTCACTTATTCATAACTCTTCGAACAATGACTAACACACTTTTCCTCTCCGGACTCGAAGTGGTTCGCATTGAATCGCAAGTCAACTTCATTAACATCGGTGAACGCACGAACGTTGCCGGGTCTATTCAATTCAAACGAGCCATTCAAGAAAAAGACTACGTGAAGGCCATTGCCATTGCACGTGAGCAAGTCGAAAGCGGTTCGGTTATCCTCGACATTAACATGGACGATGCCCTAATCGACGGTGTTGAAGCCATGCGCACCTTCCTGAATCTCTTAGCCGCAGAGCCAGACATCTCAAGGGTTCCGCTTATGATTGACTCTTCGAAATGGGAAATTATTGAAGCCGGACTTCAATGCGCACAAGGCAAATGCATTGTGAATTCGTTAAGCCTAAAAGATGGCGAAGAGCTCTTTGTTGAACGTGCCAAGCTCACGCGCAAATACGG
>CAYLOT010000018.1:0-53422 GCA_964385405.1 uncultured Chryseobacterium sp. | reverse complement strand
GCTTTTTTAGCGGCCTTTGGCGCGCTAGCTTTGGTTTTGGTTTTCATAAAATAAACGGTTGATTATTTTCTTTTCAAAGTGTTCGCTTATCGTTATAAGAGAACTTAAAAATACACGGGATAAAATCTCACCTTTCCATCACTTCTGATCCCAATTGTTGGACTTGGAATTTTTATGAAGTTAATTACGCTTGCAATTTTCTTCATCCATTTTCTTCGCCATTCAATTCTATTCAAATCTGCATCAAAAGAAAAAAAGAATTCACGTGTTGCATGAAAATTATTAACACTGTTAATGTTATTATCTGCATATACATTTTCATCAATACTATAACCAATTGAAATGCATAACCACTTCGTGAATCGCTTGGTATGCGCGTGATTCAGAGATAGTGGTGCAGAGAACCAATATGTTTGTCCGTTGTAGTCTTTCAAAAGTCGTTGTTGAAAATTCCGACCAAATGTTTCAGGTCGAAGATTAGCGAACGCACTTTTTTGATAAGAAAATTTCATTGAGATGAATTGTTGTTGAAGAAAATATTCTTGTGATGCAAATAAAAAATAACCAAAAGTATTTGCGATCATATCACTGTTTGAAAATCCCCACTGCTTAGATTTTCCATCTAATATTTCAATACCCGTTAAGTATAGTAGTCCACTAGCTCCACCGAGAAAAATACTTTTATTTCGGTTTGAATCGCCTGTTCGGAGCGTGTTGTAAAAATTTCTGCCGATTTGGTAAGATGTAAAGGCATGTCCGAATTTATCCATTTGCATCCATTCTTTCGAGTCGTTGAAAAAGTGAAAACTACTTCTAGGATAGTCCTTATACCACAATTCATTTAAACCAATAAAGGCAGTTGCACCTGCGCCAATGGTAACTATTGAAAATACAGTGTTGTGTTTTTTTTGTTCGCTGAAGTTTAATGCGAGTGTATCAATCTCAAATGAAAATGAGGTAAAGTGAGAAAACAAAATGAAGAAAAGTAATGTGCTTGTTTTCATCGTTGGATATCAAGTGAGTCGAGATATTGTTGATATGCTTTAGCATATTGTTGATGTTCTGCGTACGATACTGCGAAGTTGTGCCTTCCCGTTCCGCCAGGTTGTGCGCACATGAAAATGTAGTTGTGAGTTGCTGCTTTCAGTACCGCGTCGATATATGTTTTTTCTACGATGTGTATTGAAGCTGGAGGAAGTCCTTTGTAGCGATACGTATTGTATGGCGAGTCGAATTTTAAATCGGAATTGCGCACGCGCTGTCTTTTTTCTTTCGTGTTAATTCCAAAGAGAACTGTAGGGTCAGATTGAAGTAACATGTTTTGTTTTAGCCGGTTCAAATAAAGTCCTGCTATTTGAGGCGCTTCATCTTTATTGGCCGTTTCACCGCGAACGATTGATGCTAGCACATACACTTCGTGTTCGGATAAACCGATACGTGTTGCTAAGGTGTCTTTTTCATTGTTCCAATATTCATCATAAATTGTGTTCAGGCGAGCAAAGAAAATTTCGGGAGAACTGGTCCAGTACATTTCGTATGTATCTCCCAACAGCCTTTCTAATACACGTTGTTGACGAATTTCAATAGGAAGTTCTTTTGTGTTTGGGGCGAGAATGTCTAGATTACGGTTAACGTAGTCCATGAATTTGGCACTGTCTTGTTCGAATTTTTTTTCGAAGCGTTGCGCCAAATTATAAATAGTCTTTATGTTGTCTATTCGAATGGAAACAGCATCTTGATTGCCAGAGTTTAATTTGTTGAAAATAGCACGCGCTGATAAATTTCCGCTGATGGTGTATTTACCTGGAGGGAATTTATCCGATGATTTAAAGAAAGAAGTTAGTTTCCATTTGTAAAAAACGATACTGGGATGTTCGGCATCCTTAAGAAGCGAGTCTAGTATAGCTTTTTCTACATCAGCACTTTTATTGTTCGTAGGGATGTAAATGGAAAATTCTTTTCCGTTAGAGTTTAAAGGAGAAAGAACCAACACACCGGAAACTATTGTAAAGGCGAGAACACAGGATAGAGCAAGAACAACAGCAACTGCTTTTTTATTTTTCTTAAAGTAGTTTTTCATATCTATTTACAATTCTATTAAGGCACATTTGTTTCATTTGAAACTCAAATCCACATTTTTCAAAAAGTTGAATGCTAGATTTGTTGTCGTTGTCTATCAGGGCGAAAACGATTGCAATGTGTTTGTCAAAAGTAAGTTTTTTAATTAGCCGACGAATGGCTTCTGTGCCATATCCCTGATTGTGATGTGTTCTGTTGGGTATGAGTATTCCAATTCCAATAGACTTTTCGTGTTCATCGAAATTGAAAGCATCCAAAATTCCAATAGATTCATTACTCTCAGATTTGCGTATTATCCATCGTTGCTGTTTGTGAATTGGGTACAAACGAGAAGGAAAAAAGCAATCTGTAATTTCTTCTAAACTGTATGGGCCAGGGTGTTCGTTGATATGCCAGTATTCCTCTAAATTTTCAACCCAGTGCACGTAGGTAAGATCTTCTCTCGTGATTTCTGATATGTATATTTTACCCATGTGTTCGTATTCCCCCTCAAAAATAAGGGAAATGGCTTTGAGATAATAGAAGACCTTCGTTTCTTTGCTTTATGATGAAAACCAGAACTTTATTTTTACTTGCTTTTGTTGTAGCTATCTTTTGCAGCTGCAGCATCAATAAGAATATTATGTTTCAAACAGATACCGAATATGAGTTCAAAAAGCCAGACCTCGATTCTACAAACAGGGAATATAAGTTAGCGCCATTCGATTATATCACAATAAATCTGTTTACCGGAGATGGTGCTATGATTTTAGAATATACTACAAGTGGAATAGAGCGACAGCTTAACTACGTTGGATTTGATCTTTATTATGTTTTAGATGAGAATGGAGAAGTTGATCTTCCAGTTTTGGGAAAAACAAAGTTGTCTGGTCTTTCTATCCCCGAGGCTCAGCAATATCTTGAAGCAAAGTTTGTGAATTACAACGATCCTTTTTGTTTGGTTCGTGTTTTAAATAGAAGGGTGATGGTATTCACTGGTGAGGGAAGTTTAGGCGCAGTTGTGCCTTTAGCGAATCAAAACATTTCTGTACTCGAAGCTATAGCATTGGCAGGAGGTATTCGTGAAAGAGGAAACGCATCGAAAGTAAAAATTATCAGAGGTGAAAATGGTGTGAATGAAGTGTACAGATTGAATTTGGCAACTATCAAAGGAATAGAGAGTGCCAAAATGATTGTTCAGGCAGGAGATATCATATACGTAGAACCAGTTCCTCAAATCACTAATGAATTTGTGAAAGACATTGCGCCACTCGTAAGTTTAATTTCCTCAACATTAATCTTATTCTTAGTTGTTACGAATTAAACCATGCAAATAGAGAATACAACTTTCCGCGACTTGTTAATTATACGACTACCGGTGTTTGGCGATGAACGAGGTCGGTTTCAGGAGACCTTTAAAGAAGGGTATTTCAGAGTTGCAACAGGAATGAATATTACATTTGTTCAAGACAATGAAAGCACTTCTTCGAAAGGTGTTTTACGAGGGTTGCATGCGCAGAAATCACCGAAATCACAAGCCAAGCTTTTGCGCGTGGTACAAGGGAGTATTCTTGATGTTGTGGTTGACTTGCGCAGAACCGAACCAACATTCGGCAAGAGTTTTCAAATTGAATTGAAAGGCGGGGATGGAACATCGTTGTTTATTCCTGAGGGCTTCGCGCACGGATTTTATTGTCATGAGGACAACACTATTGTTCAATACAAGTGCACCAATTATTACGATAAAAACTCTGAAATCTGTTTAGATGCTTTCGATCCGACTGTAAACATTGCATGGCCAGAAGGAGAAAAGTTGCTATCTGAAAAAGATAAGGAAGGCCAAAGTTTGAGTGAGTTGAGCGAGCTGTTTTTCTAATCGTTCGGCTTCAAACAAAAAGCAACACTGGCCAAACGCTGAGTGTTATTTCCTTCAATTGTATCGTGTAAAATGTTTTTTGCTGCCGCCTCTCGTTCAAAAACTTCTTTCATGTTTCTGACTCTCCCGTAAGGAACCGCATGTGTTTGGGCCTCATTCTCGAAATGTTCACACGTGATCTGACTGAATGCTTTTTGAATAATTTCCTTCAGTGCGACTCGGTTTTTTACACGTTCGGTATTTGACGTGAATCGAATGTCTGTGCTCACGTTGGAATTATTCAGTACCATACACAGTTTTCGGAATTGTATGTCGCTGCCAATAGCCAACACAACCCATTTGTTATCTTCTGTCTGGAAAAGCTCTCCGTAAGGAGCTATGTTTGGGTGCAAGGAGCCCATGCGCTGAGGAATGTTTCCCGTCATGAGAAAGTAGCTTGCTTGATTCGCCAAAGATGCAAGAGCAGCTTTTTCAAGTGATACTTCGACACACGAACCTTTTCCAGTTTTTGTCTTATGAATAAGTGCGCAAAGAATACCTTCCTTCAGCTGATGTGCCGCCATAACGTCGATTAGCGCTACAGGCATCTTAGTTGGAGGACCATCTTCACTTCCGTTCATATACATGAATCCAGTTTCTGCTTGAAGAGCAACATCATAAGCCACGCGATCTTTTTCAAATTCGAATCCGCGAATAACACCTTGTATTAATCCAGGGAATTTTTGCGAGAGTAATTCAGTATTCAATTGAAATTTCTTGGCGTCACTTCCTTTGAAATTTGAAAGCACCACATCAGCAGTTTCCAATTCTGAATGAATTAGAGCGATGTCTTTCTCAGTAGTTAAATCTACAAAACGAATTTCCTTCTTGTAATTGATAGAGGAATAGTAAGAACTGATTTTTTCTTTCGATTCAGATGGTGTGTGCCAAGTGCGTGTTACGTCACCACCTGTTTTAGCGTTTTCAAATTTTATCACGTGTGCGCCAAGTTCAGCGAAGAAGGTTCCTACCTGAGGTCCCGCCAAAACTGAAGAGCAGTCAACGACTTTAAGTCCTTCAAACAATTCCATGAAGTAAAGGTAAAGACTTTACTTTTTAAGTAAGGCCTCCTTGTATTTTTCAAGGCAACGGTTTCTTGCGTATACATGATCTACTATGGGCTTAGCATATTGAGAAGTGTTAAACTCAGGCACCCATTTTTTGACGTATTCAAGTTTTTTGTCGAATTTCTCCAATTGAGAAGTTGGGTTGAATATTCTGAAATATGGAGCAGCATCGCAGCCGCTTCCTGCCGCCCATTGCCAACCCCCAACATTGCTCGCCAGTTCGAAATCAAGTAGTTTTTCAGCGAAGTATCGCTCCCCCCAACGCCAGTCAATAAGCAAGTGTTTCGTTAAAAAACTGGCGACCACCATTCGCACACGGTTGTGCATGAACCCTGTTGAATTCAACTCGCGCATGCCTGCATCTACAAGCGGATAGCCAGTCTTTCCTTCACTCCATAATTTGAATTCATCCTCGTTATTGTTCCATTGAATGAAATCGTATGCAGGCTTGAAGGCTTGAGAGATAGTAGTAGGAAAGTGATAGATAATCATTTGATAAAACTCTCTCCAGATTAATTCATTCAGCCACTTTTCATTTGATTGTAGAGCATAAAGTGTTAAGGCTCGCGTGCTCACAGTTCCAAATCGAAGGTGCAAACTTATACGCGTAGTTCCTGGAATTGCGGGGAAGTCGCGATTCAGATGATAGTTTTGAATCGCCTCAGTATTGAGTTCAATAGCTGGAAATGGAATGCCCGATTTTTCGAATCCAATTTGTTCCAAAGTTGGCAAATCAAAGGGTGCGCATTGAATGAAATTCGCTGAAAGCTTTTCCGATGGGTAGCAGGTAAATGGATTTGCGGTCAATCGTGCTTTCCATTTTCTACTGTAAGGTGTGTAGACAGTATAAGGCAGCCCGTCGTCTTTTAAGACTTCCTTCGGCTCGAAAATTGTGTGGTCTTTCTTTCCAATAAACTGAATGCCCTTTTCCTTCAATGAGTCATAAATACGTTTATCTCTATCGCGCGCATTAGGTTCGTAATCGCGATTGGCATACAATGTTTGGACATCGTATTCGGAAGTTATTTTTTCGAATACTTCTTCAGGAGTTCCATGGTAAACGCGCAAACTACTTCCAACTGAAATTAATTTTTCGTGAATAGCCGTTAGACTTGCGTGAATGAATTCCACACGAGCATCTTTCTTTGGAAGATGCTGAAGAATGGTTGTGTCAAATATAAAAATAGGGAGTACGGGCAGTTCGGCAGAAAGCGCCGCGTGCAATGCATGGTTATCTGTAAGTCTCAGATCTCTGCGAAACCAATGAATGTTAATTTTCTGCTTTTCCATATACGTCTGTCAATGCTTCTTGAATGGTGTTGAATTTAAATCGAAAGCCAGTCGAAATTATTTTTGAATTTGATAAACGCTGACTTACCAGCACCAATTGTGACATTTCACCGAAGATAAGTTTCAAAAAGAATGCAGGTGTTTTCGGAAGAAAAAATGGTCGCTTAAGAACTTGAGCGAGTGTTTTTGAGAATTCTAAATTGGTAACTGGTGTTGTTGATGTTGCATTGTAAACTCCTGCTGGAACCTTGTTCGAAATACAAAAGGAGAATAACTCAATCAAATCTCGGTCATGCACCCAGCTCATGTATTGCTTTCCGTCACCAACAGCAGAGCCGAAACCAGCCTTGAATATTGGCGTTAATTTTTTTAAAGCGCCGTCATTTGCGCTTAGCACAACGCCAATTCGCAAATGAATTTTCCGAATAGATGTGTCCAAGGAAGAGCTTGCTTCTTCCCATTGCTGCGTTAGATTGGAGAGAAATCCACTTCCTTTCTCTGCCGTTTCATCTTGTAATTCTGAAGCGTTTTTGTAGAAGCCAGACGCACTTGCACCAACGAAAACAGATGGTTTCGAATTCATTTCATTCAGTAGTTCACATAAGAATTCTGTTGATGAAATGCGACTTGATACCATGAGAGCTTTGTTGGCTGTGGTCCACTTGTTCGCCACACTAAAACCTGCAAGGTGAATGACGGCATCTATTTCAGGAAGCAACGATATATTTATTTCCTTCGATGTCGGATTCCAGTACACATGTTGAAGAGACTTGGAAATTACACCCTCCTGATTTCTCTTTGTAGAGAGATTGGTTACCGAATGCCCTTCTTTCAACAACAATTGTATCAATTGCTTTCCAATAAATCCGGTGCCTCCTGTAATTAGTACGTTCATGATGGTTAAACACCTGAGCGTTGATTTAGTTCTCGTGTATTTTCTGAAGTTCTGCTAGTTCGAAATAAAGTCCCTTGTGAGCAAGTAATTCTTCGTGAGTTCCGCTTTCTGCAAGCTGGCCTTGCTGCAGCACGAATATCTTGTCTGCATGGTGGACACTGCTTGTTCTGTGAGAGATAATAATGTTCGTTTTCCCTTCACGAATCTGTTTCAAACCGCGCATGATCTTTTCGTCTGTTTGAGTGTCGACGGCAGATAAACAATCGTCGAGAAGCAAGATTTCTGGATTGGAAATAATTGCTCTAGCAATGGAGAGTCTTTGCTTTTGTCCGCCGCTTAAATTAATTCCGCGTTCGCCTAATAGCGTTTCGTATCTATCTTCAAAACCCATGATGTTTTCATGTAAATCTGCAATCTGAGCGGCTTTAATGACTTCTTCCATGGATGCGTTTGCATTTCCAAAACGAATGTTGTTTTCAATGGTGTCAGAAAACAAGAACACATCTTGAGGAACAATTCCCATAAGGCTTCTGTATTCGTTCGTTTCGAGATTGGCAATATCAATTCCATTCACTGTAATATCTCCGGAAGTGGGCATGTACGCTTTCATGAGAAGTTGAACTATGGAAGATTTTCCCGATCCAGTGTGGCCGATGAATGCAATGGTTTCACCTTTGTGTATGCTCAAATTCAAATTGGAAAGAGCTTCAATGTTAGTCTCTGGATAGGTAAAGGAAACATTTATAAATTGAAGTTCATCAAAGTCTTTTACAACTTCATTGCCACTAGGTATAGCAGAATCCTGATTCAAAAAGGCCAAGATACGTGTCATACTTGCTTCTCCTTTAAGCACCAAACTTGTTACCCATCCAACACTTGCAAAAGGCCACGTAAGTAGGTTTACATAAAAGATAAATTGAACAATAACACCGTAAGTGATATTGCCTGCGGCTACTTCCCGAGCACCGATATACAAAGTGAGCAAAGTTGAAAGTCCAACCAACATTCCGATTACCGGCATGAACAAGGCATCGGTCTTTACCAAATGCATTTGAAGTTTTTTATACGATTGACTTTGCTTGAAAAAGTGTTTCACAAAGTGATCTTCCAACCCGAATCCCTTCAAAACCCGAATACCGCTCATACTTTCTTGCACTGTAGTGGAGAGCTCGCTTTGTTGACGTTGAACGCGTTCTGTTTTTTTGTTAATTCTTCTACTAACCAAGAAGATTCCAATCATCATGAAGGGCAAAGGCAATAAGGTATAGAATGTCAGCTTAGGCGAAATCTTGTACATGATTCCAATGCACATTGCGAAGAGCACAATCAGATTTAGCGTGTACATAACGGCTGGACCGAGGTACATGCGAACACGTCCAACGTCTTCACTAATGCGATTCATTAAATCTCCGGTTCTATTGACTTTGTAGAAGGACACGTCAAGTTTTTGATAATGGGCATAAATGGAATTTTTTATGTCGAATTCCATCCAACGTGACATGACTATGAGCGTTTGTCTTTGGAAAAATAAAAATAGCCCTTTGATTAAATAGAAGAACAAGTACAGTCCTGCAATAAGAATAGAAATATAAATGACCCAATTTGCAAAAGCTTCATTATTTCGAACTTCAGGAATTTCGTTTGAAAGTCCGAACCAATTTCTGAAAACTGCTAACGTTTCTGGGTAGTGTATAGTTTGTACTTTTCCTTGAGCAGCGTTGAGCGCTTCAGCAAGAAAGTCAACGCCTTCTCCTACAACAATTGGTGCATATACATTGAAAGCAGTAGAAAGAACAATGAATAAGGTTCCAAGAAGGAATCTACCACGATACTTCCAAAAAAGATAATTGAGTTTTAAGAGTGCTTTCAAATTTAGAATTCAAAATTCCAAGTAATGCTTGGAAGAATTGGGAATAGGCTGACTTGTTTCGCTGTTATCTGGAAGCCACCGTTGTTATTTGCTTCGGTAGCGAAATAAATGAAATACGGATTCATACGATTGTACAGATTGTAAATTGAAAAATTCCAGCTGTTTTTGAATTTTTTGGGTTCTTCAACCACTTGATTCAGTTCAGCATCGAAGCGAGAACGTGTAGGCTTACCTTTTACATTCAAAGAGAAATCTGCGCGGTGATAAGGTGCCATTCGGAAACTATTTCTTTCACCATAAACCTCAACCAAATTTCCCTCGAAAAAATATCTTGAGATAGGAAGTGTAATGGCATTGCCTGTGGCGTAAACGAAAACAAATCCTAAGTCAACGCGTGGAGAAATGGTGTACATCAATACAACATTGAGATCATGTCGTCTGTCCCAACGCGTTGGGTATGCTTTTCCGTTATTCACCTCTTCAAAAATGCGCATGGTTTTCGCCCAAGTATATCCAACCCAACCTGAGAAATCGCCCATTCGTTTTTTAATAAAGAATTCAGCACCGTAGCTGTAGCCTCTTCCGAATACTAGCAAATTGTCGATGTTGTCTCCCACGGTTTGGTCTGGAGTAGAACCCTCACGATAATCGCTTTGATTGCGCATGTCTTTGTAATACAGTTCAACGCTTGACTCCCAGCTATCGTCGAAGAAATTTCTGAAATATCCCACACTTGCTTGAGAGGCCAATTGTGGTTTTAATCTATCAGTGCTGGGGAGCCAAACGTCTGTAGGCAGAGACGAAGGGGAAAGACTTGTAAGTGTTATAAATTGGAGGTTTCGTGAAAGAGCAAACTTAAAGCTGGAAGCTTTGTTGATTTCATATCTTGCATTCAATCGGGGCTCGAAGCCAAAGTAGTCTGCTACGTTTTTATTCTTTTCGTAAACTGTTGTTATGGCAACAGTCGAGCCTCCTACGCTTGAAGAAGACTCGGGGTAGGTGTACCTAGTGAATGGACCAACATGCATGAAGTAAGGAATTCTTACTCCGGCATTGATTCGCCATTTTTCATTTAAGTCGAAATCGTCTTGAATGTATGCAGCGGCTTCATGAGAATACAATTTTACTTGTTCCCCTAAGTCAAATTCGATATCGCCGCTTGAAGCATATGTGTTGTTCGGAGTGAATTTATGGTGAGTGTAATCTACGCCCCATTTCATGCGGTGTATCGGATTAGGATAATAGCTCCATTGGATTTTTGCACCATAATCTCTAATTCCACTACTTAAGCCAAATTTGAATTGATCTTGTATTCCTTCGAATTGAAATTTGTAATCGGTATATGTGATTATCGCGTTCATGAAGAGTTTGCTTCCCGATTGGTGTGCCCACCGTATAGTTCCCGTTGTATTTCCCCATGGTATTCTTGTGGAGAAACCTGCATTGGCGCTGTTGAACGAGAATACATCTTTTCCAGTATACAAACTCGCGAATAACTGATCTCGGTTGGAAAGTCTGTAGTTAAATTTTGCATTTAGGTCGTAGAAGAAATAACCAGAACCATTAAAACCACTTTCAGAGTTTATAAAGGGCTTGGCCAGAACGTCGATATATGTCCTCCTTCCGGATAATATGAATGAAGATGTATCTTTTTTAAGTGGTCCTTCAACGGTAAATCTGCTGGCTATCGTTCCAATTCCGCCCGCTCCGTGGAAGGACTTGCTGTTACCTTCTTTCAAATTAATGTCGAGTACTGAAGATAGCCTTCCTCCGTATGCAGCAGGTCCACCGCCCTTGGTTATTTCAATGTTTTTAACGGCATCTGCATTGAATACACTGAAAAATCCAAAGAGGTGAGAGGCGTTGTATACGGTAGAGTTGTCGAGTAGAATTAAATTTTGATCAACACCACCACCGCGAACATAGAACCCAGCATTTCCTTCACCGCTGCTTTGTACACCGGGTAAGAGCGTGATTGTTTTTAGAATATCAACCTCACCGAAAATTACGGGTATTTTCTTGATTTGATCTATACCAATTTCAATTTTACCCATATCTGTGCTGCCAACGTTGTCTTTTCGCGTTCCTTCAATAATCACAGGCCCTCCTGTGAAGGAAATAGGTTTGAGCTCAAAGTCTTTGTGCAGATTCGATGATAGTTTAATTTTGTTTATTTGGTTTTCATATCCCACACAACGTATTTCCAAATCGTAACTTCCTGGGCTGAGTGCAATGGAGTAAAAGCCAAAGCTATTTGTGACAGCACCCTTGTTTGAACCTTGAATAAAAACAGTTGCTCCAATAATACTCTCTCCGGTGTTTTGGTCACGAACTTCTCCGCTCACGGCAAAGTTTTGTCCAAAAGAAGTTACGCCAATTAGAATAGCTATTATCGTAAATAGAGGCTTGTTTTTCATTTCAAAAATTCGAATGCGAAGTTAATTCGATACTTCTTGAGGAAACATTATTTTTTTCGATTTGTTCTCCATTGTAATTTCGCGGTCGAATGAAAAAATCTTTTGCCCTGTTGGTGTTATTTTTCGCGTCTTTTTTGGCCACTGGTCAATTGGCGAATCGCACGACTTATGCTGTGCGAGCTGATAAGGCACCGGTGCTAGATGGATTACTCAATGAAGATTCATGGAAGGAGGCCCCTGTAACAGATCAGTTTTGGGGGTTGCAGCCATTTCCAGGCCGATTGCAAACACACAATACTGAGATAAGAGTGATATACACCAACGAGGCTTTGTATGTTGGTATATATGCTTTTGATTCGGCACCCGATAGCATTCTGCAACAGCTAACAGGTAGAGATGGCGATGGGAATTCTGATTACGTTGGCATAGCGCTGAATTGTTACAGAGACGGAGTTACCGGGTACATGTTTGCCGTTTCTCCGAGGGGAGAGCAATTCGATGCCAGACAATCAGCAGACGGAGAAGACACATCTTGGAATGCCGTTTGGGATTGTAAAACAAAAATTGTAGAAGACGGATGGATAGCAGAGTTTAAGATCCCTTATGCTGCTTTGCGATTTCCTAATCTTCCAGAGCAGCATTGGCATGTGAATTTTGTCCGCGAAATAAGAAGAACACGTATTCAGGCCAACTGGAGTTTTGTCGATCCAGCCGGACCGGGTTTTTTGGCTCAAATGGGAAATTTAAAAGGCATTACAGGAATAGTTCCACCCAAACGTATTTTTTTCTTTCCTTATGTTTCGGCTTACAGCCAGAAGGAGCAAGGAGGGACTAATGATTTTGCTTACAATGCGGGAATGGATTTGAAAATAGGTTTAAACGAAGCTTATACTTTGGATGCTACTCTTATACCAGATTTCGGACAAACCATTAGTGACCAGTTGATTTTAAATTTAACTCCGTTTGAAATACAATTCCAAGATAATAGACCATTTTTCAATGAGGGGCTTGAACTATACGAGAGGGGTGATATTTTTTACTCTCGAAGAATTGGTGATACTCCATTCGGATACTACGGAGCGAGCTCAAAACTCAGTGAGAACGAGATATTAATTTCGAATCCGTCTCAGCAACGAGTGATTAACAGTACAAAAATAGGTGGACGTAACTCCAAGGGTTTAGCTATTGGATTTTTGAATAGTCTGACCACAGAGAGCTATGCCGAGTTCAGAGATACAGTTACTGGAAGAATTAGGTCAGAACTTACAAATCCAATTACTAATTCGAATGTTTTTGTTGTCGATCAAAATTTGCGAAATAATTCATTTGTTTCGTTCACCAATACGAATCTCACCAGAGCAGGTAGTGCTTACGACGCAAATGTTAGCGCGGCGGAGGGGACTTTTCGAAATAAAAAGAATACATATCAACTTCATGTGCATGGAGCATACTCGCTTAAGCGTGGATTAAACGCATGGAATGAGACGCCTGATGATAAGCAGGGAGGTATGGGCGAAATAGAATTCGCCAAGGTCAGTGGTAATTTTACTTTTGAGGTGTCGCATTACACAGAAAGCGACACATATGATCCGAATGATCTTGGATTTCTCCAAGCGAATAATGAGCAAGTTAATTCAGGGACCATAGGATATGCTATCTATGAACCATTCTGGAAATTGAATAAAGCTTGGGCGAATGTTTCTTTTGCTCGGTCTAATCTTTATCGACCGAGATCATTTACATCGAACTATGTTGAAGGAGAATTTACAGCCATCACGAATAGATTCCTCTATATTAATCTGAATTATGATGCCAACCCAACTCGAGGATTCGACTATTTCGAGCCTCGTGTAGATGGTATGAAATTTCAGACTTACAAATACTTCAGAGGAGGCATATACTTGAGCTCAGATTATAGAAAACGACTAGCAATTGACGCGGGTACAGGTTATGGGGAATATGAAAACGATGGACGTCATGTATTCAATTGGCGTATCTCCCCGCGTTTTCGGTTGAACGATAAGTGGATGTTTATTTATGTGTACAGCAGGCAGCAGCATTTTAATGATCTTGGTTTTGCCACTTTCAATGAAAACAATCCTGTTTTTGGAAGGCGTGATGCAATCTCTCACACCAACGTATTAACCGTTGCTTTCGCCTTTAATCCGGTGAATAGTATGAATGTTCGCTTTCGTCATTATTGGGGATATTCTCGCTACCATGAGTTTTTCGGTTTGAACAACGATGGGACGTTAGGATCTACTGATTATGACGGGTTCAATTCAGTGACCAATGACTATTCCCTTGCAAATCGAGATTTCAATTCCCTGACTGTAGATCTGTTTTATAAATGGATTTTCCGTCCGGGAAGTGAAATAATTTTCGCTTGGAAGTATGCGATTGTGAATGAAGACAATCAGATTGCAAGTGACCTGCTGGCAGATTTTAGATCCACAACAGAATCGCCTTTTAGCAATTCTGTGTCAGTTCGAATGATTTATTTCCTCGATTATCGCATGCTCTCGAAAAACAAAGGGGAAGGCGTATACAAATACCAGTAAAATCTTTTAACTTTATTGGTGCAACCCTTTTTGAAGGGCAATTGTCTATGCTGTAAGAATGGTAGAAAAAACTCTCATACAAGGCTGTATACGCGGTGAAAAATCGGCGCAACACTTGTTGTATAAGAAGTATTCTTCTTTGGTTTACGGTATTTGCCTCCGATATGCCAAAAACAAAATGGAAGCAGAGGATTCCATGCAAGAGGTTTTTGTAAAGATTTACAATCATTTGAAGGATTATCAATCTGCAGGAAGTTTTGAAGGTTGGGTCAGACGAATTGCCGTGAACACTGCAATTACCGCTTACAGAAAGAATTTAAAAGGTCGGTTGGAAGATGAAATCAACGATCGATCTGAATATGCGACGAATTTGGTAGAGCATCACGATGTTGACTACACCATGGAAGAGCTTATGGTCTGTGTGCAAGCGCTTCCAGATGGTTACCGCACCGTATTCAACTTGTATGCAGTTGAGGGGTATAAGCACAAAGAAATTGCCGAGATGTTGGACATAGATGTGAACACATCGAAATCTCAGTTCTCTAGGGCGAAAGGACATTTACAAAAGGCGTTGCTTGAACTAAGCACGCAAAAAACAGTAGTAGAAGCATAAGCGTATGGAAAATTTAATGAATAAGATTGCGAGCGATCTAAAGAATTTTGCTCCAGAGGCCCCACTAGGAATGGAAGAGCGTATTCAATCAGCATTGTCCAAGAAGAAATCCTTTTGGGCGTTCTCTTGGTACACCTTGAATATTTACGTTGTAGCATTAGTGGGTGCAGGTATCTTGGCTTTAGTCTTTTCGAACCGCAGCGAAGGCAATGTGATTGCTCAAAGCGCTGTGCCTGCAGCAATGGAAGTTGTGGTCAATCCTTCGGCCTTTGCGAATATGAATTCAAATAGTCAAGAGATTTTGATTGAGGAAAAAGTAACGAAAACGACTCCTTCAAAAACAACAAGAAAACGGAAAATTGTTCAAGTGGTAACAAGTGCGTCTGATGTTGTAGTTGAAAATTGTCAAACAACTGTGATTGAAGCTGCAATTGCAAATTCTACTGATGCACAAGTCGCAGAATCAGTTGAGATTCAAAAAAAGTCTGAAGAGATTCAAGTTCCAAAGTCATTGAATGGGGCAGTGAAACCCAAAGGAAGGCCCTTGAGGTTAACAAGACTTACTGGAAAGTGATTCTTTACATTCGCAGTATGAAGCGATATTTTTGGTTATTAGGTTTGTTTGTGATTTTAGCCCAAGAGTCTTGGGCTTTTGTCGTCTCAGATACCTTAATTATCGATGGAGAAACGATATACATTGAAGAGCGACAAGCACCTATTTCGGATTCTTTAATTAATTTGCGAAGGAATGATTTTAAAGAAAAAAAGAAGCCTGTCATTTGGGGTTTAGATGCTGCATATGGGATGCAACTGACCGATTTCGCTATTGCGAATTTCAACAATCAAGAGCTATTAAGCCTAAACGAATTCTCAAGCATTTCGAATGAAACTTTTTATCATCCTGGATTTTTTCTCGGTGCGTACGTGCGGGTACATAGGAACATTGAAATTGCAACTTCCATAAATATTTTTAGAGGCAGGGTTTCTGAGACGTCTGGTCTTGTGAACTCATCGAGTGCGTCTGTTTCTTTTTATATTGATGAGGACCGAATTCAGCACGTTTTTCAGACAGAAGTGCAGCCTCAAGTTTTTGAATTGGATACGGCTGTAGTCAGCACATTCACCAACGTATTCAATCTTTCGTCTATTCAAATTCCATTGAAATTTCGATTTTATGTGAATGAGTTTGATGCGAGAACCAAGTGGAGGGCCTATGGTGAAATCTCTCCAATTTATCGTTCCTTTAACGTCAAGAAGAATTCATCTGAAACAGATCAAATGCTGTTTATAAATACTTCCGGAAATTTTGAATATTTGAATGTAATAGATCAGCGTTTTCAAAGTTTCGGAGTTCTTGTTGGTGTGGGATCGGAGTTTAAACTTACCAAAAGAGTTAATGCAATGGTCCAATCGAATTGGAGTTTTCCTCCTGTAAATATCGCTGGTAGTAACGGAGCGAGTTATTATACTCAATACAGCAATTTACTTTTGGGAATAAGAGTATTAATGAGCGACGGTAAATAAATTGAATGCTTTAGCTTATATTCGTGCTATGCGACAATACTTATTACTTGTTCTTTTGGTTACATCTCTTTCGGTGCATGCACAATTTCCAAATCCGAGTTTCGAGCAAAATACGGGCATACCACAGATGCTTGGAGAATGGAATAAGATAATTGGTTGGACCAATGCAGGAAGTGATTTGGCTACTCCGGATTATTTCAAAACTGGAGCCAGCGCTTCATGTGATTTACCTGAAACGCCTTTTGCTATTGTAAACCCTCAAAATGGTAACGCACTCGTAGGTATTCAATTGTGTGGAAGGAAGTTTACCAATAAACGAACATACCTTCAATGTCAGCTTCAAAACCCTCTAGTGCGTGGAAAGAAATACAAGTTTTCGTTTTACTTGTCGAATGGAAGGTTAACACCCACTAGCAACGCGGGTTTGGCGATAGACCGAATTGGATTATACATCTCTTCATTTGCGCCTGTTCAAACAGGTTTTGATCCGTTGTATTTTGTCCCACAATTTGCGATTGATACAGTCTTCTATTCAGAAACTTGGAAAAAAGTTAGTTTCGAATATGTGCCTTTAATCGACGATGAGAGGTTTATCACTTTGGGTGTTTTCGGCGCTGATTCAGAAAGAGAAATAATAGAGCACGAAAATGAAAACAACCTTACCCCAGAATTTGGTTATTATTTCTTAGACAATTTTTCTTGTATTGAAATAGACGGAGATAATGTACCCGATGAGAATCTTATTGATAAAGGTCCTGCCCCTAGCAAGGTAACCTACGTGTTTGTTCCGAATTCATTCACCCCAAATGGTGATGGTCAGAACGATGTGTTTATGCCAGTCGGTGAAGCTGGTAACATTATAGGCGTTGAGGTTTTTTCAAGATGGGGTGAAGTTCTTTTTCAATCGAAGAACGTTTCAAATCCAATGTGGGATGGAACCAACGGTAAGACGAATTGTCCAGACGGAACCTACTATTACGTTGTGAAGTACCGAATCCCAAAAACTGGAGAAGAAGGAACACAAACGGGTTATGTAACACTTCTGCGATAGTCGCACTACCTTCGCGCCATGAAGGTTGTTCAAGAAGTTCCTCTTAAAGTCTCTCCGCTGGTTCATGATCTTTTGAATCAGTCAGAGAAAGTAAGAACTTTTGTCTCAGATTTTTTCACGAAAGAGAACTGCATTGAGGCGGCGCGAAAAAGAACGTTTTCAAAAGAAAGTCGCGAGACTTTGGTTGCGCAATTAAATGCACAGTACGCAAATGAGATCACTTCAGATGAAGTGAAAAAGAATATTCGTTCGCTTCAATCTGAATCGAGTTTTACTGTGGTGACCGGGCATCAGATTTGTTCTGCGGGCGGTCCGCTTTATTTGATTTACAAAATATTTTCGGCCATTCGAATTACACAGGAGCTGAATGCTTCGCAAAGCGATTTTCATTTTATTCCTGTTTATTGGATGGCAACTGAAGATCACGATATCGAAGAAATTCGTCACTTCTATTGGGGAAATGAAAAGGTTGAACTCGCCACATCTTTTGAGGGTATTGCCGGAGAGCTTCCAACTGAAGAATTTTTGTTTTGGTTGAATGAAAAAAAAGCGGAAGGCAAATTCAACGAAATCGGATTGAGTGATTTATTCATTCAGGCCTATTCTAGAGAGAATTTCGCTGAAGCCACGCGATTTTGGGTGAATGAATTGTTGGGTGATTACGGGGTGGTGTGTGTAGATGGAAATGATAGTTCGCTGAAAGCAATAGCAACTGGTCTTTACGAAAAAGAGATTCAAGAAAAATTTGTTTTTACTGAAGTCTCGAAGACTAATTTGGAAATCGAGAGCGTTGGATACAATCCGAATATTCAACCAAGAAATTTCAATCTTTTTTGGTTGAAAAACGAAGATGGACGCGTTGCAAGAAAGCGCATTGATTTGAAAGACGGGTTGTTTCAAACAAGTGATGCGTTGCAACAATTTACTGCTGAGCAACTCAAGCAATTGCTAAGCGAATTAAGTCCAAATGTTTTGCTTCGACCGCTCTATCAAGAGACCATACTTCCCAACATCGTATACATTGGTGGACCATCTGAATTGGGCTATTGGATGCAGTTGAAGCGAGCTTTCAATGCGGCGAATATCCAAATGCCATTGTTGGCGCATCGAATATCCATGAGTTTGTTGCGGAAAAGAGACATTGATTTTTTGCAAAAAAACAACTTGGAAATAACGGCTCTTTTCAAGGGTTCTTTGCACGAAGCGCAAAAAGAAATGTTGGCCACTTTGGAAGTTCGTTCAATAATGAATGAAATGAGTCAAACTGAAAAAGCATTCGATGCGCTTAAAAATTATGTTTCCTCCCTTGACGCAACATTGGTGCCTTGGCTCAATGCAGAAGAAAAAAGACAATTGGATCAATGGAATGCGATTGAACAAAAGTTGAAGCGTGCGGTTAAGAGCAAGGAGGAAGTTAAGTTCAATCAGCTTGAAAAGCTATTCTCTTTCATTCAGCCTCATCAAATTCCGCAGGAGCGTGTGTTTTCTCTTTTATATGCTGCGGAAATTTTGGGGTGGAAAGAGTTGAAAGATTTGCTCGAACAGGCAGATCCGTTCAAGCATTCAAATACAATTGCAGGATAATCGCGGCACTTACTTTATCAAGGTTTTCTTTTTTCTGGCGCTGGCTTTTGCGCATGCCACCTTGGTAAAGCGCTGCTGCAGCCAGTTGGCTGGTGTTTCTTTCGTCGATGCGAACCAATTCAATCAACGGAAATTGTTTCTTTAACCAATCGGCGAATTCATTCTGTTTTATGGTAATTGGCGCTTCAGTGTCATCGGCATGTCGCGCCTCTCCTAAAACGAAGGTGGTAATTTTTTCTTTCGGAACAAGTTGAGTTAAATGCGCTTTGAGTTTGTCGGTGGGTATTGTGTCTAGAGGTGAAGCCACTATGCGAAGACTGTCTGTAATGGCAAGGCCCGTTCTTTTTTCACCGTAATCTATTCCCAAAGCCTTTGACATGTTTTCGCTATTTTTGACGAAATTATAGTAAAAGCATGTTACAGCACAAAGAGACTATCGAATTAGCTTGGGAGAATAGAGAATTGTTGAAGAATGAAAACACACGCGTTGCTATTCGAGAAATAATTGAGGCATTAGATAAAGGAAAATTACGAGTAGCCGAACCTATGTCGAGCGGCGATTGGCAAGTGAACGATTGGGTGAAGAAGGCGGTAATTTTATACTTCCCAATACAAGAGATGAAAACCATTGAGGTGGGGCCGTTTGAATTTCACGATAAAATGGAATTGAAGAAGGATTACGCTGCTCAAGGTGTGCGTGTGGTTCCTCACGCCGTTGCACGATACGGTGCGCATTTGGAAGCTGGAGTAATCATGATGCCTTCGTATGTGAACATTGGCGCGTATGTTGGTGCAGGAACCATGGTAGACACGTGGGCAACCGTGGGGTCATGTGCGCAGATTGGAAAGAACGTTCACCTCAGTGGTGGTGTTGGAATTGGCGGAGTATTGGAACCTGTTCAAGCGGCTCCTGTAATTATTGAAGACGACTGTTTTATTGGTTCACGTTGTATTGTTGTGGAAGGTGTAAGAGTGAGAAAGGAAGCTGTGTTAGGTGCCAATGTGGTGCTTACTCAATCAACGAAAATTGTTGATGTAACTGGTAAGGAACCTGTCATTTACATTGGCGAAGTTCCAGAGCGTTCGGTGGTTATCCCGGGAAGCTTCACGAAGCAATTTCCGGCTGGAGAATTTCAAGTGCCTTGCGCGTTAATCATTGGAAAAAGAAAAGAAAGTACAGACCTTAAAACTTCACTTAACGCGGCTTTGCGCGAGTACAACGTGGCCGTATAATTTCAAATACAAATGAAAAAAACACTTCTAATTTTATTTATTGCAGCGCATGCGTTCGCAATGAACGCTCAGAAATCAGCAATAGATAAGGTTGCGAACGCCGCCTGTGAGTGCATTAACAATTCAGAGCTCGATGAAAACATGAACCAGCAAGATGCTGAAATGTTTTTAGCGCAATGCATGGGGCCTTCCATTATGGCTAACATGGATGCTTTGATGAAGGAAATGAAATTGAAGGAATTCAACCAAGAATCTGGATATCAAATAGGAATGGAAGTGGGGAAGAAGCTAGGAGCCATGTGTCCTAAATTTATAGAGCTTTCTGTTATTATGGCGCGCAATGCCAACACAGAAGTTCCCGCAGAGGAATTTGATGAAGGACCAATGGAATCCGAAGAAGAGTATGTGGAAGAAGGAGGTTATGAATCGGCGCAAGGAAGATTCGTTAGAGAGGAGGGTGGATCTCAGCGTTACATAGTGCTCAACATCGATGGTAAGGAAGAAAAGTTTCTTTGGTTGTATTGGTTCGATGGTGCAGACGACCTTCTTGCAGATCCTTCTATTTATTTGAATCGCGAGGTTTATGTTGACTATATGAGTTTCGAAATATTCGACGGCATCTCAGGCTCCTATGTTCCAGTTAAAGTTTTGGTTAGCCTTTTAGGAAACGAGTAAGCATGAAGTTTCTCATAATCCAAACCGCATTTATTGGCGATGTAGTCTTGGCAACTCCAATGGCTGAAGCACTTGCGCAACTGGATCATGTAGAAATTCATTTTTTAGTTCGAAAGGGAAACGAGTCATTACTCGAGAACAATCCGTTTATTCATCGCATTTGGATTTGGAATAAGAGTCAAAGCAAGTTCAGCAATCTCTTAAAACTGAGTTCGGAAATTCGAAAAGAGAAATTCGATTGTGTGGTGAATTTGCAACGATTTGCTTCCAGTGGTTTTCTCACATTTCGAAGTGGAGCTTCAAAGAAAATTGGATTTCAAGAAAATCCATTTTCATTCTGTTTTACCTCCAAATTTAAGCATGAGGTAAACAATGGAATGCACGAGGTTCTTCGAAATTTAGAGTTGATTCGGGCGTTTGTTCCAGGAGATTTTCCTCCGCGATTGTTTCCTTCCGTGAAGAATTTTGAAAAAGTAGCCGAGTATAAAAGTAAGTCATACGTGTGCGTTGCTCCTTCATCTGTTTGGTATACCAAGCAATGGCCAAAGGAGAATTTCATTCAACTTGTAAAGGAGTTGTCTATGAGGCATCATGTTTTTTTGTTGGGTGCGAAATCAGATTTTGAATTGTGTGAGGAGGTGAGAGGAACTGATAATTCAAATTCGACTAACCTCTGTGGCAAATTGAGTTTTTTAGAATCGGCAGCCCTCATGCGCGATGCCGCAATGAACTATGTGAACGACAGTGCACCCATGCATTTTGCTTCGGCAATGAATGCGCCTACAACTGCGTTCTTCTGCTCTACAATTCCTGAATTTGGATTTGGTCCACTTTCAGAACGATCCAGAGTTGTTGAATCTACAGAGGAATTGCCCTGTCGTCCATGCGGATTGCATGGAAAGAAGTCTTGTCCGCAGGGTCATTTTAAATGCGGAGAGACTTCCAAAGAAAGAATTGAACTTATTGCCCAATGTTAGATTTGTTTCATCATTGGGAGTTAATGCCCGGCAAGCGCATTGTGCTGATGGGTTCGTGTTTTTCCGATAACCTTGCTCCCTATTTAGAACAAGCAAATTACGAGGTGTATTCCAATCCTTTTGGAACGCTGTTTCATCCAATTCCAATCATGAATTGGATTGATATGGCAATTTCAGATGAGGTGAGTGAAGAAAAACTTCAAATTGTATTTCACGAAAATCAGTGGAAGTCGCTATGTGGTGGTAAGGATCTACGTGAATTTAATAAGGAAGACTTGTTGAGCAAGATTCAGCAGCGGCTTGCAGAGTTTCGGGCTGCGTTGGAGGAAACTGATATTTTAGTTCTAACTCTTGGAACGGCCCATGCTTGGGTGCATGAAGAATTTGGTGTGGTTGGAAATTGTCAGCGGTTACCAAATTCGAAGTTTCAACGAAAATTAATTTCGGTTGAAGAAATGTCACGTCATATGATTGATGTCTTCAAAAGATTGAATAAGGTGAATCCATTGTTGCAAAAAGTAGTTACCATATCTCCAGTTAAGCACTGGCGAATGGGCGTTGTAGAGAACACAAGGACGAAGGCGAGGTTGGTGGAGTTGGTTCACGCGATTCGGATACCTGAATTTCTGTCTTATTTCCCTTCATACGAATATGTAACAGAGATTCTGAGAAACGATGAGTATTTCAATTCAGATCGTTGTCACATCAACGAAAGAGCCATAAGCTTGGTTGCTGATAAATTTCTTTTTAAAAAGTAAAAACGGGCCGAAGCCCGTTTGTTTAAAAGTTTATTTGCGCTTGAAGTCGCAGTAAATTTCCTTTTTGAATGTTGTCTTGTTTCGCAAAATCTTCATATCGTCTTTCAGACATGGTGTACATTGCCACGAATTCAAAAGATTTTGAAGGCTGCCATTCAATACCTATTTCTGTTTCTTCAACATCATAACTTCGAGCGTCAAGTTCATGTTTTTTTCCGCCATCATATTTTTGATAACGAACGAATGGTATGAAAGTTTGATTCTTGTAGTCTACCTTGTATGAAACAGTTGCGAATCCACCTTTTAGACCTTGTGTTGAAATCGAGTCTGTTGCATTGTCGAATTCGGGACCTCGACCAATGTTGTACTCCGCTAGAATCCCGAATGGTTTTGGGTAAACAACGAAAGTGGCAGCAACTCGCTCGTCTCTGTAAGTTTTATCGTCATTTATTTTTACTCCGCTGCTTAATTGAGAAGATGAGAAAGTATATAGTCCTTTGTACCCCTGAATTCCAAGTTCAATAATTTGGTTTTTTATTTCAAACGGATAACTCAAACGTGCTACAACATGGCGGTTTTCATTTAATTCAGGTCTGTTTGCGGTTTGTCCGTTGTAAATACCAAGTCCAAAAACACCGTAATCACCAGAGCCTTTCAATCCTTCTCTAACGAGAGATGAGAACAATTTTCTTGTTTCTTTGGGTGCCCAATAGAACATCACACCAAGATCTCGTTCATTGGTTACAGCACTGTTCAAAGCGTCTGCTCGGTCGAGTGGAAGTCTATTTTGGCTTGATTGCATGTTCTCAAATCCAAATGGAATTTTACTTTGTCCAATTCTAAATCGAAACTCATTGTCACTATCAAGTCCAAGATCGAAGTATGCATCACGGAGTTGTCCAAAGTGAAGGCCTGTTGAGGATGCAGAACTGGCGAAGTCGGGTTGAACGTAAAGATATGCTCGTGGACTTATTTGTCCGAATAAAATAATTCGCATGCGACGCATGAAAAATCCGTTGACACCACCCCAACTTCTATCACATTGTTCACAACCTAGGTCTGGGTTTGTAACTAAAAGACCGTTGTATCTAATTTGAGTATAACCTCTTATTGAGAGTGTTTCGAACCACTTTTTTTCTTCTTTAGGTTTGTCAGTTTGTGCATAAGAACTGTAAGATAAAACAACGAGGAAAAGTAAAGTAAAGATGTTTTTCATTGATTTGGTTTTGCGTTGTAACATGTAATTAACAAATTGGTAACGTCGGCAAAACTATAATCTCGATTCAAGGGGTATGCTACGCGGAAATTACCATTATGTTAAGAAAAGGTTAAGCAAATTTGGGTGTCTAGAGGATTTGAGAGCGTAAAAACAACCTCTTCTTAACATTCACATAACATTAGAGGTCGTAGTTTGTAGTGTAAAATCACAAACTATGAAAATTTCTAAACTATTTTCTTTTATGGTTCCAAAGAACTCGATGTTCTTTGATTTATTTTCTGAAGACACTACGAACCTAGTGGAGCAAGCAAGAGTATTTCATCAAATGTTTCAACTTTCAGATCCTGAACAAATTGCAGGTTGTATTCGTCAAATTCGCGACTTCGAGCACAAGGGAGATGAGATCACTCACCAAATCTTCATGGAACTTTCAGAAAATTTTATCACTCCGTTTGATAGAGAAGATATTCACGCTTTAACTACGAGTATTGATGATATTGCTGATTTCATTAACGGATGTGCCTCACGTATTCAACTATACAACGTGAAGCAATTCTCTAAAACAATGGAGTTAATGAGTGAAGTGTTGTTGAAGCAGGTAATTGAAATCGATGCCGCAATTAAGGATATGAAGAGTATGAAGAATGTTCAACGTGTGCGTGAAGCAATTGTTCGCATTAATTCATTGGAAAATCATGCAGATGACTTGTTCGACGAAGCTATTGCTCGTTTATTTGCAGAGGCTGTGGATCCATTGGAGTTGATTAAAACCAAAGAGGTTTTAAGCAGCCTTGAAACAGCCACAGACAAGTGTGAAGACGTTGCAAATGTCTTAGAATCAATCTTAGTTAAAAACTCTTAATCTACAATAGAATGGATTATTCATTCTTACTTATCGCGGTCATTGCCCTTGCATTGATTTTTGATTTTATCAATGGTTTTCACGACGCAGCAAATTCAATTGCAACGGTTGTCTCAACCAAAGTGTTGACACCATTCCAAGCGGTTGTTTGGGCAGCATTTTTCAATTTTGTTGCATTCTTTATATTCAAGGACCACAGCGTAGCAACAACTATTGCGAAGTCAGTGCACAAAGAGTTTATTGTTGAGTGCATGCATCCATTGTCTATGATTCTTGCGGGATTAATGTCTGCCATAGCATGGAACTTAATTACTTGGTGGTACGGAATCCCATCATCCTCATCGCATACTCTTATCGGCGGATTTGCAGGAGCCTTTTTGGCTGCTTTTGGATGGAAGGCTATTAGCTCCGGAATCATTTGGGCGACCGCTATTTTCATTGTAGTAGCACCAATAGCGGGTATGATTATGTCGTATCTCATCTCTATCTGGTTCTTGAATTCCTTTAGAAAAGGTATTTGGATGAAGTTAGTTTCATTAACCATTATTATCGGGGTGTCCTATGCTGTATTCAATGCCTTAGAATTCAAAAAAGATTTCAACGGGGGAAGCAGCTATGTCGTTTCTTTAAGCGACAAAGTTGAAAAAGATAAGTTGAAGGAAATGTTCATCTTCAAATCAGAAGACAAGATGAAAGAATTTCCAAGCTTGATTAAAGCTGGAAAAGATTCTACAGGTAAAGAAGATACTTCAGGGAAACTTTATGAAATCCGCACAGATTACTTGAAAGATGTGAATACATCTGAAGAAAATAAGGATCTAACAAAGGCTATCAAAAAGTCGTTTGACAAGGCGTTTAAGAAGGACTTGCGAAATGGTTTGGCTTTGCATGTTCAAACAGATGCACCAATTTCATCGAGCGATTTGAAAAAGGCTTTTTCTTTGAAAAACGAATGTGATAAAGCAGTCGTTTTTGTTGAGCCTGCAAAAGATTCCTTAGGCAATGCTTTGGCAACAAATCAAGATTATATCGTTCGATTGGATTCTATTGGAACTGTATTGTATGCGAATGATAAGAATGTAGAAGTTATGAAAGACCTTAAAAAGCAAGGCGTGAATAACTACACAGTCGTTTCTTCGGATGTGATTACCAAGGAATCTGAGAATAGATATGCTTACTCAACGAAATTTGAAATAATTAAAGTTGAACGCATTGGGGCTGATTCTAAATTGCGTTACGACGCTTCTAATTTGAAGAATAATTTTGAAACCTATTGGTTGAAAGTGATGTTCCATGGAGCGAATTTCAAGTGGATTTTACTTGGATTCATAGTGGTTGTTATGGGAATATTTACCTTGTTCATGAGCTCAATGAACAACTCCAAGGCCAATCAATGGTTCAAAAAACTACAACTGTTTTCTTCTGCAGCCTTCTCTATAGGTCACGGTGGAAACGACGCTCAAAAAGTAATGGGTATCATTACTGTTGCACTGATTGCGGGTGGTGAAATCACTTCCTTGAAGGAGATGCCGAACTGGGTTCCATTAGCTTGTTACGCGGCAATTGCCCTTGGTACCATGAGCGGTGGTTGGAAAATTGTGAAAACAATGGGTAATAAAATTACCAAGGTTACTCCGTTCGAGGGAGTGGCGGCGGAAACAGCGGGAGCTATTACTTTGTTCTTTACAGAGGGATTGAAGTTTCCATGGAAAATGGGTGGAGAAATAGTTAAAGGTATTCCTGTTTCAACGACTCATACAATAACAGGGTCGATTATCGGAGTGGGAATAACCAAGCGTATCTCGGCAGTAAAATGGGGAGTCACAGGTAAACTTTTAGTGGCTTGGATAATAACTATTCCTATTTCTGCAGGTTTGGGCGCATTGTTTTATTATATCATGCAATTGTTCGGAGTAAACGCATAGTGTAAAAACCGACAAAAATCTTAAAAGCACCTTCGGGTGCTTTTTTGTTGAAGAGCCATTATCTTTGATTGGAATGGAGTTTTTAAAGTCAAATCAATTTATCTAGAATCCAGATTGGCGTGAATACCTCTGCGGTAACCGAGCTGCTTCGCTCATGCGAGAATTGAGTTATTTGAAAAAAGCTGCCGATAAGCAATTCGAAAATGTCTCATGGTTGAATGATAGATTCCTCATCGTTGACAAGAATAGTCGTTGGGTTGCTTTGAAAAAAATAGCAGAAACGGATGTAATTGAAATCGAATTGTCTTCGATGCATTTCTAGTTAAGCCAGTGACTCAAGATGAGATAGCCAAAGCCCTTGTTTAGTTAGTCCTCAGGATTCGTTCGTTTGTCTTTCACCGTAAACACTCGAGAAACGTTAAAACCGAAATGAATTCCACCGTTTTTCCATTGCCCAACAGATTCGGTAATGAATCCGGGCTCCAACATCGATGTGGAATTTGTTAGATGCAATTGGAAAACGTGTCCGCCCGTTTCAATATCAACCCCTAAAGAAAGTGAATTGTAAAATTCCGATGTTATCTGATTAGGTAGAACATATATGTATTCTCCGTTTACAGAAAAGCGTTGAGTCAGTTTATATCTTCCCCCAAAACCCATAGCTAAAATATCATTCTTGTCTTGTAATGTTGGAACCAAGTTTTTGTGAACCAAAGTTGGCGTGAGTTGAAGTGATAAGTCGTTGTTGAATTTTCTCGCAATAAGTAATTGGTGAGTGTATTGCAATCGAGAAGAAAAATAGTTGTCTCTATTTGGATCGGCCCATTTTACTGTGTTGCAAACCGCAGAAGCGAAATAGGAAACGGATAGAGGGACATTTCGCTTGCCGCTTCCTTGACGAATGATTTTATATTTCAAGAATGAATCGTATGCCTTGTTCACATTGCTTCTTCCCATTCCCACCATAAGGCGGTCTGTAACTCCGTACTCTAAACCGAAACGCATAAGCGCTTGATCCAATCCAAAAAGATCATATGGTCCTGAGTTAATAAATCCAAACCTATGCGAAATGCGAAAATCCATCACGCCAGCCGCTGCATTCTCAACGCTGTGCATGTTTATGATACGAGTAGTTTTGAAAGTAGCTGAGGTATAGGTTTGCTCTTGTTCTGGGGCAAGCAGTAAAAGCAAGTCTTCATCCCCCGATTTAACTTGAAGGCTATCTCCTGGTTGCGCGAAAGCCTTGGCCTGAAAGAAAAGCAAAAGAGCTAATGAAATTAGCCCTTTTGAAATAATGCGTTGATTCATAAATGTTATTTAAGTGGTTGAAGTGATGCCTTAACGGTTACTTCGATTTTATCTGAAATTTGTCCTTTCACCACATCTGGAATTTGCACATTGTAATCTCTTGGATTAACATAAAACTTTGTGCTTCCGTCAATCTTTCCGCCTGCAATTTTAATGGTCGCAATTGCGCTAACATCTTTCGTAGCACCGTGCAGGGTCATTTGTCCTGCAACATTCACCGAATAGGTGCCGTCTGCTCCGAAATTTACTTTAGAAAAATCTCCTTTTCCTTTGAAGTTGGCTTTCGGGTACTTGTCGCTTTCCAAATAATTTTCATTGAAGTGTTCTTGCATCAGCGCTTTCTCAAATTCGAAACTCTTGATCAACGTTTCTACTTGAACAGCTCCTGTGGCTTGGTCAATGATTATGGTAGATTTGTAATTATCCGCTTTAATGTCTTCCGCACTTGTGTGAGAGAAGAATTTGATATGCGCCGTTTTTGAGAAGTAACGTTGCGCTGATGCTCCGAAACTGATGGCAACTAAGGCTGTTGCTAAGATTAGCTTTTTCATATTATTATTTTTTAGCCAATAGGCATTTATTGTACCATTTATTTTATTCGAGCACACTTGGTCATTTGAACACCATCCATCATTAAGTACCCGGTGCAAAAACCTTTGATTATTACTAAATCACCTTTATTCGCAGTTGCTTTATCTGTAGAATTGAAATAGCAGTTGACAGGATAATCTGGCGTAGATGTTTTTAAACGAATAACACTTTCATTTCCTTCATTTGTGAAAGATGTATCAACAACACCTTGAATTTCCAAGGCTACAGAGTCTTTAACAAATTTGGCATTTGCCGCATCCTCATTTTTAGCGAATGCCGCTCCGAGAGAGTCTGCGGGTAAGATGTAATTTGGTTTCACATCTGCTGCATTCGTTTTGGGCTTATTCCACATGTAATAGGCAACACCTCCACCAATAGCAATAATGGAGAGAAGAATAATAATGATTACTTTTTTATTCATCGTTAAATAATTAATTGTTTGGCGCCCCTGCTGAAATCCAAGCATTCACAGCTGCTTTGTCGCAAGCGTTTAATCCGCTTGTTCCCTTCGGCATGATGGAATAGCCGTTGCTTCCGTCTAATGACCCCGCAAAACTGCCATTGTCTACAATTGCCTTGATTTCGTCATAAGTCGTTAATGACAACCCGGCGCTGGGGTTAGCTCCTTCGTGGCAACCACTTGCACATTGTTGTGCGACCAAGGGAGCAATTCTACTTGTAAAAGTAAACGTGTTGTCACAGGGTGAAGAAGAATACAAATACTCTTCTTTGTCGTAATAACATGCTGTAAAAAGCAAGGTCATTGTAAGGAGCAGCAAGCTCATCTTAGTTATTAAGCGCACCATCGTTGATCCATTTTTGTATTTGAGTTATTTTACACGGTTGCAAGCCTGAGGTGTTTTTAGGCATTATGGAGTATCCTCCGGTTCCATGTAAAGAATGCATCAATGAACCGTTGTTTACTAACGCAACAGTTTCAGCATAGTTGGTAATAAGAAGGTTAGCGCTAGGAGATCCACCACTGTGACATCCGGTGCAATTTGTTTGAATTATGGGTAATATGTAGGCGTTAAAGGTATAATTAACGGTGTCACAGCCAACGCAATTGTTGAATTTTGCTCCTTGATTTATCCAAGTGCGAATAGCATTAATCTGAGCGGTTGTTAGCGCAGAACTAGGAGGCGGAGGCATTATTTTGTCCGGATCTGACTCAGTAATAACCTCCATTAGTTCACTGTTGTTTGCATTTCCAATATCAATAATGTCAGAATTCAAAAGTGAATAGTAGTCTGTAACAACGATGCCCTCTTTGTGTGAAGCCTCATCGTGACATCCCGACATCCCGCAGTTAGAGACTAACAAGGGAAAAATTGTATTTCCAAAATAAACAGTGTCGGGATTACAGTTCTCTGCCCATGTTCCATCTATATCAGGCGGTGGCTCGTGTTTACAAGAAACAAGGGTAAGGAGAGCTAAACCAACAATAAATGGAAAGAATATTTTCATTGTCACAAATTTACAACTTAGAAATAGCTAGGATGAAACAATTGTCAGTTGAATTCAATTTTAAAATTAAATATCCCAAGTGATTGTCAGTTCTTCACTGGTAGGATGCGCTTGACAAGCCAAAATATAACCTTGCTCAACTTCTTTGGGTGTTAATGCGTGATTAGCATCCATACGCGCAGTTCCCGAAAGGACTTTGCATTGACAGGTCGTGCATACGCCTCCCTGACAAGAGTAAGGTGCGTCTAATCCAGCGTCAATTGCAGCGTTTAGGATAGTTTCTCCATCTGGGTTTATTTCTAGTTCAATGGTTTTTTTGTCTAGAGTTATAGTTACTTTACTCATCTATTTATTTGATTATTGTTGAAATTTCGTTTTTAAAATTCTCTTGGGTCCAATCCCAGCTGCCTAAATCACTTTTTACAATCTCGTGTTTGTCATTTAGCAAATAAGTAACGGGTATCGAATAAACATTGGCATCTTTAAGTTTGTTCACTCGATAAATTGTGAATCCATAGCGTTCGTGAAATGCTTTAACTTGATCTTCTCGGTCTTCCGTAATAAACACAAAGTTAATCTGCTTGCCAAGTGGCGTTTCCATAAAAGCTTTTATTTCTGGAAGTTCTCGCAGGCAAGGCCCACACCACGAAGCGTAAAAGTGAACCACAGTAGGACCGCTGGTTAATTCTGCCAACTTGTGCGAAACTCCTAAAGTGTCAACTACGATCAAGGAATCCTGTTCGAGAGTGGGAACAGTCTTGTATCTCAGAAACATAAAAATTGCAGTCGCAATTAATGCTGCCCAAAGAAGTCTTTCAACAGATAAATCGCGAGCGAACGTTCTCGAATACCAATTACTCATTTATTATCTAATTATTCTGCCTTAAAATTTTCTACTTCTATCTCGAGTTCTCCGAGATCAGTTAAATATTCTTGAAATTCTATCATGGACATAGGTTTGTATTCTTGAGGAACTGCGAAAATTTCCGGAATTAATTTTCCCGGTTTAATTTCATCCAATTCCCAAAAAGAGCCACTGTCCTGCTGAATGGAAACAATCAGTCCAGGAGCAGTGGCCGTTTCAAACTGAAATGGAATCGCATCAAACGATGTTGTATACCAAATAGAAGTAGTGTCTGTTTTTTGATCTTCGGAATTATTTATTATTCGTCCTGAATTACTTGGAAGTCCAGCTATCACTTGCTTTTTCGGACCTGATTCTGAAGAAAAAGAACAGGTTTTTTCAATTTGAAAAAATCTTTCAGTCATATCTACAGCCATTTTGGTGTTCGAGATATCGATCAAAATGGTAGCTTCTTTCGATTTTAAATTCACAAGGAGAGAATAATTAACGGGTGAAATTATATCTTCATTTCCAATAAGTTCAGCACGCCATAAATTTCCTTTAACGGAGTATTTGATTTGAGATATGCTGCTCGAATTTTCCGCGCCATTGTAAGTGCGGAGCTCATAAATTAAGACACCCTCGAATTTCTTACTCTGACCAAACGAGTTTAGTTGAAGCCAAAAGAAAGAGAAAAGTAGTGTGATTCTTATCATCAATAATTTAAAATATCAGAAATAATAGCACTAACTTTTTCAGCATTCGGAAGCAGTTCAGCTTCTAAATCACTGTTCAGAGGAATAGCCGGAGTAGGAGCACTTCCGTATGTTTTAACCGGGGCATCGAGGTATTCGAAACAGTTCTCTGCGATCTTACCAGCAAGGGCCTGAGCGAAACTGTTCATCGCGGGTTCTTCCGTAAGAACAAGGCAACGCCCACATTTTTTCACAGCTTCAAACACAGCGTTTTCGTCTAGTGGCATTAGCGTGCGTAAGTCCACAATTTCAATTTGCCCATCAAAGTTTTTCGCAGCATTTAATGCCCAATGAACGCCCATGCCATAGGTGATGACAGCAATTGATTTTTTATTGTTGGAAGTAAGAACCGTATTTGCTTTCCCAAGCGGAACAATGTAATCTTCTGAAGGCTCAATCGTACGTGCCATGTCAGTGCCTTTTACCTTCGACCAATACAATCCTTTGTGTTCAAGCATTACCACGGGATTCGGATCGTAGAACGCCGCTTTCAAGAGTCCTTTCAAATCTGCGCCGTTACTCGGATAAACCACTTTAATTCCACGAATGTTACACAAGACACTTTCTACACTGCTACTGTGGTAAGGGCCTCCGCTTCCGTAGGCTCCAATGGGCACGCGCACGAGGGCCTGCACATTCCATTTTCCATTCGTTAAATAATAACTACGGGCAGCTTCCGTAAACAATTGGTTCAGCCCTGGCCAAATGTAATCGGCGAATTGAACTTCCACAATCGGCTTCAATCCGGCAACGCTCATTCCCACCGTACTTCCAATAATAAATGCTTCTTGAATAGGCGTGTTGAAGACGCGATTGTCTCCGAATTTTTCAGCCAAGGTAGCCGCTTCTCGAAACACGCCACCTAAACGCTTGCCCACGTCTTGTCCGTACAACAAGGCTTCCGGATGTTTCGCTAAAATTTCTTGCATGGCGAACAGCGCACAGTCAACCATTACGGTGGCTTCTTTTCCTTGCGGCGCGCGCTCTCCTTTTTCTTCTGTAATGGAAGTTGGAGCATAGGCGTGATCCATTAATGAAGAAGGAGAAGGGTCTTCTGCATTCGAAGCACGATCGTAATCACGCAAAATATTTTCTCCGGCTTTTTTCCACACATCTTCCAACGTGCTATCTGAAAAACCGAAATTGTTTAATTGCTTTTTGAATTTTGGAAGTGGATCTCTTTTCTCAGCTTCTTCCAAATCGTGACGGTACCATTCCTTTCTAACACCAGAAGTGTGGTGTCCCAACAAAGGAACTTTGCAATGCAACAGCCAAGGTTTGCGAGACTTGCGCATGCTGGTCAATATCTCTTGAATGGTATTGAAGCTCTGAACGAAATCAGTACCGTCGATACTTTTTACGCGAATGTTCGGATATGCCTTTGCCAAATTCGTGGCATCGCCAGATCGGATTTCAGACGCGTGGGCGCTAATGTCCCACTCGTTGTCTTGAACAAAGAACAACACTGGCAACTGCTTCAAATTCGCCATATGCAAGGCCTCGGTCACTTCACCTTCCGTCATGGCCGCATCTCCAATGGAGCAAACCACTACCGATGGAATCTCAGTGTCATTTAAACCTTGAAGCTCTTTGTACTGAACACCCATAGCAACTCCAACTGTTGGAATGGCCTGCATTCCTGTTGCTGAAGATTGATGCGGAATCTTAGGCATATTCGGACGATTCAATGAAGGGTGGCTGTAGTAAGTTCTTCCACCACTGAACGGATCGTCTTTTTTCGCGAATAACTGAAGCATGAGTTCATATGGAGTCATACCAATACTCAATAAAATACTGTCGTCTCTGTAATACGCAGACAAGTAGTCGTCTTTCGTCAATTGAAGACCCAGCGCAATCTGGCAAGCCTCATGTCCGCGTGAAGTTGCGTGCACATATTTCGAGGTTACTTTGGCGTTGGCTTCGTATAAATCGGATAGCTGACGAGCAGTGGCCATTTTTTCATAAGCCAAGAGCAAGGTGTCGCTATTCAAGGTGAGTTCGTTTTCCATGAAATTTTCTTTCGGACTGCAAGTTACAACAACGCGGTATATGAAGGAAACCGTTTTACCTTTGGGACATGCAATTTTTCAAATATCACGGCACGGGAAACGATTTCATTATGGTCGATAACCGAGAAGATTCCTGGCAGCCTTCAACAGAAGAGGTAGCTGAGTTGTGCGATAGGCATTTCGGCATTGGTGCAGACGGATTAATTCTCATTGAAAGTGATGAAGAGACCGAGTTCTACATGAACTATTATAACTCAGACGGGTCACAGTCTTTTTGTGGAAATGGAAGCCGCTGCGCGGTGGCCTTCGCTAAGAGCTTGGGCATTTTGGAGAAAGAAGAAGCTTCGTTCAGAGCGATAGACGGTTACCATGAAGCGAAGATTAATGGCGAGGAAATTTCTATTCGCATGAGAGACGTGGAGGAAGTTGTAATTCGAAATGAAAATGAATATTTCGTGAATACCGGTTCTCCGCATGTAGTGCGCATGGTGGAAGATTTGAATATCGATGTCATGGAGCTCGGAAGCGGAATTCGCTACAGCGAAGAGTTTGAGAAAGAAGGAACGAATGTCAATTTTTTGACTTTGTTGAATGAAGATGAAGGAATGGTTCGAACCTACGAAAGAGGGGTAGAGGCAGAAACACTTTCTTGCGGAACGGGCGTAACGGCCTGCGCCATTGTTATGCATCATTTGTCGAATCGCGGTGAAGAAAAACACATTCACGCTTTGGGGGGTGATTTGACCGTTCGATTTGAAAAAACGGAAAAGGGATATACAAACATTTGGTTGTGTGGACCAGCAGAAATGGTCTTTAAAGGAGAATGGATGTCATGAAGAAAATAATTGCTTTTTTTGCTTTGCTCGCATGCACATTTCAGGCGAGTGCAACCGTTAATTACCATGTGGGAGAACTTCCACGCATGTCGCTTTTAACGTGTTCTCCGGGTGAAGAGTTGTACACTTGCTTTGGACACAGTGCCCTTCGATACACAGACACGCTGAATGGCGAATGGGTTGATTTAGTTTTCAATTACGGAACGTTTGAATTTTCAGAAGGCTTTTATCTCAAGTTCGCAAGAGGTAAACTGAACTACATGTTGAGCGTTGAAAATTTCGCCGACTTCCAACAACAGTATTTATATGGTGGAAGAGGAATTCTAGAAAATGAATTCAAATTGTCTGCAGAGCAAATTCGATTGCTGGGATCTATGCTCATCGAAAATGCAAAAAAAGAAAACAAGTATTTTCAATATGATTTCTTTTACGACAACTGCGCAACGCGTGTGAGAGATATTGTTCTGAAAGCGCTTCCTGAAATTCAACAAAATGAAAAAATATTTGGAAGTCGTCCAAAGTTTAGACACGATATAGACGTATATCTCGCTCATCAGTATTGGGCCGATTTCGGAATTGATTTGGTTTTAGGAATGCCTTGCGACATGACACCTGAGGCGGGACAAACTTCATTTTTGCCGGATAGTCTTCAGGCGAATATGATGGCTTGGACCCTAAACGGACAAAAGGTTTTAGGAAGAACCAACGAGATTCTTCCGGTAGATGATTCGTTGTTTGAAAAGAAATCGTCATCTGCTAAGCCCATTTTTTATGTAACACTTTCGGCATTGTTGTTTGCTGGTTTCAGTCTCTATTTGTGGTGGAAGAAAAGAGGTTGGAATTTATCTGAGCGACTGTTCCTCGGATTTTTCGGGTTACTTGGAATTGTATTGTTCGCGATGTGGTTCTTAACCGATCACACGACTACCAAATGGAACTTCAATATTCTTTGGGCAAACCCTATGTTGTTTGCTCTAGCTTTTGCACATGTGAATGCTGTAAAGTCTTGGGTTCGCAAATATGCTTTTGTTCAAATGGGCTTATCGGCTTACGTGCTTTTTGCGGTTTATATCCCTGCCATTGGAATTCAAACATTTCCAGACGAAATAGGAGCCTGGCTTGTGGCGCAGTTGATTTTGCTTTATCGATTTACACGAATCACTAAACCTGATAAAGGATAGGTTATATTTGATACCATGCAAGGAAGAATTTATCTCTCTCTAATTGTTTTAGTTGCTGCTCTCTCTTCGTGCAAGAAAGACGAACCAACCTCGTGGGAGTCGAACTGGGTTGCTCCGGTTGCTCATGGTCGATTAACGCTTTCCGATTTGACTGCTGACAACGGATACACCGACAATGCAGGTATCTATCATTTGTATTTTGAGAAAATTATTTCAGGGTTTGGAACGACCGATTTGACGCAAATTCCGGATACCAATATATCACAGAAGTTTGTTGTTCCAATGAGTGGAGGGCCTTTTCAAATTCCAGGAAATACTGCAATCATTGCACAGAATCAGAACTATTCAGTAGAAACAAACGGTACTGGTTTACGAATGGTGAAAGTGAAATCTGGAAACATGGTTGTTCATGTCAAATCATATGTGAACGCATACCTACATCCAAGATTCACACTTTACAATGTTTCTGAAGTATATGGAAACAACACTGAAGTAGATTTCGCACTGACTCCTGGAAGTGCATCCAATCCTGCCGAAGGGTTTTACACGGTTGACATGTCGAACAAATATGTGGTACTTTCTGGAACTACTGGTTTCGATTACAACAAACTCTCAACGCATCTTGAAATCAAGACAGAGCCGAACACCACGGCTGATCAAAACACCATATACGGACAAGATTCGGTGCGCTTTGAATTGATCATGTCTGATTTGGTTATAGACTATGCGAAAGGTTATTTCGGAAACGATACTTACAATTTCAACGAGACCTTGAATCTGGCTGAAAGTGCAAACATGCCAACAGGATTGTTAGCGTTGGATCAGGCTTCATTTGGATTTCACGTAACACACAAAATGGGATTTGATGGAAAGTTGAAGATTGACAACGTTATGGGATTGAATACCTACATGAACACCGGCGTGCAGCTAACAGGAGGAAATGTATACAATCCGTTCTTTATTACACGTTCCATTGACGAGGGCGGAACAGCCTCTATTTCGAATTACGATATTAATTTGAACGAGGGGAATAGTAACATTACTTCATTTATGGGAAGTTTGCCATACGCCGTTCTTTTCACAGGTAGTTTACAGTTGAATCCATTTGGAAACGTAAGCGATGGAAATGACTTCTTCTACTCAGATCAATTGACCGAAGCAAAATTGGTGGTAGATGTTCCTTTGCGATTAGCGGCCAGTGATCTTACTCTTCGCGATACGTTGAACGTGGAGGTGAGCACAGATGCGGTCCGCGTTAGTTCCTTAACCTTAGATATTCAAAATGCCTTTCCGATTGAATGGAAGTTGAATTTGAAAACTTTGAACGGTGTTGAGGTTGCGAATGGACTCATTGTTGCCCCTGGAAACAGCGTCGATGCTTTGGCAAATTCAACTGCGAGCACATTGCAGATTCCAATTTCAGATCAGCAATGGAATGCGATGAAAGCAGACGGTAAACTTATTTTGCAAGTGGTCTCGAATACATCGTCGTATCCGCAATTGGTGAATCTCTATAATTCATATTTCATAGACGTTCGTGTGAAGGCGGGCGTTGTTCTTAATGCTGAAGTGGAATGAAGAAGATTCTAATTGTATTCGTTCTGGCGTTTGTGAGTGCAAGGTCTTTAGCCCAGACTTCGTACCTCTGGTTAACAAGGTCAGACACCACAGGAAAGGCGTTCAGAGGTATTCTAGATATTCAAGGGAACGGAGCTGCAGGAAGCACATTCTTGACAAAGGAATTGGTGAAGCCGTTTGTGGTTGGAGGTGCAGTCACAGCTGAAGCGAGAAATTCGGCATTAGATGGAATGACTGATCTTGGAGTCTTTGGAGGAAATGCAAACGTCCGTGCACGCTACTACGGCGGAAGAGATAGTTTGTTCGGAAGTGAAATGCTGGACTTATATATTCAAGTTGGAAAAGGTTATTTTGGAAGTGGTAGAATTTCGAAAGAGGCCTTCGATCTAATTAGCAATGGGAATGTTGGGTATCAAGGAACGCGTGTTCCGCTGAATTCGATTCAAGCCGAGATGCAAGGATTTCAATCGATTGGATTTGGTGTATATGACAAGCGGACGTTTAGTTCGATTGGAATTTCTATGGTGAACGGATTAACCTATCAGCAGTTCAGTTTGTTTCCACCATCTTCGTTTTACACTTCACCGAATGCAGATACGCTGCAACTCGATTATTCGGGGGAGTATGTCCATTCTGCCAATCCACGTCCGAATGGAAACGGCATTGGTTTCAGCATCGATGGAGAATACAATTTTGTTCGCGACAGAGGCCTTGATAAAAAGGAAGTTTGGAATACTTTGGGAGTTCGAAATTTGGGTTGGGTGAATTGGAACGGACAAAGTGAAGTGGTGAGTTTTGATTCAACACTGACATGGACGGGTGTTGATTTGAATGCCATCTTGAATGGAGATTCATTATTGAATGGTGCATCTGGATTTGCAGATACGTTAGTTACCACTTCTCAGAATGTTTCTTTTTGGAGACCTTTGCGTGGTTCATTTTATGTGCGCTCCGTTTATCGTTGGAACGAAAAGCTTCGCTTGACTGCCGGATTGGAAATGTATGCAGCACCTTTGAAGCCATTGGCAACCGTGGGATTCATGTATATGCCCAAGAGTAATGTCATGGCATCAATGAATGTTTCTAACGGTGGATATGGCAATTGGAAATTGGGAATGGGGGTTCAATGGCTTATCGCCAATCAGTTTTATTTGGGTGTTCAGACATCGAATTTGCCGGGATACTTTTTCAAGAATACCCGCGAGATGCAAGCTTCAATTCAGTTAAGTTATTTATTCAAAACAAAAAAGAAAGACAATGAATAGTGCAGACGTTATGAAAATGGCGCAAACCAAATCGTTGGTTTTGTTGGCTGGACCATGTGTGGTGGAAGGTGAAGATTTAGTAATGGAAGTTGCAGGTCGCGTGAAAGAGATTGCTGATAAATTGGGAATGCCATATGTGTTTAAGGCTTCATACAGAAAGGCGAATCGTTCTCGTGTAGATTCATTCACGGGATTAGGCGATCAAATTGGATTGGAACTGATTCAGAAAGTTGGAAAGACCTACGGCGTTCCAACCGTTACAGATATTCATGCTGCAGACGAAGCGGCAATGGCTGCGGCCTATGTAGATGTTTTGCAGATTCCTGCTTTCTTGTGTCGACAAACAGATTTGCTTCAAGCAGCAGCAGCTACTGGAAAAGTAGTGAACATTAAAAAAGGACAATTCCTTTCTGCTGAATCAATGAAGCACGCGGTGAATAAGGTGAAGGAAGCTGGAAACAACAACGTGTGGTTAACCGAGCGCGGTACCATGTTCGGATACCAAGACCTTGTTGTCGATTACCGCGGAATTCCTGTAATGCAAGAATACGCGCCTGCCATTATGGACTGCACGCATTCGTTGCAACAGCCAAATCAGAGCAGTGGCGTTACGGGTGGCAAACCACAACTTATTGGAACCATTGCGAAAGCTGCGGTTGCCGTTGGTGCAGATGGACTATTCATTGAAACACATCCGAATCCTGCCGTTGCTCTGAGCGACGGAGCCAATATGCTTCAATTAAATAAATTGGAAGAGCTGCTTGAACAAGTCATGGAAATTCGTTCAGTGATTAAAAAATAATTCATGAAGAAAATCGAATTCATCTTTTTCTTTCTTGCGATTGTGTTTGTGCAATTGAGCATGGCGCAGCCTGTTGTACACAATTATGGGAGTTTGGGCTCAGATGAATACGCATCTATTGTGGCTCACCCCGATGGTGGATTTGTTGCGGTAGGCACTACAGGTGGAGAAGTAGGTTCACAAACTGATGTTTACTTGTCGAAGTTGAATGCATCGCTCGATTGTGAATGGACGTTGAACATAGGTGGAATTGGAATTGAGCGTGGTAACGATGTTGCCGTTGCATCAGACGGAAGTATTTATTTCTGTGGGATGGTGTTAAGTAATTCTGTTACGGGTTATAAAAATCTAGTTGGAAAATTAGATGCGAATGGAAATCTGTTGTGGTCGAAGGAATTCGGTGAAGGTGTTTGGGACGAAGCGCGCAACATAGTTATAGATGACTTTGGAAATGCTTGGGTGGCGACCAATTCGTTTTACCCTTCGGGCGAGGAGCGTGTGGTGGTGTATTCACTCGATGACACAGGAGATCTTTCTTCCCCGATAAACATAGATCCTATAGGAGTCAATAGCAATGCGGCTTTGGAATATTACAACAACGATTTTTATATTTTGAATAACCACAACGATGGAACGACTGCGTATTACGATGTGAAGAGATTCGATTATGTTGGATTCGTTTCACAAACCTATGAGGTTGCGGGACAAGGTGTGCTTGCTCATGATTTGCAAGTGTGGAATTACGGCGTATTCGTAGCAGGAGAGTTTTTAAATGGAGAGCTTCGCAATCCTTATACCTGTGCATTTAATTTAGATGGAACTGTAAATACGGAAACCTACAACGTTTTTAATTTTAATATGTGGTACAACGCTGTCCATTCGAATTCCGAAGGGTACACCTTGGCAGGAGAGACAACCGATTTCGGATTCGGAGAGCAAGAATGGGTGTTACACAGAGCGAATGTGCTGGGGCAATACGCCGGAGGCGGAACAGTAGGGACGAACAAATTCGAAGTTTGCAAAGATTTGCTAGTTGTAAATGATACGGTTTATTTGGTTGGAAGTTCCAACGGGTTCCAGATAAATAAGCAGCAGCAGGCTACGGTATACAGAAACGAATCGGTGATCCTTTCATCGTTGGACCCTACAAGTGTGAATAACGATTGTTTTTATGTTGGTACTGAAGAGCTAGTAGCAGAAGAAGGCCTTTCGTTTTATACATTCGGAAACAACGTCTTTCAATCTTCAACACCGGTGAATAATCTGAATGTGCAGGTGTATAGCATCGACGGTAAATTAACCTTTAGTCACCAAGGCGCGAGTGAATTCCAAGTGAATGTTTCTCCTGGAATTTATTTCTTGGTTTTTCAATCTGAAGAAAAGTCTGGTGTTCAGAAAATAGTCATTCACTAACGCGAAGAAAGTGCAATAGAATACACTCCTGGAAGTGCTTCTATTTCAGATTGAATTTCTTTAGTCACTGCTATTTTGTTTCTTTCTGAAGAAGGAAGAACAACGCGGTCTTCACCGTTTTTCAATTCTATTCGAAGTTGAGCGAACCCAGTGCTTTTCACAAGAAGTTCATCTAGTTTTTGAATGGTTTGCTCAGTTAAAAATTCCGAATCAATTCCAATGGTTAAATACCTCCCAAGTTTTTCTTTTACTTCAGCGAGTAAAGTGATTTCCACAATTTGAAATTCAGTTTTCTCTTCTTCTTGTTGACCGTATCTGCGTTTTTGAAAACGTCCGCGTACATACAAAAAGAAGTTGTCTTGCATGTATGCTTTGAAGTTCATGTAGTCTTTTCTGAAGAGGCGAAAATCGTGCGATCCGTCGCCATTCTCGAGAGTAAAACTTCCGTATGGATTTCCTTGCTGAGACATGCGGTGCTGCACGTTTTTTACAATTCCGGCAAATGCAATTTCACGTCCGTTGTTTTGCTCAGGATTTTCGAGTGCCTCCATTGCATTGGGATGACAGAACGCTTCAATCTCTAATGCGAAATCGTCGAGCGGATGTCCTGAAATAAACATTCCAACGAGTTCTTTTTCTTTCGATAATTCAGTTAGTGCGTCCCAAGGTTCTACCTTCGGTATTGCAGGAGGTTGAATTTGAACGCCTGAATCTTCTCCGAAAAGGGAGGCTTGTGATGAGTTCTTTCCGTCGCGCGCTGCACGGGCGTATTTTACAAGTGTATCAATAAACCCTTCTCCTTTATTGTCGGTTCCGAAATAGGCTGCACGTGTAATTCCGAAGCGATCAAACGCTCCGCACATGGCTAAGCTCTCGAGCACACGTTTGTTGGCAGCTTTATCGTCGACACGCTCAAGGAAGTCGAAAATGGTTTCAAAGGGTTTTGATTCACGTTCGCGTACCATGCTCTCTACCGCATTTTCACCAACGGCTTTAACGGCAGCAAGTCCAAAGCGAATGGCGCCTTCTTTATTCACGGAAAACAGCGAGAGCGATTCGTTCACATCCGGAGAAAGAACAGGAATGCGCATTCGCTTGCATTCTTCCATGAAGAAGGTAACGCTTTTGATATCGCTCATAGAGTTACTCAGCGTAGCAGCCATGAATTCAGCAGGGTAGTGGGCTTTCAAATATGCCGTTTGATAGGCAATCCATGCGTAACAGGTCGAGTGCGATTTGTTGAAAGCGTAACTCGCGAATTTCTCCCAGTCGGCCCAAATTTTTTCAAGTTTATCTGCTGGATGTCCATTTGCAATGGCTCCTTCCATAAACAAACTTTTCATCTTGTTCAGCTCTTCAATGAGTTTTTTACCCATTGCTTTACGCAAGACGTCGGCTTGGCCTTTCGTGAAGTTCGCAAGCCTTTGAGAAAGCAACATTACTTGCTCTTGGTATACGGTAATACCGTAGGTCTCTTTTAAGTTGTCTTCCATTTCAGGAAGATCGTATTCAATTTTTTCGAGTCCGTGTTTACGACGAATGAACTGAGGAATGTACTCCATAGGACCTGGACGGTACAAAGCGTTCATGGCAATTAAATCGGCGAAGACGGTAGGTTTCAGATCGCGCATGTGTTTGCGCATACCTTCACTTTCGTATTGGAAAATGGCAACTGTTTCACCGCGTTGGAAAAGCTCGTAAGTCTTTTCATCGTCGATGGGAATGTTGTCGATGTCAATGTCAATGTTGTGTGAGAGTTTAATGAGTTTGAGCGTGTTTTTTATGATGCTCAAAGTCTTTAATCCCAGGAAGTCCATTTTCAGAAGTCCCGCTTTTTCTACAACGGAGTTGTCGAATTGCGTGCACCACATGTCGCTGTCTTTCACCGTAGAAACGGGTACGAAATTGGTGATGTCGGTGGGTGTAATAATCACGCCGCAGGCGTGAGTTCCGGTATTGCGAATAGACCCTTCTAAGATTTTCGCCATTCGCAATACTTTTCCTTCCGGAGTGGTGCTTGCAGCAATGGCGCGCATGCGCTGCATGCGCTCGAATTCTTCACTCGAGAAATCGTCTTTCAATTGCTTCTCTTCTTTGTTGAAGATGTCGGAAAGCGACGCGCGGTCGGGGATAAGCTTCGTCAGTTGTTCCGACTCGCCAATAGACAAGTCAAACACCCGCGCAGCGTCTTTCACGGCCGACTTGGCGGCCATTGTACCGTAGGTAATGATTTGCGCAACTGCGTTGCGCGAGTATTTATTTCTAACGTACTCAATTACTTTTTCTCGTCCTTCATCTTCGAAGTCGATAT
This sequence comes from uncultured Chryseobacterium sp., assembly GCA_964385405.1. Classification (GTDB taxonomy): domain Bacteria; phylum Bacteroidota; class Bacteroidia; order Flavobacteriales_D; family Sanyastnellaceae; genus CAIZGX01. Next base: position 10,568 of record CAYLOT010000018.1, on the reverse strand, counting down.
CCATATCGGGCATCGATACACGATCCGGATTCAAGAAACGCTCAAAGAGGAGATCGTACTTAATCGGATCTACATCTGTTATTCGAAGGCAATAGGCTACTGCAGATCCCGCAGCAGATCCACGTCCAGGACCAACAGACACGTCCATCTTTCGGGCCACCCTACAAAAATCTTCAACGATTAACAAATAACCCGGGTATCCCGCTTTTTCAATTACTGAAAGCTCGAAATGCAGTCGCTCGCGAATCGATTCGTCGAAATCACCGTAACGGTATTTCGCACCTTCAAAGGTTAAATGCTCGAGGTATGCCGATTGTTCGGCGATAGTTCTTAGTTTCTCTTTTTCTTGAGCAATGCGCTCTTCATCATACCCATCTGAATGCCATTTGTCAATCCGCTGAGAAATCAACCGTTCATGCGATGCATTGATTTCATTTTGAGAATTGGTAATGAACGATTCGGCAATGTCAAACTTCGGTAAAAGAATTTCTCGGTCAAGTTTATAGCCATCACATTTCTCAGCAATTTCCAACGTTGTTTCCAACGCACCAGGATAGGCCGAAAAAGCTTGAGCCATTTCCTGAACATCTTTCAAATAGAATTCATTGTTCGGGAATCCGAAACGAAACTCTCTTCCTTTCTTACCAATGTATTTTGAAGGCGTGCTTACTTTCTCTCCATCCTTCACGCAAAGCAAAGCATCTTGCGCTTCGGCGTCACTTTTTTCAGTGTAGAAGGTGTTGTTCGCAGCGAAATATTTGACGTTGTACTTTTCGCAAAACCGAACAAGCGTTCGGTTCACCACTTGCTCTTCTTCCAAGCCGTGGTTGTTTAATTCAGCATAAAAATCTTCGCCAAATTGTTCCTTCCAGAAAACAAAAAGCTCCTCGGCTTTTTCTTCGCCAATGTTTAAAATAGTCGAAGGGATTTCGCCCCAAAGAGATCCCGTGCAAAATATGATTCCTTCTTTGTATTCAAGTAAAAGATCTCGGCTAATACGCGGCACGTAGTAAAATCCTTCAGTGTAAGCAATGGAAGACAGCTTAGCAAGGTTTTGATATCCTTTAAAGTTTTTCGCGAGTAATACAACCGGATAACCATCGTCTTTCGCAGAGCGATCGGTGTGATTGCGACACATGTTTAATTCAGCTCCAACAATGGGTTTGATTCCCTTCTTGTGTGCGGCACTTACAAAGTGGAAGGCCCCCATCATGTTTCCAGAATCTGTTATAGCAACAGCTGGAGAACCCATGGCAATAGATTTTTTAATCAATGCATCAATGGTGGTCGTACTCTGAAGAATGCTATACTGTGAGTGAACATGCAGGTGAACAAACTTTTGATTTTCATCTATCTCAACGGTCTGTGAAGTTTGTTCAGGAACAAGCTCGCTGGATTTTTCCGATTTGAAATTACTGTCTTGAAGAACAGGCGCTTCATAAATAACTTGGTCTTTAGCTACTCCTGAAGCTGCAGGAATAACCCCTATGCGAATAAGTTCAAAGAAACACTTTCCGGTAGCAGCAACGTCGTAGGCTGCATCGTGAGCTTCTTCGAATTTTACTTGAAATAGTTTTTCATGAAGTTCGGTCAGCGTTGGCCACTTGAACTTTCCGCCACGTCCGCCCGGAATAGCACAAAAGTCCGTTCCGAATTCTTTCGTATCCATGCTCGAGATTTGCTCGAGTACGTTCGTTCTTCCTTCACGCAAAAATTCACATCCAACGATGTTGATGTCGAATTCAATGTTATGTCCAGCTACAAATTGCGTTTGCGCCAACGCCGCTTCAAACTGATCTAAACAATCATTCAGCGGAATACCTTCTTTCGTTGCGCGTTCCGTTGATATGCCGTGAATTTTTTCTGATGAATAGGGAATGGAAAATCCGTTCGGTTGAACAATAATGCTTCCTTGCGAAATCAGGTTTCCGCGCTCACCGTGTAGCTGCCACGCCAATTGCACAAGCCTTGGCCAATTGTTGAAATCGGTTAATGGCGCATTGTAGTTTTGAGGTAGGCCGGTAGTTTCGGTGTCGAAAATTAAATACATGGAAGTTGTTCAGATAGGAGCATAAAATTACTACCTCCCTTCCGAATAATTAGGCATTGTGGAAATCTTTCCTTCGTCTTTTTTTAAACCAACTTGAATTTCGAAACACCAGGAGAGAAAAGACTCCCAAGCCCATGAAATAAACGTAGTCCGATGTCCAAATAATGGCCACATCGGCATTCGTGTAAAAGGAGATGTAATACGCGTATGAGAGGTAAATCACGGTTGTTGCCAGTTCGATAAAAAATCCTTGAATCGTCATTCCAGCGCCTTCAACAGCAGCAAGCAAAATACTGGTTATTGCAAAAATGGAAATGGCGGGAAGTACAATGTACATACTCTTCACCGTTAATCTTACTGTTTCGTCGTTAGCATTAAAAAGATGAGCAATACTCTCAGGGTAGAGCCAAAGTCCGTGCGTGAGAATTAAGATAAAACTGAAGTTCAGGAATGCCAGTCTATTAATCAAGTTGAAAATTTCGCTGCTTCTTTTTTCAGCTAATAGTCCGGATACATACGTTTTCGTGGTGCTCGAAAATCCCATGACACTTACCCAAGCGAGCATGTACATGTTTCGAACAATAAACGCGCTTTGAAAAGAGTCTTCGCCTTTCTTTTCTATGAAAGCAAAGAATATGATCCAGATGCTCAGTGCTACCAGTAATTGAAGCATGATGGGTACTCCCAAACGAAGAATTTCTTTGGTGTAATTGAAGGGCACGCGATAGAGATTTCGAAAAAGTCTCACCTCTTTATACACCTTGTGTGAAAGGGTGTAGATGAAAAGAACAATGGCAGCGGCGGCTTCGCCCATGTTCGTGGCAAGTGCAGCGCCTCGAACTTCTAAACGTGGGAAATTCAAGTTTCCAAAAATGAATAAATAGTCGAAGACAATCGTGAATATGGCCACAGTAACGGTCGTGTAGATCATGCTACGCGTGAGTGCAATTCCAGACCAAAAAGACTGAAGCACTTGAATGAACGTGAAGAAAATGAATCCGTATGCGCGCGTTTCTGCGAAGGTTTTCATGTAGTTGCGCGTTTCTTCATCTTCAATGCTTCGATCTAAAAATGTTGGGATGAAAAACGCTAACACAATAAACTGAATCAAGACAATGAATGCTCCAATGAAAAGTGCGTTTGCAAAGACGGTTGGAATTTCTTCGCTTCTTCCTTCGCCTCTCTTGCGTGCAATTAATATTTGCGAGGCATTCGCCAATCCGGCAGAAAGCATGGAAAGTGCAATGTAAATGAGTCCAACAAAACTCACGGCACTCATGGCCTTTCCGTTTAATTGTGCAACGAAGTAGTTGTCTACAAGCACAACAATAAACTGCACAAATGCGCCCATACATAAGGGCATTGCCATTTGCAAGAGCGCTTTGTTAGAAGTGTTTAAAGCAATTTTTTCAGACATTCTTTTTGTTGTGCCATTCGGCTTCAATGTGCTTCCACCAATGAATACTGTGTCTTGCCCATTCAAGTTTTAACTCAAGCTTTTCGGGTTCGCTCAACTGCCAATTCACGGAACTGTTGCGCAAGTTAGTGGTTAAGTGTTGCAACGCAATACTTGTGGCGGCCGATACATTTAAACTTTCAGTAAATCCTTGCATGGGAATATGCACGAGCACATCGGCTTGTTCAACCATGTAGTCACTGGCGCCTGAAAGTTCGGTTCCCATAACTAATGCAGTTTTTTGTGAAAGGTCTAATTCAGAGAGAGGAATGGAATTACCATGCAGATGCGTTACTGCTAAACGGTATCCTTTCTTTTTTAAATCTTGAACACACTGCGCGGTGTTGTTTCGTGTTGAATTGTATCGGTGAAGGGTAAGCCATTTTCCAGCACCTTTCGAAATGCGTTGAAGGTGCTGAAAGGGATTGGTATTCTCAATCAAATATCCGTCTTGAATTCCGAACGATTCCATACTTCGAAGAATAGCACTAGTGTTGTGCGATTGATAAAGATCTTCGAGGACAACGGTTAAATATCTCGTGCGCAAATTAACGACCTCGTCGAAACGCTGCTGTTTGAAGGGCGTTAGCGCTTCACAGAATAGATCGTATAACTCTTGACTCATGGGGTGCAAAAATAAAAAGGGCTGCCGAAGCAGCCCTCATATTTTTCGTAACTGAAAATTACTTCACTTTAGAAGATAACTCAGCACCAGCTTTGAACTTAACTACTTTTTTAGCTTTGATAGTGATTTCTTTACCAGTTTGTGGGTTACGTCCTTTACGAGCCGCACGCTTTGAAGTAGAGAAAGAACCGAAACCAACTAGGGCAACACGGTCGTCTTTTTTCAACGCTTTAGTAGTTACTTCGATGAATGCATCTAATGCACGCTTCGAATCAGCTTTTGAAAGCTTAGAAGAAGCTGCGATAGCTTCAATCAATTCTGCTTTGTTCATTTTGTTTTGGTTTTTATTAATTAAACATTTGTTTGTTGAGTCAAACTAAATAAACAATTCTCTGACTCACAAGCCTATCAAGGGTTTTTTTATCAATTTGTTGAAAAAAGCCTATTGTTGTTGATAAAGGTGAGGTTTTTCTTCTGAAACGCCTTGATTTGCTCGGATGTAGCCTATAAAAAAGCCCGCATTAGCGGGCTTTTTCAGTTCAAATTGTAAAATGTTATTGCACTTTTTTTCTACCAATGAGGAAGTATACAATCGCTCCGATAGGTATTACCATTAATCCGAAGTAGGCAGCCGGATCATCGCTTAAAGCATTCTTCACAATGAACCATGATACAACAGCAATAAATAAGACAGGTAATAAAGGATAAAGAGGTGATTTAAAAATGCCATCTGTTTGTCCCATTTTTCTCATTCTGAAAATAAAAATTCCTGAGCATGCCATTGCTAAGAAAAACCATTCAGTAATGGTAACGTATGTATAGAGCGCTTCAAATTTTCCCCAGACGAAAATGAGCACAATAGCCCACGCAGATTGAAGCAGTATGGCATTTACAGGGACGCCAAATTTCGGATGTGATTTACCAAAGGCCTCGAAGAACAATCCTTCGTTCGACATTTGTTGCACAATGCGCGGTGTGGCGAGCACGTAAAGACCTGCGCAACCGAACACGGATAGTGCAATTAAAATGGACACCGCGAAAGATCCTCCTGGAATAATTTTTTCCATAGCATCGGCTGCGAGTGTTTTGCTGTTTTGAATTTCTTCAATGCTCAACACATTCATGTATCCAATGCTAACCAAAACATAAGACAACGTAACGACCAGCGTGCCTAGAATAAGTGCCAAAGGGACGTTACGCTTGGGGTTTACAGCTTCGTTTGTTACGAAGCTTGCATAATGCCATCCCGTGTATGACCACAATACCCCAACGAAAGCTTTCGCCCATCCAAAGCCTTGCGCTTTTTCATTCGTGAATATTTCAGAAACTGAAATACTGTTATCGAAGATGTTGTTTGTTCCTAAAAAGAGAAGAAGAATAAGCAGTCCATAGATTCCAATAATTTTCAAAACTGTAGACACGTTTGCAAACCATTTCGAGCTTTCCAAACTAAACATGTTGAAGAGGGTGAGAATTACAATGGACACTGCTGCCACAACTGGAAGCAGGGCATCAGAAAATCCGACTATTTTTTGAGAGTAATCTGCAAAGACAACAATTAAGGCCGCAATCGTTCCTGAAGAAACTACCGTGAGCAAACACCATCCGTATAAGAATGCTGGAAGTGGACCGAATGCCTCCTTCAAGTAGGTATATATTCCACCGCCTTTCGGAAATCTGCCACCCATTTCGGCATACACCAAAGCGCCAATCATAGATACCAATCCACCTGCAATCCACAGGATAGTCATCCACATAGGATCGGGCACCTCTTTGGCGATGCTTGTGGGTGTTTTGAAAATTCCAGATCCAATGGTGCTTCCAATGGCAATCATGGTTAATGCGAAAAGCGAAAGTCCTTTTTTATTCATAATTCAGGTTGAATGGTTTCAAATATATTCCGCTTTTCAGGAAGGACGTTCGAAATATAGAAAAGTGTTCGTAAATTTGTAAGAATGAAGTTCGTAGAAAAAATAAAATTGTCAGCCGGCCGACGCGCATTGGGTAAATTACCCGATGTAGCACGAACGCGTTCAGGTTCCAATTTTCACGATGCTCAGTCGATTGGTATTTTGTACGTCGACAACGATGAGCGGTACTTCAATAAGATAAAGGCCTTCGCTAAATATCTCAAAGATAAATTTGGTGTGCGTCACGTGCGCTGCGTAGGCTTTGTGAATGATTCAAGTAAGAATCTTCCCATTTGGCAATCGCAAAAATTAGAGTTTGAATATTTCACCAAGGACGATTTGAATTGGTACTTGCGTCCCGTTCAAAACGTTTCGAAATTCATCAAAGAAGATTTTGATATTCTCATTGACTTAACACACGGAGATCACATTCCGTTGAATTTTATTTTCAAAGAGAGTAAAGCAAAAATGAAAGTAGGTCTTCGCGATTCGCGCGCTGCTCGTCAGTGTGACCTCATGATTGACTTGGGCGATAATCCTACCATCGACAAGTATCTTCAAAATCTAGATGTGTATTTAAGTAATCCGCAAATAAAATAACAATGAGAGAGAAGTTGAGAGGATTAGGTGTAGCCATGGTTACGCCTTTTCGCAAAGATGGTTCAGTGGATTTCGCTGGACTGAAAAAGTTAACAGCGCATTTAATAGAGGGAGGCGCAGATTATTTGGTTGTTCAGGGAACCACAGGTGAATCTGTGACGTTGAATAAGGAAGAAAAGAAAGAAGTGTTGGATGCTGTGCTAGAGGCCAACAATGGTACGAAGCCTGTGGTGTTAGGTTTGGGCGGAAACAATACCTATGAATTGGTTCAGCAATTGAGTCGTATGGATACAGACGGTATTGATGCTATTCTTTCGGTTACGCCATACTACAACAAGCCAACACAAAACGGTTTGGTTGAGCATTACAAAGCTTTAAGTGAAGCAAGCAAATTACCTATTGTATTGTACAATGTTCCAGGCAGAACTTCGGTGAATATGTTGCCAGATACGGTGGCTCGAATTGCATTTGAATGCAGAAATATCATTGGTATTAAGGAGGCTAGCGGAAGTGTTGAGCAAATCATGAATGTCATTAATGTTACTCCGAAAGAGTTCATGGTTATTAGCGGTGACGATGCGCTAACCTTGCCACTTCTTTCTGCCGGTTGTGACGGGGTAATCTCTGTTGTTGGAAATGCTTTCCCGAAAGAATTTTCTCAAATGATTCACGCTGCTTTGAATAATAATTTCGAGGAAGCACGAACTATTCATTACAAGCTTCTAGATCTCATTCATTTGTTGTTTGCGGAAGGAAATCCAGCCGGTATCAAAGAAGTGTTGGCTCATCTCGACATCTGCGAAAACTACCTACGTCTGCCGCTTGTTCCAGTTTCTGAAAAATTGAGCGATAAGATTCGGAAGTACTTGGTAGAGGAAGATTTTCTTGGTTGATGCAACTTCCGTTGCGAGGGTGATGAATCACGAGGGCAACTTCGTTGTGAGGGCCTGCGGCGAGGGCAAATAGCTTTGCGAGGGTGATGAATCACGAGGGCAACTTCGTTGCGAGGGCCTGTTGCGAGGGTGATGAATCACGAGGGCCTGCGGCGAGGGTCTTCGACGATTACAAATTGTAATTACTTCTCTCGTTTTTGAGCCTCGGTTTTTTTTCTCATGGCTTTGGTTATTGCATAGAGTGCGGAACTTATGCCGTTTATTTCTTTGTGCAATTCAGAATATTCAGATTCAGAAATGTATTCCGTTTCTTTGAGTAACGTCAGCCAAGAATGGGTCTCACGAAATTCTTTGAAAGCAATGAAAACTTTGTGGGTGTAGTCTTTCAAAGATTCAGAACTTCTGGCTTCATGAAGATTCGCATTTATTGAAGTTGCACTTCTGATGAGTTGATTCGAAAGATTAAACTCTTTGTTTGTTTTTTGCAATCTCATTCCCAACTTGACAATTGCGACTGCGAATTCTTTTGATTTTGTGTATACAGGTAACATCTTTTAGATTTTCGACAAAGATGTTTTACGCATTCGAACTTCTTTCCAAATGCCTATTCCCATAACTATTTGTCCAAACCTCTACATTCAAGAAAAACCAATGCATCCAACCAATTTGTCAAGCGAATAACTTAAATCGGAACGCTGGTTGCCCTCGTTGAAGACCCCCGCCCAACGGGCATTAGTGGCTCCGCCAAATCAGTACCCCTCGTCAAAATAACGCCTCACGCCTCTCTTTCCTTCATTCAGAAACAACTCTTTCTGCTCTTGAGAAAGCTTCTTCACTTTCGGACCAATGCCTGCATCTGATATGCTAATGGTTCGCTCCCAGTCGAGTTCAGTTAACATGAAGCGATTGAGGTTTTCCTTCATGATGTAGTACACACTTCCCACTAAATCTTTCGTGCCATGAACCGGATAATACGGATCGGTTTTCGTTTTCGTGCGGTCTACAGTAATCTGATATTCACTGTCTATTCGAAACCCCAGTGTAGCCATAGGGTCTTGAATGTATGGCGATTGATCAAACACCCAAATCGGATAATTCGAAAGGAACCCACCGTCTAAACAAACATGATCGCTGTCTGCATAATGACGAACATCTACGCGATGACCTTCGTTATTCATTACAAAAGGTTCATAGTACAATGGAACAGCCATACTCGCGCGAACAGCATCTACAATGCGCATGCGTGGGTATCTGTAAAAATCGAAATATTCTGCTTTCTGATGATTCATGCATGTTGCCGTAACCACCAACTCGCGATAGGTTGAATCTTTATCAGCGAGTTTCTTCAACTCCATAAATGTAATGTCCTTGTTCCCGGTTTTGGCTTCAACCAACTCTTCCAACCAATGCAAAAATTTCTCTCCTCTGTAGTAACCCATGCGTCGCTTCAAGCGGATGAATCCGCCAATGAAAAAACCACCACCATCGTTCAGCTTAGCAAAATTCATGTCACCAATGATATTCGCCATTTCCGTTGGCGTGTATCCAACTGCCAATAGACAAGAAGTAATAGCCCCCGATGAAGCGCCTGCCACTCTTCGAATATTTTTGAGATACCCACGCGTTTCCATTTCCATAAGCGCACCGCAATAGGTGACTCCGCGAATACCACCACCTTCAAAAACAAGATTTTCAAAATGAGCGTTAGCCAATCGTTGATCACGCTCGAGTTTAGCCATTGTCTCAGATGGCTCAGCTTGTGCAGTTAAAAATTTCGAACTTAAAAAAAGCGTGATTAATATAAAGAGGTGTTTACTTTGAAGCATAATTCAAAAATACATAGAATGTCAAAAATTCATTTGGAAATAATAGCAACCAATCCTGAGTCTTGCCTCATTGCAAACGAGAACGGAGCAACGCGATTGGAAGTATGTTCAGCGTTACAAGTGGGCGGATTAACTCCAGCATTGTCCTTAATTGAATTTGCAGTTGAAAGAACTTCCTGCGATGTAGCAGCGCTTATACGTTTGCGTGAAGGGTCATTTGTTTATTCGGAAGAGGAAATTAAGATAATGTGTAACGACATTCGTCGATCAAAAGACAAGGGAATTAAAGCGGTTGTTGTAGGTGCATTGAATGCCGACGGAACGATCGATTTCAGAGCTTTGGAGCGTTTTGTAAAAGCAGCAAACGGAATAGACGTAGCCTTTCAACGTGCGTTCGATGTTTGCACCAACGGCGATGAGGCCATAGCTCAATTGGAAAGTGCAGGATGCAAGCGATTACTTTCTTCAGGAAAAAAAATGACCTGTGTTGAAGGAATTGATAATTTGAAACGCTACGCTTCACTTGCAAATACCATGGAGATTATGCCAGGTTCAGGGCTTCGCAGTTCGAACATTGCGCAGGTGTATGACGAATGCTTTTCGAGCTATCACACGAGCGCCTCAGAGATTGTCCATGCCGGCGAATTAGGAGTTATGCCGAAGGAATATCTTCGTGCAAATGCCGAAGAAGTTCGCGCAATTGCACAATTTCTTTCCGATAAATAAGTCGTTCAATCTCTTTCCTCGCATTCCGTTGTAAATTCGCGGCATGGCAGTGGAAATCAAGAATAAAAAAGCGCTCTTTCAATATTTCATTTTGGAAGAGTTCACTGCTGGTATCGTTTTAACTGGAAGTGAAATCAAGAGCATTCGCGCGGGTAAAGCAAACATTGCTGAGGCCTATTGCAAGTTGAATGGAAATTCTTTGATTATTCTGAACATGAACATTGCGCATTACGGCAATGCTGGATACGCGCAACACGAAGAACGACGTGTAAAGACGCTTCTTCTTCAACAAACAGAAATTGACAGGTTGAAGCGCAAATTGAAAGACACGGGTATGACCATTGTTCCTATGCGCTTATTCATTTCAGAAAAAGGTTGGGCTAAATTGGATATCGCTTTAGCAAAAGGTAAAAACGTTGGAGACAAACGCGCCGACGTTAAAGATAAAGACCTCAAACGCGAAGCGGATAGAGCTAAATTAA
>CAYLOT010000017.1:14398-54039 GCA_964385405.1 uncultured Chryseobacterium sp. | reverse complement strand
TCACGATTTCCTTGCAAACGGTCAACGTCGTTCACAGCCGCTGTCATTTCCACAACATCACTCACTTCGAAATTCCCTGTGATGAGGTTACCACGAAGTTTCTTTAAAATGTCCACTGATTCATTATATCCTTCAGCTTGAACGTTACGAGGTGCAAATGATGCACGTTCGTTGTTGGTTTCCACCAACATAAACGTTGCCGCAGCAGCAACAATAAATCCTGAGGATAAAAGTAGGTTTTTAACTTTCATAAATGCTAGGTTAAGCTTATAGTTGAATTCGGCGCAAGATAATTGAGAAATGTGTTATCAAAAAACGATTGACTGCTTTTTATTTGCTTTTTTTTCCTTTCAAACGAAAAATATCTAAAACAAGTGTTTTTCAGCATGATATGATGATCGAACCAGGGGACCACTTTCCACAAATCGAAATCCCATCTTTATTCCCACTTCTTCGTATTCCTTAAATTGCTCAGGAGTGACAAAATCCTGAACTGGCAAGTGTTTTCGAGTCGGTTGAAGATATTGCCCCAAGGTTAAAATATCTACTTGAACTGAGCGCAAATCCTCCATAGTCTCTAATACCTCTTCCCTTGTTTCTCCAAGACCAAGCATTACCCCACTTTTTGTGCGCATCCCCCCCTTCTTCAAGCGAAAGAGCACTTCAAGCGACCGATCGTACTTGGCCTGAATTCTCACCTGTTTGGTCAACCTTCGCACAGTCTCTAGGTTGTGTGAAACAATATCTGGCGCCACGTCAATGATTCTCTGAAGATTTTCCCAATTTCCTGCAAAATCAGGAATCAATGTCTCCATCGTGGTCCCAGGTGATTTCAAACGAACCAACTCAACGGTCTTCACCCAAATCTCTGCCCCTCCATCGGCAAGGTCGTCACGATCCACGGAAGTAATAACGGCATGCTTCACTCCCATCAACTTCACAGAATTAGCCACTCGCGCAGGCTCAAACGGATCAGCTTCCAATGGCTTACCTGTAGCAACGGCGCAAAAACCGCATGAGCGGGTACATACATTACCTAATATCATGAATGTTGCTGTACCCTCTCCCCAGCACTCTCCCATATTCGGACAATTTCCGCTTTCACAAATTGTATGAAGCTTGTGCTCATCAACCAGCGATCGGACCTTTCTGAAATTTTCCCCTGTTGGAAGCTTTACTTTAAGCCATTTCGGCTTAGGAATCCTCTTTTGTTCTTGTTCCATTAAAAATTTCCTTGCACTATTTGTTGTATTTTCTACCTATATAAAAATGGACATAGCCAGATACGAAAAGCCAATGATTCTTTGCTCCGTTTGGCAATGTCGCTAAAATTTGATTTGACATTATTTCAACTCTCTTTGGGTAAGCCTCTGCTGCCATACCTATCTCAAATCCTTTGATACCATCGCGGTAGTTACTGTACTCAAAAGACATACTTGTCTTGGCTGAAAAACCAGGAACAAAGGACATTTCTCCTAATCCATTGAAATTACTTGCCCTACCATAAATATTGTCAACGAAATGTTCATTGGGGTCGAATCTCTCAGTTGACAAACTGTAACCATTCAAATTTGGATCAATGATTAACACCTCTAAATAAATAGGTCGCAACAAGGCCAAAGACGGACCAACACCCCAAGTGTAGGAAACCTGCACACCTGATTTACGCAGCTTCTCTGCAATTACCTTTTTATAACCATAACTCATTTTAAAAGAGTACATCGCGTTCTGCTTACCAAAGACATAAGGACGCGCACTTGGATCTTGAAAATAAGACTTAATCTCTTTCTCGTGTTTTACGAAATTAAAATCATAAGATACCTGTCTTACCATGAACGCCCCTTTATTCTTCCCCTTAATATAAGAACCTCCCCAACCATTCGTTCGAATAACCACACCGCCATATCTCTGATGAGAGTATATGCCAATTACACCTTCCTTAATTTCTTCTTGCGCTTGAACCAACGCGGCAGAAAAGAAAAGTAATATGTATATGGGCCATGGCTTCATATCACAAAGTTAGTGCAGGAGCGTTGAACATATCTCGTCAATAAAAACTAAATTCATCTGTTCTATGTTAGTTTTGAAAAAAAATTACACATGACAAAAATGTCCGTTAATTACACCAGCAACCTTCGTTGTGAGGTGGTTCATACTCAAAGCCACACACAAATAGAAACCGACGCACCGCTTGACAACAAAGGAAAAGGAGAAAGATTCTCCCCCACCGATCTTCTATGCACTTCGTTAGCTACATGTATTTTAACCACTATGGCCATTGCAGCACAAGAGCGAAACTGGAAGTTCGAGGGTGTTAAGGCGGAAATTGAAAAAATTATGAACTCAACACCGCGTAGAATCGGCGAAATAAAAATTCATTTTATCTTCCCTGATTTAGGGTACGATGACTTGATGAAAGAAAAAATCCAAAGGTACGCGCACGCCTGTCCGGTTGGGCGCAGTCTACATTCTGATGTTATTCAAACAGTAACGTTTGAATTTTTATTCAAACAGTAACGTTTGAATTTAGCTAGTTATTTCTGAGGCGAAACTTGGTCGTATGCTGAACATTTTTCGTGTTTTCTCTTGCAAGATTGTACACTAAATATCCCTAACCCAAGTAAAACGAAAAATAAAACACGTGCAGCTTTCTTCATGGTATTCATTTGAGCCTCAAAAATAATTCAAACAAAAGCGAACAATCCCCGAAATTGAAAGGCAGTTATCAACATATCACTGTAAGAATTCTCTTGCTGCTTTTTTCATTCGGTCTATCCAATGCGGTTGCGCAGCCATCTGAAGAAATTCACACTTACAAAGGTTCAATCAACTCCTTTCCTGCAAACAAAAAACCAAACGAACTTTTATCTTGGCTCAATAACCATGGTTATCCCTACGCGCAAATTGAGTTAGATACGCTGATCGTTCTAGAAAATTATTCGGAATACTATTGGAATGTTACATTCGGAAATCAAATTTTACTAGACACGCTCCTAACATCGAGCGCCTTATTCAACAAGAAAACGCTTCAGCGTTGCATAAACTATCAACCTGGCCAACCTTTTAGCACTGAGAAAATTCAGAGAGTCACAAGTTCCCTGAACCAAATCACTTTTCTAAAACCTAACTCGCAAGTTTCTGTTCGAATGCACAGCGAGACATTCAGTATTGCGATTAAAGCAGACCGCATGAAAAACAATGTTATCTCTGCGCTAGTCGCTTTGCAACCCAAACCAAATTCCAACCAGTCTATTCTTACCGGTAACATAGACCTAGAACTATCCAATGCGCTGAAACAAGCTGAGACTCTTGAATTCCACTGGAAGAGACCTCAGCCGAAAAGTCAAAGCCTCGCCTTCAAACTTGGTAGTCCGTTCACAGTCGGTCTTCCTCTTGGGTTTCAATTTGAATTTTCTTCGTTCCTCAGAGACTCGACCTTTTCATCAACAGAACTTTCATTGCGTATTCTCACTAAAATGAATGACTTAAATGGATTTTCAGCTAGTGTGAATAGATCCACAAACACTTATTTCCAAAATTCATCTGGCTTTGGAAATACTCAAAACAAATCATATTCGCTTCGCTACGCGAAATGTAGTTCCCTACCCAATGATATTAATTTCTTTGTAGAAGGGCTAACAGGCAACCGCTCCATACAATACGAGGCGAGTAATTCAATAAAAAAAATATCTACAATAAAAGGAAAGGTCTGGTCTAGAATAGAACTGAGTGAACTCCTCTACACGAGCTTCAACCTGGAGGTAAATGCTACATTTAGCGACTCCCTTTTCAATAATGAAGTCATGCGTTTAGGTGGAACAAAAAATCTTCGTGCATTTATTGAGGAAAGTATCTACGCTTCGAAATATGGCATGTTGAATTGCGATTTCGGAGTTTCTCTTGGAACTGAGATACAAGCCTTCCTCTTTGGCGACATAGCCCGCATAACAGCTCCAACGATAAATACATACTACGATACAGGAATTGGATTTCGTTTCCAGCAGGAAAATGGATCTGTATCTCTAACATACGGCATTGGAAACATTGAAAACAATGGACTTCAATTTAAAAATGGTCGCGTGGGAATAACCTTCTCCTCTCGATTTTAAAAATACTTTTCCACAATTCTCAAAAGCCTTACCACCGAGGGTAATTTTGAGACATGGATACTCTCTCTCTTATTATTGGTGCAATTTCGGGCGGTGCAATCGTTGCTGGCCTTTATCAGTTAAATCGCAAATCCGCACACGGACAAAACGACGTGAACTTTTTCAAATCCGAACTTGAAAATGCAAAAGCTGAATTGAATACCATGCGTGGTCGTGTTGAATCACTGATTCATGAAAAAGCAACTACCACAGCTTCACTTGAAGCCGCATACAAGGCCCTCGAATCTGAAAAGCTCTTAATGGAAGATTTAAAAGCGAATTTGAAAGTCGAATTCAAAAATTTGAGTAACGACATTTTTGAAGAACGTATAAAAAAATTAAACGAAGCAAACGAGTCTCATTTATCGGTAACCCTAACTCCATTGCGAACCTCTATCAATGAATTCAAATCGAAACTTGAAAAAACCGAACTTGAAAACGTTGACCGTTCAGCCCGTCTAGAAAATGAAATAAAGAATTTACGAGAAGCCAGTTCAAACATTGGCACAAATGCAGAGAATCTCACTCGTGCTTTGAAGGGAGACAATAAAGCGCAAGGAAATTGGGGTGAGATGATTCTCGAGTCCGTACTCGAAAAAAGCGGTCTTGAAAAAGGAAAAGAATTCATTGTTCAACATTCTGACACCAACGACGGAGAGGAGACCATTCGCCCCGATGTAATTGTTAGCCTTCCTGAAAACAAACACATCATTATTGACTCAAAAGTTTCTTTGATTGCCTACAACAATTTTGTGAACGGACAAGATGAAAAAGAAAAAACAACCGCTATGCGAGCACATCTCGACAGCCTCCGTTCACACATAAAGCTACTAAGCGAAAAGAAATACGAATCAGCAGAAACCCTCACTACACCTGAATTCGTCCTATTGTTCATGCCTATTGAACCAGCCCTAATTGCGGCATTCAATGAAGATAACAACCTCTTTTCCTACGCTTGGGAACGGAACATTATTCTCGTTTCCCCCACAACTTTACTCGCAACTTTGAGAACTGTAGCAAGTATTTGGGCACAAGAAAAACGTTCTAAAAACGCAGAGAGTATTGCTAAGGAAGCAGGTACTTTCATTGATAAGCTCGAGGGGTTTGTTACCTCACTTGAAAAACTTGAATCAAATCTTACCACGGCCCAAAAAACTTTGAGCACTGCAATGGGACAGCTTAAAACAGGCAATGGAAATCTTCTTGGGAAAGCTAAAAAAATGAAAATTATGGGAGCTAAAGCAGGAAGTAATTTCGAAAAACGCTTACCTTCGATTGATAATGAAGAAGAAGAATCAACTGATGAATAAACCATTTTTTTTTCGATTTGTATTGTTATTCACTCTGCCAGTTTATTTCTCCTGCTCAACACCAAAAAAAATTCGTGAAAATCAGTTCGGATCGAATGAATTCTATTTCCATCCTCTTGTAAATCTCATTCACAGCAGCCCTGACACTTCAACAGTGTTGCTGGAATTCGATGCCGACCAATTACTTTATTCGAGAAAATCTACACATGAAAATTTCACTGCGCAGATCGAAGTTGAAATTATTGTTAAAAAGCAACAAGCCGAAGCAGATACACTTCGTTTTGATTTCACCCCTCCACAGATGCAAGAGTCCGGGCTCTGGCGCAAAGAAATTCAAGTTCCTATATCATTTGGAAATTCCGACGTAATTGTCAAGTTAAAAGACATAAACCGCAGAGCCCAACATGAGAAAAAATTTAGCTTTCTAAAAAATGAATTTCCAAGCACATACGACATAAAAATAACTGCAAACGCGGCAGAGAAGCCAATTTACGACCAGTACTTTGTAACTGGCGATACCATTCATCTTGATTTCCCTCGTTTTAGAAATTCGGAATATCCTGTGGTAGAAATATTCGCCTTAAGTGAGCTGCCAAATCTTCCACCTCCCGCTTTCTCAAATAATACTCCGGTTATACCTGATTCCACTTCCTTCAGTATTACAAATCTTAATTTTGATAACGGTCGTTATCATTTCATCGCAGAAAATAAATCATACCTTTTTCGAACCAAAAATTCCTCACAGCTATACTTGTATTCACACGGTGAATTTCCTAACACAACAGCACTGAAAGACTTAATTGCTCCGCTTAGATATATTACCTCAAAATCTGAATTCGAGTACATATACAATGTTCGTGATCCGTATGCTGGATTTTGTAATTTTTGGAAAGACTGCGGCGGATCGGAAGAAAAAGCCAAAGAGTTGATTTCAATTTTCTTTAAAAGAGTAAACACATCTAATACTTTTTTTTCCACAACTATTCCCGGTTGGAGAACTGATCGCGGAATGATTTACATCATATACGGGAAGCCAACCCGAGTCGAAAATGTTGGTTACAGCGAACGTTGGATATATGGAGATGAGACCATTCCAGGTTCATTTTCATTTTTATTTCGATACAAAAAAGACAATCTCTCAGATAACGTTTTCATCTTGCAAAGAGACCCCTTGTATCGCAACAGTTGGGAACAAGCAGTAAACACATGGAGGCAAGGGCGCGTATTCCGCGAATAAGACTTACTTTTGCATGGTGAGACCTACTACACCTTCAAAATCGCAATCGAACTTAATCATAGGCATTCATCCGTTGGAAGAGGCTCTTGATGCTGGAAAGAGCATCGATAAGGTTCTTTTCAATAAAGAATTACGCAGCGACAAAATTCGTCAACTAAAAGACCGACTTAAGAAGGAGCATATCCCATTCGTTCTTGTTCCTGAAATTAAATTGAATAAGATAAGTCGTTCGAATCACCAGGGAGTTCTGGCCTTTATGGCTCCAATAATCTTTGCCGATTTCGAGAATGTTGTGATGAATGAAATTGAAAGTGGCGAGCCCCCTTTGTTTCTGTTACTTGACCGAGTTACAGATGTTCGCAATTTCGGCGCAATCTGTCGATCTGCAGAGTGTTTCGGGGTAAGAGGAATAATTATTCCTGAAGTTGGGGCAGCTCAAATCAATGAAGACGCGCTCAAAGCTTCAGCGGGTGCACTCATGCACCTGAATATTTGCAAAGTAAAGAATCTACTCGACGCTCTAGATTATATGCACGCATCTGGAATTGGCTCTGTAGTCCTATCTGAAAAAGCGGTTGTAAGTCTTCATGAATTTCAAAAATCACGCGACCAAAATCTCGGTCTATGCATAATCATGGGCTCTGAGGAAGATGGAATAAATCCGCAGTTAATGAAACGATCTCATCAATTGGTAACTATTCCAATGAAGGGAAAAACAAACTCGTTGAATGTGTCTGTAGCAACGGGAATCGCGCTTGCAACTCTCACCAATTAGAACCTTGTTCCAATTGAAAAACTAATTTGCACGAGCAGATTATCCATATTCGCCATTGAAATTAATAACGGGTCATACAAGAAATAACCTTCTTTGTTTTTGGTTATCATGATTGCTCCGTCGCAATAGAAGTCATCTTTTTTGTAACCACCCCCAACATTCCAATTGAACAAAGGTTCATTTGGTTTTCCGGCAAGTTCTGTAAACACAGAGGTTCGGTAACCGATCCCTCCTCTTAATCTGTATACATCGCTTATTCGAAATTCTGTTCCTAATCGAGCTTGGTGCACACGCTTGTAGTTTTCTTGTATAGCCTCGTTCTCAAATGCAAACTCAGAAGCCCCTCCGGTAAGGCCGTACATAATCATTTTAGAAAAGTCTCGTGTTTCGTAATCAGCTGAAATTATTCCGAAATTACCCAAGATTAATGCAGCACCTGCTCCCAATGTTGCTGGTGTTTGAATTCCATAATCGAAAATATTTTTATCTGAAGAATACTCGTAATTAACAGCTCCAATTGAACTCTCCATTTTCGCTATAAAGTTATCGCTAATAGACTGCTTCGTTGCTGAATGCCAAAATACGCCAAGACGCAAATAAGGAATGGGTGCATATTGAATTCCTAATTTTGATTGCACAGAAGGACCTTTCGTAGCAACATCTGAGGTACTGTTGTCCTCAATTAAAGAATAGTTCACAGCAGTTCCGTTCGATGAAAACGATTCCGAATAAGTTGAGTTCTTTTCAAAAACCACCTTGCGAAATGCAAAAGATGCACCAATGAACAATTTATTTTCATAAGCTCTTGCAATTCCTAAAGACGTTTCACGAATGTATCCCCTCTCTTCTACATTCTGACGTCTTGTGAATGTGTTGTTATCTATATCGACGTGTACATATGGATCGACAGTTCCTGGATTTATTAAATACGTCTCCCAAGCCAATCCAGCACCAAACGGAAAAGACGCTGAAACCTCTGAATTAGCTGGATTGTAGTAATTCAATTGATTAGTATAAACTTCTAGAAGCGATGATTGATTGTCACTTGACTCCAAACTATACTGACGTTTAAATGTTTGAGTTCTTCCGTAAGCCAAACCATAAATCCAAGGACCCCAACCGTTTCCGGCAGTTCCAATAGTTGCGGTAAATCCGAAAGTATTGATACCCAATCCCGTTGCGGAAGAAGATGAAACTCGATTGTTAAAATCCACATGCGTTGAACGCGAAAGGAGACTCAATCCGAATTCCAAGTTCTGTTTTTTATATGCCGCTATCCCTGCTGGATTCTGAAAGAAATTGGTAAAGTCCGCACCCAATGCTGTATACGCGCCTCCCATTCCCAAGGCTCTGTTTGTATATGCGCCGAACGTATTTGAAAACCGAAGTGCATCGTCCTCATTTTGCGCGGAAACAAATTGCACTATAAAAACTAAAGCAAATGAGAGGACAACAACTCTCCCTTTGCAAAGCACCTTGTGTAACATCATGCTCTGCATCTTATGTAAAATCTTGCTTTGCATCAAGGCCTCTTTCCTGGTGAAGATGTTCTTGTTGGAGCGCTTGGAGCAGGGCTGGTGCGGGTTGGAGCCGACCGTGAAGGAGAACTTTGCGCCGGTTTCGTATTGGTAGGGGTAGATCTTGAGGGTGAGGGTGAGGGTGAGGGTGCACTGTAACTTGGAGCTGGACGCGAAGGACTTGTGTATGACGGCGATGTCGTTCTTGATGGTCCAGAATTAGATGGGCGTGTATATGCAGGAGTTGACCGTGAAGGACTCGAGTATGATGGGTTTGTTGGAGTATTCGTCGATGACGGTCTTGAATAAGTCGGATTAGAATAGTTACCATTGTTGGCGCGCGCAGGGGCTACTGGTTGAGGCGTGCGAGAAGGTTCACTTATCGGTTGAACCAAACTTTTTTGTAAGACACCACGACCATAAGCGGAACCATTAGTTGTACCTACTGAAGTTGGTCTGCGGTGGTGATTGGTTATGTTTGGCGTTTCTCCATTGTTTCCTACTATTCCCCATCCGTTTCCATTCCAACCATTGTTGTTCCAACCGCTACCTAGCCAACTATTTCCGTAACCACCCCAGCCGAAGCTTCCCATTCCAAAACCGTATGGATTGTAACCGAAATTACCATAAGGATTAAAGGAACTGTACGGATTAAAACCAAAATTGTTAAACCCGTATGGGTTGTATCCGAAATTATTGAATCCACCGAAATTGTTGAACCCTCCAAAATTATTGTACGGATCAAAGTTTCCCATACCGAATCCAAAACCATTGTTATAATTTGAAAAGGCATTCAAACCATAACTTAATTGCCAGCCACTTATCGGATTAAAAGATGCCCGAGGGTTTGTCCCTCCATTGAAAGAGTTTGCGCGGCTTGCCGAATTTGGATCATAATAATCGTCCCCGACATTGCCTGAAGCGGCAATCAAAGAGTTGTCGTAGAAAAGCTCTTTTCCATTCCAATACATTTCATCATCTTCAGCACGCGTGCGATCATCTGTCAAATTTTCAAAACTTGCACAAGAGCTTAAAACAACGACTGTCGCAAAGAAGTAAAAATTTAGTTGTAACGCTTTCATAATCGTATGGATTTGACACTTTAAAGGTAAGAAGGTTTTACATTTGCAAAATAGAAAAAGGATAAAAAAAATGGCCGAAAAAATTCCGACGAGAAAAGAAGACTACTCCAAGTGGTATAATGAGCTTGTTATGCAAGCAGATTTAGCGCAACACAGCGAGGTGAAAGGATGCATGGTTATTAAACCCTACGGATATGCCATTTGGGAGAAGATGCGCGATCATCTAGATACTCGTTTTAAAGAAACGGGACATCAGAACGCGTATTTCCCTTTATTGATTCCAAAAAGTTATTTGAGTAAAGAGGCTGCGCATGTGGAGGGTTTCGCCAAAGAATGCGCCGTTGTCACGCATTACAGATTGAAGTCACAAGATGGCGGTGTTGTTGTAGATCCGGAAGCAAAATTGGAAGAAGAATTAATTATTCGTCCGACAAGTGAAACGATTATTTGGAACACATACAAAGGTTGGATTCAAAGTTATCGCGACCTACCCTTGCTCATCAATCAGTGGGCGAATGTTGTTCGTTGGGAAATGCGCACACGACTATTTCTAAGAACCGCTGAGTTCTTGTGGCAAGAAGGACACACCGCACATTCTACAGCTCAAGAAGCCATTGAAGAAACGGAGCGCATGCTTGAGGTATATGCAGAATTCGCAGAAAACTGCATGGCAATGCCAGTTGTAAAAGGAAGAAAGTCAGAGAGTGAGAGATTTGCCGGAGCATTAGACACGCTCTGTATTGAAGCGTTAATGCAAGATGGCAAAGCCCTGCAAGCTGGAACTTCACACTTCTTGGGTCAAAATTTCGCCAAAGCATTCGATGTGAAATTTGCAACGAAGGAAGGCAATAACGAATACGTTTGGGCTACTTCGTGGGGAGTTAGTACCCGTCTTATGGGTGCTTTAATTATGACTCACAGCGACGACAAAGGACTTCGTCTACCACCGCGTATTGCACCCATTCACGTTGTGATTGTTCCCATTTACAAAGGACTCGAGCAGCTTGAAATCATTCGAGAAAAAGTACTTCCGCTAGTTAAGACTTTAAAAGCAAAAGGAATTGTTGCGAAGTTTGACGACGACGATAGCAAACGCAGTGGATGGAAATTTGCTGAATACGAATTAAAAGGAGTTCCTGTTCGTTTGGCTCTAGGTCCAAAAGACTTAGAAAATGGAACAGTTGAAATTGCGCGTCGCGATACTTCGGAAAAATCTACCGTTTCGTTTGAAGGAGTTGAAAACACAATCGCTCAACTGCTTGAAGACATTCAAGCGAATTTGTTCAATCAAGCCTTGGAGTTTAGAAATAATCACATGACAGAGGTCGACGATTACGAAACATTCAAGAAGTTGCTCGATGAAAAAACAGGCTTTTTCCTTGCGCATTGGGACGGAACCGCAGAGACCGAGGAATTAATTAAGCAAGAAACGAAAGCAACAATTCGCTGCATTCCTTTTGATGGTCCAATCGAATCAGGCGTTTGCATGGTAACAGGAAAGCCAAGTGAAAGAAGAGTATTATTTGCAAGAGCTTACTAATATGGAAACAAAAGATCAAATTCTGTCTTTACTAAAAAACAAAAGTGTTCTCAAGCAAGATGTGTTTCACAACACCATTGCACAGTTCAACTCTTTGAAAGAAGTTTTAAAAAACACGATTCAAGAATTAACTGAAAAATTTGGGAATACAGATTCCCGTGTGACTTTTGAGTATCGCGACAGAGGAGCATTTCAGTGTGAAATAAAAGTTGCTGGCGACTTACTTATTTTTCAAATGCACACCAACGTTTTCCAATTTGAAAACGATAGTTCATTCTGGCAAACGGGCTATTTGAGAGAAAATCCTGCTAACAGTTATGTAGGTACCATAAACGTATACAACTTTCTTTCAGATTCGTTCAGATACGATAGAACGGCAGATGTAGGCTATTTGCTAGCGCGTGTTTTCATTAACAAAGAAAATCACTTTGTTGTACAAGGAAAAAAGCAACTCGGGGTCATGTTTAATGATATTGTGGCTTCCAATTTCAATGCAGAAAACCAAACAAAATTCGTGGAGCAAGTTATTCTTTACGCACTAAATTTTGATCTTCTCATTCCTCCGTATGAAAATCTTCACCAAATAACGGTAGAAGAAATGCAAGACATCAATCACAGCGGAAGTTTGGCTACCGGAAAGCGCATGGGATTTCAGTTTAGTACGTTGAAATAAAACATTTCTCTGTTTGTTCATTGACAATAGTCAATTTATAAACGTAAAGATCTCAGGACATTTGTCTTAATGTCCTTTAATAGCCTATTTCACAAATACAATGTAAGCGGTCCTCGATATACGAGCTACCCAACTGTTCCGCATTGGCAAAAAAAACCACCCCTGAATTCAGATTGGTTAAATGCCGTGAAAGAAACTTATACGTTAACGGGAGAAGCAGAAGGTATTTGCCTCTACATTCATTTGCCATACTGCGAAAGTCTCTGCACATATTGTGGCTGCAATACACGCATCACTGTAAATCACGGCGTTGAAGCGCCATACATTGCAGCCCTCTGCAAAGAATGGGATATGCTCGTGCATGAACTACAAGAAATACCTCAGGTGAAAGAAATTCACCTGGGCGGCGGAACTCCTACCTTTTTTAGTCCAGAGAATTTAAAAAAACTTATCGAGCACATTCAGTCTAACAGTATTCAACCAAAAAATTTCGAATACAGTTTCGAAGGCCACCCGAACAACACGACGTATGAGCATCTCAAGACGCTGAAAGACTTGGGATTTACACGAGTAAGTTTTGGTGTTCAAGATGTTGACCCTAAAGTTCAAGAAACCATTCATCGCATCCAACCTTCTGAAAACGTTGCAAAAGTGTTTCGTTGGGCTCGGGAAATTGGTTATGAAAGCATAAACATTGATTTAGTATACGGACTGCCATTTCAAACAATTACAACCATTGAACAAACCATGAATGAAGTTTTTGATTGGAAGCCAGACCGCATTGCTTTTTACAGCTACGCCCATGTACCTTGGTTAAAACCAGGGCAACGTAAATACACCGAATTAGACTTACCAAGCGGAGAGGAGAAAAGAGCCCTCTATGAAAATGGCCGAATGCTTTTAGAAGCCAACGGCTATTTCGAAATTGGTATGGATCACTTTGCATTGAAATCAGACAAGTTGTACAATGCTTTCACAAATGGTACACTTCACAGAAATTTTATGGGATATACGACTACGAACAGTTCTCTATTACTGGGCCTTGGGGTTTCTTCAATAAGTGACGCTTGGTCCGCCTTCGCGCAAAACGAAAAGACAGTAGAAGGTTATCTGAATAAAATAAACGCTGGCGAATGGGCTTATTTCAAAGGACATCTGCTTAGTAGAGAAGAACAAAACTTGAGAAAACATATTACTCAACTCATGTGTCACTTCAAAACCGAATGGTCATTCGGCGACACTATTGAATCTCAAATCAAAATTCAAAACGAAGGATTGAAAGAAATGGAAAAAGACGGTCTGCTTCAGCTCAATGAGAACTCCATTGTTGTTCTGTCGGAAGGGAAAAAGTTCGTGAGAAATATCTGCATGGCCATTGACCCCTACATTACAAAAGGGAACGAAGCGCTCTTCTCTAGTACCATCTAAACACAACAACAGGAAGATCTTCAGATAATACTTTAACCTTTTTACTTGGGTAAAAGAACATTACTCCCTCTTTCATTCTCATGGATTGATTTTCGCCCGTGCTAAGTTCAATTAAACGTTGGTCTTTGAACTTCATTCCCCAAGGCAATGCAATTTCTGAAGGAACTTGCTCGCCATCATTAAGCAACACAAATACGTATTTCTCTCCCTTCTTTCCTTCAACAAAATAAATATTGTCATTTTGAAAATTAGGAATACTTCGCGTTCCATAGATTGCCTCGGCATGAACACTCGTCCACTCCCCTATTTCTTTCAAACGAGCATTCACTTCATCGGGAAAAACGCCCGATGCAGTTGGACCAACACCCAACAATAAATTTCCACCTTTGGCTATTACTTCAACCAACTTATGAATGACCTCGCGGGAAGATTTGTATGAATCATTGGCTACAAATCCCCATGCATTTCCTAACGTCATGCATGTCTCCCAAGGATAATCCAATCTCCCATCCGGAATGCGTTGCTCCGGTGTTCTGTAGTTTTCATACTCTCCGTGCACTGTTCTGTCTACGACTAATGTTCCAGGATTATTCTTTCGCGCTATCTCGGCTAAACGCGGAACATTGACATCTTGACTCCAAGTGGGAATTGGACATTTCCATGAAAGCACTTCGTCGTTAACAGTTTCCAAAGGACGCACCCATCCTCCATCGAGCCACAGCATATCCACTTTTCCGTACTCCGAAGTCAATTCTGAAATCTGATTTGCGGTATAGTTCTGAAAGCGCTTCCACTGTTCTGGAAATTTCCGAATGTCGTAATTGTTATTGCGCTCTCCTGTTGCAAATGCATGCCACCAATAATAATCGGAATGCCAATCGGGTTTCGAAAAGTATGCGCCTATAAAAAAGTCCTTATCTCGAAACGACTTGAAGACTTCCTTGGTGACATTCGATTCTGGATTCGATTGGAAAGGACCATTCGTTATCTTAAAATCGGAATACTTACTGTCGAACATGCAAAACCCATCATGATGCTTGGTTGTAAAAACCAAGTACTTCATTCCCGCATTCTTCGCCGAAGTGGCCCAGGCCTCCGGATTGAATTGTGTTGGATTGAATTCCTTCGACAAACCGAAATACCATTTCTTATAATCTTCGTAATTCAAAGCGGTGTCTCTTCCCACCCAATCTTCGTTACAGATAGACCAAGATTCTACTATGCCAGGCACTGCATAAATTCCCCAATGAATAATAATTCCAAATTTCAAGTCGCGCCAATGCTCTAAGTTTTCTCGAACCGAAGGATCATTCGGGTATGTGTATACTGGCGAAGGCTGTGACCAAGCAATCGAACTAAAAAACAAAAAGAGAACTGCCCAACTATTCTTCATTCCAATTTTAATCTAAATAAACAGCGCACACACTGCAATAACCGTCCAAGGTATAGTAACGTTATCGTATCCCTTGGCTGAAAAAGCTTCAGCCAAAGTACTCGAAACCGCTATTGCTAGAACCAACCAAATGTGTTCACTCTTAGTAATTCCACCTAAAAAATAAACGGCTAACAAGGTGCTTACAACTAAAAACGCAAGCGACCCTGCAATACTCTTTTTTTGTTTTCCTACTGAATAAGGCTTCCAAGGCCAACGCTTTCCAACAAGAGCCGCTGCGGGATCGGCAAGCGCCATAATTAATATGGGAAGAAAAAAGAAAAGCGTGTTGTACTTCCACACATAAGCTAAAAACGAAGTGTACACCGCCAATGGATAACATAAGCTACCCAAGGTATCGCGATCAACTGCATTGATTGACTTCAGGAAATTAAACTTGATACTGGTTGAAAGCAGAATAGCAAATGTGGCGCAAAGAACCAACACCCACCAATGGTTACTCAACATAGTTGGAAACAAAAGCGTAATGAACCCTGTTCCAATGTGCGACCATTTTCGAGTATACTCAGCTTTGACTTTTACCACATGATACAGCAATTCACCGCATGCGAATAAGATCAAAAAAGAGGTGGACAACAAAATCGTATTGGTTAAATCTCTTCCTAAAACATTGTATAGTGTTTCCATAACTAAAACTGAAAAAAGTAAGACACGAATGATAAAACTGCCCAAACCGCAAGAAAACTATCGAAACGATCCAATACCCCTCCATGTCCTGGAATGATCTCGCTAAAATCTTTCTTACCTGAAAAACGTTTCAACCAACTTGCTAGTAAATCACCATAAAGGCCTACCACCGCCATGATCATTCCAATTAAAAATAAATACTCGCCATCCAAAACCCACCAAGTTGTGATGCCCATTACAAGCGCACCGCCAATAAAACCACTTCGTGTTTTATTCGGACTCATTCGCGGGGCAAGTGCTTTTCCCTTTACCAACTCACCAACAGTTTGAGAAAAACCGTCAAATACCACTATTAAAAAGAACACGGGCAATAAAGACTCTCTAATCTCATATGAAATGGCTACACCGAGTAAAATAATTACATACACGAAAAAAGAAACAACCTTCACCAGAGTCGAAGAAATAGCCTTCCAACTTGAAACTACTTCGTAAGCTCCAATTAATGCTACCAAGCAAATTAATCCGAATGCAATATTAACCGCGTATTCCATGCAAATAACCAATACACTCACCAGCACCAAGTACACAAAATACTTCAACCACAATCTCTTTCGAGCAATCTCATCTTTCTTTTTTGAAATGAAATAAAAACCAATACCGGTAACCAAATAATAAGACAATAGAATTATCGCAACATGAAAAAAATGATATGTAAGAAAGATCTTCACGTTACTTTTTCCTTCCTAATTTTTGATGAGCACTTGTAAAGTGTCCAACAGATAAAGCAGCTGCAATGCTTAATTCACCCGATAAAACAACAGCAGCACAAATCTCTGCAAATTTTCTTGCCTTTCCAGCGCCGTAACAATCCATCATCTCCAAGCACTCTCTCTGCGTGGGTAATCCAGTTCCTCCTCCAACAGTACCAACAATCAAATTAGGTAAGGTAACAGCAGCATACAATCCACCATCTTCAGTTACTTCCATTCGAGTAATTCCTACCGAAGCCTCGCTTACGCAGGCAGCATCTTGTCCAGTAGCAATAAACAATGCTGCTAACCCATTTGCATAATGTCCTTGCGCACCAATGCTTCCTGTTTGAATGGTTCCAACAGTTGAAGCCTGCCAGTACTCGGCCATTTTCGAGGGAGTTGATTTCAAAACTTGATTTACAATTTCATAACTCAAGTCTATTTCAGCAGTAACTTTTTTACCTCGCACATGCATGAACGACATGGCAGTTGCTTTTTTATCTCCAGAGAAATTACCTTCTATGTACCAAGTCTTGGGTTGAATTGGTGCATTCTCAATGAGCCATTTACATATGGCATCTGTGCAGATGGTCACCATGTTCTGTCCGCTTGCATCTCCTGTAAAGTAACCAAACATAATAATCAATTGATTGCCTTCAATGTTCGTTGAAATGTCTTCGAGTTTCGCAAATCGACTGGTTGCAGCAACGATTTCATGCATCTTCGATTCTTGCGCCAATGCCCAAACGACAAAAGTTCCTAAATCTGCTAAATCCTTAAACCGAAACAACGGAGCACGATAGACATTTTCGGTTAGACAAACCGAACGAATTCCTCCCGCCATGAAAGTAGCCTTCGCACCGCGCTGATAACTGGCTATCAGAGCTCCTTCACTGGTTGCAAGAGGAACAAAGAAATCTCCATGAGCAGAGGTGCCTACAACACGCACTGGACCAATGACTCCGGTAGGCACTTGGCTCATACCAATGTAATTTTCAATGTTGCCTTCCAATTTTGTAAGATCATCGAACTTACTTTTTCCGCTCAGTACAGGCAACTCAACACCCGTTGAGCGTTTCAAAAATTCTAATCGCTCTTGCTGAAACTCTGCACTGAACATTTCACGCAAGGGCATTTGCTCATGCTCTGCGCTCTCGAATGGACGCTCTTTTAATTTTTCTAAAAGTGAATTAATCTCTTGTGTTGAGTTAATTCTCCAAAGTGCTTTGAGCGATTTTTCGTATGGATATGACATGTTAAAATTTCTTGTTCGTGTGTTTAGATGTTCGAAAAACAAAATCGACGCCGCTCATAGACTTGGCCTGATTGAACCATTCGCTATAACTCGGCTCCTTCGGCACATTTAAATCTATCTGATCGAGCCAATAAGCAGGCATGCCCGGATAGACATGATGAGCTTCATGTAAATTGAAATTGAAAAGAAAATACTTCGAAAGAAAGGGCCATGTGTAAAAACTGCGGGTATATTGCACCTGATCTTTATAGGAAATAGGCTTCACATCTTCACCATTCGAAATTGGAATTTCAATATGGGTGTGTTGTGTGAGAATAATTAGTTCCTTCCAAACCAAGCTCAACAAAAAAGCAGGAAGGAAAAAATGCTTCACTTCCTTCCAGAAAAAATAAAAAACAACTCCATAAAAAACTCCGTAAACTAGAACTGAAAGAACTGCCAAACGATACTGATGATCATTCAAGAAGCGACGCATCTTTCCTAAGTTCCAATAGTTGCTGAACATGTAGAACAAATAGAAAATAGGAATGAAAAAAAACCAACTCACATTAGCAACAATGCGCATAATCGGGCTCTTACTTGGCTCAACTGTTTTCTCGGTTGTTGGATCCTTGTCGCGCCATCCTGTCCAACGGTGATGCAAATTGTGCATGTGTTTCCATGAATGAAAAGGAATGAATGAAAACAACCCGAATACATTTCCAAAAAATGAATTCAAGCGGTCACTTTCGAAAAAATTCTGATGTCCACACTCATGCAAAAGCACAAACGTTTGTGTCAAGAAAAAAGACAACACTAAAATTCCTAATCCGTAAAACAAGCCTGAAAAAGAAAAGCACAACCATATCCCATATCCCAACAGCAGCGCTGGAGAAATCAAGAACACCAATGCCCGACCGTTGTTTGCTTTGTAATCAGAGAGTTTCATTTCAAGCAGAATTAATTCTTCTTCGTACAAACAACTGTCTGCATTGAAAGGTTAAGCACTTTACTAAAAAGTAAAACAGGAGTAAGAATGAGTTGTCCCAAGAAATAAGGGAAAATTATTTTATCGAGATTCAACCCCTTACCCAACAACTTAAAATATGCTCCTGTAAAGATGTAAAAGTATGCTGGAAACGCGCCATAAGGCATGTAAGTTTCTACCTTAAATCCATTTGCCTCTAACATTTCAATAAAATTCTTTTTTGAAAATAAAACGGTATGCTGAGGAGCTTGAACTCCGGGCCATTTCTTTCCATACAATCTGAAAGTCAAAGAGTCCAACCGCGGAACTTCAATGATTAGCTTTCCGTCATCCTTCAACACTTTCTTGGCCATTTCCAACGAACGAATCGGATCATAATCGTGTTCGAAGAAATGCCACATGGTTACAATATCTTTTGATTTCTCTGGAATTGGCTGCTCGTAAAACAGTCCCTCATAAAAATTTATCTTATCGAAATCGGGATAGCTCAATCCATCTTTAAAATCCACCCCGTGAATTTTGCAGGCGTGCTTCTTGTTCATGTGAAGCAAAAATGTTCCTACTGCACAGCCCACATCAAGCAACTCCGTTTTTTCATTCACCTTCACAAACCGGCTTACCAACTTATCTTTTTCGCGATCGTGCTTGTTCATAGTCCATTCGAAAAGCGGTGTTAAGACGCCCCAATTCTTTTTCTTCCGATGAGCAATGTATTCCGAATCGTAAAACTCTTTAATACCTTCAATTTTCAAACGCGGATTTTGATAAACCAAATCGCAAGCCGTGCATTTCACATACAAGAACAATCCATCTTTTCCCGTAAGATCATCTTCACCAATGAGAAATTCATTGCAGTTCTCAGAACCGCATGAATAGCACTTCACACGTTCGAATTGAAAACGATCAGGATTCTTCAACTCCTGCATTCGTTGAATTGGATCAAATGACATAATTGTTCAAGATTAGTTTGAATATCAAAATTAATAGCAACCAAAAAATTGGAACTACTCGTTTTCTTAAATGAATCAGAATTAAAGTAGTCACCAATAAAATTGTTCCACTAATTAAAGATACAGCATTCACATTCTTCATAAAGAGAAGAACGAAACAAAAGACAATCAGAAAATAAAGCGCAACTATTGGTTTCTCCTTGTCTCGATTATCCAATAAATCATAAACTACAAAAACGATAAATAATGCAAGGCTACTACCTAAAAGAACAATTGAAATATCTCCCTTTAGTCCGTAACTTAATGTCATATAGAAAAACAGGAAGGGATATTTGATTAGCGGGAGTACAAACGCCCAAAAACTCCGATGCACCAACGCTTTGTACAAAACATGATTTACTACCATAAAATACAACCATAAAGACGCCATTGAAAAATCAGGACTATCACTCCAACATATACATACACTTGTTGCCATGCTCAACACGAGTGGCAAAATGAGTTTCGAACGCGATTCAGGATGTGTATAAATTCTCTCGGAATACTCAGCATCGTTTTCCCATTGCATGACATCATCGTACAAACGCATCACCCAAAGCATTACAAACACCTTCAACACATCCATTACAGAAAGCGGATGCAGCGCATGAAAGGGTACGGAATATAAAAACAGGAACACAGCCAAGCCTAAGAACATCAGCGATGAAAAGCGCTGCGCTATATACATTCGAAGTACTTCAATCATGAATAACTATTGTTCCTTTATCGGCATTCAATGTTATTATGTCGCCATCTTTTAATTTCACAGTAGCTTGATCTACCCCAACAATAGCAGGTATCCCGAATTCACGAGAAACTATTGCTCCGTGTGATAACATGCCTCCGCGTTCAACTATTAATCCGCTGATTAATGGAAAAACAGAAACCCATCCCGGATCTGTTTGTCGCGTTACTAAAATATCTCCCTTCTCTAGTTTATCAGCTTCCATAACTGTTTCCAGAACTTTCACTCTTCCTTTTAAAATTCCACCGCATGCACACAATCCTTTCAAATCGCTTGACGCATCGGTGCTAACTTCTTTGCGCGAAACTTGATCGGGAGAGCAATACTTTCCAAAAGTCGTGTAAAAATCATCTGGATAAATCAATTTCGATTCAACTTCGAACGCTTGCTTGCGCGATTCCAAAATTTCAACACTTGCAACCGAAGCCATTTGCGAAGCATCGAGGTGCTCGGCGATTTCAGAATAATTCAAAAAGAAAACATCTCCTTCCGCCTTCAAAACATTTCGTTCAATAAACGATTGCTCCACCTTCTTCAACGCCAACTTGAATCCGAAATACAATTGTGCTTGTTTCAAGCGAACGCGCTCACGCGAAGAGATTCCCTTACAAGCATTCCTCACCAAGAAGTTCAATTGCCAAACATGAAAAATAGATTTCAATAAATTCAATTTATTCTTCTTAAAAATATGCTTCTTGAAATCGCGCTTGGCTTGCAACGCTTCAAGGTATTTCGTTTGCATGACTTCTTCCGGATTCTGATCGGGAATTTTTTCGTATTGCATGAGCAAGGCAATGAAACGTTCGGGCTCTTCAATGTAATTCTTGAAAGTGAGCATAAGCTCTCCCGAACAACGAAAGCCCCAATTATTCAAGTAGTCATGAATTCCTTTGCAAACAGTGCTTTCAGCATATTCATTATTCAACCAGCTCCAAAATTCAAGTGCATTCCCTTCTTGGAATTTCGTGTAAATACTTTCGTCTTTTCGAATGGCAACCACGAGTTCGTGCATATCTATAACCGGACGACTGCTTATTAAATTCGGAATAGCCTGAATGAGTTTGTTCTGAATTCCAACTCCTCCATCACCGTAATACTTAACACACAACTTCCCTAACAATCCGTGAAATGCCATGGCGAAGAAATCGGCCAGGGATGCCCGATACCAGCTGTGCATTCGAATTTCAATAAATCCATGAAACAACTTCCGAACATCTGAATGCGTTATCGCTCCTTGAACATCGCTCATGTAATTCGAAACTATTCTTTCGAACTCAGCGACATTTTGTGGAAGCGCCTTGTTTTGCTTCAGCACATTTCGAACAAAAGCAAATTTCTCTTTACTGGTTGAAGGAATTTTGGACGCCTTTGCACCTTCAGCGTATCCAACAAAATTATCAAACGACTGAATGAGCGCCTCAGAAAAAGGCGAGGCTGAAAGAATCGCATGAATGCTGCTCATGTTGTAATACATCTTCCCGCCAAAAACACCAATGACATTCGTGAAGGAGCCTTCCAATGCACGAATAGATTCTTCCGAAACTTGAAACAGTCTCGAAAGGTTTTTGAA
This sequence comes from uncultured Chryseobacterium sp., assembly GCA_964385405.1. Classification (GTDB taxonomy): domain Bacteria; phylum Bacteroidota; class Bacteroidia; order Flavobacteriales_D; family Sanyastnellaceae; genus CAIZGX01. Next base: position 31,971 of record CAYLOT010000017.1, on the reverse strand, counting down.
ATAATGGTAATACGATTGTCGCGCGATCGAATACAACAAAGGTGAAATCGCCTCCGGATAATTTTCATTCACATTGGTGTTCGACCAATACACTTCTGGTTCTTTCCAAGGTGTGGTAATCTTGCGTGCCTGAACAACATAAAACTTTCTATCTTTCAATGCCCATTCAATGTCCATGGGCATGCCGTAATGCGACTCAATCTTCTTCGCAACGTGCATCCCCTCTTCCAACGAAGGAAGAAATTCTGCATCCCCACTTCCTTCATTATATCGGTAATGAAAACGCATGGGCGTGACCTCTCCTGACACCAATTTCTCTCCGTGTCCCTGAACGTATTCCACCAAAACAGCGTTAGACTCGAGATAAGAACGAGTAAAAATAACGCCAGCATAATCGGGATTTATTAACGCTTGCACCACTACGCCCATACCTTCGAGCCGTTTGTTTGAAATGGCCTCGTAGGTTTTGACATTCTCCTTCTCGTAAGACTTCCAACATTTTTTTATGTGTTGAAGAATCTCGTCAATATTATTTCCACATAAAAAAGAATCGAGCTGTCCCGCGAATGAATTTTCATCGGAATCCTCGCCAATTGCCGAACTACGAACCATGTAATGCGAAGCTCCTATGCGATTCAATTCGAATTGCACTTCACTTCTGATTTCTTCTATGGGAAAATTTTCTTTCTCGAAACGTTCGAAAGCCTTGGTTGAAATAACAAAACCATCGGGAATAGGAAAACCTGCTCGCATCATGCGCGAAAGCTGTGCGCCCTTCCCTCCAAACTCTTCAACTGCAATATTTTTATTTAACGACAGCAAGTACATGGGTTATTGCTATTTTTGATTCATCTAAAATAGACAAAATACAAAGCGGAAAATGATACACACCCTAAAAAGGCCAAACGAAATTCGCGTATTGCTTCCTAAAGACAAGTTAAAGTCTTGGCACAATGTAAGCACATTTAGAGGCGTTGTTTCAATTGTTGTTGAATGGGCGGCCATTGTAGGATCAGGAATCTTGTGTGAGAACTTTTTCTCGTGGCCTTTATACATTGTCTTCGTTTTCTTCCTTGGCGCACGATACTTGGCCTTGGGACTTATAATGCACGAATCTGTTCACAACCTCATTTCAAAAAACACCACCTTGAATGATGTTTTAGCAGAAGTTTTCTGTGCCTGGCCATTATTCATCTCTATGCGCTCATATCGTATAAAACACCTGGCGCATCATCGTTATTTGAATACCGACGAAGATCCCGACTTCATTGCGAAGCACGATGAAAATTGGAAATTCCCGATGTCTGCGAAAAAATTCTTCCAAATTATTTTCATTCAATTTACTGGTATTGGTGTTTTTGAAACTCTGAAAGTAATGTCAGGTAAACAAGTGAAGCGAAAAAAAGAACCGACACCACTGAGTTATACAATCGCTCGAATTTCATTTTACATCCTTGTTTTTTCAAGCTTCATTTATTTCAATCACGGCATGTGGTTGTTATTGTATTGGATTATTCCTTTTGCTACTTGGACACAAGTAGCGAATCGCTTGCGACGCATAGCAGAGCATTCAAGTATTGAAGGTTATGACCATTCGATGCAAACTAGAACAACAACGCACAACTGGTTTGTTCGTTTGTTCTTTGCTCCGAAAAACATATCTCTGCACAACGAACATCATCTTTATCCGGGCGTTCCTTGCTATCACCTTCCTAAATTGCACGAGGAACTTATGAGCAATGAAGACATTCGCAACAGCTTGTACGTTGCCAAATCATACAAAGACGTTTACAACGATTGCATTAAACATTAAATCATGAAGAAACTAATTATAGGCATCTCTGCCATCGCACTTCTTTCGACAACCTTTTCATCCTGCACCGTTGAGAAGCGCGTTCATCAAGATGGCTATCACATCTCTTGGAAGCACCGTCATTCTGCTCCTTCCGAGTTGACGCAAACCAATGAAATTTCTTCGACTGAAGCAGTAGTTGTTACATCTACTCTAGAAGTTCCTCAGCCGAACGTTCATTCGGTTGAAACGACTTCTGCCAGTTCGAACGAAAGCACTGAGCTCATTCTTCCAACAAAAAAATCTTCTTTTATTCAATCAAAGAACGATACCGTAGTTCCGGAACAATCGAAGCAGCAAGAAGAGTACTTCAGCAACAATTACGGGTCTACCAGTCAACCACAAGATATACAAGATCAACAACTCGCTAATTGGGCGCTAGGACTTGGAATTGCATCCGTTGCCACACCCATTTGGGCTGCTATTCTTTTTTTCACTATTGGTGCCGCAACCGGATTTTCTTGGGCCCTTTTAGGACTTTCCTTGCTAATCGGATCAGCTCTGTTTATAGCCTTAGAAATAACTGCAATCACCTTCGCCATTCGATTCTTACGTCGCCGAGGCAAAGACCCGGAATATCGCAAATACCGCAGCCGCGCTATCACCGGACTTATTTTAGCCGGCATCTATCCTGCACTAATAGTGATTAATATTATTTTGATTTTGGGAATATTGCTCGCAATTTAATTTTTTGAACCTATTCCGGCTATCCGTTCCAAGCTTTTCGCTTCGCTCAGAGGCTTTTCACTGCTATCCGGGGTAGGGGAACTTCGTTATAAAAAAAACCCTCAACTTTCGTTGAGGGTTTTTCTTGTAGCCCGTAGGGGAATCGAACCCCTGTTTACAGAATGAAAATCTGCTGTCCTAACCCCTAGACGAACGGGCCGTTTGGGATTTGTGGGTGCAAATATACCACCTTTTTGCTTTCTCGCAAGTATTCAGCAAAAAAAATTACAATCCAATAACAACTCCGGCTTTAATGAAATATGGACCGCCCCAAGCCAATTCACAATTTACCCCAACTTTCTTCCGATAAGGAAACCCAGTAAAACCTAATGCCACCAATTGATAATCGGTTAATCGCGTTCCAAATGATTTCTTGTCGAAATTGACATTCAATGTGTTCTCCCGAATTCCATACCAATTCAAATTCGTACTAATTCCTGTATACAACAAACAACTCGTTTTCTTAAAACCAAAAATCTTACGCTTCCTCATGTGCTGTATATTATACGAAAACAACAAACGTGCACCAGCGGTGCTCTTCGTTATAGACCAGGTCACATAGGGATCAATAGCCAAATCTCCCATTTGATCTGAATACTTGTAATCTGTTGCGTTCACACTCAATGCCTGATTCGTATAACTGAAACCAAAAATTACTCTCCACTTCTTACGAGAACCCTTCGTTAAAGAAAAATCACCAGCGAAACTTAATGACGGATAAAATGACTTACTTACCGTTGCACTAGAATCGGCCAATTCACTGATATCCGCTGTGAAATTAAAGGTGTTGTAACTCACACCTACTGACAACAGCCCGTCCATGCGTTTAATCTGAGCGCAAATTTGAACGTTAAATACTAAGACAAGAACAACAAGTCCCGCAATAGGAAGTATTCTCATTTTGGTTAAGATTTAAGCGAATATAATGGGTTTTTCGTAAATTGCTATCTATGAAAGCGTTATTAAAAAGTGTCTTTGTGCTTCTAACAGTCCTGTTTTGTCTGAATATTTCTGCACAAACAGAGACTGGAAAAGCCTCATTTTACCACAACAAATTTGAAGGAAATGGCACCTCAAATGGTGAAGTTTTTCGACAAAAAAAATTCACATGTGCCCACAAGACCCTTCCATTCGGAACTTGGCTGAAAGTGACTTGTATCAAAAACAATAATGTTGTTTACGTCCGTGTGAATGACAGATTGCCCAAGTCCTCAAAGCGCTGCATTGACCTCTCACTTTGCGCTGCTGAACAACTTAATTTCGTTCGAAGCGGATTAACCCAAGTGACTATGGAAATAGTAAAAGCAGAGGATGTACCTATTGAATTTCAATCAGAAATAGAGTTGAAGTCAAAAACGAAGAAAAAATAAATGAGGCAAAAGTTTCCTTGTCACTAATTTAGCGAACGGAAATGATAAACCCAATATTAAAAAATGGAGTCTTGTCTCTTTTACTTGTGCTTTTCCTTGCACAAGGCGGAATAGGCTATTGGATTCTTCAACACAAAATTTGGTTGGTCAAAAAAGAAATGAAAGCTCTTGTTATGGGGAATGTTCACGAAGACCAACTCACCCCTGTTCATTTGTCACAAGAAGAATTCAATCAGCTTGAATGGCCAGAGCCTTGGGAGTTCCTCTACCAAGGTAATATGTATGACATCTCAAGAAAAGAATTTCACAAAGACGGATCCGTTACTCTTTATGCCGTAATGGATACGGAAGAAAACGAATTAAAAACCCTCGTTCGCACACTCGTAAAAAACTCTTCCGACAAAAAACAAACACAAGAACAACTTAACTTCTTCTACAAACTTCAATCGCAATGGACCTGCGATATTGATATTATTCAAATTCCATTTTTCGAAGTGAACACTTCGCATGTCGCGACAAATCGTTTTTTCATTTCATCTCCACACGTTCGCCTCAACGCTCTTCCTCCCAATTGTTAAAGTTCTCACCTTGCGAAGCACCTTGTGAAACATCTTTCCTTCAGGAATCTTGTTCAACAACTTGCTTGCACCTTGTGAAATACCTTTCCAAAGGAATCATGCTTCACACTTTAGAATTGAACAATTAACAAATAACATTTAAAATGAAACGTATATTATTGTGCGCTGTGCTAGCTATGGCTAGTGTATTCAGCGCGCATGCACAAACAATAACGGTTAAAGATTTAACCACCCTTGAAGTCATCTCTGGTGCTTCAATATTTATTTCAAAAAACAACATTGAACTGCCTCAGCAAATTGGAACCACCAACAACGAAGGTGAATTTCGCGGTAGCCTCTCAATGGGAATCGTTCTCATTTCAGCCAACGGTTACGAAGTACTTTCCATTCCGACCGACGAAATGAAAGACAACTACGTTGCCTATTTAATTGGATCGAATATGACCCTTTCTGAAATGGTCATTTCCGCAACACGAAATGCGAATGCTACAAAATTTTTAGCTCAACCGGTAAGCGCCATTCAGCGAAAAGACATTCAATTCATTAATCCTGCAAACTCTGCAGACCTTCTTGCTCAAACAGGAACAGCACTCGTTCAAAAAAGTCAGTTAGGAGGAGGGTCTCCGATCCTTCGCGGATTTGAAGCGAACAAGGTATTGTATGTTGTTGACGGGGTTCGCATGAACAACGCAATCTACCGCGGTGGTCACTTGCAAGATATCTTGAGCCTTGACCCAATGGCCATGGAAAGTGTTGAAATCGCCTACGGTCCAAGCGCAGTAGCCTACGGTTCCGATGCATTAGGCGGGGTCATGAGCTTCAACACAAGAGCACCACGTTTTACCTCCGGAGACAGACTGGTCAGAGGCGGTGCAATGCTTCGATACAGCAGTGCCGATCAAAGTGCCGCTCATGTTAATGTAGAAACCAGCACTGAAAGATTTGCATCTTTCACTTCATTTACTTTTAACAACTTCGGAGATCTTCGTCAAGGAAATAACCGCAATCCTGGTTACGAGACGTTCGGTCAACGTCCTTGGTATGTTGAACGAATCAATGGAAGAGACAGCGTTATAACTAACTCGAATCCGAATGTTCAAGTGGGTTCTGCATACAAACAATACGACTTCTTGGAAAAGCTCTCCTTCAAACAAAGCGATAAACTTACCCACACGTTGAACATTCAATACTCTACTACGAACGATGTTCCTCGATACGACCGCCTTACACAAACCTCAAACGGAGCTCCCAGGTTTGCAGAGTGGTACTACGGTCCACAAACCCGAGCAATGATCGCCTATCATGCAAACTTATCGGGTGGAATTAATCTATACAATACAGGAAGAGTTACTCTTGCTTGGCAGAATATAGATCAAACTAGGCATGACAGAAGATTCAACAACATCAATAGAAACAATCGTTTTGAAAATGTAAAGGTGTATTCATTGAATGCAGATTTCTCAAAAAACCTTGGAGAAAAAACAAGACTAAATTATGGCCTTGAATATTACTTCAATGATGTAACGAGCACTGCCTATTCCGAAAACATTAACACAGGCGTTCAAAGCCCTCTCAATACACGTTACGCAAGCGGCGGAGCTTCCATGAGTGGCGCTGCTGCTTATGCAACTGCCATTCATAAAGTGAATAATAAAATTGCACTCAACGCTGGTGTTCGTTATTCACGCGTGAACCTTTCAGCTTCTTTCACAGATAAAACGTTCTTCGATTTCCCATTCACAGACGTGAACCAATCGAACGGAAATGTAAACGGAAGTGTCGGAGTTGTTGTAACGCCAAACAGCAAATGGAAAATCTCAGGGCTAGCAAGCACAGGATTCCGCGCTCCGAATGTCGACGATCTTTCAAAAGTTTTTGAAAGCAACGCAGGAAATTTAATTGTTCCGAACAACGAATTGAAACCCGAAAAAGTAAGCAACGTGGAAGCAACCATTGAACGCAAATTCAACGGGAAAACTGCTCTTTCTTTGAACGGATATTACATGAATTATACAGACGCATTAACGACAGGAAAAGCTCAATTCAATGGTCAAGACTCTTTGATGTACGACGGTTCAATGAGTGCGGTTTTTACCACTATCAATGCAGACGAAGCATATATCTACGGCGGAAACTTAAGCTTGAATTCTCAGGTTAACGACCACTTCAGCATTCAATCTTCTGTGGTTTACACCTACGGAAGAATCAAGACTGACAACAGAGACACTCCTTTGGACCACATTCCTCCAGTATACGGAAGAACAGGATTCACCTACCAACAACAAAAATTCCGAGGTGAATTTTCAGTGTTGTATAACGGTTGGAAGCGTATTCAAGACTATCGTCTAAACGCAGAAGACAACGAAGCATACGCAACAGCCAACGGAATGCCTGCTTGGTATACACTTAACGCGCGTGCAAGCTATCAAGTGCAAGAAAACGTTCAATTGATGGTTGGATTGGAAAACATTCTAGATGCGAATTACCGCGTTTTTGCTTCGAATATTTCAGGAGCGGGAAGAAACGTAACACTTACCCTTCGCGGTCGTTTCTGACAACTATGTTCAACGCATCTTGAACTGAAATAACCATAGGCGAGAATCCAACGAACTCTCCGTCCATATCAATAGGCATCGGAACTTCGGTTTCGATGCTTATTTTTTTTGCTGAATAATACTGAATCTTATGGTACGATAGCTTTTTACATTTTCGAACCTTGGGAACGAAATACAGGTATTCAAAAATATTCAAATCGCCAATAACAATGACTTCCAACACTCCGTCAGTGACTTCGCTCTCCGGAGAAATACCCAAACCAGATCCGAAAAACTTTGCATTAGCAACAACAAAATTCATCGCGCGAGCTTCAAATTTCTTTCCATCCAAATCAAAACGAATGGTTCGTTTTTTAAAACGAAGAAGATTCTTCACAATTAGCCATTGGTAGGTTAAAAACGAACCCAAGCGTCTTTTACTACGGGTCATGTCATAGGCCACACATCCGCCTACGCCAAGATCTGTGACGTTCAAATATGCGCGTTTCTTCCCATCCCATTCCATACAAGGCAAATCAACCGATTGGAACTTTCGAGCCTCTATACTCTTTCGGAGTTCAAGAAATGAATTCGGAGTATACAACGTCTTTACAAAATCGTTTCCAGTACCCGAAGGCCAGATAGCCAAAGGCGTTTGAGGACTATTCGAGTTGAAAACACCATTCGCTGCCTGATTCAAACTTCCATCTCCACCACAAACTAAAACAACATCACAATTCTCATTACAAAGCTCTTTCGCAATTTTTTCCGCATGCTTGTCGTATTCGGTAACACGGATTTCTAAATGCCAATCGGAAAAGACACTTTCAATTTCTTTACGTTGCGCATGTCTGTTATTTTTCGCGCCATGTAGAATAACACCTAACTTCATTCAACAACAAGAATTGTCCCCTCCACTGTTTCTTCAACCGCAGTTCCGCAATCAGTTTTGTAATGAAACAGATAGAAATAAGTACCCGGAGCTACATCTGACGCATTCCAGTACTTCGAAGTAGCTGTGCTTTCGAAAACAACACCACCCCAGCGATTGAATACGGTTAAATCATATTCAAGAAACAATTCCGTCAAATCTAAAAGTGGATCTGCTCCTAAAATCGCACGCCAATCGTCGTTCAATTGATCCTGCTTCAAAGTGATAATATTCGGAAGTATCATCGTGCTTAAATCCAATGCATAAACATCTCCAGCGTAAATTTCAATCGTTCCTGAGTCAGAGCATCCGTTATCTAAATTCGTAACAACCAAACTTAAAACTCCTGGAGCAGTTGCAATGGGATTGGCAATGGTTGTACTTGTTAAACCCGCGCCAGTCCATGCGTAAGAAACGTTTTGCGCAGGCAACACTTCCACTCCTATCAATTCAGTTGTAGAATTTAAGCATGTCAGGGAGTCCTGAGATGGAATAGAAACTTGAATGTCCTGATTCGGAACGGTCACGGGAATAGCTCGTAGACAGCCATTTCCATCGGTAATAGTGGCTGTATAATTTCCACCTACCACATTCGTAAGGTTGAATTGTGTTTGATTCGTCCCATTAAAATTCAAGGTGTAATTTCCATCTCCACCTGTAATGTTAGAAATAGAAACGCTTCCCCCAAAGCCATTGCAGGCAGTGGTTGTTGCTACATCGAAACTTATTGGGTCAGTTATTTCGAAAGAAATACTCTGTGTTCCCAAATTTCCGCAAGCATCTTCAACAAATCCAGTAGTGTTGGTAATGTTCAAAGTGTAGGTTCCTCCAATCAAAACTTGATTCGCCAATTGAATGGTGAACACATCGGCCATAGTGGGATTGTTCCCTGTCACGGACTGAACTGTGATTGTGCCGCTTGGACCTGTCACCGTGAAATCCGATGGCTGCACTGAGGTTGCAACAATGGGCTCACTGAAAGTTAAGACAACAGTTAGGTTGCTACAATCTGTCACTGCGCTAACTGGAACAGGCGGAACTTGATCGTATAGTGAAGCCGTGGATTGTCCGAAGTCAATGGTATAACCATCAAAACTGTTCGACCAATTCATAACTACTAACGCATAGGACTGTCCAACAACAACAGGCAAATCAGCATTGAAGGCAGGCCCGTTCAAATTTCCAGGACCGTTAGATGTTCCAGAACCGCCGTTGGCAGAAGAGATTCCAGTAGGTCCGTTCGTTCCAAAAACTCCGTAGCTGTTGCATCCTACTTCTGGTGAAGAAGTTCCCAAGCCAGCACAACCGCCGGTGGTAATATTGAACAAGCCCCAGTCGTAATCATCAGCGTCGTTCAACGGATCCAAAATAAAACTTAAATTCCCATCTTGCTGAACAGTAAACGTATACCAGACAGAACTTTGCTCCAGTCCTTGATTGCAAGCACCCGTTGCTTCAAACACACTCCCAGATGAAAAAGACGCTTGAGTCTCCGTATACAAGTCACCACACAAAACAATGGCTCCCTCGCAATCGCTTATCGAAGTTTGCCCTACCGCAGACAGTGCAGAAAAAATCAAGAACAAAGACAGAAATTTACGCATGTTTACTAAGTTAAGGTACACACAAATATAGCCCTTACAGTTTTATAAATTCTCTTTTCACCAAGGAACCTGAATCTTGAATCTCAACAACATAAATCCCACTTGGAAGATTTGCAATATTCAATTGTTGCTTCGCTGCATTTATACTACCAAATAGAACTTGCTTTCCATCTGCTGAATAAACGCGGTAATTCGTTGCATTCAATATTTCATGTCCCACATTTACATTCAATACATCGTAACTTGGAACAGGGAAAATCGAAACTTGATTCAATGAATTTTCAATCACATTTAAAACAGGAGTTTCACCAATGGTAAACACTCCCGAAGCGGGAAGCGAAAGTGAAACCTCGTAGTTCTCTCCGACTAAAGTCATCGGATAAGCCTGAATTGTATTATTCAAACTAAACTCTTCCGATTCTGTTACGATCAAGTTCACTTCGTTCAATCCTAATAATTCTGCAGCTGGCACTTTGAACGTGGAAAGAAAGGCATTACCTGTTCTTGTGAAAGCGTAAGTCCTTTCAATACGATTAGAAACAAACGGATAAACAGAATTACTTACATCCATTCCGTTAACATCGCTCCCTACCATCAAATAATTCCCATCACTCATGGTTCCCACAGCGCTGACTTCCAACACGCCCATACCTTGAGCAACTTCATGTTTATCGCCATAATTTTCCTGACCAACGCCAATAACTTCCTCTGTGTAATTCGGATGGAAGTAACGTGCTTGAAGCCCTAAGTCCAAACCATATTTGGCACCTAAGTAATTGTTTACAATGGTGTGATGAGAAAGAAACAATCTCCGCTTGTATAAGATGTTCTCTCCCATTCTTCCCTTTCCAAAACGATCGTCGTAATCCCAACCAAAGCGGATGTCAATAGGGGTTGTATTGTCGCGAGCGCCAATATTTATTCCAGGAAATGGATACAGATGGTCGTCGAAAATGGTATAGAACAATTGATGTAAATCGTCTTGCTCATAGATTAAACCATAGATGTGTGGTGAAGTGGCTTCCCCGATATAGAAAATTGGCGAACCTGAATAATTACTTTCTAGATCCAAAACTTCCCCGTGATAATAGTAATCGTTCTTCCAAGGGTGAAGAAGGTAACCGTTCGGAACTCGAGCGCTAGCGAACCAGCCGTGATCGTTGAATAGAATCGAATCTGTTTCAACAACGCAGTAGGCACTTGAACTTCTTCCACCTAACACATCATCCATTTGCAAGAAGTCGTTATCGCCGTCGAACTGAATTCCAGCGCGAGTATGTACCCCATTGTTTTCGATGAATGTAGGGCGCTGGTTTACATTTCCTTGAGAAGCGGAATTGTTATTTCCGCTTTGATCTTGCCAGATGTACACAGGATCCCCATCATTCGCCGAAAGTGCCCCATTCAAGAGCACGCCCTTGTCTGCTCGCATCCAAAATGCAAGGTCATTACTATCTCCTACTCCACCTGGTCCTTTACTTCCGAATGATGAAGGGGCTGGCATAAATACAAGCTTCAGCGTATCGCTCACTTCATTTCCCGTAAAAAAATTATCCAATACCGAGTTGCTTGGAAGAACCACTTTCACTTGTCCGAATGTTGTCGGAGTAATGTTTACCGTGTAATGAGAAGGTCCACCTGAAACTGAATTGACTGTTCCATTTTCAATATAAAAGTCCGAAAATGTTAAATCGCTCACGTCAATATTTGAAAGATTCCGATAGAAAAATATATCGGCGTCGAAGGTTCCAATTACTTCACCTGAAGTGCTCGGTGAGTTCCATACAGCACTGGTTGGGAACACGTTCGTTTCCGGGCTATACAAATCACTTTCCCACATTCCTCTTCCATATGTTGAAGCACGAATTCGTTTCGGCGAGTCATAGGCAATTTCCAATTCAGTTACTCGCGCAGCATATGGAAACCCCGAGGAGAAATTCACCCACTCGGTCATACTCGCATCCCAATAATAAATTCCAAGATCTGTTCCTATGTACAAATTCTCCAAGACTGAAGAAGTATCTGTTACAATGGTGTTTACTGCTACATCAGGAAGATTCGGAGTCATTAAGGTCCACGAAGTTCCTGCAGTTACACTCTTGTATACATTCTTATTGAAGGCGATGTAAACAATTGACGAATCGCTCTTATGTGTCTCAATTGCATTCACTGCCACAACAGCGTTCGGCAAGTAGGTGCTAATGTTTTGCCAAACCACGGTGTCGGACATTGCATTGTCTGTTCTTCCCAATTTACGTGAGCCCTTCGATGCATACAATACATTGCCCTTGGTGTAATGTCCGCGAATTTGATTACAGTCTGTTGTATTCGCGCTCAAGAAATTCGTCGAAATTTTTTCCCAAACAATAGAATCCTTGTTTGCATGTTTAATATTCTTTGAACGCCAAACATTCTTCATTCCGACAAACATGGTCGAGCTGCTATCTGCGTGCAAACAAAAAGGTGTGCTCCATGCACCCTCTTCAGTCATTCCATTTACACCATCACCAGCAAATTTCTGATTAACATAGTTGTTTGATGTTCTGTATAAGTCACCGTAATATATACTACTGTAGCGCCTTCCGACTTCGTCGTAATCATACATACATTCGAACCCATCTCCACCGCCAGTTCTTACCCATCGTGCGCCTTGGAATTCTGCAGTACCATTATCCTGAAAACCATTCAATGCCTTGGCACCATCATGCGGTGACTGACCCATTCTATAAATCTGACCGTTTACAATTCCATGCGAGATATCTTGCCATTCAGAATTATTCACATAACGATAAAGTCCTCCATCGTTGCACACATACAAATCATGGTTGTGCGGATTTATAGCCATTTCGTGCTGATCTACGTGCACGTAATTGGAATTGATGTCTTGCCAAGTCACCCCGCCATCAATACTCTTTTTCAAACGAATTCCACCACAGTAAATGAGATTAGGCACCTCCACATCTCCAGACAGGCAGAGATCAAACCATGCTTGTCCACCAGAACTTGATCCATCAGCAGACCAACCCATAATATTTGGCGAATTGCTCATTTGAGTGAAGGTTAAGCCTCTGTCTTCACTTTTGAATGTTCCTGTGTACGAATATGTCCCCGTTCTTAAAACATATACTGCATCAGGCTCGGAAGCATTTACAGAGACACACATTCGCGTACCATTGCTCATCCCCGAATTGCTTTGCGCCCATGTAACCCCATAATCTTCACTTCTGTAAAACCTTCCGGCACCAGTAGCATACAAAATGTTTGAATTGGTCGGATGCTGGGCCATATCCTTGTAGTTAAAAGTATTCGAAGAAACTTGAACCCATGTAAGACCTCCATCTGTTGATCGCCTAATGCCAAGATCAGTTGCAATTACAACACTTGATGTTGCATCATCACAAACGATGATTTTCCCAACCGTTCTATTCGTAATTCCAACATTCACAAAATTCCATGTTTCACCTGCATCTTCACTTTTAAGGACCCCCATTCCTGGAGCGTCTCCGGCATCGCGATCACCAGTGCCTGCGTAGACAACATTGGGATTATTTGCATCAAAAGCTATAGCACTGATACCCAAAGTAGGCAGATAATCGGTTGACGTAGTCCAACTATTCCCACCGTCTATTGACCTCCACAAACCTCCAGCTGGGGTGCCCGCCAACATAATTTGCTCATCAATCGGATGGAAAGCCACACACGACACCCTTCCTACACCTTCAATATTTTCCCGCGTGGTTACATCATCGAGTATTGGACCCAAAGGCTGCCAATTACCGGATAAAGATCTTCCATTTGAATAATTTTTCAATGCCGTCCACAATTCCAAAGTCTCCCGTCCATTCAGCATTTTTCCATTTTCGTCGGCATGCGTTTCCATTAACCATTTGAAGCGTTCGAGTGGTTTGTATCCCTGACCGCGCTCTATTGGGCGCTGTGGCCAAGCCGCATTCATCTCCGAAACAAAGTCAAACACCGAGATATCACTATGCATCAAATCAGACCACATGGGATGTTCTTGTGCAAAAAGATTGAGGGCAAAAGCACCTGAAAAGACAAATGAAAATAGTAGTTTCTTCATAGTTACAAGAATACGCCACAAACAAATTCACACAATAAAAAAAGGACTCCGAAGAGTCCTTTTCATTCAATTAATTTGAGATTAGTGCTTCGCCAAATACTCCGCAACACCCTCGTGATTCGCTTTCATACCTTCGCTTCCTTTAGACCAGTTTGCAGGACAAACCTCACCATTTTCCTCGAAGAACTGAAGTGCATCAACCATACGCAAAGCCTCGTCAACATTTCTTCCCAATGGGAAATTATTAATCAACTGGTGCATGACTACACCGTTCTTATCAATCAAGAATAGTCCGCGATAAGCAATCATCGGTCCATTAGCAACCAAATTACCTTCTGAATCATAATCATACTCTCCTGCTAAAACACCGTAGGTATCAGAGATGGTTTTCGAAACGTCAGCAACAATCGGATAGGTGATACCCTTGATACCTCCGGCTTTCTTATCCATTTGCAACCATCCCCAGTGACTTTCTTCTGTATCTGTTGAACACGCCACAACCGCGCAATTGCGAGCTTCGAATTCTGCTAATTTTTCTTGAAATGCATGCAATTCAGTAGGACAAACGAATGTGAAGTCTTTGGGGTAAAAGAAGAATACAACATGTTTCTTTCCGATGAACTGATCCAATGAAAAATCACTCACCACGGTTCCTCCGTTAGTGATTGCTCCTGCCTTAAATGAAGGCGCTTTTTTTCCGACTAATGATGACATAAAATATATATTTTTTGCAAAGTTAACACCTTCGAAGGGTGAATGTTCACCTCGATATTAATTATTCATTGCTTTTTGAAAGGCCCGAGCCAAGTATACCCAAGCCAAAACGAAGAACACTCCTCCAACAGGAGTAACTGGACCAACAATTTGTTTCGCAATTGCAGGAAGAAAATCCGCAAAAGTCAGAACGTATAGTGACCCAGAGAATCCCACTATTCCCATTAGAAATAATAATCGGACGATTTTCAAAGGTTTCCCACTCTTCAAAAGTAAGGGGCTCACAAGAATGCCTAGCGAATGAACAACTTGGTAGTAAACACCCTTGTTGTAAATATCTACATGGTATTCCGATACCATTGATTTCAATCCATGAGCGCCAAATGCGCCAAGAAGAACTGCCAACGCCATTGAATATGCCCCGATTAGTACCGAACTCTTCATAATTTGTATCTTTAAAAATGGAAACGATAAATACACAGCGAATTTGCGATGTATTTTTACAAATCCAAGTAAACTGCTGACTTATTAGAAATTTAATTTCCATACTCATCTTCGCTTTTTGCATTGGCGGTGTCTGTGCACAAAAGCCTATTGACGAAAAAGCACTAGCGGCAGAGGCCAGCGTCCTTTTCGAAGATGATAATTACTTGGAAGCATATGCAAAGTATTCACAATTGGTATCGTTGTACGGAAGCAATCCGATGTATGCTTTTCGCTTTGGCGCAGCAGGTATTTATGCTACAACTGACCGCGACAAATGCATCTTCTTCATGAAAGACGGCATTCGAAGGGGATATAGCGCGCCTGAAACGCATTACTACCTTGCTCGAGCTTATCACCTAAGCTACAATTTCAAAGAAGCTCTTTCCGAATATGAGCAATTCGAAAAAACAGCAGAAAAAAAGCAGCTTAACAAGTCAGATTGTAAAGCGCAAAAGCTTTCAGCACAATCGGGTTTGAACTTAATGAATAGCATAAAAGATGTTCAGGTACTGGAGAAGACTGAAGCCGAAAAATCGAGCTTTTACAGATACATGAATATTGATCCTTCGATAGGGAAAATTATTTCTACACCAAAAGAACTCTTATCTAGACTCGATTTAAAATCGAGAGAAGAACATGTCTTTTTCCTTCCAAATAATGGAAAGAAAATTTTCTTCTCAAGCAAAGGAAAAGATGGACTTACCGGAAAAGACATCTACATGACCTCGCGTGTTAACGGAAGCTTCACACCACCTGTAAAGCTCAAGAGCACAGTAAATACAGAGTACGACGAGGATTTCGCATTCATGCATCCCAATGGAAGTACGTTGTACTTTGCTTCTAAAGGACACGGCAGTATGGGTGGGTATGACATTTTCCGCTGTGAGTGGGACGCATCTATCAACGATTTTGGACCTGCCGTAAACATGGATTTTGCTATTAATACGCCAGACGATGATTTGTTTTTCATCACAGACTCTTTAAACACAACAGCCTATTTCGCTAGCAGTCGATTGACTTCACCCGACAAACTTTATGTCTATCGCGTTTTTGTAAATGGAATTCCAATGAACATCACCTACCTGAAAGGTGAGTTCATTTCTCGTGTTGACGCCACCCAAACAGAAGCAAAGATTCAAGTGTTCGATGATTTAACGAATCGTAAAATCATGGATACGCAAGCGCGCGAATCGAACGGACAATACTTATTGTTCATTCCAACAGCAGGAAACTACACATACAAAATTCAACCCCCAGGAAGCCCTCAAATTCATGAAGTATTGGTGAAGATCCCGCCGTCGGAAGGCTCACGCGTTTTTCGTCAAGAAATAGTCTACACGAAAACAGATGGACGTGAAAAAGTCGAAGTGAAAAACTATTGGAATGATCCGCTGAACGACAATGTAGAAGACCTTCAGCGTCAAATGCTTCTTGCAAAATCACAACTCGACGTCAATGCAACAGTCGACCAAGCGGCCTTCGCTACTGCAAATAATCCTGAGACAAATGCATCTGAGGGAACCTATCCAAACCCTTCTGGTTCTAATCAACGCATAGAAATAGACACTGTACTTTCATCACAAGAAAAAACAATAGCTGCGTTGAAGCGTGAAATTTTGTTAGCTGAGCAAACTTCAAAATCACTCCTTCAATATATTCAGCAAACCTTATCAGAGACAGATGAGGCATATGAAGAATTTCAAACCGTTCGTTTCGAGAAACCTGAATCAATGGCAGACAGTGCAAAATTGGTCGAGGCTAGAAACAACATGATTCTTACTCAAGATAAAAGCGCAGCCGCCATAGCCGCCTACGAAATATCTAAGGAAAGAGAAAAAGAACTCAAGGATAAACTAATAAGTATTCAAACAACAAACAGACAAATTAAAGAATCTCTTGCTGAAAAAGATTCGCCAATGGTAGCTTCCCTGGTGAATGACTATGTTGCTAAAAATCCGACAAGTGCTCAAGGTCTACCCAACCAAGTGGAAGCCAATTGGAAATCAGACAACACAAAATCCAGCGTCAATGGCAACAAGGCGCAGCGTGACAATAGTCGGCTTCGTTTAAACACTAAAACAAAAGAACTTGAAGAGATCGAAAGCAAAGCAAACGATATCAGCAAACAAATGTCTGCCACTAAAAAGAAAAAAGACATTGAGCGTTTAGGCAACGAATTAAGTATTCTCGAAGTTGAATACACTTCTGTTCAAGAAGAAATAGAAGCTGAAAAAGAAAATCTGCGAATTCGCGAATTAGAACTTCAAGAGTCCATTACTCTTTTAAAACTTCTTCAAGAACTCGAAAACGAAAGGCAGCCTGAGGTAAAACCAGAATATAAAAATTTAAACAATGTTGTAGATGTCGAATCTCTTAAAGCGGAGATTTTAGAATCAAAAAATCGCGTTTCTCTTGCCCTGGAAAATTCTCATTACGAGAAATCTGATACTACTAACAACGCTAGTTCAAACAACACTGGTTCCAACAACACTAGTTCAAATAACACTAGTTCAAATAACACTAGTTCAAATAACGCTAGTTCAAACAATGCTGGTTCCAATAACGTCAGTTCTAATAACGCTAGTTCCAACAACACTAGTTCCAACAACACCAGTTCCAACAACACCAGTTCCAACAACACTAGTTCCAACAACACTAGTTCCAACAACACTAGTTCCAACAACACTAGTTCCAACA
>CAYLOT010000017.1:0-14298 GCA_964385405.1 uncultured Chryseobacterium sp. | reverse complement strand
AGTTCAAACAACGCCAGCTCTAATAACGCTAGTTCAAACAACGCAAGTTCAAACAACGCCAGCTCTAATAACGCTAGTTCAAACAACGCAAGTTCAAACAACACCAGTTCAAACAACGCAAGTTCAAACAACACCAGTTTAAACAACGCTAGTTCAAAAACATTCACACCGGAAGAGACTGCAATAATCAACAGTCCTGGTCAATCGAATTACCAGGATGAAAAAATATTTGAAGAGTTAGCAGAGGCGAACATTGTAATCTCCAATCAAGAAGCGATTGAAAAAATCTATACCGAGATTGAAGTGATTGATAGCCGGATAAAAGATGAAACTTCTGGGGAAGTAATTGCTCAATTGACCGAAAAAAGAAAGCAGTTGATTTATCTAAAAATGCAAGAGGAAGACAAAAACGCTTCATTCATAGCAGAGCATAATTCAAATGCGTTAATTGATCTTCAAACGGCATGGAAAAAGAACATAAACACGGCAAATAGTATAGCAACCCTGAATGATAAAAAGGCTTATGACATTGCTGTCGCGTACATGAAGGAAGCAAGCACGTTGCGCGCAGCTGCTAAGTCAGAACAAGACATCTTCGAACGATATGCTAAAAACGCACGTGCATTTGCTTTAGAACGCAACGCAAAAAACGAATTGAAATTCTTGGTTGAAAAGACCACTCCTCTCGCAAACAACGCTAGTTCCAACAACACTAGTTCCAATAACACCAGTTCAAACAACACTAGTTCAAACAACGCAAGTTCAAACAACGCAAGTTCAAACAACGCAAGTTCATTTACAAGCATTCCAAATATTGTACAACGAACATTTTATCAACGCCAAACTACTTCGGCTTATAGCGACAGTAATCCTATTCCCATTGGATTACCTCTTCCTGAAGGATCCTTTTACACCATTCAAGTCGGTGCTTTCCGATTGCCTGTAGCTAATAACACATTCAATCAGTTTGCGCCTGTATATGCTGAACGTCAAACGAACGGATTCATTCGTTACAGCACAGGATTTTTCTCATCTTACACAGAGGCAATTCAAGCAAGGAATGAGATCCGACAAATGGGTTATTCCGACGCGTTTATTGTAGCCTATAAAAATCGTGAACGTGTTCGGTACAGCGATTTAATGACCGAAGCTGAACGAGCGTCGACCAACAACGCCGCCTCTACTTCGAACTCAACAGCACCTGCACCCACTCCGACTGCTGATGTGAATTACTATTCCGACCCGTTGGCAGTACCCGCTAAACTTATTGAAAAAACTTCGGGTATTTTCTTCACCGTTCAGGTTGGAGTTTATGCCAAACCTTCGAGAAGCACTGTGCTAAACACCTATACCGACTTGCATGTAGAGAAACTTCAAAACGGACAAATACGCTATACCAGTGGTGAATTTAAAACCATAAATGAGGTTATTAAGCAACGTGATTTTTGCCGAGCC
Source organism: uncultured Chryseobacterium sp. (assembly GCA_964385405.1). Taxonomy (GTDB): domain Bacteria; phylum Bacteroidota; class Bacteroidia; order Flavobacteriales_D; family Sanyastnellaceae; genus CAIZGX01. The sequence goes on along the minus strand of CAYLOT010000017.1, from coordinate 12,843 downwards.
AACGGAATTCCTGATGCCTTTGTTACCGCATATAAAAACGGCAAACGTATTTCGGTTCCTGATGCGAAGAAAGAATTAAGAATTCAATAAAGGTCAACTTAATTCTCAGTAAAGATATTGAATGAGCGTTTCGTTCTTAACTTTGATTTAACAATTCGAATTATGAAAAAACAAATTATTCTCTTAAGTCTAATCGTTCTACCTTTTATTACAAAAGCTCAATTGCAATTGAACGAACTTTTGGCTTCGAACAACACCAATCAGATGGATGAGTTTTTCGAGTTCGATGATTGGATTGAAATATATAACTCAGGTGGTATTGTTAATCTAGCAGGATATTATCTCTCCGATGATCCAGCGAACCTTACAAAGCACCAAATTCCGGCAACAGATCCAGGAGCGACAACTATGCTTCCAGGAAGTTTCAAAGTAATTTTCGCGGATAAGGACAACTTAACCCAAGGAGCGCTTCACACAAATTTCACACTGAGTGCAAATGGGGAAACTGTAATTTTAACAGCTCCAGACGGCATAACGATTATTGACCAAATCTCTTATCCACAAATGGCTCCGGACATTAGTTACGGGCGCGCATGTGAAGCTTGTACAACTTGGCAGTATTTCAACAACGTTACTTACAACGCACCCAATCAAGAACTAGCCGCCACTACTGAATTGTTATTTTTAAACGAAGTTCAACCGCAGAACACAGGGATTTACCACGACCCAGAATTTGAATACGATCCTTGGATTGAAATTTACAATCCGAACACCTATCAAGTAAATGTTGGCGGATATTACCTCAGTGCCAACGGCACTCCTACGGAGTGGCAAATACCAACCAACGAACCTTTCAACACTGTTATTCCTCCAAACAGTTTTAAAGTATTTTGGTGCGATAATGACCTCGCATTTGGTGCATCTCACACACCTATCTCGTTAAGTCCAAGCGGAGGCACAGCAACGTTAACCGGACCCGACGGAACAACTCCTGTGAGTTCACTTACTTGGGGAGTTTTGTTGCCAGGACAAAGTGCGGGGTGTTCAACAGACGGATCGCCTAACATCATTACATTCAACCCCGCAACCCCAATTAATAGTAATTCCCTCGTATTTATAACACCAGAGCCCGTTGTAATCAATGAAGTGATGGCAGACAACACTATCACATTTGCCGATAATTTCGGCGAATTTGACGACTGGGTTGAGATCTACAATCCTCTTACATATGACGTAAGTTTAGCGGGGTATTACATGAGCGATGACAGCAATAATCCAAGAAGATGGCAAATTCCAACTTCATTCATAGACAGTGTAACGGTGCCTGCATTAGGATGGCTCACTTTTTTCGCCGATGGTGATGTTGCTCAAGGAGTAAGGCACGCCAATTTCAGTTTGAATAACAACAATGAGTTCGTTGGATTGTATAGTCCAGATGGTCTTACTCGTGTTGATGAAATTGCGTGGGCGCATATGGGAGCTGACACGAGCCTAGGAAGAAAATTAGATGGCGACGCACAGTGGGTAGACTTCCATATTACCACTCCTGACTTTTCAAACAATCAAGGTAGTTATGTTATTGGAATCGAAGAAATGAATGCTGCTGCGAAGATTTTTTCTGTCTATCCGAATCCTACAAGAGGCATTGTTCAATGCTCAAGAAAAAGCAATATTCGAGTATATTCCATTCAAGGTAAAATTGTCACTACTTTAAACGGTGTTTGGCAAATTAATTTCAGCACCTACGAAGCTGGAATCTATGTTGTGACCGATGAAGAAGGGAATAAAGTAAGGGTGATTAAAGAATAGATTAATCGGGGTGAATGATTATTTAACCCGATTAATTATTCAACTCCCATATATTTATGAATTTGAAGACCCACACGCCAGTGTGGGTTTTTTAATACCCAATCGAAAATGAGCGGAAGGTTTTCTTCTCTCTTATCCCACTCAGGCTGCATAAACCATTGCGCATTTTCATTCATGCGCACAGCCATTTCATGCGACCAATTCAAATCCGATTTGTGAAAAATGACAACTTTTAACTCATTCGACAATTCGAAATACTCTTCAAGAGGAATTTTGAATTTCTTCGGTGAAAATGTTATCCAATCGAAAAGTCCTGTCAGTTTTTGAGTTCCACTTGTTTCCAAATGAATTCTCAGACCTACGTTGCGCAAAGCCTCCGTTAGCGGAGCAAGATCATGCATGGTGGGTTCTCCTCCGGTCACAATAACTGTCTTTACACCACTTGCAACAGCATCTTCCACCAACTTCTCAACGGAAATAAACGGATGCTTTTCTTTGTCCCAACTCTGTTTCACATCGCACCAAACACAACCCACGTCACATCCAGCCAAACGAATAAAAAAACTTGGAACACCGGAATAAACGCCTTCACCTTGAACACTCGTGAAAGTTTCCATTACGGGATATTTCACTTCTGAACTCACGCTTTTATTTTTCCAATTAAGTCGTAATGTTCCGCACGTACAATTTCAATATTCGCGAAATCGCCAACACGCAAATACCCCTCAGACTTAGAGACCACTACTTCGTTATCTACTTCAGGAGAATCGAACTCTGTTCGACCTATAAAATAATCTCCTTCAATTTTATCAATCAAAACCTTGTATGTCTTTCCTACTTTAGCTTCGTTCAGCTCCAAAGAAATGTGCGACTGTACTTCCATAATTTCATCGGCACGCTTCTTCTTAGTTTTCGCAGAAACATCGTCATTTAAAACAAATGCAGACGTATTTTCCTCATGGCTGTAGGTGAATACACCCAATCGTTCGAAACGCGATTGTTCAATCCACTTTAAAAGTTCTTTGTGATCAGCTGCAGTTTCACCAGGGAATCCTGTAATCAACGTTGTACGAATTGCAATGTCAGGAACCTTCATACGAATATCCTGAATAAGCGCATCGGTTTTCTCACGCGTAATACCACGCTTCATGGCTTGCAACATCTTTGTTGTTCCGTGTTGAAGAGGCATGTCGAGATACTTACAAATGTTATCGCGTTCGTTCATTACATCAAGCACGTCCATTGGGAACCCGCTTGGAAAAGCATATTGAAGGCGAATCCAGTCGATTCCTTCCACATCAGACAACCGTTTTAACAATTCTGAAAGCGTGCGTTTTTTTTCAATGTCTAATCCATAGTAGGTTAAATCTTGCGCAATTAAAACCAACTCCTTGGTGCCATTAGCCGCTAACGATTTTGCATTGGCAACCAACTGATCCATGGGTGTGCTTTTGTGTTTTCCGCGCATTAAGGGTATTGCACAAAATGAGCACGGACGATCACACCCCTCAGAAATTTTAAAGTAAGCGAAGTGACTCGGAGTCGTTAACAAACGCTCTCCCACCAACTCACTTTTATAATCTGCCTTTAAAGTTTTTAATAACCGAGGAAGATCACGTGTTCCGAAGAACGCGTCTACTTCTGGAATATCTTTTTCTAATTCTGGCTTGTAACGTTCGCTCAAACAACCGGTCACATACAATTTCGAAACGTTTCCTTGCTCCTTCTCTCTCGCCCATGCAAGAATGGTATTGATGCTCTCCTCCTTCGCATTATCTATGAAACCACACGTGTTTATGATTACAATTTCCGAATCGGTTTCTTCCGACTCGTGCGCTACATCGAAAGCATTCGCCTTCAATTGCGCCATCATAACTTCGGAATCAAAAATGTTCTTCGCACAACCCAAGGTTACTACATTCACCTTGTTTTTCTTGAGGGTTTTTGTTTTCATTATTTTGCTTTTCCTGCGAATAAACTGTCTACAAACTCAAATCTATTGAAGACTTGAAGGTCACCTGCTTGTTCTCCAACACCAATGAAGCGAACAGGTATGTTGAATTGATCTGAAATTCCTATGACCACACCACCTTTGGCTGTACCATCAATTTTTGTAATCGCCAAAGACGAAACTTCCGTAGCCGCCGTAAATTGCTTTGCCTGTTCGAAAGCATTTTGTCCAGTTGATCCATCAAGCACCAACATAACATCGTGAGGTGCATTCGGCACCACCTTTTGCATGACACGCTTGATTTTCGAAAGCTCATTCATTAAACCAACCTTGTTGTGTAATCTTCCTGCTGTATCAATGATTACGACATCGGCATTTTTCGAAACGGCCGACTGAAGAGTATCGAAAGCAACTGCTGCAGGATCGGCATTCATAGCTTGAGCCACAATATCAACATTCGCGCGTTGCGCCCAAATTTTTAATTGGTCAATCGCTGCTGCGCGAAACGTATCAGCAGCACCTAAAACCACCTTCTTCCCTTGTTGTTGAAGTTGATAGGCCATCTTTCCAATGGTGGTGGTCTTTCCCACTCCATTCACACCTACGACCATTATTACATAAGGCGTTCCATCGGTTTTTGGAATAAAAATCTCTTCACTCTCCTCACCCTCATGCCCCACCAACATTTGCGCAATCTCATCGCGAAGAACTTGATTGAGCTGATCGGTAGGCATTGATTTTTCTTTGCGCACTCGATCTTGAATGCGCTTGATAATCTTTTCTGTGGTATCTATTCCCACATCAGATGTAATTAGAATTTCTTCCAATTCATCTAACATCTCATCGTCTACATGCGCCTTACCTGTGATTATGCGAGCAAGCTTCCCGAAAATACCTTCGCGGGTGCGTTCCAGACCAAGGTCTAGCTTGTCTTTTTTTTCTTTGGAAAAGAGTCGTTTAAAGAAACTCATAGTTTAGGTCTAAAATAAAAAAAAGGCCTTTCCAAAGGAAAAGCCTTTTAACGTATTTCTAACAGCGATTAGCCTTTAGCAAACCACTCGCCGATTTTATCATTGTGTACAATTTCCTCTTTGAAGGAATAAGCGCCTGATTTCGCAGACTTTACCATTTTAATAACCTTGGTGTGGTTCTTTCCACCACCCGTTTGAAGGGTCGCAACTACTTTCTTTGCCATGACTTAAGCTTATTTGATTTCTTTATGAACCGTCATTCTCTTCAAAATCGGGTTGAATTTTTTCTTCTCTAAGCGCTCAGGAGTATTCTTCCTGTTCTTAGTAGTGATGTAGCGGCTTGTGCCGGGCATGCCAGACTCTTTGTGTTCTGTGCATTCCATTATAACTTGTATTCTATTACCTTTCTTAGCCATTGTTGCAGAAATTGGACGGCAAATATACGTAGAATATTGAGAATTGCAACATTGCTAATCATTTTTTTCGACGATTCCACTTCATTCGCAAGGAATAGCCACAAATCTATGTTAATAAGACACTACACCCCCTGCTTTTTCTGTTGTTCTACTGAATAATTTCACACATTCATACATCTGTACATTTTGGCTAAAAAAAGAAAAGGCGAAGTCGACACTTCTGCCGAATTTGAAGATCGAAACGAACACTTTAACCGCGATGTCCGGTCCATGCGTATAGCAGGACTCGCTGTTCTTTTATTTTCAGCATTTACTGCACTCGCTTGTGTTTCCTACATACTTTCTGGCGCTCACGACCAACAACTTTTTGTCGGAAGCGGCGGATTAAACGAGTCATTTCACAACTGGATGGGCGGACTAGGTGCGCGCTGGGCGCATACACTCATGTTTCACTTTGCTGGAATCTCGGCTCTTTGCATTCCTTTGCTCACCTTCCTCGTTGGCATGCGCATGCTAACTGGAAAACACCTTCTTCCCTTTTTCAAAACGTTCCGCGTAAGTGTGGGCATCATGCTCTTTCTTCCACTTGCAATAGGATTCTTTGCACACCGTACCAACCCTATTCCCTTCGACCATATTGAAATTCTTATAAATGGTCTTTTTGTTGGAGGATACGGCGTTGTAGCCACTCATTTCTGCGTCTCGAATTTAGGCTGGATGGGCACCCTGTTCGGTATACTGTTCGTAATCTTAGTATTCTTCATTGTAAACTTCAATCACCATGTAGATGCTTTTATTGCCCGATTAGGCGTGCTTTTCCGATCAAAACCCAAAGCAGACAAACCTCGGATTGTGGAAGAAGAGGAAGAAGAAATTCCATTTCAACCAACAGTAAACCGTGAAGAAACAACAGTAGAAGTGAAAGCTGAAGCCATTCCGAGCTACACTCCTGAACCCGAACCCGAGCCTGCACCACAGGTATACGAAGTAATTGAAGAAGATACGCCCGCAACCGCAACTTCCTTCGACTTTGAAAATCCTTTAGCGCCTCAACCAACGTTCGAATTAATTCCGGAAGAGGAAGAGGAAGAGGAAAAAAAAACAACAGACGAATTTGAATTAGATCCTGTCTCTTCTGGAAATTCAACCATCTTCGAAGACGACGATTTGGGAGATCTCGGAATTGAAATTGCTCCGGTTGTTCAAGCAGAGGAATTGAGCTCTGACGAGATTGAAAGCACAGAATTCGGAGAGTATGATCCAAAGCTAGATCTTTCACGTTACCAACTTCCTTCCATTGACCTCCTGCAGAACTACGGTGGAAACGGTCCGCAAATTTCAAAAGAGGAACTCGAGGAAAACAAGAACAGAATCATTGAAACCCTCAATCACTACAAGATTGAAATTGCCAAGATTAAAGCGACCATCGGGCCCACTGTTACGTTGTACGAAATCGTGCCTGCCCCTGGAGTTCGCATCTCCAAAATTAAAAGTTTGGAAGACGACATTGCGCTTTCACTTGCGGCACTTGGAATTCGTATCATAGCGCCAATTCCTGGAAAAGGAACAATAGGTATTGAAGTACCAAACAGCAGACCCGATGTGGTTTCCATGCGTTCATTGATTGCTAGCGATAAGTTTCAAAATGCCGACATGGAACTTCCGTTGGTACTGGGTAAAACCATTGCCAACGATATTTTTGTTACCGATCTTACGAAAATGCCTCACTTACTTATGGCCGGAGCTACTGGACAAGGTAAGTCCGTTGGATTGAACGCAATCTTAGTTTCATTGCTTTATCGGAAACACCCTTCCCAAGTAAAGTTTGTGTTGGTAGACCCGAAGAAAGTGGAACTTACGCTCTTCAATAAAATTGAAAGGCATTTCTTAGCAAAGCTGCCCGATGAAGCCGAGGCAATCATTACAGACACAAGCAAAGCTGTTAAAACGTTGAACTCGTTGTGTATTGAAATGGATGAGCGCTATGGCTTACTGAAAACCGCCGAGTGCAGAACCATTAAGGAATACAACGCGAAATTCATCTCAAGAAAATTAAATCCGAACAACGGACACCGTTTCCTTCCATACATCGTATTGGTAGTGGATGAGTTCGCCGATTTGATTATGACCGCAGGTCGCGAAGTTGAGACACCTATTGCTCGTCTTGCGCAATTGGCTCGTGCAATCGGAATTCACTTAATCATTGCCACACAACGTCCTTCCGTGAATATTATCACAGGTACAATCAAAGCCAATTTCCCTGCACGTATCGCATTCCGCGTAACCTCGAAGATAGATTCAAGAACCATTCTCGATGCGGGCGGTGCAGACCAATTGATTGGACGCGGAGACATGTTGTTAAGCACGGGTAACGATTTGTTGCGACTTCAGTGTGGATTCGTTGATACACCTGAGGTACAGGCCATAACAGAGTACATTGGAAGCCAACAAGGTTATCCGCATGCGTTCCATCTTCCAGAAGTAATGGATGAAAATTCAATGGAAATTGGTAATTTTGACAACTCGGAACGCGATTCATTGTTCGAAGAAGCAGCCAAGGTCATTGTGTTAAGTCAACAAGGATCTGCATCTCTTCTTCAACGCAAACTGAAATTGGGTTATAACCGTGCAGGCCGATTGATCGATCAGTTGGAAGCGGCAGGTGTTATTGGCCCCTTTGAAGGAAGTAAAGCTCGGAAGGTTTTAATACCCGATGAGATAGCTTTGGAACAGTTCTTGAAAACCTTGCGTGATTAATAAAAAAACAAAATGAAAAATCTATTCTTAGCGTTCGCACTTCTTGCAACGTTTTCTCTTCAAGCACAGACCTCTAAAGAAATCTTAGATAAACTTTCTACCAAAGCAAAATCGTGGGCAACCACATCCTCAGACTTCAGTTCTGAATTAAGCAATCCAAAAACCGGAAAAGTGACCAAGCAAAACGGAACTGTAAAGGTTAAAGGAAAAAAATACCAACTCGCGCTTCCAGACTATTCTGTATACTGCGACGGCGTAACTGTTTGGACTTACAACAAAAAATCGAACTCATGTTCTATCGACAACTTAGCAGATGTGAAAGACGGTGGTTTCGATCCTTCGGAAATGTATACCATCTGGAACAAAGACTTTAAGCACGAAATGAAAAACACGAATGCAACAATCGACGGCGTTGCTTGCTATGAGATTGCGCTTTACCCTTTGAATCCAAAATCTAAATCCTTTCACACAGTAACCCTATTCGTAGATAAAGCGAAAATGGAACTTACCAAAGTAAACGTCGTAACTCGCGAAAACGCAAACGTTACCTACAAAATCAAAAACTTCAAAGCCAACCCTGCGATCAACGAAGGTGACTTCAAATTCAATCAAGCGGGATTTCCTGGAGTGAAGATGGTGGACAACCGCCTTTAAACAGCGAAGCTGATGACCCTTCGGGATGACAATCTTCGATTGATGACACAACACGTTGTGATGACAATCTTCGATTGATGACACAACACGTTGTGATGACAATCTTCGATTGATGACCGCAAGCGGATGACGCTACGCGATGGGGGAACGTAAGATATTTAGCGTTTTTTCTTCAGGAGAATTGGGTTCGACTTGAAAGTCGTATTCCCAAGAGGCGAATTTTGGAAGACTCATGAGAATACTTTCTGTTCTGCCTCCGGTTTGAAGACCGAAGAGCGTTCCTTTATCGCAAACTAGATTAAATTCAACGTAACGCCCTCTACGTAGCAATTGCCATTGCTTTTGTTGTTCGGTAAACTCGAGATTCATGTTGGCTTCAACAATGGGTAAATACGCCTTGTTGAAGGTGTGACCTACTGCATTGTTGAATGCCCACAACTCTTCCATTGTTTTTTTCTCAGAAGGTTTCTGATAATCGTAAAAAATTCCACCTACTCCGCGAGTTTCTTTTCTGTGTGGAATGAAAAAATACTTGTCGGCCCATAACTTAAATTCTTCGTGATTCATGCCGTGCGCATTACAAACATTTTTCATTTCAGCATGAAAAAAATCGCGTTGCTCTTCGTTCACATAAATTGGCGTAAGATCTATTCCTCCGCCTATCCATTGGTCTCCGGCGTCACTTTCGAAATAGCGAACGTTCATGTGAACGATTGGAACATGCGGAGAAAAAGGATGAATAACCAAGGATACACCGGTGGCGAAAAATGTTTTTGCATCAGCATGCATGCGGTCTTTCATCATGGGAGGAACAGGACCAGTTACTGCAGAAAAATTCACCCCACCCTTTTCAATTAAAGAACCATTCATTACGCGAGTTCTTCCACCACCTCCGCCTGTATGCTTCCAAATATCTTCTCTGAAATCGGAACCGTCGAAGGTTTCCAATGCCGCACATATGCTGTCCTGAATTTCAAGTAAATCTCCAACTACCTTACGCTGAAAAGGCGAAAGGCTTATTTCGAGTTGTTCTTCAATCCCCATCTTCCATTCATTTTTTGAACCACATTCACGTAGGCATTCTCGTATCCCGACTCTGGACCCGTCTTGAAGAATTCGAATCCAAGTGAAATCAAGCCAGATTGATCAATCTCATTTAAATGGTTTCCTAAATCGGTCCCGAAAAATTGAAGACCTGTTCCGTAATACAGAACAATGTCATGCATGATTGCCGAGAATTCATCGGGTTCCGCTTGGAATTCTTTTCGGTACGTCGCAATCCATTTCAAATTATCAAGGTTGTAATAGTCCAAGCTAATATTCTTCGTTGCAATGTTGCGCGCACTTTGTTCGGCAAGGGTTTCACTTACATTGGGTTCTCCACCTACAAAACTTACATTTAATCCTGTAAGCGCCGTGGTGAGGGCGGAGCCTGTTTTCTCATCTGAAGTCATATCCAGAACAACTACCTGTTTATTCGATTTTTTTACAAAGTCATACAACTTCACACTATTCAATGAGACATCGAATGACTTTAATGTATCTCCACATTCCGCCAAATAACCACTTAAAGCGGCTTCATTGGAAAAATCGTCCTTGCCTTTTGCATAAGCACCTACAATAATTGCATTCGGAAATTCTTGCCTTGCGTAGCCGGCCAAATAATACCACTGCGAATTGTTGCCCGGATAAGCCTTGCTCATGTGTTCCGAAGAAAGTAAAATTTTGTTGCTCATTTTCACAGGAACAACCAAATGCGAATTTCTTTTCGAAACCCATTTCGCAACTTCTTGAATAGGATCTTTAAAAAGTGGACCAACAACAAGATCTGCATTCACTTCTTCGCAACGCTCAACGGCTCGTTTACCCGCATCAATACTGTTCCCTACATCGAACAAATAAATTGTTGCGTTGACATTCCTATCTTGCAATTCTTCCTGAGCCATCATGGCTCCACGATACATATTAATGGCCACATTTCTCAACTTAACCGACCGTTCGTCGAGCGAGTCGTTGCTCATTTGGTAAGTTGAAAATGGCAAACACAAGGCAATGGCGTAGGAATCTTTTTTTGATGAGGCGGATGTACGCGAAGTGTCCTTCTTGCTTTCAACGGCAATAACTCCGTCCTCACGAGGATAAGCGTCAGAAACCTCCGTGCGAATTGGCTTCACCGAATTTGGAAGACAAATATGCTCTCCTAATTTAACTGTGGTAACCAAACCCGGATTTAGCGCTTGAATCTCGGCGATGGTTAATCCGTATATGCGCGAAATTCGATAAAGCGTTTCTCCAGTAGCAACGACGTGATAGTTCTTGCAGTTTTGAGCAAAACCCGCGGTGGTTGCAAATACCAACAGAATTAAGAATGCTATTCTTTTCATTAAACTAAAGGTAACAATTTTTATTCCCATTCTATCGTAGCCGGTGGTTTACTGCTAATGTCATAAACAACGCGATTCACACCTTTCACTTTATTGATAATATCGTTACTCACTTTGGCAAGAAATTCATAAGGCAAATGCGCCCAGTCTGCGGTCATACCGTCGGTGCTTGTTACTGCGCGCAGTGCTACTGCATTTTCGTATGTACGTTCATCGCCCATAACGCCTACACTCTGCACTGGAAGTAGGATTGCGCCTGCTTGCCATACTTCGTCATATAAATTCGCTTCCTTCAATCCGTTAATCCAAACAGCATCTACTTCTTGAAGCACACGCACTTTTTCACGGGTGATGTCTCCTAAAATTCGGATACCTAGTCCTGGACCTGGGAAAGGATGACGCGATAAAATTGCATTTGGAATTTCAAGCTCGCGCCCTACTCTTCTAACTTCGTCTTTGAACAACAAGCGAAGCGGTTCAACCAACGAAAGCTGCATGTAATCTGGAAGTCCGCCCACATTGTGGTGACTCTTGATTGTTTGCGACGGTCCGCCAGAAACAGAAACCGATTCAATCACATCTGGATAGATGGTTCCTTGTCCGAGCCACTTCGCTCCTTCCACCAATTTACTCTCGGCATCGAATACATCGATGAATGTTTTTCCGATTGCCTTTCTCTTCGCCTCTGGATCTGATAACCCTTTCAACGCGTCGTAAAACAGTTCACTCGCATCGACACCCTTTACGTTCAAACCTAAATGCAAATAGCTCTCTAAAACGCTTTCGTATTCGTCTTTGCGAAGCAATCCGTTATTCACAAAAATGCAATAAAGATTTTTCCCAATGGCTTTATGAATAAGCACAGCAGCTACGCTGCTGTCTACGCCGCCGCTTAGACCGAGGATCACTTTTTCGTCGCCAAGCTTTGCTTTCAATTCTGCAACGGTTTCATCAACGAAAGAAGCCGGCGTCCAGTCTTGTTTACATCCGCACACATCAACAACGAAGTTCTTCAACATGATTCCACCGTCTGTTGAGTGGAATACTTCCGGATGAAATTGCACTCCGAAAACCGGACGGTCTTTGAAGGCATATCCAGCTACTTTCACACTCTCTGTGCTGCAGATGATATCCATGTTTTCTCCCAGGCCTGTAATGGTGTCTCCGTGCGACATCCACACCTGTGAGTTATCGGGAATTCCTTGAAATAAAACATGGTTTGCTTGGTGGCTAATGAGGTTGGCACGACCGTATTCGCGGTGTGTGCTGCGCTCTACTTTCCCTCCGTTCATGTGTGCCATGAGTTGCGCTCCGTAGCAAATTCCAAGCATTGGAAGATTCGGATTAATATCGAAAACCGCAGGTAGCGGCGCTCCTTCTTGATGAACGCTGTATGGACTTCCAGATAAAATAACTCCAACACAATTTTCTGGGATGGAAGTGACCTTGTTCCAAGGTTTGATCTCACAATAAACGTTGTGCTCGCGCAAGCGACGAGCAATCAATTGGGTGACTTGCGAACCGAAGTCGAGGATAAGAACTAATTGATGCATGCGCGCAAATTTACGGCTTAAATTTGTAGTCATGGAAGAATTATTACCGTTGATGAACAACTACAAGTTAGTCTTGGGATCGGGCTCTCCGAGAAGGAAGGAATTGTTGGCTGGCATGGGACTATCTTTTGAAGTTCGGGTTTCCGATGTAGACGAAAGAATTGACTCTTCTTGGCCTTTGACGGAAGTGGCACAACGCCTAGCGGAAAGAAAGGCCGAGGCTTTATTGGAAACGGCAACAGCCAACGAATTGGTGATAACCGCAGATACCGTAGTTCATGTTGAAGGCCAATTGCTTAACAAACCTGCAGACTTTGAAGAAGCATTAAGTATGCTGAAGCAATTGAG
>CAYLOT010000016.1:53019-56412 GCA_964385405.1 uncultured Chryseobacterium sp. | reverse complement strand
ATGCTCGATTGCGAAACCATTTCAAATGTGCTCATGGAACATGAATGTGGAGAGATCTTATTTGCTGAGGACCACAATCAAAAGGAAGCACTTTGGAAAGTGAGAAGAAAAGTAGGTGAGGCCGTGAAGTCTCATTCCATCTATAAAGAAGAAGATACTGTTGTTCCAAGATTTGAACTTCCGAAATTACTTCGTGAAGTGAAGGCCATTGGAAAGCGCTATGGCTTTCGTTCCGTTTGCTACGGACATGCCGGAGATGGAAACCTTCATATCAATATTCTGAAAGATGAAATGTCCGATGAACAATGGAACAATACACTTCCAAAGGCCATTCGTGAAATTTTCGAATTGACCGTTTCTCTCGGAGGAACGCTCAGCGGTGAACACGGAATAGGATGGGTGCAGAAGAACTACATGGACATTGCCTTCAATGAAGTTCAACTGAACCTCATGAAGAAAATAAAAGAGGTCTTCGATCCAAATGGGATTCTTAATCCAGGAAAAATATTTCCAGACTGAAAAACCTTACTTAATCAATAAGCGCTTTGTCAATCTGCCAACTTGAATCGTATAAATTCCTGTTGAAAGGTTTTCAACTTCAAGCGTATGAACACCAGGCTGATTGAAGCTTGCAGAATAAACGACTTGTCCTGTTGAATTGTAGATTGTTACATTCGATTTTCCCGATTGGAAGTTTTGAATGAACACTTCATTTTCAGCTGGATTCGGGTAAACAATAAATTCGCGCTCTGCGATTTCATTTATGCTTGCAGGAATCCACTGGAAATCTTCGGATACAGAAACTGCAGATGAACCACAAAGGTTGATTGCAGTTACTCTCCAAGAATATGTATTACCTTCAGCAAAAGCAAAGTCAAATGGCAACGTTGCAAAATTTCCTGTTTCTGTTGAGGTATATACAATATTTCCAAATGTTGCATCATTTTCTGAAATTTCAAATAAGTAAGATGTTGCTCCAGGCATAGCACTCCAATTAAATGTGTAATCGAAACCATTGTATTGAATAGTCGAAGGAACTGAAATAAGCGACGGGGCAGCCGGTGCTGAACCAACAGCTATTGAAAAGAATAAATCGTAAGATTCTCCGAATGTGGTTTGAAGTTGAAGCGTGCAATTGAAATTTCCGGTGGGCACTGTTCCTAAATCAGATATAATAATGTAGTAAGTACCTGGTCCAGTAATATTTATTCCACTAAAAACCGGAAATCCAGGTATGCCTGTAATGTTTGCTGTTAAAGGAAATTGTAAGTCTGCATGAATTTTCAATTTTAGGGTGTCCACAGCATGTCCACAGGCATTAAGTGAGTAGTCATTCAAATAAAGTAGTGTTGGACGTAAGATGAAAAATCCATCATACATGCTTGTTGCTAAATTAACCCCACTTGGTAAATAAGGGTAGTTGCTCCATGTTCCGCTGAATTGCGGCAAATCATTCGCGGGAAATAAATCGAAATATCCAACCTCATTTAGAACTCCTGTACCAACTCTTGATGCATCGAGAATGCGAACTCCGCTACGATAATTACTTTCATATACAAATTGATCCTTGATATACAAGTTGTGATCAATCGACGAGTTGGTGCTTTGATAATAATTCATATAGCCAATATTATCGAGATCAGTAAAATTGAAAATATGAGTCCGGGTTCCATTGCCAAGTTGTTGTTCATCTAATTCGTCATTCACTAAATAGTGGGACATATCCTTTGTGAACCAACCTTGATGTACATACCCACGTTCAGGATAATCAAAATTATCTAGCAGTTGTATATCTGTCGGATCTGAGGCATTCAGGGTTACAACCCCCCAACCTGAATTCCCATTACACGCCACTATTATTAAATCGCCAAGATGATTTTGATCTGGACCGTTATAGGTAAGTATTGTCCCATCATGCGTATATCCAGACTCAGCATATCCACCCATTAAAGTGGGCTGGAGTGGATTAGATACATCTACAAGATGAGGACCTCCATTAAAAGTACTTGTTCCCATCGCCATAAGAACTTTGCTCTCGGGATCAATAGCAATGGTATGCGAATGACCGAAACCACCGTAATAAGCCGTTTCCACGAAAGAAGTCGGAGTTGTTACATTGTCTAATTGTAATAAATCAAATACTTGAAGCCCGTGTCCGCTCGCTTCACTTCCAACAAAACAATAATGATTTAGGGTCTCAACGTCTCTCCATAAGCTGCTGCCTGTATGAGAAGGAAGAGTACCAAGGTAGATTGGAGACTCGGGTGAAGAAACATCTAGAAAAGCTGTACCATTGGAAACACCTACTATAGCATATTCTTTTCCTGAAACAGGACTAACCCAACCCCATATATCGTTGGTGTTGTCATTATTTGGATTTGCACCAATATTTGCTAAAGGCACATATGCAAGCAAATCAACATTATTACACGGATAAATCCCCGCCATTCCATCAATACAGGGTTGTGCTCCTGCGGCGATAGAAGAGATAATGAAAAGAGAAACGCAAAGATTCTTCATGAAAAAATATATTGTATCGCAAGATAAACACAAAAAGCTCGGACATGCCGAGCTTTTCAATAGAATGACTAATTAAAATAAATTTTAGTTTGCTTTGGCGTGCTTAATACTGTAATAGGTTACATAAAAATAACCAATGGTAAGCATCAAATGGAAAGGCATTAAACCGAAATCGGTGAACTCCCAATTGATTTTATTTGAAATTGGATCTCTTTCCGACCAGGTTAGAATAAATGGCCAAACCAGTCCACTTGCGAAATAAAGCAACATGATGAACTCTAAAATGGTTAATGGAGAAATCTTAGGTGCGCGATATTTCTTGTCTGTCCATGTACCTTTCTTACCTGTGCTAATCGCAAATTTTGGTGTGCGAACGAATGCTGATTTTTTTCCGGTTAAGCCCTCTATTACCGCAACCGCGTTGTGTAAAGATAATCCCATAGATACTGCAAGGAACAAAGGAAAGTCAACAACGAAACGTCCAAACTTTTGAAAGAAAGGCATTGGCGGACGAGAGACCCAATAGAAGAATCCTAAAATAAAGAAACTCACCAAGAATGCCGAAGCAATTGCAAAGTAGATACTGTAATCATTAAATTGATAAAGGCCATAATGTAATTTCCCGTCAAAGTAATGCTTAATAAATAACATTGGCATACTCAAGATAGATGTGCCGAGAATACTCAAGAAAACAACCGAGTTCATCAAATGGAAACTTGCGTGAACCTTGTGAGCAAATCCCATGTCTTTCGCTCTTAGAACTTTACCTAAATTCTTTCGAGTGCATTCAGCCGCTCCTTTTGTCCAACGGAATTGTTGCGCTTTCAATGCATTCATTTCAGCCGGTAACTCAGATGGTGAGCCAATTGCAGG
>CAYLOT010000016.1:0-52919 GCA_964385405.1 uncultured Chryseobacterium sp. | reverse complement strand
GTCTTCTTCTGCAATAACAGGCATCTGACGTTTGCGCTTGTTCTTTTTCACGAATTGAATGGCCAAGTTCAATTGAACCAGCGAATAGAAAAAGATAAAAATTAAAAAGAAACCGTAAAGACAAATTGCGGTAAATGCAAGTGTATTCAATGTATTGAGGGTTTAGTTAGGTGGCGAAAATACGGCTAAAGCCACATTCGATAAAAACTTTTCTAGCGATATTGAAACAATGCAGTGTTAATCAATCTCAAAATTCAGCTGCATTGTAATCGAAGCGGTCTTTCTTCTAGATGAAGTATTGAAAGCACCACCCCACGAATAATCCTCATCGGTATTCTGACCCACAATTTGGAAAATACCCATTTCTGCACTTTGAAGATTTCCCAGAGCACCTCCCGATGACTGTGCAATCTTTTCGGCGCGAAGACGAGCATCGGCTGTTGCTTCAGAAACCATTTCAATTTTCAACTCGGCCAATTTGGTGTAATAGAACTCCGGACTTTCAGAGTAAAACTCAACACCTGAGGCAATCAGTTCAGTTACCTCTCTAGAAATCTGCTCAACCTTTGAAACTTCAGAAGATTCAATAGTTACCATTTGCGAAAGGCTATAGCCAGTCAATACAGATCCAACAATATCACCCTCGGAATTGCGAATATCATCATAATTCTTATTGATCTCCATAGCTGAGAAAACTATCTCATTCTCCTGAATTCCCTTTCCCGTTAAATAATTTTTTATGGTATTTCGGTCAGACTCTAGCGCAGCAGAGGCAGCTGCTAGGTCGTTACTCGTTTTTGAAAAGGAGCCCCGCCATACAATTAAGTCAGAGTCAAAATTTCGACTACCCATTCCGGTAACATGTATAACATTGTCTTTTCCGTTTCGATCACGGTATCCTCTCATGAGGACATATGCCGAAAGAATAACGCATACTCCAACAGCCAGAGATGCAAATACACGCGCATTGAATAGTGATTTCATATTTCGAATGTAAACAAAAAAAAGAGGCGAACTGAATTCACCTCTTTATACTGTCATGAATTAACCATTATTACTGACAGTTCAATGGATAATAATATTGATAAGGGGGAGGATTTGGTGTATACCCGGGTTTAACAATGTAAAAACCAATTTTTGTAATGGTAGATCCTTCCGGAATCGGCATAAAATCTTCAGGAATAAATGTTTTTCTAAATTTACCAGGCGCAATCTCGGTCATCTTAAGAGATGGGGTAGAGGTCACGTTAGCAAGTGGCGCAACATCAAAGAATGTAAAGGTTCCTGTAAACGCGCGAAGGAAAATGTAACAATCATCTGCTCCCAAATTTTGCAAATTCACGTCTGTCTCTTGTGAATTGTCATAGCTAATGCTGAAGAAATCGTCTTGTTTTGCTGCTTCCGGAAAAAAGCAAATGCGGTCTGCGCATAATGCAGGCACAATGTCTACATGCAAATCCTCAGTTTTCGCCTCACCAACTCCATCGGAACTATATGCGTTACCATTCTTCAATTTTGCCAAGCATGAGATACCGTTTTGAAACAACTGCAGAGGAGTGCATGCATAATAGGTCGTTGGAACAAATGTCATCTTGTACAATAGTCCGCTCACGTGTGTCAGGCGCATGCATGTATTTGAATTTCCCCATTCGCCGTTTCCACAAGAAGGTCCAGCTGGCTGCCATGTCCACATATAAACAGAGTCTATTTCTTCGGGATGATTTCCTAAAATAGTTTTTAGTCCTCCTGTAGTTTGAGCCACATCAATGTACAAATCCATAGTAGCATTTGCATTGGTAGGTGAGGGGAATACGAATGCTGCTTGTGAAAATCCGACAGCAGAAATTGCGAATGCAGCAAGGGTAAATAATATCTTTTTCATGATTAGATGCGTTGGAAGTTAAACTTATAAATCACATTCTTGAATCCATCTGAACACGTTCTGTGGTACTGTAACCCCATATTGTTGCTGGTAGGAAGCACCATATTTCCAAGGAACAACTCAAGTGTGTCATTTGCGTTCATAAGTGTGATTGAAGAAGGGGCAAGGTTGTCATCCAAAGACCATGTGCCACTTTCACCGAAGAAATTCTTTCCTTCAGTTATGGTAACACTATATGTCTGATTTTCCACATCTAATGTAATGCGCATAGGTTCCACACCTGCCACCAAATAGAACTCACTTAAATCACGCTCTTCCAAAATTGGGTTGTTTGGATCTTGTTGAATGAAAGAGGTAAGCTCCCAAGTGCCACCCATTCCTTGCAACTTATCCGAGGGCTCTCCCAACTCACCGGTTGTTTCAGGCTTACAACCAGCGAACAAACCTGTAGTTAAGGCTATCATCAAAAATATTTTTATCGATTTCATATTTTGTACTTTTTACATTTATTCAATACGGGCGAAAAATTTTTCGCCTCTTTAGTTGCATCCTCCTTCCGGATTCCCTACAAATAAGGCAGATGTGAACTCACTATTCGGAAATTGAAGTGCCATACCTGGACAGTTCCATGGTGCATTGCGAACAACAACGTTTTCTCCTTTTGCTCCAATTCGCTTCAATTGATTAATCCATTTTCCTTCGCCCATGGTCTCAATTCGGTATTCTCTGCGCGCAGCTGCAATTACTTCAGAAGCTGTTGACGAAGAAGAAAGATCATTTAAACCAACACCAAAAGCACGGTCACGAACATCGTTAATGTCGTTGATAGCAACAGTTAAATCACCACCCATTTCACCCAAACATTCGGCACGAATCAATTTTAATTCGGTCAGGTAGATAATTGGAATATTGAAGAAAACTTTGTCCTCAAAGCGGGTGTTTCTATACTGCCCAACACTAGACTGCATCCAACCTAAACGATCATCTGCGCTATTCAAGTTGGTGAATTGGTACAATTCATTTGAAAACATTAAGTTTGGAGGAAGCACACCACCCGCGTTATAGTTACCAATGAAATTGTCAGTACGTTGATCAATATTGGTAGCTCCAGGGTTTGAACTTACAATTCCAAAAATAGTTTCAGGATTCATTGCTGGGGTAGCAGGGAAACGATCCAATGTATCGCTCATCGTATAAGCACCAGAATTAATAACCAAAGAAGCATATTGTTCCGCTTGAACATAATTGTTCATTTGGAAGTAAACCATTGCTAACAATCCTGCAGCTGCATTTTTAGTTGCATAATTTCCGTTGGTTTCCGGAAGGTTTGCATATGCATATTCCAAATCTTCAATAATAAAGGCATATGATTCTGCAACGGTACTTCTTGGTAGAGGTTCATTGCTTGCTTCTCTTCTTAAAATAATTCCCAAATGAGAATTTGAGGGTGAGTATCCATAAGGCTGAGCCCAAACCTTAACAACACTGAAATGACAAAAAGCTCTCAGAAAGCGAGCTTCTGATTCCATACGCCTCTTTTCTGAGTCCTCTAAACCTTCAATTAAATCGAAGTTTTTAATCAAGGAGTTGCAACGGTATATGGCGTAATAAAAATCTGAATACGTACCATTTGTTGTTGGGGTAAAGAAGTTGGTTTCACGTGTGTAAATGGCATTAAAATCTAAACCATTAGGCTCGGCCATGTTATCGCTCATCAGTTCACAGATGTTCTGATACTTACCATCGAATAAATTTGCAATAACGTCGTAGCAGCTGTTCAGTAGGCGCTGAGCATCGTCGGGCGTTTTTAGTGCATCTTCAGCTAGAATTGCACCTTCCGGCGGATATTCTAACATTTTTTCACATGAGGCAATTCCGAGAGCTAATCCAATAGCTATAATGAAGTATGATATCTTTTTCATGTTCGTTCGAATTAGAAGTTAGCGTTTAAGCGAATGTTGAAACTACGCTCTTGCATTGGCGTTAAGTAAGTCACGTTAGGACTTAAGTTTCTGTCTTGCGCGTTTTCGAAGTCACGAACCACTTCAGGATCTAAACCTGGGAAGTTCGTAATGGTGAACAAGTTGGTAACGCTTACACCAATGTTCAATCCGGTCATTTTCAATTTCTTTGTCACTTCGTTCGGGAAAGTATAATCCAAAGCCAAGTTTCTCAAACGCATGAAGTTTGCTTTATACATGAACAAAGAAGTATTCCACCATGGGAAACCATCTGGCAATCCGTAAGTAGTTTCATCCAAAGTAAGTCTTCCGAAAGTTGACTCATCACCAGGTGCAGTCCAACGATCAAGGATTTCTTCACGCATGTTCCAACTTGTAACAACACCCAATTGACGCTTAGCGCTTGAATCAAATATTCTTGCACCAAGGCTATAAGTGAACAAAGCTGATAGAGTGAAATTCTTCCATCCAAAAGTTTGAGTCAAACCACCCATCATTTTAGGTAAGCCATTTCCCACATAGTTACGAATGCTATTATCGTAATCGGTGGTGTAGTTTCCTTCAGGTGTAATGTAAACAGGAAGACCTGTTTGAGCATCGATGTGGTCGAACGCAACGAGGTAGAATGAACCTATCGGTTTACCTACCAATACACGTGAGTCATTCGTTCCTCCCGATACAGCATCTGGAGTGTAATCTCCAATGCTTACTAACTCGTTATAGTTATATGAGAAGTTAGCACTTGTGCGTGCAGTAAACTTAGAGCTCTTTGTCCAGTTAACAATTGTAGTTAATTCAATACCCTGATTCATAACCTCTGCAACGTTGTCCCAGAAGTTTGTAAATCCAGTACTTGCTGGAAGACTTACATTCATAAGTACGTCGCGGCTGTACTTTCTATATCCTTCCAAGGTTACTGTTAAACGATCTTGCCAAAATCCGGTTTCCAAAGCAACTGAGAAATTGTTCGTTGTTTCCCATCTCAGATTAGAATTTCCTGCTTGAGTAGGGAAGAGGATAGGGTTTTGATTATAAAAAATACCATTATTCGGAGCACTGTATAAAGCATATTGTGCATTAGCTGGAATGTCTGAGTTTCCGGTTAAACCATAACTTGCTCGTAGCTTCATGTAGTTTATGGTCTTATTGTCTTTCAAGAAACCTTCTTCAGAAATAATCCATCCCAAAGATGCAGAAGGGAAATTACCAAATTTGTTGTTTACTCCGAAGCGTGAACTTCCATCGCGACGAACACTTGCTTCAAAGAAGTACTTTGATTTGTAGTTCATGTTGTACTTCGCGAAGAAACCTAAGAAGCTGAATTGACTTGGATTTCCAACGGTACGCACTCGAGTATCAGGATTACTTTCAACATCAGAGAATTCAGCAACGGTCTCATCCAAATTAGGAATGTAATCGTTAATGAAGTTGGTTTTTGAATGTTGAAGTTCGTGCCCGATGAGAATTGACGCATTCAATTCTGGTTTTAGTTCTTTACTGTATTCAGCCGTAATATTGTAACTGTAGTTTCTAACCAAGCGCTGATCATTACTGAAACTTCCTTGTCCATTAGATAAATCAAAAGAAGCTGGAGTTAATCTGTTTTCTCCAATGTGCATCCAGTCCATACCTCCCGTAGCGATAATGAACAAGTTTTTCTTTGGCATATAGATCAAACGACCGGTATTGATTACACGATCTTCAACAGTCGTCCAACGCAATTGCTCTCTATAAGCAACCGGATTTTTCACGTTTCCGAACTCGTCTCTCCAATAGAAATAATCTCCGGGTTTGTTAACCACTTCACCTGCTGCATTAAATGTAGTATCGGTGTGGTAAACTGGGTAATATGGCAGTGCGTTAGACATAGCATCTCCCAATCCACCCGACCACGCAGCGTCAACACGTTGGTTCAAACCACGCGTACCTGAAAGAGATAAATTCAATCTCAACTTGTCTCCTAAACGGAATTCAGGATTTACACGAGCAGATATACGCTTGTAGCTATTGCCCTTTAAAAAGCTTTGGTTGTCGTCATAACCAAGCGAGAAAAATACACTGTGTTTTTTTCCTCCGTAACGAGCGGAAAAGTTTGTTCCATATTTGGTGCCCCTGCCTACAGTTTCATTTACCCAATCCGTGTCAGTCAATCTGGCCTTCATATATGCAGCTTTACGAGTAGCAGCATCGTCTGTAGCAGATGTCAAATTTGGCAACCAAACATAACCCGTACCTCCGTCGTTTTCCCAAGCTTCTTGACGAATACGCAAGTATTCTTCTGTGTTTAGCATGTTTGGACGAGAGGCTGGTGTTGCAATACCAGCATTCATACCGTAATCGAATTTCCATCCCTTTTCTTTCGCGCGTTTGGTGGTAATAATAATTACACCATTTGCGGCACGTGATCCGTATTCACCGGCTGCTGCAGCATCCTTACGCACTTCAACTTTTTCAATGTCATTGGGATTAATGGTTGCGAGTGGGTTGTTGTTCAATGCTCCACTGTTGCCACGCAAGAAATAATCTTGCGTCATTGGAATACCATCAATGATATACAAGGGGTCTCCACCTGCAGAAACTGAGGCTGTTCCGCGAATGCGAATCAATGAGCCCGCTCCTGCAATACCAGACCCTTGAGAAACTTGCAATCCGGCAGCTTGACCTTGAAGCGCCGCTTCAAAACTTGGTGTGCGAATAGCACTTATGTCTTTACCGCTAATTTTTGCTATGGAACCTGTGCTTGGTCTGTTGCGCTCAATTCCGTATCCAACAATTTCAATGTTATCCAATGTAATTGAACCCGAATTCAATTTGAAGTTTTGCTTAACATCTGCTCCAGAAACGGTAACTGTTTTAGTTAGTGTTGTGAAGTTGAGTGCTTTTACTTCAATTTCGAAAGTTCCTGCTCCTGTAGTAAGGGAGTAATTTCCAACTTGGTCACTCGCAGTTCCATTGGAAGTTCCTTTGACAAGAATAAATGCTCCTGGAATAGGACGATTTTCCTCATCCGTTACCACACCGCTAATAGATTGCCCCCATGAAATCGCGGAGAACAGAGCTATACAGACGCTTAGCAAACTAATTTTATAAATTTTTGACATACAAAAAATAGAATTTGTTTTGGTTTAAGTTGCGCTAATATAAAATGAAATCACTTCGTGTTAAAGGTACACTAACTGATTGTTTGTAAATAGTGGTTTACGGATTCCAAATAAATGGTGCCGATTCTCTTCTTCCTTCAGTTTCAACAGATATGATGTAAGATCCCGCTGAAATGTTTTCAGCAGATAAATTCCATTCAGATTGATTAATTCCTGAAACACCTTGTGTGTTGAAAGAGGAAACTACTCTTCCCGTTAAATCACGCAATACAATTTGTACTGGAGCCGCATGAACCATGCTGTATGCAACGTTAACGCGATTGTTTGCAGGATTCGGCCAAATCATGAAAGAAGATTTAGCGAAAGACATTACTTCTTCCAATGAGGTGTTCAAATCAGGAACTGCTAATTGATAATCGGTGTAAATATGGTATTCCCCGGGCTCATAGAAGAAAGACGCATTCAAATCATTTACTTGAAACGCATTGCCTGTAAAGTAGTCGTACCAAGTACCCGTATGTTGGAATCCGGGTATCATATTCAAACTTGTTGTTTGGAAATTTCCAACAACTACAGCGTTGTTCGTTCCATTCAAATGAATACGCTTACCAAATCCACCCAAGTCAATGTTGAAGTTGGTTGTTGAGAAAATAGGTTCTGTCTTCTTCAAATTATTCAAAGCAGCTGTTACCTTGTAAAGGTGTTTTCTATTTTGATTGTCCCAATAGTCCCAGCGCACTGGCTTAGCAGCAGTTCTACAATCTGTGTTTATGGTTACACCATCAGAACAAGTATTGATACTGTAATCATAACCCAATTCACCGAACTGCCAAATCATCTTAGGTCCAGGTATTGGAAGTAAAAGACAATGGGCAAGCTCAACTCTCTTTAAGGCAGTATTTAAATTGGTAATGTTGTAGGATCCGTTGCTTGCTCCGTAAAGAAGGTTTTTATACATCATACGTTCTTCATCATGACTTTCCGCATAAGTAATTAAGTGTGGATTGTTCCATCCTCTGTTCTGATAGCTTCCCCATGAAAAATTCGAAGAATATCCCATTGAACCTTCCATATATTCGTGATTCAAATTTCCCCAAAACATCATTCCATTGTTACTCAGGACAGTTTCTTCACTATTGTCGGCAAAATGCTCCAAAATTCCATAGGATCCAGGGGCAACCGTTTGCATGTGATTGTAGTAATCGTTCCAAATATTCACGCGACTTTGGTCATAGGCACCCCATGCGCCAATGTTTCCAAGAGTGAAATTCTGTGTGAAACCCTTCGATAAATCGAAACGATATCCATCTATATGGTAATTCTGAAGCCAATGAGCAATAACACGTTTTGTGAAATTTTTAGTTTGAATGCTCTCATGGTTGAAATCATATCCAACATTGAAATCATGTTTAGGGGTAGGGTTGAACCAAGGATTGTTTGGAGTCGGTTGTCCCCATTGACCTGCGTTCGCATCGAAATACATTCGCACCATCGGATTTTGACCAAAGCTGTGGTTCAAAGCAATGTCTAAAATAACCGCAATTCCTCTATTGTGCGCTTCATTCACAAAGGTCTTTAGCGCTTCAGAGGAACCATAAGCTTTATCTGGAGCGAAATAAAAAGAAGGGTTGTATCCCCAACTGTCATTTCCTTCAAACTCATTAATAGGCATTAACTGAATAGCGGTAACGCCGAGATTTTCTAAATAATCCAATGAATCAGTTAATGAAGCATAAGTTCTGTCTTCAAGGAAATCGCGAACCAATAATTCATAAACAACCAACTTCGTTTTTGCAGGACGAACATAATTTTGATCTGTCCAGTTGAAAACTGGAGGATCCGTTCTAAATACCGAAACAGGTTCAGATGTAAGTCCTGATGGGTAGTCAATTAAATTAGGATAAGTGGTTTCAGGAATCCAGTTGTCATTCCAACCATCCAATATCTTTTCAGCGTAAACATCCGCAACACGCATTCCCTCCATGTCTATGTAGTATTGAAAACGATATTCAGTGCCTGGAGATAAATTGGTAATATCTATCCAATAAGTATTTCCATCTGGAGTCCGATTCATAAGATAGTTTAAATCCAACTGCCAATTATTGAAATCACCAATAGCAAAAACAAAGTTCTTGTTTGGTGCATAAAGCTGCAATCGAACACTATTTGGCGAAACAATGTTAATACCGTCTATTGTTCCCGCCGGAGCGGATGCCACATTAATTGGGGGAAGAATAATAATTACTTTTTCATCTGTTATCGTAGTTGAACCATTTACAGCTGTCATTGATAAAGTATATTCACCCGGAACACTTTGACTAAAATTGTAGTTCAAAGTAGTAACCCCAGTTCCGGAAGCAACCTGATTTCCATTAACAGAAATGGTAATATTTGATGCTAAAGAAGAATTTGCTGTTACAGGAACAACTTGATTCGCATTCACTATTTGAGATTCTGCTGCCGGCTGTGAAAACGAAGCGTTGAATCCGGGAGGATAAATAGTTAAATAAATATCACTACCATCAGCATTTCTTCCAACTACAGATCCTGTAGCATTGCGGAACACGAACATCATTTTCGAAACCGTTTCACCGACATTCAAATTATAAAATGTCGATGGTGTAATAACAATCTTGTGAATATTATTTCCCATGGGTGTCATGAGCACTGCAGGATCAGCGGTTCCCCAATTTCCTACAGTATGTTGCCAATCATTTGGCCCAACACTGTTATTCGTTATCACACCAGTGTGAGCGTAAATCGGTGTGTATCCCAATAAATCTCCGTTACCAGAGGTAGCATCGTAGAAAACAGTTATTTGATCGGTTTGAGTTGGAAATGCTGGTGTCGATGTTAAAATCTGAGCAGCACAGCGATAGCCAAAATAAGGAAAGAAAAGTAGTAAAAAGAAAATTCCTTTTTGCTTCATAAATTAGGTAGTTAGTTGTTCAAATATAGGAAAGTGTACTTAGTACACAACCTCATTTGATAATTTTTCAGGAAATTGCTGTTACTTTGTTCAATAAATTTAGTTTATGCAACTTTTAAACGGATTAGCACTTTCCCAAACCATTAAATCTGAGATTAAGCAATTAGTAGCTGAGAGAGTAGATCAGGGATATAAACGTCCGCATCTTGCAGCTGTATTAATTGGAGAGAATGGTGCAAGTGTTACATACGTCAATGCTAAAGTGAAGTCCTGTGAGGAAGTCGGATTCGCGTCTACGTTGGTTCGATTAGAAGAAAATTGCACAGAAGAAGAAGTAATGCAAACCATACTTTCTCTAAATGAAAACGATTCCATTGACGGCTACATCATTCAACTTCCGCTTCCGAAACATATCAATGAAAAGAAAGTGTTAATGGCTGTTGCGCCGAGCAAAGATGTCGACGGATTCCACCCAGAATCTGTAGGTAAAATGATGCTGAATCTTCCAACGTTTCTTCCTGCAACTCCAATGGGCATCATTACTTTATTGGAAAGAAACAACATTCAAACTTCTGGAAAACACGCAGTTGTTTTAGGGAGATCACATATAGTAGGACTTCCAGTCTCTATTTTACTTCAACGGAATCATCCGTTTGGAAACTGCACAGTAACCCTCTGCCACAGCAAGACAAAGAACATTGAAGAAATTTGTCAATCAGCCGATATTATTATCGCAGCAATTGGTCAACCTGAATTCCTTAAGGGAAGTATGGTGAAGGAAGGAGCTGTTGTTATTGATGTAGGTATTACCCGTGTAGTTGATGCTTCAAAGAAAAATGGGTTCAGACTTCTCGGTGATGTTGCCTTCGATGAAGTTGCACCGAAATGTAGCTTTATTACACCTGTTCCCGGTGGAGTAGGACCAATGACTATTGTGTCATTGATGCAAAATACGTTACTTGCTGCCGAAGGTAAGCGCGCTATATAATTGAACCGTTTGCTTTGCTTCGAGTACGTCGTGAACGCGTAAGATAGATGCGCCTCTATCCAATGCGAACGCATTCAGAACAGTTGTTCCATTTAAACTTTCTTCAGCATTTGTATTTAATGTTTGTTGAATCATTTTCTTTCTTGAAACTCCCACCAATACAGGAAATCCAAATGCTGTAAACTTTTCTAAGTTTTGAAGCAATTCAAAGTTGTGCTCTTTATTTTTCGCGAAACCGAATCCTAAGTCCAAAACAATTTTAGACACTCCCAACTGATTTAATTTTTCAATTTCAGTTTGGAAATAATCATAGACCTCTTCAACAACATTTCCATAAACAGCTAATTCTCTCATATTTGAAGAATTACCGCGCGAATGCATAAGCACATACGTGCATTGCGTTGCCGCTGCAATATTCCACAATTTGGAATCCATTCTTCCTCCTGAAACATCGTTGATCCATTCGACTCCTTCATGAATACAAGGGAGAGCAACTTCACTATAAAACGTATCAATACTTATTGTTAATGCTGCAAATTCTTTTCGAATGGAACGAACAACAGGCAACACACGATTCAATTCTTCTTCGGATGAGATGTAAACAGCACCCGGACGAGTCGACTGCCCACCCAAATCCAAAATGTCCATTCCATCGGAAATCATTTTTTCCACACGAAATAAAATGTCCTTTTCAGAATTAGAGCGACTTCCAGCATAGAAAGAATCTGGGGTAATGTTTAATATTCCCATGACCAATGGGCGAGAAGCGGAGGAATTCATTTCAAGATGTATCTTTGAAACGCAAAGATGAGCATTTTCATCTCATTTGTATTTCGAATCATGACCGCAATTAAAGATACCTCCGCACAATACGATCAGGCCATTCAAAAATGTGTCGATCTTTTTCAAAAGAAAACGCACGACTACGGAACCGCATGGAGAATATTACGTCCATCTAGTTTAACAGATCAAATTTTCATTAAGGCTCAACGCATTCGTACCATCGAAGAAAAAGGTGAAAGTAAAGTAGGCGAGGGCATTGAAGATGAATTCATAGGTATAATTAATTATAGTTTAATGGCTCTAATTCAGTTGGAGTTACCCGCCGACGCTCCATTAGAACTCGAAGCGGAAAAGGCGGTTTCACTATACAAGGAACAAGCTCAGATTACCAAGGATTTAATGACGAACAAGAATCACGATTACGGTGAAGCATGGCGCGATATGCGTGTTTCTTCGTTCACTGATTTGATTCTCATGAAGATTCTTCGCATAAAGCAAATTGAGGACAATGCTGGGAAAACACTGGTATCTGAGGGAGTCGATAGTGGTTTCCGCGATATGATCAATTATGCTGTATTCGCCTTGATTCAAATGTCTGAACAATCGAATTAACGCGAGTTTTCACACTTCTGTTGAAAACTACCAACCATTGTGAATTTCAAGAGTTGTTCTGCGTATTACTTTCGAAGTCTGATTTAGAACAGACGAGATGGCTCAAGAAGTTAAATACACGGAAGACAACATTAAATCCCTCGAGTGGTACGAACACATTCGTCTGCGCCCGGGAATGTACATAGGTAAACTTGGCGATGGCACCACTGCCGACGATGGAATTTATGTTTTGTTGAAGGAAATCATGGACAACTCCATCGATGAGTTTGTCATGGGTAATGGAAAAAATATTGAAATTACCATCAAAGATGGAACAGTTACCGTTCGCGATTACGGAAGAGGTATTCCATTAGGAAAAGTAATCGACTGCGTTTCGAAAATTAATACCGGTGGAAAGTATGACTCCCGTGCATTTAAAAAGTCGGTCGGATTAAACGGAGTTGGTACCAAAGCAGTGAACGCACTAAGCTCTCATTTCAGAGTAGAGTCTTATCGAGAAGGCGAAATGAAGGCCGCTGAATTTGGTAAAGGTGTAATTACCCAAGATTTCAAGGTGGTAAAATCAGCAGAGAAGAATGGAACCATGATGTCCTTCATTCCCGATGATTCCATTTTCTTGAATTACCAGTTTCGCTCGCAACACATCGAGCGTCTGCTCTGGAATTATTGCTATTTGAATGCCGGACTAACAATTATTTTCAACGGTCAAAAATTTAAATCGGAAAATGGATTGCGCGATTTACTTGCGGCAAACATGTCTGAAGATCCGCTCTATAATGCCATTCACCTCAAAGGCGACGACATTGAAGTAGCTATTACTCATACGAATTCATACGGAGAAGAATATTACAGTTTCGTAAACGGACAGTACACGACGCAAGGGGGAACTCACCAAGCTGCTTTTCGTGAAGCTTATGTAAAAGTTATTCGTGACTTTTTCAAAAAAGATTACGAAGCAGTAGACGTTCGATCTGGAATTGTTGCAGCTGTAGCAATTAAAGTTATTGAGCCTGTTTTCGAATCTCAAACCAAAACCAAATTAGGTTCGAATGAAATCGAACCCAATGGAAAAAGCGTTAAAGCATTTGTTCTCGAATTCCTTCAAAAAGAACTCGACAATTATCTTCACAGAAATCCGGAAGTTGCTCAAAGCTTGCTGAAGAAAATTCTTCAATCAGAACGCGAGCGAAAAGAGCTTGCGGGTATTGCAAAATTGGCCCGTGAGCGAGCAAAGAAGGCTAATCTGCACAACAAAAAACTACGCGATTGCAAGGTTCACTATGCCGATAAAAGCGATTTAGCCAATGCAACAACCTTGTTTATTACCGAGGGAGATTCGGCTTCGGGGTCAATTACCATTTCTCGAAATGTACAGACCCAAGCCGTTTTCAGTTTGAAGGGAAAACCTTTAAATACATATGGTTTAACGAAGAAGGTAGTTTATGAAAACGAAGAATTTAACTTGCTTCAAGCTGCATTGGACATCGAAGACGGACTCGATTCACTTCGATACAATAATGTGGTTATTGCAACAGATGCCGATGTTGACGGTATGCACATTCGTTTACTCATGATCACGTTTTTCTTACAGTTCTTCCCTGACTTGGTGAAATCTGGACACTTGTATGTTCTTCAAACACCTTTGTTCCGTGTAAGAAATAAGAAGGAAACGATCTATTGTTATTCCGATCAAGAACGTCAGCAAGCCATTCAAAAGCTAAGCGCTAAGCCAGAAATCACGCGATTCAAGGGATTGGGTGAAATTTCTCCGGAAGAATTTAAATTCTTTATTGGAGAGAACATACGATTAGAGCCGGTAGTAATTACCAAAGACATTCACATCAAAGACATTCTTGAATTCTACATGGGAAAAAATACTCCCGATAGACAAGACTTCATTATTAAAAACCTTCGAGTGGAGAAAGATGAAATTGTAGAAAAGAAGGAAGTAGAAACTGAAACTGAATAGGAGAGGAGATGGAAGAAAATACTAATCCAGAAGAAAATAAATTAGGAAACTTAATAGGCGTAACCGACCTCTACGAAGGTTGGTTTTTAGATTATGCCTCGTATGTAATCTTAGAACGTGCGGTTCCGCATTTGTACGATGGACTCAAGCCCGTTCAACGCAGAATTTTACACAGTTTGTGGGAAATGGACGATGGTCGCTTTAACAAGGTGGCTAACGTTATCGGAAATACCATGAAGTACCATCCGCATGGAGACGCTTCCATTGGTGACGCTTTGGTACAAATCGGACAAAAGAATCTGCTCATAGATACCCAAGGAAACTGGGGTAATATTTTCACAGGTGATAGCGCTGCTGCGCCGCGTTACATTGAATCGCGATTGAATAAACTTTCGCAAGAAATCATTTTCAATCCGAAAACAACAAATTGGTTAGCGAGTTACGATGGAAGAAACAAGGAACCGGAAACGCTTCCGGTTAAATTCCCGCTTTTACTCTCTTTAGGTGTTGAAGGTATCGCAGTTGGATTGGCTTGTAAAATCCTTCCTCACAATTTCGTTGAACTTATTGATGCCAGTATCGATGCCCTTCGTGGAAAGAAAACGCACATTATGCCTGACTTCCTTACAGGTGGAATGGCCGATTTTTCGGATTACAACGGAGGACTCCGTGGTGGAAAAGTTCGCGTTCGTGCGAAGATTAAGAAAGACGATGCTGCCAGATGCTTAGTCATTACTGAAATTCCATTTGGAACAACGACTTCGTCTTTGATTGATTCAATCTTGAAAGCCAACGACAAGGGCAAAATAAAGATTAAGAAAATAGAGGACAACACAGCCGAGTTTGTAGAAATCATGGTTCACTTGGCAACGGGTGTATCTCCAGATAAGACCATTGATGCGTTATACGCCTTCACCGATTGTGAAGTAAGTATTTCGCCGAACTCGTGTGTGATTCACGACGACCGTCCAAAGTTTCTTCCTGTCGATGAACTTCTTAAGATTTCTGCAGACAGAACACGCGATTTAATTGGAAAGGAACTTGAAATTCAATTGAATGAACTTCAAGAAAGTTGGCATTTTGCATCTCTTGAGAAAATCTTCATTGAAAAACGCATCTACCGCGATATCGAAGAATGCGAAACTTGGGAAGAAATTATTGCGACCATTCATAAAGGACTTAAGCCTCACACGAAGAAGTTCTTGCGAGCGGTTACGGATGAAGACGTTGCTCGCTTAACCGAAATAAAGATTAAACGAATTTCGAAGTTTGATAGCAAGAAAGCCGACGATTTTATTGCAAAATTGGAAGGTGAAATCGATGAGGTAAAGGAAAAACTCGATCATCTTATAGATACAGCTATTGCCTATTTCAAAGATTTAAAATCGAAATATGGCAAAGGCAGAGAGCGTAAAACCGAAATTCGAACATTCGATACAGTTCAAGCCGCTGCTGTTGCTATTGCAAACGCCAAACTTTCGGTTAACTACGCCGAAGGATTCGCCGGAATTGGTTTAAAGCGAGACGAAGGTGAATTTGTTTGTGAATGTTCCGATATCGATGATATTATCGTTTTCCGCAAGGATGGAAAAATGATGGTTTCGAAAGTTCAACAGAAAGCCTTCTTCGGAAAAGACATCATTCACATTGCTGTTTGGAAGAAAGATGACCGTCGAACCATTTATAACTTAATGTATCGCGATGGTAAAAACGGTGGCGCGAACATGAAGCGTTTCGCTGTTACTTCAATTACCCGCGACAAAGAATACGACCTAACCAAAGGAACTCCAGGCAGTGAGGTGCTGTATTTCAGCGCCAACCCGAACGGGGAAGCTGAGGTGGTTACTGTTAATCTAAGAGCCCTGGAACGTCTGAAGAAATTGAAATTCGATGTGGATTTCTCTGAACTGGCAGTTAAAGGTCGAGACGCTCAAGGAAATGTTGCCACCAAGTATCCCGTTAAAAAGGTTGAACTGAAATCAGCCGGTGTATCTACTTTGAGTGCACGTAAAATTTGGATCGATGAAAGTGTTCAACGACTCAACGACGAAGGTCGTGGTAGATTCCTAGGAGATTTCGGTCCGGAAGACAAAATTTTAGTCATTCAATCTTCGGGCGACTATCAATTGTTGGCCCCAGATTTAAGCATTCATTTCCCCGACAACATGATATCTGTCGAAAAATGGCTCGTTGAAAAACCAATAAGCTCGGTATACTTCGACGGTGAAAAAGAAACCTGGATGGTGAAACGATTCCTAGTTGAACCAAGCAAAGGATTGGTTCGTTTCATTACAGAACATCCAAAATCGAAACTAGCCGTTGCAACGACCAACCATTTCCCGAATGTTTATATACGCTTCAATAAGAAGTTTAAGCAAGCTCAGAACAAAATGGATGAAACCGTTAATCTACCCGAATTTATAGCAGTAAAAGGGCTGAAGGCTATTGGTAATCGTCTTTCCACTTACCCCATACTTTCTGTAGATTTATTGGAACCCGATGCTGAACGCGAACAGCAGGCAGACGAGGCCATTTTGGCAACACGCCCGCAAGCCACTGCAGCGCTTAATGAAGATGGATCTGAAGCCATTCAGCCATCGTTATTTTAACTTTAAGTAAAGAGTGTTAAATAACTGTATATAAGTAGATAATATATTTTTAAATAAATTAAAAATTTAAAGTGTAATGAACGCACCGCACATTCATCTTTTGATCAACCATTTGCCAATAATCGGGCTAATTATTGGTATTTTGGTGGTTATTTTTGGACTTTTTGGTAAAAAACAAGTCATTTCTTCGGTTGGATTGTGGATTACCCTCGTTGCGGGCCTCGCCAGTTACCCGACTATGTATTCTGGTGGAGCTTCGGAGCATTTTTTCGAAGAAAACGAAGGGAAATATTGTGTTAGCGAAGAATTGATACATGAACACGAAGAAGCTGCTGAATTGGCTTTTTGGCCTTGCATTGCTACCGGAGTATTTGCTGGTTTAGCATTAATTGGCAATAAAAAAGGACATAAACACACAAAAAAGGCCGAAATTTTAGTGGTTTTCATCGGAATTATCGCAATTATCCTAATTGGTAAAGCTGGATTAACTGGGGGTCAGATTCGTCATCCAGAGATTTCAAGTTGTTTTTCAGCTGAAGGATCCGGAGAATCTTGTAAGGGTATGTCAGGACAAGAGGGTTGTGCAGGAATGTCCGGTCATGGCGGTTGCACATACATGAACTCAGAAAAATGCGGGCCGAATTGTATGCCTGGATGCAAGCACGATGGCACTGACGAATGCTGCAAAGGAGACTCAACGGTTCAGAAAAGTTCTTGTTGCAATAAAAATTCAGAAGGTTGTGAGCATTCAGAAGAAGGAGACTAATAGAATCTAATTTTAATGGAAATTGAAAGAACTCGGAGAAATTCGAGTTTTTTAATGTCCTGATAATCAGATTTCAACCAAGCACTAAGACACATAATTTACATTATGTAAAGTCAATTGCGGGTCAAATAGAATAGACAAAATATACTTTCCTCTTAACCTCTCTCAACATCTTTTAACTTCTCTTAACCAATCTTAACCTCTCATAATTAATATGGACAAATGAATATTCGCCTGCCATCACCTAACGTTTCCCTTGAACGTAAAGTATGCGAATTCCCCATTCACAAATTCAAACCCCATGACTTTATTGTAAGGACCATAACGATCCTGAAAATGAAATCTCACGGAATACGAATAAATATTTCCTGCTTTTAGAACTTCTCGTGG
Source organism: uncultured Chryseobacterium sp. (assembly GCA_964385405.1). Classification (GTDB taxonomy): domain Bacteria; phylum Bacteroidota; class Bacteroidia; order Flavobacteriales_D; family Sanyastnellaceae; genus CAIZGX01. The sequence continues at coordinate 34,929 of CAYLOT010000016.1, read as the reverse complement.
ATACTTGTCTATGCAATGCGGATCTTCGGTAAATGCCCTGTAAATTTCCAAATCCTCATTTCCTACTTTAAAATAATACGTTTTGTAGCAATTTTGCCTGGGTGTATTCTCCCATAAATAAGGATTTTCCGTAACTAAAAGATAATGATTCGTTCGTTCCCCAGCAATGGTCTTAAGCCAAAGCGTATCCGAAAACACCAACGAATCAATTCGCGTAGTATTTCCAAAGTCTAAAGATTTTTGACAGAAAATTGAAGTTTCTACTAGCAAAACGAGTGAAATGAAGAAGAAATGTTTCATTTCATGAAACATTCAAGAATTAAACCATTCTTCCGTCCGACATCGTAATGGTCCGATCACTCGCCCGCGCAAAGTCATTGTCGTGCGTTACCGCAATTATCGTTTGACCTTTTTCATGGGCCAATTCTTGAAGAATTTCAAATACAATCTGGGTATTTCTGCTGTCCAAATTTCCAGTCGGCTCATCTCCCATAATAATCAAAGGTTCATTTATCAAAGCTCGTGCAATTGCAATCCGTTGTTGCTGCCCGCCAGATAACTTTGAAGCTGGCTTAAGCGCCTGGTCAGCTAATCCCAACATGCTTAATTTTTCCATCGCTCGATGCTCGATTTCATCCTTGTCCCATTTCCCCAACTTCAAGGCTGGAATCATAATGTTATTCAAACATGTGAAATCTGAAAGCAAATAGTGAAACTGAAAAATGAATCCTATTTTCTCGTTTCGAATGGCAGCCAACTGATCTTGTTTCAATCCGCTTACATTTTGACCATCGATAATCAATTCTCCAGAATAATCTGTATCCATGGTAGACAAAACATAGAGCAAGGTCGATTTCCCACACCCCGATTTTCCGACGAGAGTCAGGAACTCCCCCTTTTCAACTTGAAAGGAAATTCCATCCAGAACTTTAAAGTCTACCGGATCATGAAAGTATTTCTCGATATTTCGAACTTCAAGTACCATTATTTCCTGAATATGCTTACCGGATCTACCTTGGCAGCCTTCCTTGCAGGTACATACCCCGCAAAAAAAGTGACCACAAATCCTACTGTTATTCCTTTTAAAAACACAAAGGGTTCAAATCCAATCGGGAAAAATCCAATATCTCCACCAATGTACACTTTCGACAAAGCATTCACCAAAATGATAGCAAATCCAACTCCTAGCACCACTCCTATCATTCCTATTGTTAGTGCCTGAAACACAAATATTCGAACCACATCTTTCCCGTTGAAACCAATGGCCTTCAATATGGCTATGTCATTTATTTTCTGAGAGACTGTCATGTTCAAGATATTGTATATCCCGAAGCAGGATACTATTAAAAGCGTGAACGAAATGAAAGTGATGACAATCTTACGCATACGCGAAGCAGCCATGTATGCTTCATTGGCGGCTTTCCAATCTTCAGCTTTGTATTGTGTTAATTCCGAAAGATCCTTCGCAATCTCCGGAGCTTGATTAGGGTCTTTTACGTTCACGTTAATATCTGTGATGTACGTGTTTCCCTCCTTCAACAATTGCTGAGCAACAGCCAAATTCACATAGGACTTCGTTTTATCCTCTCGAGAATTTTTAGTTTGAAATATCCCCACCACTGTTAAACTCAGGGTTACTCCGCGAGAGGAAGTTAGGCTTATGTTATCTCCTGTATTGAGATTCATTTTATCAGCAATGCCACTTCCAATTAATATCCCATTCCGGTTCATTTCTAGATTCTGAATACTCCCCTGAACCATGAAAGATTCAATTCGGTACATCTGATTTCCTAATGAAGGAGGAAAACCTATGGTTGTTCCAGTGATTTGCGATTTACCATTGTTGTAGAATACCGGAGAATTCACTTGCGGAAAGGCCACGACTACATTCTCATTTTGACGAACCAATGCAAGAACTTCTTCCGGATTTTCTATAGTGTTTTTCGTAGGCACAACCTTCGGATTAACAATCAATACGGAGTTCTCAGTGTTGTCTTGAAGTGGCGCACTCAGTATGTCGTCTTTGTAAATCCGTATGTGCGCCGTGGTCTTGAAGAACGATTCACTTGACTGACGATCGAAGCCGGCGCTCAACGAATTCATAAAAATGAAAATTGAAATGCCCAGCAGAACCCCAACAATAGCAACCGTAGTCATTTTCCTTCCAGAAATGAAATACGTTGTAGCTATTTTTCTATTGATCGAATTTGCCATTATTTCTTTATCGGCTCAAGCACATCATTCTCGGTTAGCCCTTCTAAAATTTCCACATATTCCGTGCTTCGAATTCCAACCTTCACTTTTCGAGGTTCTTTCTCTCCTTTCACCGAGACCGTTTCAGAAAAACTCATATAGCTTCTGGGGATTAGCAAGACATTCTCCTTGGTTGAAATATCAATATTCGCTTCAAGTCTTGTTCCTAAAACATTGAAATTTAACGGTGAATTGAATTGCACATCCACCAAATAAGACTGACTGGCTTCGTCGAATAACGGATAAATGCGTAAAACGGTTCCTTCAATCACTTGATTTTTCGAGGTGTTTAAACGAATGTGAACGGTCTGCCCCACTTTAATTTTCTCAATACTGTTTTCATCCAAATTCAATTTAGCAACCAAAGTGTTCATATTTGCCATTTGCGCAATAGCATCTCCCTTTCGAATAAAATCACCCTTTTTCTTCAGAATTTTAGCCACTTTTCCGTTTTCCAGTGCTCTTAGCTCATTGAATTGCGCAGCATTCTGCTGAGTTTTTGCACTTGCCTGAAGTGCCAATTTGCTCATTTCCGCTTGTTGCTTCACATTTTTGTATCGCTCTTTCAAGGCATTCAAATTCGCAATAGAATTTTCGTAGTTCAATTTACTGTTCTCGAATTCCATTTGGCTGGCGGCATCAGAAACGATGAGCCTTGAATACCTCTCAAAAACCAATTTATCTTGAGCCAACTTCTTTTCTGCAAAAGCAATGTTGTTCTCTAACTCTTTCAAGGCAGGTCCATTTGATGAAACATTTTGCTCGGCTAAAGCAAGTTGTTGTTGTGTTGAAGCTGCCTGCGCCTCAGTTGAAGAATTATCTATTCGCGCTAAAAGTTGTCCGATTGAAACGCTGTCGCCATCTTGAACGAAAAGATCCAGAAGATACCCTTCTGTCTGTGCCGACAAATTGTATTTGTCAATTGCTTCAATGCTTCCAGAAGCAAAAACAGTTTCCGTAATGTTCTTTCGAACTGGTTGAACCTCCTGCTTGTTTCCACCACAAGCAACAAATGCGAGTGAAAAGACAAGTAGTTTGGTGAAACTAACTAGCGTAATATTTTTCATTTCAACTTGCACTTTTAAATGAATGCATACTTAAACTTCCCATGGCGTAATATTCGTTAAAAAAAGAAACATCATCCATACCCATTGCTGCTAAAGAATACAGAGCTGGCCAATAATGGTCAGGAGTTGGTATAGCGTTTTTATAAGCCGCTCCCCTTTGCTCAATATTTTTAAAGAATTCGAAATTCTTCATCTTCAATTCTTTCGAGATATTTTCTTGCGCTTCAATAGCCCAATCATATCCAGACTCTAAATTATTCCAATCGATGGCTCTTAGGTTGTGAACCAAATTGCCCGATCCAACAATTAAAACTCCTCTTTCTCGCAAGGCTTCCAGCTTTGCTCCTAACTCTAAATGCTGCGCATGCGATAATGTGTAATCAATGCTCAACTGCAAAACAGGAATGTTTGCCATTGGGAAAATCTGTTTCAAAACACTCCATGTCCCATGATCCAAGCCCCATTCCATATCCAATCCTTCTTCGCCTAAATCTAAATGCTCGGCAATGTGCTCTGCAAGCGCTGAATCTCCTTTAGCTGGATATTCAACAGCAAACAATTCATCAGGAAAACCTCCAAAATCGTGAATGGTTCTTGGCATTTCCATAGCGGTGACTTTTGTTCCCTTGGTTAACCAATGCGCCGAAACACAAAGAATTGCTTGCGGTGTGTCGAGATGCTGAATCGACTTTCTCCACCCTTCCACATATTTATTTTGCTCAATTGCATTCATGGGTGAACCATGTCCAAAAAAGAAAACAGGAAATTTCGGAGTTGTTTTTCCGTTGCTTAATACCTCCAAAGCGCCCAATGGAAGAACAGTCCCGACAGATAATATACCCATTGCCTTTAAAAATTTATTTCTGTTCATGAATCAGCGGAGTATTAATACTTTCGCAATTGTGAAGCGAATCTACGAAATATCCATACCTCATTTTACGCCAGAAGGCACCTTTGATGCTGCTATTGGTCAGTTAAACGGTCTTTCAGATTTTGGGATAGATGCATTGTATATTCTTCCGATCAATCCAACTGATATTAAATCAAGTAAATCGCCGTATTGTATCATAGACCATTTCGATGTTCGAGAGGAATTAGGTGGCTTTCAAGGATTAAAATTATTCACACAGGCTGCCCACGAATTAAACCTAAAGGTTATCCTAGATGTTGTTTTGAATCATGCTTCAAAAAATCATTTATCGGCTGGGGATTTGGACTTTCTCGATCGCGATCAAAACAAGAGAATTTATAATCCGATTGGTACAGATTGGAATGATGTCTATCAAATCAATCACCATGATATATGGTATTCATACAGATCACTCAATGCCTTGTTGCATTTCATGGAATTGGGAATAGATGGATTTCGTTTCGATGCGACATCATTCATTTCAGATCGAAATTTTGGAATGTGGTTGAATGGATTAATTGAGAAGAATTCGGATGTGATTCTCTGGAGTGACACCCTTCAAATAGATAGATCATCTCTCCCTTTCACCCACACTTCTATTCCATTGGGCATACCAAAAATTGAATTTTCAAGTGAGATAATCAAAATCGCTAGTCTAGGAAGTCATGATTTACTTAGGAATAAAGGAAGTCTTTTGGAAGTTTATGGCGAAGAGGTGGGATCTATACAACAAGAGTTGATTCAAAAAGCTGACGCTTTTCTGTTTCCTATGGGAAGCGAAAAAGGATTTGACTTCAAATACGATTTTTTTCTTTAGTTGGAAGAAGTGCGAATGCGTGGATCGAGCAATCCATAGACCCATTCCACTATTACATTCACAACAATAAAAACGGTAGAAACTAAAATAACCCCGCCCATAACAATGGGTTGGTCTTGCTTTTCAATAGCCGTGAATAGTTCTTGACCTATCCCCTTCCACCCGAAAACAAATTCTACAAATACCGCTCCTGCTAACAAAGATGCGAACCATCCAGATACTGCTGTAACCACAGGATTCAATGCATTGGGCAATGCATGTCTGTATAGAACACGACGTTCAGAAAGTCCCTTAGCGCGAGCGGTTCGGATGAAATCCTGCGACATCACATCCAACATGCTACTTCTTGTTAATTGAACAATAATGGCAAGCGGACGAATCATTAAAGTAATCATGGGAAGAATCAAATTCTTCAAGTCAATGTACTTTCCTTGCCAAACATCAACGCTATACCAACTTCCTGTCATGCTCAATCCTGTGTAATCACGAAGCAACACTGCGCCTATCCAGGCAACGATAAGTGCAACGAAGAAAGAAGGCCCAGCCATTCCAATTGCCGATATGAACAACACCGACTTGTCAATCCAAGTGTCTTTTTTCTGATACGCCCAAACACCCAAAGGAATTCCTAACAATAGACTCAGAAGTATGCTTCCTAGAGCAAGGACAAATGTTCCAGGAAAGGATTCTGCAAATATCGAAGAAACAGATTTCTCTGAAATGAACGATTTACCTAGGCTTGGGAACTTAATCCATAAACTTCGACTGTCACTTATTTGAAATGACAACCCATTATAAGAAATGGAATCGGCATAAAAGGCTTCACTGAAATTGTCTGATCGATTGATACTAATTGGCGACAGGTTGTTGAGGTATTCCAAATAGCGAATACCCAAAGAATGGTTCAAGCGAAGCTTGTTGCGCATGTTCGTAACCACTTCCTGATTGGCGTTCTCACCTACAAGATTCTGAACTGGATCGGAACCCGTTAGATTGAAAAGGAAAAACACCACGGTTACAACACCCCAGAGAACGAGTAATTGATAGCCTATTTTCCTTGCAATCTTCACCTAACGAAAATAGCCGTTTTGATTCTTGAACATTCTTCCGATAGCAAATGTTATACACGGCACACTTATTGAAAAGTCGGGCGCAGTATTTTTTCAATAACCTTCTTACTTTTGAATCATGGAAAAACGGAATCTTTACATTTCTTGGACATTGCGTGTTCTGCTTTGCGGACTATTTGTGTTTTCGGCCATTACGAAAATGCTTCCATTAACTCCCTTCGAAAAACAATTGGTTGATCTAGGTTTCGCCGACTGGCACACTGCTCCCTATTTCGCTAGACTTATTATAGGTATTGAACTTGGATTGGGTATTGCACTCATTCAAAATCATTTTTTCAAGCGAATCGTTATTCCGTTGACGGCACTATTACTTGTAGCATTTTGCATTCATTTGTCTTATCAGATTGCAATTGGACAAGGTGGAAACTGCGGATGTTTTGGACAGTTCATTGAAATGACCCCAACTGAGGCATTAATAAAGAATATTGTTACCCTTGTATTTTTAGGCTGGCTTTTCTTCATCAGTAAAGAAAAGAAAAGTGCAAATCGTTTTTCTTTCCTCCTCTTAATTTGGTCGTTCTCTACCCTATTCATGTTCATGGCTTTTCCGTTCGCTCCATTCAAAGAACTTAGCAATGTAACAGTTGATACGTCAAGTATTCCATGGGAAGATGAATCTGCACCTACAAGTCAAACGGTTGACACCGCGAAGACACAAACAACAAATACTCCAGCCGTTATTGTAAATCCAGGTCCTACCCCTGTCGTTTCTAAATTTTCTAAATTGAATGTCTTCAGTGGTTTGAAAGTAAAAATTGATGAAGGAAAGCGCATTGTTTGCTTCTTCATTCCCGGTTGCGACCATTGTCGTGAAGCTGCAAAAGCAATTACTGAACTTTCAAAAGATCCGAATTTCCCGAAAGTTTACATTTATTTCGGGGATGAAGAAGTAGAAAAAATCGATGAATTTTTTCAGGTTGCGGGAAAGAAGTATCCTTACCAAGTTTTGGGTATGGGCGAATTCTTTACCCTAATGGGGCCGCAAGGCGAAACTCCTGGAGTTCTCTATTTATGGAATGGAAACATTCAGAAATCATACTTCGGAGAGCAATTCAACAAAGACGACCTGAAGAACGTCTGTAACCAATAGACGTCTCATTCGTCGAAGTAATTGTGAAGACTAAAATAATTCCATTCATTCTTAGGACAGCGACATGTGTTGCTGTCTTCTTATTTTCTTTGAATTCAGTATTAGCGACAACAGTTAAAGGCACAGTTAAAGATGAGCAGGGGCTTCCGCTATATCACGTTGCAGTATTTGTCCCTGGAACAAACTTAGGCACACACACCAACGAAAACGGCGAATATCAAATTAATTTGAAATCGGGATCTTACGATCTTAACTTCAATTTTATTGGATATGAAAAAGTTGTAAAACCACTTAAACTTGGACAAGAGAAAGTTCTTCAGGTAGATGTGATACTAAAGGTGAATAGCAATGAAATGCCCATGCTCGTTGTAAACGCCGATCGCAGAGATTTTGTAAAACGATTGGTTCGCGGAGCAGCTGACAACAGAGAATTCTATGCAAATCAGCTCAGTAATTTTACTACGCAATATTATGGACGGACATCCATGGAGAAAATTGATTTGAAGCGAGACTCTGCTTACAAAGTCATTCAACCTCCGGTCATTGAAAATTCAATTTATCATGTTACTGAAGGAACTGGAACGTTGTATTCGCAGCAGAATCAAGTGAAGCTGAAAGTAGACGCTTTTAGAGATTTCACTCCAAAGCGGAACGAAAACTACGCTTCCGTGAGTGTAAATTTTGAATACGGGGAAGAGACTATTGTGAACGATCGCGACCGTTATGAAGATCCTTATGAACTCACCAGTGCTTCGTGTTATTCGGAATTCAATTTAAAAGAGAATGCGCTTACCCTTCCCCAATTAACCGACAAGAAAATTATATCTCCAATTTCTTCAACCGCTCTTCTTTCTTATTCCTACGATTTGGTGGGAATTGATACGCTATTCGGAGAGAAGTTCTTCAAACTTTCTGTCATGCCAATTTTCAAGCAGGAAGCCTTGTTCAATGGATACATTTGGATTCAAGATACGACTTTTGCATTGGGAAGGATTGAATTGAATTTAGAAGATCAAGTTATGCCTTTCTTCTCTGATTTTTCATGGAAAGAGGAATTCGTTCAAAAAGAGTCGAACAAATGGATCAGCACTGGAAAATCTATTTACGCCAAAGTAAAAGAAGGAAAGACCGAACGAATTTGTCATGTAGATTACACTTTCCAAAATTATGATTTTGCCTCATTTGCTCCTTTGAATATGCAGAGCAGTGAGGTTTTACAATTCGATGAATATGCCTTTGATCGAGATAGCGTTTATTGGGCTTCGAAACAATTGATACCACTGAGTGAATTGGAATTGAAGTACAAACACGAATGCGACAGTCTGCAAAAACGTTACGACGATCCCAAAATTCAAGCTGAAAGCGACTCGGCTTTCAATAAAATTACTTTTTGGGACGTAACCTTATCGGGAATTGCCTGGAGAAATAGAGCAAAAGGAACAGCCTATTATATTAATCCGCTCATTGCTCAAGCCAATGTTTTTGGTATTGGAGGGTACCGGCATAAATTCGGAGGCAGTTATAGCAAATACTTCAAGAGCAATGATTTTGTTTTGGATGTTGATGGTTTTGTCGATTACGGCCTTGCAAATAAAGATGTTCGAGGAAAAGGCGGAATTGGATTGACTTATTACCCTAAGAAATTCGTGCGTACATATGTTCGATTCGGAGATTATTACGACATGATAAACACTTTCTCTTCTTTCAGTTCAGTCTTTAGCCGAAGTAATTATGTGAGAGCGAAGATGTTCAGTATTGAGCAACGTATGGAAGTTGTTAATGGTTTATATGCCGCTTTAACCTATGAATTTTGTGACCAAATACCTATTAACAATATGGTTCAAGACGGTTGGTCAGATCAGCTTTTCGGAGATGTTAACCAGCCCATTGAATTTCAACGTTACACGAAATCGGAATTCAACTTAAACATTCAATGGCGTCCAGGTCAAACCTACTATTACAAGAAAAATCGTAAGGTTGTCACAGGATTCAAGTATCCCGAGTTTAAGTTTAATTACCGAAAAGGAGTTCCGGGTATGTTCGGAAGTGAAGTGAATTTCGATTATATCGAATTGAAGATTCACGACGATTACCAGCTGCCTCGATTTGGAACCGGTGAATGGACCGTTCAAGGGGGATCATTCATAAATAAAGCAAATCTGCGCCTACTCGAGTACAAATATTTTAGAGGATCCGATTTATTTTTCTTCTCAGATCCAAATGCCTCTTTCCAACTACTCGATCGTGTTTTCCTTACACCCAATGCCTATTACAGAGCGAATTATGTGCATAGCTTCAATGGCATGTTCTTCAATAAAATACCGTTGTTGAATAGATTGAAATTGAATGAACTTGCTGGAAGTGCATTCATTGCAATACCTAGCGAGAACTTTATTCATCAGGAAATCTTTGTTGGAATTCAAAAGCAAATTCGAATCAAAGAACAATTATTCAGATTAGGTGCTTTCTTGGTTACATCCGATTCGAATCTCGATAAAGCCAATTACACTTTCAAATTCGGAATAAGCTTCTGGAATACTTACACAAAAAAATGGAGTTATTAAAAAGCATTTGATTTGTGGCACTATCTTTATAAACGAATATAAAACTAACGTTATGAAAAAGCTTTCTCTCTTTTTAGGATTAACCATGCTTGTTTTAGCTGGATGTAAAACCAATGCGAACCTTGGTGAAAAGATCAATGAACCATTCACTGGAAATAAATATGAGTCTAATGATCGCTATTTCAGAGGCACTGGAAAAGGTCAGTCTTTAGATGAAAATATTTCTCGCAACAAAGCAGATCTTCAAGCGAAAAAAGTACTAGCTCAACAAGTTGAAACGAATGTTAAAGTTGTAACAGACCAGTATTTAGGTGAAACAGAATTGAACAGCCGTTCTGAAATCACAGACAAATTTCAGTCCCTAGCAAGAGAAGCTACCAACACACAAATTGCCGATTTGCGTAAGATTGGAGAGGAAAAATACAAAATGCCCGATGGTTCTTTCACTACTTACATGGCCTATGAAATTCATAAACGCGATATGTATCGATTCATGAAAAAACAAATCAAACTCGATTCAAAGTTGAATGAAGCTGAGCGTAAGACTATTGAGGAAATGATTGATCAGGAATTGAAAAAGGCAGAAGCTGTGGGAGATTAATTTCAAACCGAAATAAAAAGAAAAAGAAAAAGGTGCTTATGCACCTTTTTTGTTTTCACCACCTCTTTTCTTCGAATGGAATTTCGGTTTAAAGTTTCGTTTTCCTCCTCCCCCATTTCCTCCGTGACGAGGCTTTCCGCTTCCTTTTCCTTTCATTACAGGATTGTATTCAGGAGCAGCGCCATAACTTTCAGCAACAACTAGCTTCTCTACATCTTGTTGAATAAGCATTTCAATTTTTTTAAACTTTACTTGATCTTCGGGAGCAACAAACGTAACAGCCTCTCCGAAGGCATCTGCTCTTCCGGTTCTGCCTATGCGATGAACATAATCTTCCGCATCTCCAGGAACATCGTAATTCACAACACAATCTATTCCTTTGATATCGATTCCTCGACTAACAACATCTGTGGCAACTAAAACTGCGCATTTCCGATTTCTAAATTCATTTAAAGAATGCTCTCTTTCATTTTGCTCCAAGTCACTGCTCATCATTAGTGTTTTAATTCCTTTTTTACGAAGGGCGCTGTGCACATTTATTACTCCAGACTTGGTGCTGCTAAATACTATGGTAGACTTTTCTTTTCGCTCGAAAAGATAGTCTACAAGTATCGGTATTTTTTGATTCGGGAAAACTACAAAGGCGCCTTGGGTGACATTTGCGGGTGGCTTAGACAAAGCAATGTTTATGGTAATCGGATTATTCAAAAAACCTCTCGACAAATTGAAAATCGTATCGGGCATAGTTGCCGAAAACAACAATCCTTGTCTTGTGCTTGGCGTTTGTGCTATTATTCGTTGAATATCGGGCTGAAACCCCATGTCTAACATGCGGTCTGCTTCATCGAGAATAAGAAACTTCAATTTAGAAAAATCTACGTATCCTAAATTAATGTGCATGTTCAGTCTTCCCGGAGTAGCAACAATAATGTCTGTTCCTGTTGTCAAAGCATGCTTCTCTTGAGTAAAAACTTTCCCATCACTTCCACCGTAAATAGGCATCGAAGAGATATCAGTGAAATATCCATAAGCCGAAATTGCTTGATCAATCTGCGTTGCAAGCTCTCTTGTTGGAACCACAATAAGCGCAGAAACAGAGCTTCTATTGGATTCTTGAATTATCTTATGTATAACAGGAAGCAAAAAGGCCGCAGTTTTTCCTGTTCCAGTTTGCGCTATTCCCAACACATCTTTGCCATCCAAAATATGTGGAATCGATTCTCTTTGAATGGGAGTTGGCTTCTGAATTCCCATGGAATCTATTCCTTGTATTAAATCTTCATTTAGTCCTAAACTTGAAAAATTTTCTTCACTACTCATAACACAAAGGTCAGACATTCTTCGAGTGTTTTAACAATATGCCTATTTTTGTTTTGTGAAGAAGAAGGACATCATCGTTATTGTCGTCATTGTTATGACGGCGTTGAGCTCATTCGCTCAAGAGGTTGAAAAGAATAAAAAATCAGATTACCCATTTATTAAACCAGAGATTATTTTAGATGGAAGACTTACTATCGTAAGCAACGAAGGAGCGCGCTTAGGAGGATTTCGTTTGGGATTTGAAATGAATCGCGTGAATCGTTTTGGACTAGGCTTTTACTCGTTTTCAAACGGAGTACAAACAGAGTCACTGAATGAAATATCATCGAATATTGTCTCTGCAAATCTCGAATTGAACTATGCTTCTCTTTACTACGAAAGAGTTTTGTTGTTCACCAAAAAATACGAATGGAGTTCAACCATACATCTCGGAGCGGGTGAAGTCTCAGGATTGTATATCTATTCAAATGGTGCAATGGGTAAATACAATGAGCCCGTTCAATTAACGGAGTTAAGTACAACCCTTTATAGACATTTGACTTATTTTATGTCAATTGGCGGAGGAATCGGATACAGACAAACGCGCAATGCACCTGCTGAATTGTTACCAATTTACAATGCTCCTGTATTTTTAGTTAAATTTAGAATTCAGCCTATTAAGGCTTTTCGCGGTATCTGGAACAAGGAAATTAGAAATCGTTATTAAGTACAATGAATTCTTTCGAGGCACAAATTAGAATTGCAGAACTCACAGAGCAACTGAATGCGCACAATTACAATTATTATGTATTGAATGCCTCGGTAATTTCAGACCAAGAATTCGATTTCTTGCTGAAGGAATTGGAACAACTTGAACTTCAATTTCCCGAATTGAAGTCTCCGAACAGTCCCACCCAACGCGTGGGCGGAGATATTACAGATAAATTCGAAAAGGTCACTCATAAAAGTCCGATGCTATCGCTTTCCAACTCATACAATCAAGAAGAAATTCAAGATTGGGCGAGACGTGCTATTGAACTTGCAGGTAAGCCTATTGAGTTCGTTATGGAATTGAAATACGACGGAGTTGCAATTGCTTTATGGTATAAAAACGGGCAATTGGAAAAGGCTGTGACTCGAGGAGATGGCTCTGTTGGTGAAGATGTAACCACAAACGTCAGAACAATTTCAAGTATTCCACTGCAATTGAAAGGAGATTTCCCAAATGAATTTGAGATTCGTGGAGAAATATTTATGCCGAAAGGCGTCTTTCAAAAATTAAATGAAGAACGCGCCGAAGCAGGTGAAGAATTGTATGCCAATCCAAGAAATACTGCAGCTGGAACATTAAAACAACAAGACTCAAGGGCCGTTGCTAAACGCAAACTCGATTGCTTTTTGTATTTCGTTTTGAATAACAATTCAACCATCGAAACACATAGTGAACGCGTAAATCATGCTAAAACTTGGGGATTCAAAACTCCTGACTCTTCGAATCGAATGATAGAAACCACTTCTTCGGTTGAAGGAATAATGACGTTCATTTCCTATTGGGACGAACATCGAACAAATCTTCCATTCGAAATCGATGGTATTGTAATAAAGGTTAACGAAGTTCAATTGTGGGATGAGCTGGGCATGACGGCTAAGTGTCCACGTTGGGCAATTGCTTATAAATTTAAGGCCGAGAGCATAAGTACAAAATTGTTAAGTATCACCTACCAAGTCGGAAGAACAGGTGCTATTACGCCAGTTGCTAACCTCTCTCCTATTCAATTAGCAGGAACAACTGTGAAGCGCGCTTCATTGCACAACGCAGATCAGATTGAGCGCTTAGATATTCGCGAAGGAGATTTTGTTTGGGTTGAAAAAGGTGGTGAAATTATTCCGAAAGTCACCTCGGTGGACACATCGAAACCACGCGGAACTGAGAGCATGCACGAATACATTTCGAATTGCCCCGAATGCGGTACGAAGCTCATTCGACTTGAAGGTGAAGCCCTTCATTATTGCCCAAACGATACGGCTTGTCGTCCGCAAATTATTGGTAAGTTGGAACATTTCATTGCTCGAAAGGCTATGAATATAGAAGGTCTTGGAACTGAAACAGTAGCTGGCTTGTTGGCTACTGGATTGATTAAAGACGCTGGAGATCTTTATTCCTTGACCTCTGAGCAATTGCTGGGATTAGAATTTCAAGTTGGGGAGGAAGGTGATGAAATTAAGAAACGTTCTCTTCAAGCTAAAAGCGTAGAGAATTTGTTAAAGGGTTTGGAACAAAGCAAACAAGTTCCTTTTGAGCGCGTATTGTTTGCTCTGGGAATTCGTCATGTGGGTGAAACCGTTGCCAAGAAAATTGCTCGTGCTGTAAAGTCATTCGAAAACTTGAGACAGCTTGCATTTGATGATTTGAAAGCCATTGATGAAGTCGGAGAAATTATTGCAGAGTCTATTCTTTCCTGGTTGAAAAAAGAGGAGCATTTAATTATCGTTAATAAGCTCATATCGGCTGGAGTTCAGTTCAGCGTTAATGATACTGAGGAATCATTACTTTCCGATTCATTAGCAGGAAAGAGTTTTGTTGTTAGTGGAACATTTGAAACTTTTTCTCGCGATGGAATTAAAGATTTCATTGAAAAGCACGGAGGAAAGGTTGTGGGAAGCATTTCAAGCAAGACTTCTTACGTCGTAGCGGGTGCAGATATGGGACCGGCGAAATTAAAAAAAGCAGAAGACTTAAAAATTCCAATTATCTCAGAGCAGGATTTGAGAAATCTAACGAGTTAGATAACAAGCAATCCCAAGACCATAAAGAATACAAGTTGTGCCATTCCATATAAAACAGCTGTTCTATTCTGATTTCTAAAGTGAGCGTAGCTGTATAAACCAAAACAGAAAGATACCCCGAACCATGCCAAAAAGTTCTGAAGAGGTGCGTAATTCATATTCGTAAACGCCCAAAAATCGAATTGCGGAGCAAGCACTTCAAGAAGCAAATCAAAGGTTGTCATTAAGACTCCAACCGTTACAGCCGAAAAAAAACGATTGTTAATTCCGATGTAATGTGTCGTAAGTTGTTGCGCTACCATGAGTAATGCCACCCAGTTAACTCCGATAATTAGTGGAACTCCGAATAATTTCCATCCAAGGTTATTGCCATATGAATATGAGCCAAATAAATTACCTGTCTGAACACCATATACCTCTATCAAAAAGGCCAAGACAATTATTATAACAAATGCCACAAGCCTTGACTGTCGATACTTTTCGTAACGAAGAAATACAAGAATTGCACTAATTAAAATTACCAGAGGAGTTGCAGGTAGGAACCATTCCGGAAGAAAGTAAACGCCAAGAATTCCAAAGAAATGAACGAGAACTATCCACAAAAGAGCAAAAGCTTTAAGTTTTTTATTCTTATGTAAAGACTCAGACATACTGAAGTTATTTTGAGATTAATTCGATCATTGTTTTAGCCGAAAGAATGGCCAAAGGTACACCACCCCCAGGATGAACACTCCCACCCACAAAATACAAATCTTTCAATCTTGATGAGTTATTTGCATGACGGAAGAACGCCGCGTTTGCAGAATTCGAAGCATTACCGTAAAGAGCTCCTAAATGAGACGATGTGTCATTCTCAATTCCAGACGGATTCCAACTCGATTCACAAACGATGTGCTCTGCCAACGACTCTCCCAATTGTTTTTCAATTTTGGAAATAATATTTTCTCTAGCCATACGCTCTAGCTGCTTCCAATCCTGTCCCACATTATTCGGAGCATTAACCATCACAAACCAATTTTCACCTGAAGAAGAGGCATCTGAAGGAATGTGTTTGGATGTAATGTGCACGTACACTGTTGGATCTTCAGTTAAGGTTTTCGATTCAAACAAACAGCGAAATTCATTCTCATAATCACGTGAGAAGAATATATTATGCACATCGAGTTGCTCAAATTTCTTATTTACTCCCCAATAAAAAATAAGCGCGGAAGAAGATTTTTCTTGATTCAAAATAACCTTAGGTTCTCTCTCATTAGGAAGTAATTTCTTGTAAGTTGGAAAAACATCCATGTTACTCACAACTAAGTCTGACAGTTCAATCTGATTTGCGCTGTGACGAATTCCCTTAGCACTTTCGCCCTCAACAATTATTTCATTCACTTTTGAATTGAAATTAAATTCAACTCCTTGTCGCTTTGCTAATTCAAATAATTGAAACGTAATGTCATACATGCCTTTATCAGGAATGAAGGCACCTATACCCTGCTCAACGTGAGGAAGAAGTTGCATGAGTGCTGGCGTTTTGTATGGATTACTTCCGTTGTAAGTAGCGTATCTCTGGAAGTATTGAATGGTTTTAGGATTTTTAAAATATCGTTTGAGCTGATTGGTATAACTGCCCAGTAAAGGAAGTTTAGGAATTCGGGCAATTCCTTTCCAAAAATCTGAAGTTTTATACAACAGCGATAGTTTAAGAGGCCGTTCTAAAAATAGAGGTGCAGTGGTTTCGTAAATAAAAGCTGACTCACTAAAAAATTGACGTACTTTCTTTTCATCTTCCTGAAAACAGCTCGCAATGGCGTGTATGTTTTCGTCGCGATCTCCTCTTGCTTCGAATGTAAATCCGTCAAAATAAAAATACTTACACAACACAGGAAGACTAGAGTAAGAGAAATGATCACTCATATTCTCATCACAAAGCGAAAATAACTCTTCCACATACTGGGGAAGTGTAAACAAGCTTGGCCCACGGTCGAATCTAAATTCGCCCATTTTAAACTGAGACAGTTTACCTCCCGGATGATTGGAAGATTCAAACACCTTGACGGTATAACCCAATCGGGACAATCGAATAGCTGCCGCTATTCCTCCAATACCACATCCAATGACTGTTGCCTTTTTCATTCTAATCTGACAAAGAAAAAAGAAAAGGCGCAAAATGTTCAAATCAATTTTCATTTTTAAAATAGATGTGTATATTTGCACCCCCTTAGATGGCGAGGTAGCTCAGCTGGTTAGAGCGTGCGATTCATAATCGCAAGGTCTTGGGTTCAAGCCCCAATCTCGCTACTTTTTAAACCCCTTGATTTTTCGAGGGGTTTTTCGTTTTTATTGTTGTACTTTTGCGCCCAAATTAAGAATCGCGCAATGCAAAAAATTAGAAACATCGCTATTATCGCCCACGTTGACCACGGTAAAACTACTTTGGTTGACAAAATGTTACACGCCGCTAAATTGTTCAGAGAGAATGAAGTTCACAATGACTTAATTCTAGACAACAACGACCTTGAGCGTGAACGCGGCATTACCATCTTAGCGAAAAACGTTTCTATTCAATACAAAGACTATAAGATTAACATCATAGATACACCTGGTCACAGTGACTTCGGTGGTGAAGTTGAACGTGTATTAAACATGGCTGAGGGTGTGTTGCTGTTAGTTGACGCTTTTGAAGGCCCTATGCCTCAAACTCGTTTCGTATTGCAAAAAGCAATTCAGATGGGATTAAAGCCGATCGTTGTCATTAACAAAGTCGATAAAGAGAATTGCCGTCCAGATGAGGTTCATGAGCAAGTGTTCGACTTGATGTTTAGCTTGGGTGCCACTGAGGATCAGCTTGACTTTGCGACCGCTTACGGTGCTGCAAAAAATGGCTGGATGAGTTTGGATTGGAAAGTTCAAACAGATACAATTGAACCCTTATTGGATTTAGTTATTGAGCACATCCCTGCTCCTATCAAGAGAGAAGGAACACCACAAATGTTGGTTACTTCTTTAGACTATTCAACTTATACAGGTCGCATGGCCATTGGTAAATTGCATCGTGGAGAGTTAAAGGCTGGTATGAATGTCACACTAGCCAAGCGCGATGGTTCCATGGTAAAAGGAAAGATCAAAGAACTTTATGTTTTTGAAGGTCTCGGAAAAAGAAAAGTTGAACATGTAGTTTCTGGAGATATCTGTGCCATCAATGGAATGGAGAATTTCGAAATTGGTGATACGTTCACGGATTATGAGAATCCAGAGGCTTTGCCAACAATCTCAGTTGATGAACCAACCATGAGTATGTTGTTCACCATTAACGATTCTCCTTTCTTTGGTAAAGAAGGAAAATTCGTGACTAGCCGACATATTAAAGATCGCTTGGAAAAAGAATTAGAGAAGAACTTGGCGTTGCGTGTTCAAGAAACAGACAAAGCAGATCGTTTCAACGTATTCGGAAGAGGAGTACTTCACTTGTCTGTATTAATTGAGACCATGCGTCGTGAGGGATATGAGTTGCAAATTGGACAACCCCGCGTTATTCTTAAAACCATTGACGGTGTGAAGAGTGAGCCAATTGAAGAATTGACAATCGACCTTCCAACAGATATGGCAGGAACAGCAATTGAGGCTGTTTCAAAGCGTAAAGGTGAAATGAAAAACATGGAGCCCAAAGACGACCGTACGGTAATTGAATTTGAAATCCCTTCAAGAGGTATTATTGGCTTAAGAAGTTACTTGCTAACTGCCACTCAAGGAGAGGCTATCATGACGCACCGCTTCAAGGAATATCAGCCTATGCGTGATGAAATACCAGGTCGTTTGAATGGTTCGCTCATCTGCATGGAAACTGGAAATGCCATTGCATACAGTATCAGCAACCTTCAGGATAGAGGGAAGTTCTTTGTTGAAGCTATGGAGGAAGTTTACGAAGGTCAGGTTATCGGTGAACATTCTAGAGATAACGATCTTGTTGTAAACGTTACTAAAACCAAGCAATTAACAAACATGCGTGCTTCTGGTTCTGATGCGAAAACAGTAATGGCTCCGCCAGTTAAGTTTACTCTGGAAGAAGCTCTTGAATACATCGGTCCCGATGAATACGTTGAAGTAACCCCTAAATCTATTCGTCTTCGTAAGATTTATTTGAACGAGAACGACCGTAAGCGTTTCGCGAAGCAGTTCACACAGCAATAAAAATTATTGAGGTTATTAACAATCCGATTGTTTATTAACTATATTTGCTGTTATGGTAGTTGCTGTAACAGAAGGCGTAAAAATTTCAGTTTTTTCTTTGTTTGAAGAAAGAATGTCTGCTGCCCCTCAAGGCAGCTTCGTCTTTTCGTACCGTATTTCAATAGAAAATCAAAACGATTTCCCTGTTCAATTGCTACGTAGGCATTGGTTTATCACTGATTCGAATGGAATCAAGCGTGAAATCGAGGGACCTGGAGTAGTCGGAGAGCAACCTGTAATTGCACCAGGAGAGAACTATTCCTACACATCTGCTTGTGATTTACAATCACCATTCGGATTGATGAAAGGATTTTATTCGATGCAAATCAAAGGAGCCCCTTCCCTATTTAAGGTTCAAGTACCTGAGTTTAGGTTGGAGGCAGATTTCATGAAGAACTAATAGATCAAAAAGTTGCGAATAAATAATAAGATCTTTGTTGCTGGACATAATGGTTTGGTAGGAAGAGCGATTGTTAAAGAACTGCGATCAGCTGGTTATACAAACTTAATCCTTCGAACAAGACAAGAACTTGACTTGTTAAATACCAAAGATGTAGCACAGTTCTTCATGAATGAAAAACCCGAATTCGTGTTTCTCGCAGCCGCCAAAGTTGGGGGTATTGTCGCGAATAATACATATAGGGCAGATTTTCTAATTGAAAATCTTACTATTCAAAATAATATTATTTCTAGTTCATATAAATCAGGTGTGACTAAATTGCTTTTCCTTGGAAGCACTTGTGTATACCCTAAAAATGCACTTCAGCCGCTTCAGGAAAATTCCTTGCTAACCAGTGAGTTAGAGTTCACTAATGAGCCCTACGCAATAGCCAAAATTGCCGGAATTAAGTTGTGTGAGAGTTATAATATTCAGTACGGTACGAATTATATATCGGTTATGCCAACCAATTTATACGGTCCTGGAGATAATTTTAATTTCGAGAAATCTCATGTTCTTCCTGCTTTATTGAGAAAAATTTATCTTGCCAAGTGCCTTGAAGATGGTGATTTAAATGCTATAAATTCTGATTTGAATGTTTCAAATAATTCAGAAGCATTAAATTATTTAAATTCAATCGGAGTTAGTGAAGGTGTTGTAAACATTTGGGGGTCGGGTAAACCAATGCGCGAATTCATGTGGTCTGAAGATATGGCGAATGCTTGCATTCATGTTATGCAAAACGTGAATTTTTTAGATCTTATTCATTCAAAGGAAATTAGAAATACGCATATTAATATCGGTACTGGCGAAGAAATTTCAATTGCAGATCTAGCGGTTCTAATTGCCGAAATTGTTGGATACAATGGTAAATTCCATTTCGATTCTTCAAAGCCCGATGGGACAATGCGTAAACTAACTGATGTTTCAAAACTTCATTCATTCGGATTTAAGCATGCAGTTTCTCTCCGTGAGGGAATTGAGCGCTTATATAAGTGGTATCTTGAAAATTCACAAACCGCAAAACATTAATTGAAAACCATACTCTACATACTCTATTGGCCGATCAATGCAATCTGGTTAACAATTCAAGGGGTTTCTATTTGGAAGGTGCATTGCTACGGATTCCTCTTTGTTTCTAATAAAGGACAATTCAAGCTTGGTAAAGACTTTTTGGTTAACTCGCATCGATTCGCAAATATTATAGGTAGCGGCTCGTCGTCGTCAATTATGATTGCCAAAAATGCGAAGCTTACCATCGGTGAAGATGTTGGATTTTCAAACTCAACAATCTGTTGTCGTGAAGAAATTTCAATCGGCGATCACACCATTATCGGTGGGAACAGTAAGATTTGGGATACTGACTTTCATCCAACATCAATCGAACAAAGAAAGATTGATATAGATTCAAACGCGAAAACCTCCCCTATTTCCATTGGAAAATATGTATTTATAGGAGCAGATGTAACAATTATGAAAGGAGTCTCTATTGGAGATTTTGCGGTTATTGGTGCAGGAAGCGTAGTTAGGTCGAACATTGCCGAAAAAGAAGTTTGGGCAGGAAATCCCGCCGTTTTCGTCAAAAAACTTTCAGAATAAATCATCTCATTTTTTGAAAATTCGCTGTCTGAAGGAATTTTATCTCGAGACTCTTTATTTCCGAAGCTTTTTCTTTAGGATAAACTCCTCCAAACAATTCCATATAGATTGAATTTCCTTGTTTAATGTAGGTATCACAGATAGAGAGTCCTTCTGTTTCGAAACACGAAGAAATAGAATTTCCATAAGCGTAACAATCCAAGGTTATTCCATCTAGCTCATCTAAAATGATATGATTTGAATTGTCTGTTGGAATTATCATTTGGTAGTCCTTGACTAATATTCCTGTAGGTTCGTAATAAGTCATTTTCCATGTTAATCTATTGCTATTGGAAGTTTCAGCAATTAAAAGATCTACCGGCATTTCCGTTTGAAGTTTTCCATTCGAAAAAATCTGCATAGTCCCTTCATAAAGCCCTTTCCAATCTTGAAGATTAGAATTCTGAGCGAAACAATAATCGCTGCACTGAGCAGCGATTATTATTAGACATAAACTAATACGTTTTATCATTTTCAATTTTTAATAATCTGAATATTGCCTATCGATTTACGATTCTTACGAAATGTAACTTGATAGGTTCCTTTTGCCCATTTCTCTGACGGAATAGAAATGTTCTGTTGTTGTGTTCCATATTTGTGAGCAGGGATAGCATATATGGTTCTTCCTGTTGCATCAAGCACCAATATCTCAATAGATTCTGGTTTCGAAAGTTGGAATTGAACAACCGTTGAACTTACAGTCGGATTTGGAAAAGCAATAGCATTAAACACATTCACGGAAGTTTCTTCCACCCCAATAATTGCGTCTTCATATACTATGAAATCATCCAAAGCTCCTTCAATCAACGATCCGCCATTTAAGTTGACATTTGGGCGAATACTATCGCTTGCTATAAACTGAAGCTTCATCTGTGCAGTAGGTGTCATGAAATCACTCACGTGAAAAGCATTTCGTCTCCAACGCATATCACTCGTCTTTGTGTTTTCCACATATGTCCATGTAGCTCCGTTATCATTACTCATTCGAACTTGCCAGTAATCTGCACCGGGATTTGCACCTCCAGGGGGGCTATTCGTATACCATCTATAGTAACTGATGATGGGGTTTGTAAAACTAGACAAATCAATAGTAGTGGTTTGCAGAGTTGTCTTACCCCCATCAACATCATTTTCTCCAATTCCGCCTCCAATAGTTCCGTTTCCTGTGAAGAAACAATACTCTCCGTTCGGTGTTACTTGCTCGCCTGTTTGAACAATTGTTCCCGGAGAAACATCGACAGTTTCACTTGGGATTGGAATTTCCAACATCCAAATACCTGTTGTTGCGTTATCTCCTGCAACACCAGTTTGCCATGAGCCCCAATCCTCGTTGTTATCACAATCATGTCTTCCAACTTCATTCACTCCAATAAGCATAATATGCGGAATTGTTGGATAAGATGGTTGATGAGCACCCACTGGATTAACGGTACCTACAGACCCATTAATATCATTTGCAGTAAAATAATATTTTAAAATTGTTCCAGGTTGAAATCCATCAAAGGTTGTCTCAAAAGTTCCTGAAACATCTGACATTGCAACTGTTTGCCAAGCGGCATTATTTAATTGGTAATGACAATTCACATCAGACAAGTATTGGGTGTATGGGAAGAACAAATCTAAATCAGCGCTCAATGTAATGGGTACAATCGGACTTGCGAAAGCTTGTGGTGTGTGATTCAAAACAGCTGGAGAAATAAGCGTTATTCCATGCAAATAGAACCCCTCAACAATTGCATTTCCATTTGGTGTTCCATTGGTAATATCACCATCATTATCATCTGCCAATAATACATCGAGCAGAATATCGGTGTAGGCTTCGCCTTCGTTTCCATCAGCAGTTTCTGCTTGCAAACCAGCATAAGCTTCAACGAATAAAGGCATGGTTGCATTCCAATCTCCTCCCATTAACAGGTGCGTGTCGTACCAAGCACCCATAATTATTTCACCGTCAGCATGCACTTCACCTACTAAATCTTGTGGATAAACCTTGCGCTCGGTATCATACCTTCTTATACCATCTTGATTGTCGGTGTAGAAGCCTACGCCAACAATAGGATTATTTCCTAAAGAAATTCCCCAATAATCTGCGTACCCTTCTCCAACAGCGCCATTCAGAAAAAATGAACTTTGACTCTGATAATAGTTGTCATTTATTCCATGACCGTACTCGTGAAATACGACGTCTGATAATAAACTTGTCGCGTTGCAACCATTACCGATTGCGTAAAAGTTAATTGAACTACCATCATAGAAGGCGTTGCAATCACCAGAAGTTAAGTCGATATTCGTTGGAAGTTGGAAATCCATTCCTGTAAAATTTGGCATCCAATTTTTACAATGGTCGTGAATGCGATTCACACTTTTGTAGGCTGAAAGCTCACGAATATTGGCAGCGGTATTCATATCAATTGTATTCAATCCAGCCTGAAGAGTAACGTTCTTTTGTGGAACAGTTCCATTCGTATTTACCGTGCTCCAGGGTCCTTCAAGTCTTACAACGGCATTGGTGCCAGCGTTAACAGGTATGGTTGCAGATCCGTTTGTATCCGTTTCATAATCAGTTCCACCTATTGTGACATAAATATTGTCCAATCCTTCATTTGTAACGACTCCATATGGATTGGTCATGTAAACATCTCCATTAACTTGAACATCTACAACCAGCTCTTGTCCACTAGTTTTTTTCGGCCCGCCTTCGGCATGACAAACCAAGTTCTTTCGCATGAGTATTTTACCAGTAAGAGCGTCAATGTATGTCAGGTAGCGCTGAGGAATATTTTGAGAGTTGCGGGTTGAAACAGTTACAACATAGATTTTACGATACTCAAATGAACTTGCTTTTGGCACAGGTAAAATTGAAATTTCACCGGTTGATCGAATAATTTCAATAGATGTGGTAATTCCTTGCAATGCTGATATTCTTGCTTGTTGCAAACCTATAACAGGCTTGTCCTCCAATTGGATATTAGGATGAACACCATATGCGAACTGAACCACTTTCCCATTCACCAGTTTAACAGAGCACTTACTAAACAGAACTTTCATTCCATTGAAGGTCTGATCGAAAACAACATTGGTGAATTTAGTTGTCTTTATCTCTGGTCTTGCTGTTATCTGAACCGTTCCAGCAGAAAAAGACTGATTCACTTCATTCAAGAAAGAACTTGCTTTCTCGGTGTCGGAAGAACCAATAACATCAATAGGGGTCCCGAATGCCTTAGTCGGCATTCCTGTTCTCTCAGAGAAGTGAGATGTCCACTTGGGATGTGCCAATTGAAATAATCTCCAAACAGATGAATTTGATAATGTCATTTGTTTATCGACATGATATGCCACCTCAGAGTTATAGAGTCGTACTTCCAAAGGATCGAAATTTCTCTCAATACTGTTTTGTCCGAAAATAGGAAAGGATAAAAACAAGAATAGGCCTAATAATATCTTACGCATGTTGTTTAAGGTTTGTGCACCTAAGAAACGAAGAAATCTTGATACAAAAAAGCGAATTACTTTTTCTTTTCGGCCAAAAGAGAAAACATACTTTGCATCAACTCTTCACGTGCCACTAACTCTATTTCAAGCTTCTCGTTTTGAGCATTAATAACATTCAAATCCTCTTTCAAAGAATCAATGTTTGAGTGATTTTTATTCATTCTGGAAATTTCAAAGTTCAATTGGAGATATTTCAACAACGCTATGGAATTCTTATCTGAACTGAATTGTTTTCAAAAAGTAATTCACATTGAAACGTAGCACGGGCTTTGAATGGAAGATGCCATATACTGTGCTGCCAGTGCCCGACATACTTGCAAAAATAGCCCCTTCCCTTAATAAAGTTTCTTTTATTGTTTCGATTTCAGGAAATAACTTGAATACCTGGGGTTCGAAATCGTTTTTCAAATCATCAGATAAATCTTGATTTTCTATCAACTTCTTCCAATCGAAATTGGAAGGTTGAGGTTGAATGCCTTGAAATGCTTGAGCTGTGGAGATGTGTATTCCCGGATTAACAACTACGAGATATTTTCCAACTAAACTAAAATCTACAGGTGTTACCACTTCTCCCCTGCCCGAAATAAGCGCGGCTTTGTTTTGAACGAAAAAAGGACAATCGCTTCCCAAGTGAGCCGAGAGTTCTTCTAGGCGAGGAATAGACAAGTTTAATTGGAACAATTCATTTAACGCCTTCAACATATACGTCCCATCGCTTGATCCTCCGCCCATACCTGCGCCGCTTGGAATAATTTTATGCAAATGTATTTTCACATGACCGATACCATATTCCTCTTGAAGTAGCTTCCAAGCTTTATAAACTATATTTTTTTCGGTTGGAATATCATTCGATTCTCCGGTGCACACCAGGGATGTCTCTTCCGTTGAGGGAACGACTTCAAGTATATCACATAAAGCAATGGGCAGGAACAGACTTTCCAAATTATGAAATCCGTCTGTTCGCTTTTCTGTGATGAACAGTCCTAAATTTATTTTTGCATTTGGAAAAACAAGCATGTTAGTCGAGGTATCCCATTTGAGTAAGTGCGCGCGTATCGTTTCTCCACTTTTCCACCTTCACGAACATTTCAAGGAATACTTTTTTACCTAAGAAGCTTTCCATGTCTTTGCGGGCGTTGGTTCCAACTCGTTTCAACATGCTTCCTTGATGACCAATGATGATGGCCTTTTGCGATTCGCGTTCGGTGAGAATGACGGCTGAAATGCGAATGATGGTTGGTTCTTCTTTGAAGGCCTCAACAATGACTTCGCATGAGTAAGGAATTTCGCGGTCGTAGGTAGTGAAGATTTTTTCTCGAATGATTTCGCTTACGAAGAAGCGTTGCGTGCGATCGGAGATTTCGTCTTTCGGGAAGAAAGCAGGGTGTTCGGGCAGAACAGCCAAAATCTCACTAAGCAACTCTTTGGTATAAATTTTTTCTAAAGCTGAAACGGGAAATACTTTGGCATTTGGTAATGCCTCGTTCCAAAACTGAAAAGCCTCGTTTGCCTTTTCGGTTCCGGCTTTATCGAATTTATTGAGGACAACGAAAATGGGGACTTCCATTTTCTTCAATCGGTTGAAGGTTTCTTGGTGAAGACCTTTTTTATCGAGCAAGTCAATAACCAATAAAATAAGATCGGCATCTTTCAGTGCGGTGCCGACCGATTTCATCATACCTTCTTGTAATTTATACTTCGGATCGAGCACACCTGGGGTATCGCTGTACACAATTTGGTAGTCTTCATCGTTTAAAATACCCATAATACGGTGACGCGTAGTTTGCGCTTTCGGAGTAACAATGCTGAGTTTTTCTCCCATTAAAGCGTTCATTAGCGTGGACTTACCTGCATTGGGATTTCCAATAAGGTTCACGAATCCCGCTTTGTGCGCGACTTTTTTTTCTCCTTCTTCAGATTTTTCTTGCATATTGCTTGTAAAATTAGTTATATTTGCTCTCCCAATTGGGAAAACTTTTAGAGTGCGGGGTGGAGCAGTTGGTAGCTCGTTGGGCTCATAACCCAAAGGCCACAGGTTCGAGTCCTGTCCCCGCTACCAAATATCCCGACTTACGTCGGGATTTTTTTTTGGTCCCGTAGTATAACGGATATTACATGGGTCTCCGAAGCCCAGAATTCGCGTTCGATTCGCGACGGGATCACTACTTTAGATTGAATTTTTTGATATGCTCCTATTCAAGAACCGAATTGTTTTAGCTTTTGCGTTATTCTCAACTGTCGCTTTCAGCGCATGCTCCTCTGCTCCGAAAACCCCAGAAGAATTCGGACAAGCGGTATTTGAAGCCGTTAAATCTCATAACGAAAAAGATTTCCGTGCCTTGTATCTGACCGAAGACGAATTCAGCGATATCATCGATCGTAGCAATCTTTCGGAAGAAGGAAAAAATCAAGAGCGCGGCCGCGCCATTGGATTAGACAAGTCCATGGAAAAGTTGGCCATCGAATCTTTTGAAGGATTGGAGCGCCTTTCGAACAATTACAGCATCGATTGGTCAAAAGCAAAATTCAAGAAGGTCGATGTTTATCGCGCTGAACACATGGGAATTCAAGGTGCGCATTTCATGGATGTGTATTTCGATTTCAACGGATTCGAGTATGCTCTGCATATCTACGATTGTTGGGAAACAGAGAACGGTTGGAAAACCTTCAAAGAAGTTTCATTGTCGGCGGTTGCCGCAAATTAACATGTCAGTTCTATTTCTTCCTTTGTTATTCTTTGTAATCTCGCTTATTTATTCCAGTGCGGGATTTGGTGGGGGAAGTATGTATTTGGCCATTCTCTCTGGAGCAGTCTTCACTCTGGCTCTTCCGCAAGGAGAAATAAAAACATTGGCCTTACTCTGTAACGCAGCGGTAGCAAGCTATAGCAGCATTCAATTCATTAGAAATAAATTTATCAATTGGAAGTCGAACCTCCTTTTGCTTGCCTTCAGTATTCCATTTGTTCTTTTGGCTACTCAGATTAAGTTGGAAGAAAAAGTATTTCTACTATTCTTATCCATTGGTCTTCTGCTTTCTTCAATCTTTCTATTGTTGCCGTTGATTGTTAAGATGAGCAGTCCCATTTCATTCAATAAAAAATTACTTTGGCCTTTTTCCGCTGTAATCGGATTTATATCTGGACTAACTGGCATTGGCGGAGGAGTCTACCTCTCGCCTTTTTTGTATTTTTCGAATTGGGGAGAAGAACGAAAGATAGCGGCGACCACTTCCCTATTTATTGCTGTGAATTCATGGGCAGCGCTCTTGCCTATGCTTTTCCAATCGAAAAATTTACTTGTCGAAATTGAAACATATTATTTGATCGGGGCCGTATTGAGTGGCGCAATCCTGGGAAATTTGAGTGCGCTAAAATTCCTTCCGAAGAATGGCATTCGATTAATTACTATTGGAATCTTGCTTTATGCAGGCATTCGTTTGTTACTTCGCAGTCTATGAAGAAGGAAGTTCAACTTTTCGGAATGCTAAAGGAACAATTAGGAAGCCCGGTATTTGTTGAGGTTTCTGAGCTGCCTATTTCAGCCAAAGAACTTATTTCGGCTTTCAGAAATCAGTTTCAAGAAGTTCAAGACCTTCCTTTTTTAATTGCCAAGAACCACTTCATGATTCAAGAAAACGAGTTGATAGAAGCGGCAGATCATATAGCCTTATTACCTCCAGTTAGCGGCGGATGAAGACACATTTCCAACTTATTGAACAGCCAAACGGTTTTCCCGATTTAGAGCAATTTCGTTCCGAAAGTTCAGGCGCTGAAGTTGTTTTCAATGGAATTGTTCGCACACCGAACAAAGGTTCTGACGTTCTTTATTTGGAATTCGAAGCCTATGAAGCGTTGTTTCATAATGAAATGAAACGCATTGCAGAGGAACTCGAATCCCAATTTCAAATCAACACAATAGTTCTTCATCACCGCATTGGCCGCGTGTTTCCTGGTGAATTGGCTGTTGTGGCTGCTGTTTATTCAAAACACCGCAGAGATGCCTTTGAAGCTTGTGAGTCACTCATGAATGAATTGAAGACTACTGTTCCCATATGGAAAAAGGAGTTCAATGCTGACGGCTCTTTTTGGGTGAGTCAAACTCCGTAAATTTAATATTGCTGGGCCAGTTGAACAGCGCTCAAGGCATTAAGTCTGCCATAACCGTGCTCACTATCGGGTATTATGGAAAATTGGGCAGTATATCTCAAAATCCAAAGAATTTGAAATTTCGAAAGGGTTGGCTTCACAGACCAAACAATAGCTGCTATGGCTGCGGCAGACGCTGTTGCAGAGCTTGATCCGCCGATGTATTGCGGCCAATCGTTGTACTGATTTATTCCAACTGCCTTGCGACTGCTGTCCCAACTTCGTTCCATGACAATAGTAAAATCGACTTCTTGTCCGTCGTGACATACTTGGCACGTTTGATCTTGATCATTCACTCCGGTAATGGCTTGACATTCTGAAAACGCCGCAGGATAGATAACTCCGAGTCCGGAAGTGAAATAAGTCGATGTCCCTGCGGCAGCGAATAAGAGCTTTCCCATTGAATTGGCGTAGGTCACAGCGTCGAGCAGCACACTGCTGTAAAACGGGGTACCCATAGACATGCTTATAATTTTTACCGAAGACTTATTGGCTAAATAAACGTAGGCATTTTTAACTGCGAGCCTTTCTGCGGAAGTGTTCAAGTAAACGTCATCTGCAGCATGAACGGTAAAAAGATTTGCTTTGTGCGCGCCGCCGATAGCATTCCCAAAGCTTGCCCAAGGTGCAGCTATGAGTCCAGCCATTGCGTTCCCGTGATTGCATGAAGTATAAGCGCTTGTGCCAAGGGTATGGGTAGTTTCGTGGGTTCTTGCCACATTTGAATAGCCCGAATTGAATTGTTGAAAGAGTAGATACTGATTGGAAGAAACTCCGGCATCGATAACCCCTACTCCAATGCCCATTCCCTGGCGAATGCCCCATGCTTGCGGCACATTGTGGTAATTCCAGTGCCACGAGATTTTCGCTCCTGTTCCGGTTGTGGTATAATCTCCGGCTTGAACCGCGTCATAGTTTGGGGTGCATCCGCTTTCTGTTCTATTCGAAGATTCATCGGTGAAGTCGTTCAATGGTTCAATGTAGCGAATGTGTTCTGAACTCATAAGCCATGCAACAAGCGCTGGACTCTTCGATTGAAATGAGATAATGGGCAGGTGAAGATCTACTTCAAGTACGAATTCTTCCCTACGAACTTCCCTGCCCATCTCAACCGTTAAAGTGTCCTCCAAACTCTTCAGCATACTCTCTCTTAAGTTCTCCCATTCGTTGCGTTTAGACAAATCTTCTAAGGGCAAACTGTCGGTTTCTCCACGAAGTTTC
Organism: uncultured Chryseobacterium sp.; assembly: GCA_964385405.1. Classification (GTDB taxonomy): domain Bacteria; phylum Bacteroidota; class Bacteroidia; order Flavobacteriales_D; family Sanyastnellaceae; genus CAIZGX01. The sequence goes on along the minus strand of CAYLOT010000016.1, from coordinate 5,256 downwards.
AATCCAACGGCGAATTCGCCTCGCGACAACTCGATGGCTGCGAATAACTCTTCCTGAGACAAGTCGGACCATTTCCAAGAACGTCCTTCGTTTAGCCAGCGCGAAATTTTCAGCTCAACTTCCTGTTGAACTCTTAAATTATTCGATTCAAGTTTCGGAATTGGTGATTGAACCTCAGAAGTTGAATTCGAATGGGACTGTTCCTTTCCGCATGAGAAAAGAATTAGGAAAATGGGAAGATGTTTGAATTTCATGGTCAAATCTTACGTAAACCCCTGAAAAAGTCTTATATGCAATTCATTCGCAAGAACGAGCTAAACTATTGAAATTGATTAGATTATACAGCATATCTTTGTACTCCTTGGAATTATTATTAGATAATTCGAAAAAAGTACTTGTACGAACAAATATTTAATGTACATTTGCAGACCAATTTTTATTAGAAATGGCGAATCACAAATCAGCAATTAAAAGAATCCGTAGCAACGACGCCAAGCGTCTACGCAACAAATATTATCATAAGACAACTCGTAACGCTGTTCGCAAATTGCGCTCATTGAAGAGCAAAGCAGAAGCTATTGCTTTGTTACCTGCAGTTTCGTCTATGTTGGACAAATTAGCCAAGAACAATGTGATTCATTCTAACAAGGCTTCTAACATAAAGAGTAGCCTCACTATTTACGTTAATGGTTTGAAATAATAAGTTGTTTTCATTGGTTTGTGTTTATAAGCCGTCTTTATGACGGCTTTTTTATTTGGCATAAACGCGCATAAGTGTATCTTGACTTCCGAGGTATCTCTACTTTCTTTTGCGAAAAAAAAGTATGAGTATTAAAGTTGATTTATTAGAGAACGATTTACCCAGAGAAAAACTACTGAGTCACTCTGCCAGTAGTATAACAGATACTGAATTACTCTCCATTCTTATTGGTTCAGGTAACGCAAAGGAGTCGGCTATTCAAATTGCAGATAATCTGCTTCATAAAGCAGGAAATTGCTTGCACGAACTCAGTCGCTATTCCTTTTCCGAGCTCTCGGCCGTTCAAGGTCTCGGACCAGCGAAATGTTCAACCTTATTAGCCGCCTTTGAGTTAGGTAGACGAAAACGCGCTGCTGAACGCAAGAAAGGTGTTTCAGTAGGAAGTTCAGCCCACGCTTTCGAAATCTTTCACCAACATCTTTCCGACTTGAATCACGAAGAAATGTGGGTACTCTTTCTCTCTAGAAACAACCAAGTAATAAAACTTGAGAAAGTTTCTGAAGGTGGATTCAGCGGGACTGTTGTAGATCCGAAACGTATCTTCCACCTGGCCCTTCAGCACAAAGCCTCACAGCTTATCATTGCACATAACCATCCGAGCGGAAATCTCACACCAAGTGGAGAGGATATTCGAATTACTGAAAAGCTTATTCAAGCAGGGCGATTGTTGGAGCTACAAGTTTTGGATCATTTGATTGTAACTGAGAGCAGTTATTATAGCTTTGCAGACGAAGGAAAAATGATTGCATGAAAAAAATTATGACTGTGGTGGGTGCTCGTCCGCAAATTATTAAATCTGCGGCCATCACTCGTGCGATTGAAAACGACTCACTCCTTCAGGAAATAAAAATTCATACACAACAGCATTCTTCGGAGAGTATGTCTGGTCAATTGTTTTCCGATTTGAAAATAAAGTCTCCCGATGTATTGTTGGAAGCTCCTTCTGGAAATACAATAGAACAGATTGCGCACATGTCTGTGGCACTTCAAAAAGCCATAGAACTGCACACTCCTGATATGGTTTTGCTTTATGGAGATACGAATAGTACCCTTGCTGGTGCATTGGCCGCAGCGCACATGCAAGTGCCCATTGCACATATAGAAGCCGGACTTCGTTCTTTCAATAGACAAATGCCTGAAGAAATTAATCGTGTCACTACTGATCATTTGAGCACGTTACTCTTCACTCCTACTGCTGTCGCAACTCTTCAACTCAAAAGGGAAGGTTTAGCCAATTCAGAGGTTTCTTTCGCGACAGCTGCCAATGCCGCTGTTGTTGAATGTGGTGATGTGATGTTAGACAATGCACTTTATTATTCGAACGGAATTGCAAAGGAGAGAGAGAATTTTATTTTCCTTACGCTGCACAGACCTTCGAATGTTGATATTCCTGAATTACTCTTGCCTTTCTTGCAAGATTTGGTTCAAATTGCTTCTGATTTAAAAATGGAACTTCATTTTTCCATTCACCCGAGAACAGCAAAGTCCTTAGAAGATTCTAATTTGAAGGATGAATGGGAACGCTTGAAATGGAATTCCAATTTCATTCTATTTCCACCTTTCAACTACACCGAAACACTGGGAAAACTCGCGCAGGCTTCGCTTGTATGGACGGATTCTGGTGGATTGTGTAAGGAAGCGTTTTACATGGGAACGCCTTGTTTAATTCTACGAACCGAAACGGAATGGACTGAATTGGTTGAGCACGGCTTTGCCAAAGTGGTACACAACGATATTGAGAAAATTAAATATGAAAGTCTGAGTTTCCTTCAACATGGCATGCCTGATTCTCTTCCTTTGTATGGGAAAGGAAATGCCGCTGAAATCATTTTGTCAAGCATTAAATCGTTTTTCGCTTGATTGCTATTTATTGTGAAATAGAATCTCTGCGATTGAACTATGCCTTGAAGGCAATGTTTCACCCCGTTTCTGTGCCCTTTATTATATTTAAAAACAAAAGCGAATTTGAAGAATTCAAAGGCGCGAAATTGATCTATGATGAAACAAGTTGGGATAATCATTTACATATTCCCAGTTCTTCCTTTTTCCTTGATCATTCAATAATTGCATCTGAACAATTCGATTTTCCTTTTGAAGTTCCTGAGAATGGCGCTTTTCATTTCAATTTCGATGTACTTGCAGCTTGTTTCATTTTACTGAGTCGCTATGAGGAAGAAGTTGTTTTATCTCGAGATGCTTTTGGTCGATTTGAGAGCAAGAACAGCCTTTTAAGCAAACGCAATTGGCTCGAGCGTCCGTTGGTGGACGAATGGCGTTTGGCTTTGCTTAGAGCCATTCAAGAGCGTTTTCCATTCTTCGAATACTCGCCTACTTCACACCAAGTTCAATTGACAGTTGATGTAGACAGCGCTTATGCTTATTTACACAAAGGAATGTATCGCACTGTTGGAGGATTCGCGAAAGATGTGGTGAAGTTTCAATTTGGAAATTTATTTCGAAGAACGCTTGTGTTGCTTCGCTTGCGAGAAGATGATTACAACACCTATAATTATATTGAATCGCTTCAAGAGAAGTTTGGATTTGATTTAACCTACTTCTTTCTGCTCTCCAACTTCGGTGCGTATGATAAGAATGTTCCCCACTCAAGCAATGCCCTTCAACAATTAATTCAAACTCTTTCGAAGAAGTTTCGCATTGGAATTCATCCAGGAGTTGCTTCCCACAATTCCCTTTCCACATTGAAGAAAGAAATTCGGAGACTTCAATTTATTACTGAAAAGAAAGTAGTGCATGCGCGCATGCACTACTTGAAAATGAACGGGGCGGAATCTTATCACAATCTTCTTCAATGCGGAATTGAAAATGATTATACTTTGGGGTTTGCAGATGTGCTCGGATTCAAATCGGGAACTGCACTTCCCCACTATTGGTATGACTTCAAACAGGAAAAAGAAACCACATTGTTGTTGCATCCGTTTGTAGCCATGGACGCCACTTTGAACAGATACATGAAGCTTTCAGCGCAGGAAGCAATTGATAAATTGAAAGAGCTGAAAAACACTTGCGCAAGACTTCAAGTTCCATTTTGTTTGCTGTGGCACAACGAAAGCTTTTCAGAATGCAACGAATGGCAAGGTTGGAAGGAAGTTGTGGATAAAGTTATGCGTTGAGTTTCTTCAACTCGAAAATTCCATCTTCCATCACACCGTAGGTGTAATGATGAAGCCAATCTCCAATGTTGATGTACTCTGAATTCTCTCCTACTTTTATTTGCATAGGCAAATGACGGTGTCCGAAAATGAAATAATCGAAGTGCTCTTTCTGAAGTTGTTCTTTCGCAAAAACGGCGAGCCATTCGTTTTCATCTCCTAGAAATTTCTTATCGCTTTCACCTGAAATGCTTCTACTGTATCCTGAACTCTTTTGTGCAAGCCAGATTCCAAAATTGGGATGAAGTCTTGCGAAGAGCCATTGGCAGAAACCTGAAGCGAAAAATTTCTTCAAAATTTTATATCCATTATCGCCTGGTCCCATGCCGTCTCCATGTCCAATGAAATACTTCTTGCCGTTCCACTCGCGCACAATGGGCGCTCTATGCAATGTAATTCCGCATTCTTGTGGAAGGTAATCGAAGATCCACATGTCGTGATTACCAATGAACCAATGCACCGGTATTCCGTTGTCTGTTATTTCGGAAATCTTTCCGAGCAAACGCGTGAATCCGCGAGGAACAGCGCGTTTGTATTCAAACCAAAAATCGAAAACGTCGCCAACTAAGAATATTTCGCTTGCATCTTTTCGAACTTCTTCGAGCCATTGCACAACTTTTTTTTCACGAACAAGACTCTCCTCGAAATTGGGAGCGCCTAGGTGAAAGTCGGAAGCGAAATAGACTTTGTTTTTCATCTTATTTTCCAGCAATGCTACGAATAAGTTTGAAAGGCTCTAAACCAATAAGATCAATGTTCACCATAACACCGTTGAAGTATCCGGGCAACATGGCATCTTGAACTTTTTCATTTCCATAAATTGGAAGTGTCACACTCCATATGTTCGGAATGATCTGAAGCACGGCAGAAGTGTTCCAATAAACACCTTCAGCATTGTAATTCGGACAAGCTGGGCTCCAGGCATCAAGAATAGTTCCTTGCAAAGAGATATTGAATTTTTCAATTGGAAGCTGAATACCTACCGTTGTTGAAAGCAATCGTTTTGTTGCGCCAACGTTGCGAAGGTTCACTCCTAGATTTCCCATTCCGTTGGTCACTTGCGATGAAGCAAATCCTGAAGAAGCTCCTCTTCCGAAATACAGGTTGTCAAATGCGTAATCATATGCACCAGAAACTCCTGAAAGTCCAAACGCTCCATTTTGAAGAGCATACAATGCGTTGTTATCTGCTTGATATCCTGCAAAAGCTTTCACATATACATCGCGGTCTTTTGCTAATGAATACTTGAAGCGATAAGTCCCTCCTGCGCTCAAGATAGTTCCAATTTGAGTGGAAGCATCACGAACATAAGAAGCCTGTTGAAGG
>CAYLOT010000015.1:0-58406 GCA_964385405.1 uncultured Chryseobacterium sp. | reverse complement strand
TCTTCGAATCAATCTTGCAGATCAATCACTGCGTGATCAATTCTTCGAATCAATCTTGCAGATCAATCACTGCGTGATCAATTCTTCGAATCAATCGCGTTGCGATCAAACCTTCGGTGAAATCGGAACGATTGATCACGCAGTGATTGATTGCGTAGCAATTGATCTGACGAAGTCAGATTGAACCCTCATTCCGTAACTTAGCCCTTCATTATGGTAGCAAAAACCCTCCACCTTCTTAAAAAATACTGGGGATACGATGCGTTTCGCGATACGCAAAGCGAAATCGTGAATGCTGCCGCATACGGAGAACATGTGTTTGCACTGCTGCCAACAGGCGGAGGAAAAAGTATCTGCTTTCAAGTACCCGCGCTGTGTCATAAAGGTTTGTGTATTGTCGTGACGCCCTTGCTTGCGCTTATGAAAGATCAGGTGGAAAGTCTCATTCAAAAAGAAATTCCAGCAACCTATCTTTCTTCCGAATTAAATAATTTCGAGATTGAAAAAATTCTCGACGACTGCACCAATAGAAAATATAAATTCCTCTACGTCTCTCCTGAACGTCTAGAAAACGACAACTTCATTGCTCGCATTCGCTACCTGAACATATCCTTCGTAGCCATTGATGAAGCACATTGCATTTCGCAATGGGGACATGACTTCCGTCCTGCATACAGAGCCATTCCGAATTTCTTGAAAGAACTGCGCGACCCCGTGGTTATGGCCGTTACCGCAACCGCTACTCCGCAAGTTGTGGCCGACATTGCAACACTTGTCTTCAACAACGATTGCAAAATCATTCAAAAGAGTTTTGCTAGAAAGAACATTGCCTACAACGCACTCTTTTCAACACAGAAAGAAAAAGACTTGGTAGATCGCATTGCTTACATGCAAGGAGCTGGCATTGTCTACTGCAATTCAAGAAAAAAAACAGAAGACCTTTCAGCCTTGCTGAATGAAAAAAACATTAAAGCCCTTCCCTATCACGCCGGACTCGATCTTCACAAAAAAGATCTCGCCTTTCAAAAGTGGAAGAACAACGATGTGCAAGTGATTGTGGCGACTAACGCCTTCGGCATGGGCATAGACAAACCCGATGTGCGCTTTGTGTTTCACTTCGATATTCCTTCACAACCCGAAGCGTATTTTCAAGAAGTGGGGAGAGCCGGTCGCGACGAACAACCCGCGCTCGGACTGGCACTGTGGAACGACAGCGATTTCGTTCAATTGAAAAAAAGCATTGCTATGCGCTATCCAAGCAAGGAAGACATTGCAACGGTTTATCAAACGCTCGCCAACATCCATCGCATTGCCATTGGCTCGGGCATGAACGAACTCTTCGCATTAAACCTCGATCAAATTGCGGAACGCAGTCAGCTTCATGCGAACACCATATCAGCTTCACTGCTGTTACTCGAACGCGCTGGATACATCTCCATCTTAGCGCGCGGACTGCACCGTTCGCGCGTTCGTGTCATTGCTTCGAAAGAAGAGTTGCGCAACTTCGTAGATCAACATCCGAAGCATGAAGACTTTCTTCGCTCGCTCTTCCGCTTGTATGGCAGCATCTGGGACTTCGCTGTTCCCATTTCAGAATACCAACTGAGTGTATTGAATGAACGCTCGAAAAACGAAGTGCTCACTTCACTCAACGATTTACACAAACTTCAAATTCTAGAATACCTTCCGGCCAGTTCCACTTCGCAATACAGTTATGTAAAACAACGCGTAGCGACGAATGAAATTTCTATTCCGGAAAGCATTTATGAAGAACGAAGAGATATAGATCTTCTTAAATTGAACAGCATGCAGCAGCTGCTATCAGAAGAACACTGTCGCGAACAATATATTCTGCGCTACTTCGGTGAAAACATTGACGAATGCGGAAAGTGTGATCACTGTCAGCGCGAACGCGCTCTTCCAACTACAAAAGAAATACTTCAAGCTTGTCTCACCGGGAAAACACTCGACGAACTCTACGCGTGGCCGATTTCCTTCAACAAAGAAAAAACAATTGAACTCGTGCAAGAAGCCCTTGCCGAAGGATGGCTCATTCCAAAAGAAGGCAAGTATTTCACGGCCAAGTAAGTTTTCGGAGTAGTTTTGCCACATGTTAGCAAAAATCTATTTAAAACAAGGAAAAGAACAAAGCGCAAAACGCTTTCACCCTTGGATATTCTCTGGTGCTATTGAAGCCATTTCTGAATTGTTGAAGGAAGGACAGTTGGTGGAAGTGTACACCCGCAAAAACGAAAAAATTGGAATAGGACATTTCTCTGAAGGGAGCATTGCGGTGCGCATGTTTTCGTTCGGAGAGGAAATGTATTCGACAGACATTTGGCATTCGAAAATTAAACACGCTTACGACCTTCGCAAGAAGGTTATGGTGAATACCGAAAGCACCACGCTTTACCGCTTAATTAACGCGGAAGGCGATGGTTTCCCTGGACTTATTGTAGATGTTTACGGAGAAACTGCAGTACTTCAGTTTCATGGCGCAGGCATGTACCAGCACAGAAGCGAAATTGCGAACGCATTGAAGATGGTGATGGGAGATAGCTTGAAAGCGATCTACGATAAGAGCGGAGAAAAAATTAAAGGCGTACCGAATGCCCAAAACGAATATGTGATGGGTGAAAAAGGAAACGACATAGCGCTTGAGCACGGCATACAATTTCAAATCGATTGGGAAAAAGGACAGAAGACAGGGTTCTTCATTGACCAACGTGAAAACAGAAAATTGCTGGGCGAATTAAGCCAAGGCAAAAAAGTATTGAATACGTTTTGCTACAGCGGTGGATTCTCTTTGTATGCTCTGAAAAACGGAGCGAACCTTGTTCACAGCTTAGACAGCAGTGCTTCTGCATTGGCCTTGGTAGAGAACAATATTCAGTTGAATAAACTCGACTCTTCGAAGCATAAGTTGATTCAAGCAGATGCTGTTGAATACATGAAGAACATTGAGGAAGATTACGACATTATTGTTTTAGACCCTCCCGCCTTCGCGAAACACTTAAGCGCGAAACACAAAGCCATTCAAGGTTACAGAAGAATTAACGAAGCTGCTTTACGTCAGATTAAACCCGGCGGCATTCTCTTCACCTTCTCTTGTTCACAGGTAATTGACAAGCAACAATTCACCTCCATTCTTTTGGCATCGGCCATTTCCGTAGGAAGAACGGTGAAGATTCTTCACCAGTTGCACCAAGGGGCAGACCATCCGGTTAGTATCTTCCATCCGGAAGGAGAATACCTGAAAGGTTTGGTTTTAGAAGTTATTTAGTAATTTAGATTTTATGAAAAAGCTATTCTTCTTCGCACTTTTTATTTCGGTTGGAATGAATGCCTTTGCGCAAACCGATCTTCTTCCTCATTTATTAAAACTTCAAGGCAACTGGGTAGGACTTACAGGCAGAGAGGAATGGACGAAGGTGGAAGATGAAATGGTTATTGAAGGCATTTCATTTTACAACGTGAATTTCGAAGAATATGGAACGAACGAGTTACCGAACGAACATTCGGTTATTGTTTACGACAATGACGACTGGGTCTACATTGCTACTCCGCTAGAAGCAGATAAAAGCACTTACTTCACCTGCACCAAAGCGACAGCAAACGAATGGATTTTTGAGAATCCAACGCACGATTTCCCAAAACGAATCATTTATCGTTTCCTTTCAGACGAACAATTGGAAACAACTATCGACGCGGGCCCCGGTTGCGATCCGAAGGACGTGAAGGTTTGGAAGTACTGGAAGAAGAAGCTATAGAATCTCCGATTCTTCTGTTTGGAACCGGAAGTTTCTTAGCCGTGTAGGGCTTACGCACATCGTCTGTTGGCTTGTCTTTCCAATTCTCAATATCGCGTGGAGTTGGCTTCTGTCCGTCGGTTAACAACTTTACACCGAACTTCATTAAATCTACTTTTTCACGTTTGTACAAAAGTCCAGCAGCTTTCTTGAAAGTCTTCTTCGACATTCGAAGACGAATCTTAATTTCATCGGGATCGCTGTCGTCGTTCAAACGAATATAACCTCCGTTATTTTCTAGAAACTCAAGCAATCTAGCTGCAGCATCTTCGATCAAATCCATTCCCTCTTTCTGCATACTAACAACCACATCTTTCCCTTCAATCTTGCGCACGTATCCTTTCACTTTATCTCCTTCCGAAACGCGACTCATGATTTCTTGTTGGAAGATGATTCCAGGATATTTTCCATTCACAATTACCTTTCTTCCCACCTCAAGCTTATCTGCAATGGTCATTTCAATTTCTTCACCTCGTTTGAAATCGGGAGTTTCCTTTAAATGATTGAAAATTTTCGTTGTTCCGAAAAGTCGGTGATTCGCAGAATCGTAGCAAAGCATGATTAATGCTTTTCGATTCGTAAGTAGCTCTTGTCTTTGTTCCCGTTTCGGAATAAGAATGTCTCTGCCCACACCAATGCTAACGAAAGCGCCCAAGTCATTTGAATTTAGAACCGTGAACATGCCCATTTCTCCGACTTGAATTTCAGGCAATCGGGTTGTTGCTTCCAACTCCTTTCTGTCGTTGAAGTAACTAAAAATTTTCAACGTTTGCCCTAAAGCAACACCCTTGGTATCTACTCTGTTCAAAGGAATTTCTTCGTGATCGTTTCCAACAAAAACTCCTTCTTCATTAATGGAAGTGACCATTAACTCTTGAATGGTACCCGGACGCAAATAATCTGTCATGATGCAAAGTAAGTTCAGAACGACTGATTTCAAGGTCTTTTCCACATTTAGTTTTCAGACTTCGTCTGTTCGTCTTACATTTGATACCCTAACCTTAAGCCATGAAATCGTTTATTCTTGCCTCGTCATTTGCATTCCTTTTTGTATTGAATAGCCTAGCGCAATGTGCAGCTGGAGAGACTTCTGTAACTTTTGTAATGCACACCGATGATTGGGCATATGAGAATTATTGGCAATTAAATGTAGCCGGAACAGGCTGTACGGACCTGCCGATTGCTGAAGGGGCAAATTTAAATGTGGGATGTGCAGGAACTGAAGCCGACAATAGCCCAAATGGCTACGCAAATAACTCGACAATTACTGAAGGTCCATTTTGTTTGGTAACAGGCTATGATTACGAATTGGTTTATGTAGATTCATACGGTGACGGAGGTTTGGTAATTGAAGTATTTGAAAACGGCGCACTAACACACGTTTATTCTGGCGGAGGCAATGGCAATGTCTGGACGTTTACAATCGGAGTAAGCACCGCTCCGGCTTATGACAGTCCTTGTAGCGCTATTGAAATCACTGCAGACGGTCCTTCTTTGCTTTTAAATAACACCGATGCGATAGCCGGTTTTGGAGAAATAGCACCAGCAGGTGTTGACTGCGGCGTTTATGGTTTTTGGTGTGAAGGAAATTCGACAAATTCTATTTGGGCGAAATTTATTCCAACAACAAATTCAACTTCATTCGAAATTACTACCTGCAATCCGGGAACAAGCACAGACACACAAATTGCAATCTACAAAGTAACCGATTGTTCGGATTTCTCGACCTTTGAACTGGTTAGTTCTAACGACGACATGTTTGGCGGATGCTCTGCCGGCGAATATTATGCTTCTCAAACGTATACCTCATGCCTTGAAGCAGGCCAACTCTACCTTATTCAACTCGATGGTTGGGAGGGCGATGTTGGTGAAATGGAATTGTCGGTGCACACCTACAGCAGCTCTATCTCATGGGATGCTTTGGTGAATGGGGTTTCTTGTCCTTTAAACAAAGGAGAAACTGGCGATGGAAGTGTTTATCCATACAGCACTGGCGCCGGCGCAAATTTCACATCGGTTTGGACGGGCCCCTTTGGTTACACCTCCAATGATCAATATTTACAAAACGTTGATCCCGGCACCTATACATTAACCGCCACAACAGGCTGTGGTGAAGTGCACACACAAACATTCGATATAGTTCAGCCTGAACCTTGGATGGTTACGACCAATATTATACTTCCGAGCTGTGATGTAAATAACGATGCTGCCATTGAAGTGAATGTTGCCGGAGCAACAGGACCTTATGAATTTTCATGGACAGACGGCACAGGAACACCTCTTGCAGCAGCTAATCCATTAACCGGAATTGGAACAGGAACCTACAATATGGTCATCACGGACGATAACGAATGTACCTATCCGTACTCATTCACAATAACCGATTGTGTTGGCATTGAAGAAATGGAATTGGCTTCTATAAATATTTTTCCAAATCCTTCTAACGGGTTATTCACCATCAGTCACGACGTTTTGAAAAACGCATCATGGAGCATGTATGACATCTCTGGAAAATTACTTCATTCGGAAAGAATTTCATCAGGAAGCACTTCAACTTTGGTGAATGTAACTGTTCCTGCGGGCGTTTATTCTTTGCGCATCATTGCTGAAGACATTCAGCTTCAGAGGAGTCTTGTTATTGAGTAAATCCTTCGTTTAATTGCAACCCCTGAAGTTTCTCTATCAGTTCCTGAACTTGGCCTGAAGTGACATTTCTATGAAATACAAAACGAATCCAGTGAGGGCCGAATGGGAAGCATTTAATTCCAAGAGCATTCAACTTTTCAATCATTTCTGCTGAAGAATTACTTGTTGGTCTCCAGATCACAATGTTCGTTTCAACCGGCATAATCTCGGCGCAATAAGAAACTGAACTTAAAACACTTCCAATTGCTTTCGCATGCGCATGGTCTTCATGCAAACGGAAACGCTCTATCTTCATAGCATGAAGACCCGCTGCAGCGAGGAATCCCGCTTGACGCATTCCACCACCCATACTCTTTCTGCGGCGGCGTGCTTTCAAGATAAACTCTTTCGATCCTACTAAGAAACTTCCAACCGGAGCCGAAAGTCCCTTGCTTAAGCAAACGCTTATGGAATCATAAGCCTTGGCATAATCGGCAGGGCTCATTTTTGTTTCTTCTAACGCGTTGAACAACCGTGCACCGTCACAATGCAAAGCCATACCATTCGCTTTACACACTTCTTGAATTTTCAAGATTTCATTGAAATCCCAAATGGCTCCTCCCCCTTTGTTTACGGTATCTTCCGTACATACCAATGAGGTGTTTGGCAAGTGAACATCGGCTCTGTTGTTAATGTTTGCCTTTACCTGTTCTGCTGTGAACATGCCACGCGGACCTTCGATCAATCTCACAGAACTTCCGCTATTCAATGCAATTCCTCCGCCTTCGTAAATGTATACGTGAGCGAGATTGCTGCATATGACCTCATCTCCCGGACGTGTATGCACATTAATTGCAATCTGATTGGATTGTGTTCCGCTCGTGCAAAACAAAGCGGCTTCCATACCAAATAAATCAGCCGCGTACGCTTCCAGTTCATTCACTGTTGGATCTTCTCCAAACACATCGTCTCCTACACGCGCTTCGAACATTGCTTTTCTCATTTCGTCTGAAGGAAGAGTGAAGGTATCGCTGCGTAAATCAATTATATTCGCCATAGATGAATTCTATTTTCAATTCGAACAAAATTAATCGGAATAAGGCTATTCCAATTTTTCTTGGACTAGCATTTTTGCTGGTGTACTCGAATACCGTTTGCGCACAGCAATGGGGGTATGTGTTTTTTAAGGACAAAGGAGTTCATGACGATTCTTTTCAAAACAATTTTACCGCGGCAGCTATCGAACGCCGATTCATTCAAAACATCCCTTGGGATGAACGCGATGTACCTGTTCATGAAGATTACATTTCAATTATAGAACAGTATTCCGACAGCTGCTTTGGAACAAGTCGATGGCTGAATGCATTGATTGTTCGTGCAACAGAAACTAATTGGAACAACATAGCAGCGCTGCCATTCGTTCATGAGGTTGAATTCCTTGACCTTCAATCTGCACTAATCGCAGAACTTCCAATTACAACCTATTTACCCTCAGAAAATTCCGATTACCAAGTAAAAGAAGCTAAATCGCAACTTGACTTACTTGAACCTAATCAATTCAACGAACGGGAGTTGTTTGGTAAAAACACAATTGTTGCCGTTTTCGATGCCGGATTTACAGATGCCGATAATGCTGATCAATTGAACCACTTGTTTGAAAACAATCAAATTATTGCCACTAAAGATTTTTTAAAGAAAACTTCTTCGGTTTATTCTCATTCAGAACACGGAACCGAGGTACTTACTTTTTTAGCAGGGAGAACAGATTCCATTCAATACGGCTTGGCCTCGGAAGCTAAGTTTTTACTTGCACGTGTTACTCCGAACATGGGATTCTTTCGATTCTTGAACGACGTGCAATGGATTCAAGCATTGGAATGGGCCGACGAACAGGGGGCTAGCTTGGTGAATTCTTCACTTAGTTTCACCAACCAATTATACGAGAGAAAAGATTTAAATGGAAGAACTTGCAAAATAAGTATTGCGGCAAATACGGCTATGGACAAGGGAATTTTAGTTGTGAATGCTGCCGGAAATGAATTGCAAAACGGATGGGAAATAATTGGTGCTCCTGCCGATGCAGAGCGGATTTTAACTGTTGGTTCTGTAGACCCAAAAACAGGATACATCTCAAGTTTTAGCTCAGTAGGACCTACAGCAGATGGCAGACTAAAGCCCGATGTGTGCGCGCCCGGTGAACTTATCTATCCAGATGGTAAAAACTTCAAACACATTCAGGGTACATCTTTCGCAACACCTTTGATATGCGGATTTGCCGCCTGCATTCGTCAACTTCACCCCGACTGGAGCGCTGAGAAACTGTGGTCTGAAATAAGAAAAAGTGGATCACTCTATCCGTATTTCGACTATGCACACGGATTCGGAATACCGAAAGCGGGTTATTTCTTCTTTGATCACGAAGTTGAACCGAATGTTTATTCGGTTCAATTCAACCAAATAGATTCCTTGAATTGCAACAGTCTCCTCACCATTTCTCGAATCGACGGTGAAGAAGTTCCTGAGGAATACTCCTCGCCCGTTGCCTTCATTCAATTTGTAAAATCCACAGGAGAAGTTTTTAAGTATACGGTTGCTCGTCCGCTGAATAAGGTCATTGCATCAGTGCCTTCAGGAGAATACAAAGGCTGTAAACTTCGAGTGGTTTATGATCGTGAATTCTTCGAAATACCCATTCCCGAGGAGCAATGAAGAACACCATCGCCTTGACCATTGCCGCATTGTTCTCGATTGGAATATCGGCACAGACCATTCTCTTTGAATCTACGGTAGACTCTGTAATGAAGCGAACCCGCGATTACAAATTAACAGGAGTGAACATTGACAATTACTCTTCCTATTACTATGAAATTGGTAGTTTCATTCCGAACAACAAACACCTAGCGAAAAATGAAAAGCTCGAGTTAGGACGTAGTTTTTCATTCGGATATACCTACAAAAAAGATCTTGGAAAAATGTCTTCCGTTGTTTTAGGAACAAGCTATTTCCGCAGAACACAACGATTGAATTCAGAATATCCCGTTCAATCTTTTGAGCCAGACAGTTCTTGGACAAAAGCGAAATACAGTTCCAACGCAATAAATGCGCAAATACGTGTGCGCAAATACCTAATTAAACAAGGCAGTCAAACCAACAGCTACATAGAGTGGGCGGCCGAAGGATATTACTTTTTCAATAGCCGATATGTTGGGGTAAAAAAAATCGACGACCTCAAATTGAAACGTATTGAAAACAATCCAAGCGGATTCAATCCCTGGCAATACGCATCTTCATTAAAAATTAGTTTTAGCACCTTGGCATTTGGACTGCGTTATTTTCCGAAGCCACTTTTTTCAGGAGGAAAATATATTAATGAAGATTATGGAAAATGGAGTTTTTATTTTACTGTGAATCTTCCCGGAACCAACAGTAATAAGAAATAACTTCAAATTACAAACTTCCATTCGGAAGTCTCATTGTGCCATTTGCCAGTTCCCGATTCAACATTCAACTCACAGAGCGCGTGCTCATGTCCGTTCGATATAAACAACCAGGGTGCCTTCAGCGCCGAGTTATAACGAAGTGTTTGGCTTAGCACCGCTTCATCTATTTTCACGGTTGGTGCTTTGAACTCTGCAATCATGAGAGGAGATGCCTCTCTGGTATATAGCACCAAATCAGCTCTTCGTTTCATTCCGTGAAAAACAACTTCGGTCTCCACTCCGACCCTTCCTTTCGGGAAATTCAAATCGTTCACAAAAAAATGAATAGCATGTTGACGAACAAATTCTTCTGGAGTTAAAGCTACCCACTTGTTACGAACAATATCCCAAACCTCGCGCGAAGCTTCTCCTCGAATGCGGAATGTGTATGAAGGAAATTGGAAGTTGAGCATATAATTAGGTTGTGCAAATTAGTGTATAATTTCCAAGATTGAAATGTTGTACCACAGCATTACTATTGCCGATATTTGCAAGACATGGAACACTCGCTTATCATTCGTGACATTCAAATGGGCAATGCAGCCCCTGTCTACCTATTGCACGGCGAGGAAGCATTCTTCATTGATCTTATAGCCGATGCTATTGAGAATAAAATTCTCGATGAAAGTGAAAAGGCCTTCGGCCTTACCGTTTGTTACGGAAAAGATTCAAACTTAGAATCCATTGTATCCATGGCTAAAAGTTTCCCAATGATGGGAAACAAACAAGTCATCATTGTTCGCGAGGCGCAAGATTTAAAATGTTGGAAGAAAGAAGAGCTCTACAAATGCTTGTTGAATTACCTCGACGCACCAACTCAAAGCACAGTGCTTGCCTTTTGCTACAAGAATGGAAAAGTAGACGGAAGATCTTCGCTTTTCAAAACATTGAAAGCAAAGGCAAAGACTTTTGAATCTGCACCCATCAAAGAAAATCAACTCCCAACGTGGGTTCAGAACATTGCGAAAGACCAAGGCCTTACCATTCGAGGAACTGCCACGCAATTGCTTGCAGACTATTTAGGTTCTGACCTTCACAAACTCACGAATGAGATTTCAAAACTCAGCATTGTTTTAAATCAAGGCGATGAAATAACTACTCAGGTTATTCAAGACCACATCGGAATTTCAAAGGACTATAACGTTTGGGAATTGCAAACGGCGCTCATCCGTAAAGATGTACTCAAAGCCAATCAGATTATTAATTTCTTCGAAAAAAATCCGAAAGACCATCCGTTGTTTCAGATTATTCCTGCGTTGTATGGCTTCTTTGCCAAGCTTTGCGTAATTCAAAACAGTTCCAACAAAGACGAAGCCTACAAAGAGCTTGGCGTGAATTATTACGCTGCACAGAACTTCAAAGAAGGAGAGAAGAATTATTCTCCAGGAAAATCGGAGCGCATTATCAAGTATTTCCGAGACGCAGATGAACAGCTGAAAGGACTGAAAGGAAGCAGCATGTCGCACGGCGACATTATGCGTGAGCTGATTTTTAAAATTCTACATTAACGAATCAAAGATCCGGCGGTATTCATTTCATTCTTACCGTCTTTACACAAGGCGTATGTGAATCCGCTTCTAAGACCAAAGCCGCCAATCTCTCCGGCTTTGTCAACAGCAAGAACCCCAACCTGAAATTCATCTTTCATAAATGCGTTGTTCGCTTTCAATCGCGCAATAGCTTCTTCGCACGCCTCTTGTGCGGTTGCACCTTGACGCATCAATTCAACCACTAAAAACGATGTGCAAGAGCGAATAACCGTTTCACCAAGACCTGTGCATGTTGCTCCTCCAATTTCGTTATCAATGTATAAACCGGCACCAATAATTGGACTATCGCCCACCCTTCCGTGCATCTTGTATGAAAGCCCACTTGTGGTGCAAGCTCCCGAAATTCTGCCTTCATAATCCATGGCAAGCAAACCAATGGTATCGTGATTTTCAATATTTATAATTGGCTTATACTCTGACGTCTTCAACCATTCTTTCCATGCCTTCTGCGCCTCTGGATTTGTATAATCGCTGTGCTTGAATCCTTGTTCCAAAGCAAATTGCTCTGCTCCTTTTCCTACAATCATGGCATGAGGAGTCTTTTCCAAGACCGCGCGTGCAATAGAAATTGGGTGTTCGAATCCTTGCACAAATGCGACAGAACCTACTTTATGCTGCCAATCCATGATACATGCATCTAGTGTCGTTCTTCCTTCTCTATCGGGTAATCCACCCAATCCAACACTCAAGTTTGTTAAATCAGACTCTGTTTTCCAAACTCCTTTTTCCGCCATGTCCAAGGCGTTTCCACCCTTCTTTAAAGCATCCATAGCCGCATCGTTCGCGGCAATACCATGATCCCAGGTTGATAGAACCAATCCCTTGGTGTAGCGTGCCTTTTCTGCAGGCCTCTTCTTTTTTTCACTGAATGAAAACATCGCTGGAGACAATCCCAATAATGCTCCTGTTGCGGCAAGCTGACCTAAAAACTTTCTTCTATTACTCGACATTACTTAACAATAAATGGAAGACGATACGCGCCTTTATCTGTGATTAATTGAACCGCGTATACACCTGCCACTAAATCACTCGCATTGAAAAACACTTTCGATTGTTCCGGTGAAAGCACTCCTGAATAAATTTCCTTCACGCGACGACCTTGCATGTCAACAACAAACGCTTGTGCTTTCTGAGAGGCACGTACATTAAATTCAACACAGGTAATTTCACTTGCCGGATTCGGATAAATTCTCGAAAAGCTAAATGCCTCTTCGTTTATGCTATTTGAACTTAAAACATCGAAACTCCAATAACCTTCAGGTGCAGCCATTGGACGTTGCAATACCTTTCCCGTTGTTGCCTCACCTTCTACATAATAATATATGCGGGTACCTGCAGGTTGAGCAGGAATAAACCCTTCCCAATTGTTACTTCCAATGCTAGACATATCAACCAAATTGTATGCACCGGTAAGAGAAGTCTTCCAATACAATCTTCCCGCAGCTATTCCATCGCGGTGATTCATGTATGCCACTACTGAATAAGGCGTAGTTGTGTTATCTGTATCTGGAAGGGGATTGTGGCTGATTAAAAGAGGGTTCTGAACACCAACGCTGTGCGTTATGCAGTGTATTGCTCCACTCGCCGAAATAATATTTTCTGGTTGATTGTCGCAGTCGATACCTACAATCTGATATCCAGGCAAAGCCTCTTGCCAAATACGCAAAGCTGTTGTATCATACTGCTCGCGATAAATTGGAAGGATAACCATTTTATTTACGAAGACTGCATTTGTGTAGGTGCGGTAAGATGCAGGCGGATTTGAACTCGGCCAATTTCCGGCAACACTTGGAGGCATTGGAATGCGAATAGTCTTATATGGCTCCCCCCATTTATTCATAAAGTTAGAAACAACATAATCCATGTTCGCATTGATTTGAGGGCCGTCTGAAATACCGTCAGGGTACTCCCCAACCAACAACGTTTGCTCATCCAATAGTTTCATGTGCATGTCTACGTGATGAATACCATCGTAAGGAAGTACTGGCATTTTAATGTATCTGTCCACGCCAAGATAATTCTCGGTAATTGCGTCAATTTCGGCTTCTGTTTTTGCCGTAACACCGTACTGGTTGCCTGCAGCATTCTCTTCAAGAACTAACTCAGAAACAATGGCGGTACCAAAGCCATCGCTCATCCAGTTTCCTCCTGTATTCACCAAGTCATCTGGAGCAGCAGTGGTTGTATATAAATCCAATCCCAAGTAATCAGCAACGTATTGCGGTGAAGCATTGTCGTTCGGACGTGTTGGCCTGTTGTAAATCCAGTCTACCAAAAACAAATCTTCCACCTCGTTTCCATAAACGGTGTTTGCGCCGTAGTCGCGCATCCAAACCGAATCATAATTAGCAGGAAGTATTATTACATTATCCATGTTTGTAAACGCCGGACCTCCTGAATTGCTGTACAAATAATTCTGTGTTGCTTGAACGTCTTCAGACAAAATAACTACCAGCGTTTGAGTGCGCGCTGCAGCAACAATCTGTTTTAAAATAGAAGGATAAGATATCCAAGAGATTGTTAAACATTGAATCTCCTCCCATTCTGCCATCGCGCGAATGTTTTGAAACGGAGGCGGAGACTCAATTCCTCTATCTGAATTTAAAATAGAAAAATCGCCGTGCGAAATTTGTTCAATTTCAGCAGGCGTTAAATTCCTTGGCAAATCAACTTGTGCATACATTGAAGCTTTTATGCACAAAGCCAGAATCAGAAGACTTAAAATACGTTTCATTCAATTAAATATTTTTCGGTTTGAAATTAGTCATGTATTCGCAAAACACCTATAAATTAAGCGTTAAATTGTTGGTTTGAAATGGCTGACAGAAAAGGCTATCCAATAAAAAACTTGTGCCAGTAGCTGAGGAAATGACACAATTGTATTTCAACCATTTTCCACCGTATACATTGCATTGGAAAACAGTATCAGAAAGATTGTTAAATGTCTTCACCGCATTCGTGCAGCAGTTACAGTTAAAATTTGTCCCTACCCAGTTGAATTGAATAAGCCCAGCGCCCGAATTGTTTTGAAGATGCACTAACACATTAGACTCAGGCCATAAGCCCACATTTCTTGTAAGATTTACTTCATTTCGAAGATCATCTGGCGCAATTGCAATTTCTTGGGAGTAATAAAATTCTCTTGAAACCCGTATTCGTGCCTCGGTTAAATTTTCTTTCCCCCATTCCATTTGGTAATTTCCGTTGACGTCGGAAGTAGTATTGGCAGATTCTAAAAAATAGTTTGTAAACACACCGTTCACCAAAGACTTCTGTTCGAATACAATCGTCACATAAGGAAGTGCAGTTCCTGAAGAAGCATCGTTTGTTTTTCCTTCCAAAGAATAATTGTCCGAAGATTTCTTGCACGAAGCAACCAATAGAAGCAGAAAAAGTATGTTAAAAAGCTTTCTCATTTCGTTGCAGTTTTGTAATGTTCGAAGATGGCCAAAATCTTATTTACAAAATTTACTGGACCAACACCATTCAAATACCCGTGCTTCACACACGACATAGCATAATACTGACGCTGTGCTTTTAGAATTAATGCATCTGCAACATGCCCCTCCCAAAGGGTATCGTTTTTTCCGGTTTGTCGTGCAATGCACATGGCATCTAAAATATGTCCCGGACCGCAATTGTAACTCGCTAGAATAAACTTAACTCGTTCATTCGGATTGTGAACGTACTCCTTCCAAAAATTATCGAGACGACGTAAATATTTTGCTCCTGTCTGTATGTTATTGTCAGGCGGACAAAGAGTGTCACCACCGTACTTCAAAAGTGTAGCCGGCATCAGTTGCATAAGTCCGCGAGCACCCGCCCAAGATTCGGCATTCGGGTTAAATCCAGATTCTACAAAACTCAATGCAGTTAGCAATCTCCAGTCCCAACCTACAATTGACGCGTGAGCTTTGTACAAAGAGTCGTAAGGAGAAAGTGCCCCTGCCTGAATCGGAGGCATTGAGAAATATCGCTGAACACCGCCCGACCAATGCTCTTCGGCACGACCGAAATACCTCCGATACAATTTGTTAATGAAACGAGCGCCGCTTCTCCCTGCAATGAAAGAAGTTAATCTTTCTTGAAGCAAATAGGCATTGGGTCGAACCGCCCAAGCGATGTCTTCGTTGTCGCTCAGTTCAACCGACATGTCTAGATTCGGGTAGTCCTCAAAACTCAAAAAAGCCAAACTCTTATCAGTAATGGTTGCCGGAACTGCTCCGCTTGCAACCTCCTGCAACAACTCTTCCGTTCCAACCTTTCCACTTGCTTCAATTACTTGAAGATTCATTCCCGAACTCTTTGAGATTTCCTCTAACTTTCTGTAGAACGAGGAATAAGCATGCACGTGAATCGGCAGTCTGTCCAATTCATTAACCCCATGAACAACAATACCGTTTTCTAGCAATTTGTTCGAAGTATCTCTGCGCTGAACAAGTACTTGTTTCGTTTGGTAAATGGGAGGTGAAAAAACTAAAAACCGCTTCCGCTGTTCTGTCACCGTAAGGTTAGAAGCAATGATGTCTCCCTCTCCACGATAAAGCATGGCAAACATGCTGTCCAAATTTTCAATGACACGAACTTCCAATTTTACCTTGAGAAATTTCGCGAACTGCTTCGCCAACTCATAGTCAAATCCTTTAGGCTCTTCCTTGTACAGATAATACGTGGAAGAACTGTTCTCAGTAAGTATAATCAGCTTTCCCCGCGCGCGAATGCTGTCTAAATCCACATTAACTAATTCGGGTAAATTGGGATCCTGTTCAAACTCTTTCAGCTTTTTCTTGGGCGCAAGAAGCGTAAACATAAAAGCCACGCCACCAAGCAAAGCCAGAGAAACTAAGATAACACGCCAAACAGATTTCTTCAATGATTTCAGGTTTCTTCCACGAGCAAATCGCGAAGGTTTACTTACAAACTTAATCAATTTTATTTTCACCCAGTAGCGCCATACGCTTCAACTGAAACTCTCGTTTCAACTCTTGGAAGAATGTCGGAAAATAATCCGATGCCATTTCCACATAATTATCAAAAAGATCACCGGCCGCAACCAAAGATTCTCCGCGCGGATTGCGCATTCCCATTTGCCGAACAATCACTGCCATACCAAACGGATGAGCGTATTTCAACATAAATTCTTTGTCTTTCATGTGGAAGAAATAACGCTTCATTTTATCCGGAAAAGATTCTTCGTACTTATTCAAAACACCAAACGTGAATTGCTGAAAATCCTCCAATTTCATTCCAGCGTGATTGTAAAAATCTTTTGCTAAAAAATGATCAAATACTAAATCAATGAGAACCCCGCTGTACAAACCCAAATTCGGACGGTATGCAGCGCGCAGTTCTTTCACCAATTCATGTGTATCGGTATAAGAGTCAACCCAACGATGAAGCAGAATTCCATTTCTAACATGCACACTATATAAATTGAAATCGCGGCCCTTCACTGCATCTGCAATGAACTGTCCAACCATCTCCTCCTCATTATCTGATGAGAGATACAAATGGGCCAAATGATTCATGTAACAAAGAACGAAGTTTAATTCTTTGGGTGAAGTATCTTTGTACAAGTTATTTCAAAGACATGACCTTAATAAAATCTATTTCAGGATTTCGTGGAACTATTGGTGCCGTTCCCGGTGAGCATCTAACACCACTCGATACGGTTAAATTCACGGCTGCTTTCGCTGCCTTTCTTCAACATAGAAACAACAAACGGCACATTTCAATTGTGGTTGGAAGAGACGCACGTATTAGCGGAAAAATGCTCCAAAATCTTGTCATGAACACGTTGGTGGGAATGGGTGTGCAAGTTATTGACGCCGGACTTTCCACTACACCAACGGTGGAATGGGCCGTAACAGAGAGCAAAGCGAACGGAGGAATAATTTTAACCGCAAGCCACAATCCGAAAGAATGGAACGCCCTGAAATTGCTCAACGAAAAAGGAGAGTTCATTTCTGGCGATGAAGGAAAAGAAGTGTTGCGCAGAGCAGATGTCGACGATTACGCCTTCTGTACCGTAGACGAATTGGGTAGCATAGAGGAACGTAATTTCTTGAAGGCGCACATTCAACATATACTTGGAATAAACACCATAGATGTTGAAGCTATTGCAAAGAAAAAATTCAAAATTGCTGTTGATGGCATCAATAGCACCGGAGGTATTTTTGTTCCTGCGTTGCTCGATGCTTTGGGAATTGACAACATTGTTCCGATTCATTGCAAAGCAGACGGACACTTTGCGCACAATCCAGAGCCGTTGGCAGAGCATCTGACCGACATTGTTTCCATAGTCAAAAAAGAGAAATGCGATTTAGGAATCGTCGTTGATCCAGATGTTGATCGCCTCGCTTTCGTATGTGAAGACGGAAGTTTATTTGGTGAAGAATATACGCTCGTTGCCATTGCAGATTTCTTGCTTGGAATTACTCCTGGCCCAACGGTGAGCAATCTTTCGAGCAGCCGCGCACTCGCAGACGTAACGCACAAACACGGACAACGTTACGAAGCTTCTGCTGTGGGCGAAGTAAACGTAGTTGCGAAGATGAAAGAAATTGGAGCAGTGATTGGCGGAGAAGGAAATGGCGGTATTATTTATCCGGAAACACATTACGGAAGAGATGCCCTTGTTGGAATTGCCTTGTTCTTGACTCATCTCGCGAAGAACTTCAATTCAGTTTCTGAAATGCGTGCATCGTATCCCACCTATCAAATGATTAAAGACAAAGTAGTCTTAAGTCCAAGTTTGGATGTCGATGGAATTCTCGCAACAGTTGCGAAAGAATTTAAAAATGAAAAAGTAAATACCATTGACGGTGTGAAAGTAGACTTCGCAAACGGATGGGTGCATTTGCGCAAGAGCAACACCGAACCAATTGTAAGAATTTATGCTGAAGCGCCAACAAACGAAGAAGCGATTGTGCTTATTCAAAAAATTAAACAACACATTCCTTCTGCAGAATGAGAGCCTATTTAGATAACGCAGCAACAACCCCTGTTGCTCCTGAAGTTGTAGATGTGATGTCGAACTTCTTGAAAACAGAATTCGGAAATCCTTCCTCCACCCATTCTTTCGGAAGAAAAGTAAAGACACAGATTGAAACTGCGCGTCGCTCCATTGCGAAGCATTTGAACTGTGAACCCGGAGAGATTTATTTCACCAGTGGAGGAACAGAAGCAGATAACTTGGCTATGCACATTGCCGTTCGCGACATGGGATGTAAACGTATTATCACTTCGAAAATTGAACACAGTGCCATTGTAAAGACGGCTGAAAAACTTCAGGAAGAAGGAAAAGTTTCTGTGCATTGGGTGGCATTGACTTCAGACGGAAGCATTGATTTAAATGACATTCGAAACACCTTAAGCGATGGCGTGAAGACGTACGTTTCGCTTATGCATGGGAACAATGAGATTGCGAACTTACTTCCGTATAAAGAAGTTGCTTCGATCTGCGCAGAGCACGGAGCGGTATTTCACAGCGACACGGTTCAAACCATGGGACACTATCGTTTCAACCTGAAAGAAACACCTATTCATTTCATTAACGCTGCTGCGCACAAATTTCACGGACCTAAAGGTGTTGGATTTATTTTCATTCGGAAAAATGTGCCTGCATTCGCAGACATAACCGGCGGCGGTCAAGAGCGTGGCATGCGCGGAGGAACCGAAAACACCGCCGGTATCATGGGCATGGCCAAGGCCATGGATCTTGCTTTTAGCGAAGTGGAAGAGCACCAAGAATACGTTAGCGGATTGAAGCAATACATGGTTACTGAATTGAAAAAACGTATTCCTGGAATTACCTTCAACGGAAAATCAGAAAGCACCGATAGTCTCTATACCGTTTTAAGCATAACCTTTCCTCCTACGAAAAACAACGACATGTTTTTGTTCTTGTTAGATCTTGAAGGAATAGCCGCCTCAGGCGGAAGCGCATGTAGCAGCGGCGCAACAAAAGGGAGCCACGTGTTAGACGCCATTGGTGCGTTGCGCGAAGGACAGCCCGCTGTTCGTTTTTCTTTCTCGCGATACACCACGAAAGAAGAAATAGATTACGCTGTAGAAAAGGTGACTGAAATTTTCGAGGCCGGATAATCAGTATATCCTAACACACTCATTGAAAATTTCACTAATAGAGCTCTTTACTTTAATTCCATTTGAGCTCTACAAGTGAATCACCTCGCCGTAAGCTGCTGCCGCAGCTTCCATAATAGCTTCACTCATAGTTGGGTGTGGGTGAACGGTTTTGATTAATTCCATTCCAGTTGTTTCCAACTTGCGCAAAGCAACACACTCAGCAATCATTTCAGTTACGTTCGCTCCAATTAAATGTGCACCCAACAACTCGCCGTATTTCGCATCGAAAATCAATTTCACGAAGCCGTCTTTGTGTCCAGCAGCACTTGCTTTCCCTGAAGCACTGAATGGGAACTTACCAATCTTCAAATCATATCCAGCTTCTTTCGCAGCCTTTTCGGTGTATCCAACGCTTGCAATTTCCGGAGAGCAGTAGGTACAACCTGGGATGTTGTTGTAATCGATAGCTTGAGGGTGGTGACCTGCAATTTTCTCAACGCAAGTAATACCTTCAGCACTTGCAACGTGCGCCAATGCTTGACCAGGAACACAGTCACCGATTGCATAGTAACCGGGAATATTTGTTTGGTAGTATTTGTCTACCATGATTTTTCCTTTGTCGGTAACAATGCCCACATCTTCCAAACCAATATTTTCGATGTTTGCCACAACGCCAGCAGCAGACAACACAATGTCACATTCGATCACTTGCTCACCGCTAGCGGTCTTCACGTTTACTTTACATCCTTTTCCTGAAGTATCTACTGACGTTACTTCTGAAGAAGTGTGAATTTCAATTCCAGCAGACTTGAACGACTTCGCCAATGCCTTAGAAATATCTTCGTCTTCCACTGGAACAACGTTTGGTGCGTATTCAACTATGGTTACTTTGGTTCCCATTGCGTTGTAGAAATACGCGAACTCCACTCCAATTGCACCAGATCCTACCACAACCATCGATTTAGGTTGCTCAGGCAAAGTCATTGCCTCGCGGTATCCAATAATTTTCTTCCCGTCTTGCGGCATATTCGGCAAACTGCGTGAGCGTCCGCCTGTAGCTATAATGATATGCTTTCCGCTTACTTCAGAAACAGTTCCGTCGGCAGCAGTCACCTGAATTTTCTTTCCTGGAAGAACTTTCCCGCTACCCATGATCACGTCGATCTTGTTCTTCTTCATTAAGAACTGAACACCCTTGCTCATACCGTCGGCAACGCCGCGGCTTCTTTTCACCACACCAGAAAAATCTGCTTTAGCTCCGCTAACTTCGATTCCGTATTCTTTTGCGTGATTGATATATTCAAAAACCGATGCGCTCTTTAAAAGAGCTTTGGTTGGAATACAGCCCCAGTTCAAACAAATTCCGCCTAGAGCTTCACGCTCTATAACTGCAGTTTTCAATCCTAATTGGCTAGCGCGAATTGCAGTTACATATCCGCCGGGTCCGCTTCCTAAAACAATAACATCGTAATTCATAATTTCAATATTTCTGCGAAGATAATTCAGATGGCCGAAAACACCACGAAAACCATGCGCGTGTTGTACATTTGCAATTCAATTCAATCTTAACCCATGATTAACATTGTACTCTTCGGCCCTCCGGGCGCTGGAAAAGGAACTCAAAGCGAACGTTTGGTGAATAGATATAAGCTCGTGCACTTGAGCACAGGCGATATTTTTCGCAAAAACATTAAAGAAGCTACAGCCCTTGGCACGCTTGCGAAAAGCTATATGGATGCTGGTAATTTGGTTCCAGATGAAGTTACCATTAATATGTTGAAGAGTGAATTGGACGCTTTTCCTGAGGCAAGCGGATTTATTTTCGACGGGTTCCCTCGCACATCTCCTCAAGCATTGGCGCTTGATGAAATGTTGAAGGAAAAGAATCAAACGATCTCATGCATGCTGGCTTTGGAAGTTGAAGAAGCCGAATTGGAGAAAAGACTTTTGGGACGCGCGGCTACTTCAGGGCGTGCAGACGACGGAGATATTTCCATTGTGCGTAACCGTATAGAGGTGTACAAAAGAGAGACCGCGCCAGTAGCTGAATACTACAAAGGACAAGATAAATTTTTTGCAATAGACGGAATTGGTGAGTTGGATGAAATTTCTAATCGCTTATTCGGTGTAATCGACGCTTTATCATGAGCGGATCAAACTTTGTTGATTACGTAAAAATCTGTTGTCGTTCTGGTGCCGGTGGTGCTGGCTCTAGGCACATGCACAGAGAAAAATTCGTTCCGCGTGGTGGTCCAGATGGTGGAAACGGCGGACGCGGTGGACACATTATTATTCGAGGGAACCGTAACATTTGGACCTTACTTCACTTGAAGTACCGCAAACATGTTATTGCCGAACCCGGTGAAGGTGGAAGCAGTTCTCACAAATCGGGAAGACAGGGAAAAGATGAATACCTAGACGTGCCTTTGGGAACAATAGCTCGCGACGCCGAAACCGGTGAAATTCATTGTGAAATAACAGAAGACGGACAAGAATATATTTTAGTGAAAGGTGGAAGAGGTGGACTCGGAAACCACAACTTTAAAACTTCTGTGAATCAAGCCCCAGATTATGCCCAACCGGGAGAGCCTGGATTAGACGAATGGAAAATTCTTGAATTGAAAGTTCTTGCAGATGTTGGACTCGTTGGCTTTCCAAATGCAGGAAAATCAACGTTGCTCTCTGTGGTATCTGCTGCGAAACCGGAGATTGCGGATTATCCATTCACAACACTTGTCCCTAATTTAGGTATGGTGCGCTACCGCGACGACCGCAGTTTTGTTATGGCCGACATTCCTGGAATTATTGAAGGTGCTTCTGAAGGAAAAGGTCTTGGACACAGATTCCTTCGTCACATTGAACGAAATGCAACGTTGCTTTTCATGATCCCTTGCGACGCCGATGACATTAAAGCGCAATACAATGTCTTGAAAAACGAGTTGAAGAAATTCAATCCAGAACTCCTCGACAAGCCTCGCGTACTTGCCATTACCAAGAGTGACATGCTCGACGATGTTATGGAAAAGCAAATGAAAAAGCTCCTTCCAAGAGGAATTAAAACGGTGTTTATTTCTGCTGTAAGTCAGAAGAATATAGACCAATTGAAAGATGTTCTTTGGGACAGCATTAGCTCACAAAACAGCTAGTTAGTTGGTTTCAATTAACTCGAATCGTTTCTTCAACACTCTAAATTCCACTCTTCTATTCTTTGCTCGACCTTCGTCTGAATCGTTCGTTGTTTTGGGCTTTGAGGCACCGTAGTATTTGATTTCGAGTCGAGCTCGATCAATGCCCTTCTTCATTAAATAACTTACAACTGCCTCTGCCCTATTTTTAGAAAGTGTCACGTTGTAATCGTCTTTACCCTTACTGTCAGTATGACCCTGAACTTCGAGATACATAGCCTTGTTCTTCTTCAATAACACGTACACTTCATCCAATTCTTTCTTCGCACTATCGGTAATAGTGAATTTATCAAAATCGAAATAAATATCATCGAGTCTAATTTCATCATACTGACTCAACTGAAGCGGTGGGTCGAAAACCAAGGATTGCAGTACTTCATTTTCACAAGAACATTCCTCTTTCGTCTTCACGGGCTTCACCACCACATCGTCTACATACAAGTAGCTATAGTCGCCCATGCCCTTGTCGTTACCCGTGCTGTGAAGAATTTTAGTGGACTTATCGTTTTTAAAATTTCCAATTGTAATAAATCTTTCTCCGCCTGAGGCTCTGTAGACATCGCCCATCTTCACCCATCCGTCTTTTTGATCTAAAATGTACAAGCGTGGATTTTCAATGGTGGCTTTCATCTCAATACAGTTCATTCCCTTCTGGCGAAGTTCTTCAGCACTCAAAACAATTCCGCATCCATCTGTAACGAAATTGCAAAGATCAGCCGATGAGATGCTTATTTCAATACAAACCAACTCGCCCGGTTTCAACGGACGGCTTAGCTCTGAACTTAAATACTCACGGTAATTTTTTTTATTGAAGGTATAATTCACAAAGCCTGCATAAGCTTGCCCGGTTGCTGCATTTTCATTTCCGAAAACATTCTTCGGCACCCCAACCATTTTACTGCAGCTGTTGAAATAGTCGGGAGTTCCCTGTCCGGGCTGTTTCCACGAAACAATATAAGTAAGTTGACTTTGATTGAAATCAACAGGACAGCCCTGGTGTTCCTCGAAGCTCGGATTCAAGACGAGATTTTGAGCTCGGCTCGTCAATTGAGCGAGGAGTGTAACTGTAAGGACTAAACTGTATCTGTATAATTTCTTCAACGCATCGAATTTAAATAGAAAACAAAGGGGGAGCGCAAATTATTGCAGCTCCCCTTTAAAAAGTTTCTAAATTCTTATTTCACTTTGAAAACTACGCGTCTGTTTTGTGCGTGTCCTGAAGGTGAATTGAAAGTACTTGCTGGTTGCGCATCGTCAACGAATGTAACGGAAATACGTGCTCCATTAATTCCGAAACCTACCAAAGCTTCCTTCACAGCGTTCGCGCGCTTCTCTGCCATATTCGCAACTTCTTCATCTAATTTGGCCTCTGCGATTTCGTCTGCATCTGAATGGCCTATTAATTCTATATTCAGAGCTGGGTTTGATTTCATTAATGCTGCGACCTCTTCGATATTTGAATCGAACTGCCCTGGAACCATTTCACTCAAAGCCGCGAAATACACGACGGTTGTATTTATAATATCTTGAGGTTTTGCACCTGTCTCACGCGCAACTGAGCTGCTGTAAATAAATTGAGCTTGTGGCTTGCTCTTTTTCGAACAGTTACATTGGCTCTTCGCGTCAATAGCAACAATTTCAACGTTATCTAAAAAGTAATATGCATCGTTCATTACAGTTCCTGCAACTCCAGCGGGCTTCTTCATTTTTTCTACCTTCATTTTATCTTCAGCTCCGAAGCCTCCGATAACAATGTACTCTTCACCACCAGCAGCGGTGAACGTTCCGCAAATGTGTTCCCAAGAATCCATAATATTCACTGGTACGTTGTCTGCAATGGTTACTTGCGGCTCAACCATAATTGCATTGTCCTTCGAATATTGTAATTTCTTTTCTGTCACATAAACACCTACGTTGTTTACCGCGAATTTTGAAAGATCAGCTAAACTTAAGCTGTAGCGAATGCAATACTGTTGACCTTTCACCAACTTCTGATTCAACTTTACTTGAAGGTAAGTTCTTGGCTTCTTGGTATCTTTAGAATATGCTCTGAAACCAGCGTAGCTTGAACCTGATGCTGGCTCTTGAACTCCGTGTTCATTTGTTGGAACTTGAATCTTCGGACTCTTCACTCCTTTTGAGAACAGGTCACAAAGCGTTACGTTCGGAGTTAGCCAAGGTGTTGCCAAATCAACTTGATTTGGAGTTTTCAAAGACTTGAATTCAAAATCATCGAAGTTGCCATTTGGAACAATTCCTTTTGGCTCTGCTGCTGCCTTATCAGTTTTCTTTTGAGCCGTTGCTCCAACAACTGCAAGCGTTAATACAGCTAATAATAAACGTTTCATAGTCATTTTACTTTTCGTTAGGGTATTCTTTTATTGTATCAATAAAGCATTTTAGGTTATCTGGAGAAATATCTGGATAAACTCCGTGGCCTAAGTTAGCAATATGTTTTTGAGTTCCAAACTTTTGAAGCATTTCTCTTGTTGCTTTTTTAATGCTAGCGAAGTCTCCATAGAGCACCGATGGGTCTAAGTTTCCTTGCACTGTTTTCGCTCCTGCCCATTTCCGTGCCAATTCTGGCTGAACGGTCCAGTCGAGTCCAATCGTCTCGCACGGAGAGTTCGCGAAGTCTTCTATCGCATACCACGCTCCCTTTGCAAAAACCGTTCTTGGAACTTCTGGTATCGCTGCTAAAATTCTATTGATATATGGAAGGGAAAATTCGCGATACGAATCGGGGCCCAATACACCTGCCCAAGAATCGAACAGCTGAATCAAATCTGCTCCCGAAGCTATCTGCATCTTCAAATAAGCGATGGTCGCATCTGAAATAGCCGAAAGTAATCCGTGTGCCAATTCAGGATTCTCGCGCATCATGCGTCGTGCCTTTGAAAATTCTTTGCTCCCCTGCCCTTCAATCATGTAGCAAAACAATGTGAAAGGTGCACCTGCAAATCCAATAAGCGGAACTCTTCCGTTCAATTCTTGCTTGGTCAGCTTCAACGCCTCTGCAACATAATTCAGTTTACCTTCAATCTCCGTAGTTGAAAGCTTGGCTAAATCTTCTTTCGACTTAATGGTATTCGGAAAACGCGGTCCT
Source organism: uncultured Chryseobacterium sp. (assembly GCA_964385405.1). Classification (GTDB taxonomy): domain Bacteria; phylum Bacteroidota; class Bacteroidia; order Flavobacteriales_D; family Sanyastnellaceae; genus CAIZGX01. Next base: position 32,564 of record CAYLOT010000015.1, on the reverse strand, counting down.
TTTCCCTCATCCATTTCGTAAGGCAAACCCATTGCTTCTGGAACAACCAAGATGTCTGAAAAAATAATAGCTGCATCTACACCCAGAATATCTACCGGTTGAAGCGTTACCTCACAAGCCAATTCTGGCGTTCGAACCAACGTAATGAAAGATCCTGCTCTTGCGCGGGTTGCGCGGTATTCGGACAACACTCTTCCGGCTTGACGCATAACCCAAACAGGGGTGCGTTCTACTTGCTCGCCCTTCGCGGCACGAAGCAATAAATTGTTCTGCAAATTCATGTGATGCAAAAATACATCAGACATGCGCTACCTTCGTTTTTATGTTGAAGTCAATTTCAATTTATCCGGTAAAATCGTTGAACGGCATTGAGCTATCTTCTTCTGAAGTGCTTCAGCACGGATTGAAATGGGATCGTAATTGGATGTTGATTGATTCCAACAACACCTTCATCACACGCAGAGAAAGACCCGAGCTTTCGCTTCTAGAAACGAGACTTTCCGAAAACGGATTTACGTTTTTCTTCAACAGTCAATCAGAAAGTCTTGAGTTTGGAACGAATGAATTCCAACAAGAAAAAATTGAATCAAAGGTTTGGGATTCGGATGTATTCGGATTTGAAGAAAATTCGAAGTTGAACACTTTTTTTTCTGATTTTTTGAAGAAAGAAGTACGTCTCATTCGCATGCCTTATCTACCTGAAAGAATAGAAACCGCTCCACTCACCGGAGAGTTGACTTCGAGCTCCTTTGCTGACAGCTTCCCTATATTGATTTTAGGCAGTGCTTCGCTCGATGCGCTGAATAAGCACCTGGAAGAACCCGTTGACGCTAGATATTTCCGCCCAAATTTGCTCTTCCAAACCGAACGCTCATTCGAGGAAGACGAATGGCAAGCTATTCAAATAGGAAATGTATTGCTTCGCAAAGCCAAGGCTTGTGGACGATGTAGGATGATTAATGTTAATCCCGACACCGGCGTGTATCGCTCCGATGTCATGCGTGAATTAGCGACATTGCGCACGGTGAAGAACAAGGTCATCCTAGGGGATTTGTATTATCCCGTTCAAACTGGCTCAATAGAACTTGATTCCGAAGTGAAAGTTTTCACTACCTTCAACCAATAAAATCCTGTTATGACTCAAGCGCTTTTCAAAATGTCTCGTCCGAACAATTTACTCATGATTGTTTTCGCCATGTTTGCTTTTCGCTTCGGTTTTGCGCACACCACAGCGCCTGAAAATTTTAAAGAGTGGATGCAGTTTTTGGGTATGATAGTTACCATTGTTTTGCTTACTGCCGGAGGAAATTTCATTAACGATTATTTCGACGTGCGCGTGGACCGCATTAACAAACCCAATGCGGTTTATGTGGAAACACAAGTGAAACGCAGAGTGGTAATTCTTGCTCACATTGTAACAACAACTTTAGGCATTCTCATTTCATTTTTTGTAGGAAAGAGCATGCATTCCTACTTACCGCTCGTAGTAGCTGTTGCTGTCTCCATTGCCTTGGGATTATACACTCCGTTTTTCAAGAAGCGTGTGTTATCGGGAAACCTTATTGTTTCACTGTGTATTGGAATGATTCCATTGTGGAGCATATGGCCAGAGCTTTCAAACTACCAAATTCAATTTTGGACACTCATTTTTTCAGTCTTCGCTTTCACGGTAAATTTCACCAGAGAAATTGTGAAAGACATTGAAGATGCCGAAGGCGACGCCGCTGAAAATTATAAAACGCTCCCCGTGGTTATGGGTACCCAAACAGCGCGTATTTACGCACTGTTATTTTTATTCGCTGCGTTAATCACTGCCGGCGTGACCTTGTTCATTGCAGCCACTCAGCAACATTCTTTGGGTACATTGTATTTAATTGGAATGGGTATGTGTCTCCCCTTAACCGTTTCGCTATTCGCAATATTCATGGCGAATTCAAAGGAGGGATTTCACAAAGCCAGCTTAATCTTGAAGATTGCCATGGCTGTGGGAATTGCTTGTGGATTTGTATTGAGGTTTAACTAGTCAACACCATTTAAAATAAAATTGCAACAACAACGAAACATTTCACAACTATATCGTAATTAACAAATTTAAACTCGATAGAACTTCAGATACTGAATATGACTTGAGTTTCATTATCGTAGAATAAAAGAAAACTTAGCATCGCCTAAATTCAATAATCAAACTGACAAAATCAAATTGATTATTATTCAAATACTCAACAGATTGTTATTATCCAATGCAACAATACTCTATCTCAATTCTTTATTACTCGCTAAACGAACTCTATTTCATAACTTCGAATCGCATCACCAAATCCCCCACTTTCATCACATAATATCCATCTGCAAAGTTGGAAACCGAAAGTGATGTGTTACTCGAAAGAAGTTGTTGTTTGTAAACCAATTTTCCAATTGCATCGAAGATATACAAATTGCTTCCGATTAGGGAATGATTAACCTGAAGGTTTAACTCTGATCGGGTTGGATTCGGATAGAAGTTTGCGGATGCATTGTACTCAATGATGTTGTTGTCTGTCTGCCCGTCGCAGTTTTCATCTATTCCGTTGCCTGCTATGTCTTCCGCACCCGGATTAACATTCGCATCGAAATCGTTACAGTCAGTGTCGTCTTGCGTGTAACCAACGGGTTGCATGCACGCTAAAATACTCACTGAAGAATTTCCGTAGGTATCGCCGTCGATGTCTATGAAGTAAACCGTTTGAACTTCTTCATCGATTTGCGTATCACAATCATCATCTATGCCATTACAAACTTCAACAGCAGTAACATTTATAGCTTCATTTTCATCATTGCAATCCAAACTATTACTCACATATCCATCAGGAACCTCGCATGATTGAAATACTTCTTCCGTACTGCCAAATCCATCCCCATCAAAATCACCATAATAAATTATTGCATAAAGACAGCTTGAGTCGGAAATCGTTGCAAGTACATTGTAATTACAAGCTGTAACATCCGTGCATCCGAGTATGACACAAGGGGGATCCACTCCATCACAATTCTCGTCCACATTGTTACCACAAATTTCTGATGCTCCAGGATAAACTGTATTGCTGTTATTGTTACAGTCGGTGTTGGTTAAAACATAACCCACAGGCTGACTGCAAGTATTAATAGTTGTATTAAAACTGCCTGTTAAATTGGTTATTATCAAATCTGCCTCACCATAAGAATCGTCAACTGTCACAACTAAAAAGGACAACACATCGCCCTGAGCTAGGGTTAATTGAATTAATCCGCTTTGGTCTACTCCACCATTTAAAGCCGATAAAATTTGTTGATTACCATTAATTTGATAGTAAGCAGGATCATATTCCGGAGCATCATCCAATGAAGAATACTGCCAGTTAAAAGTCACCGTTTGACTCGAACTTGAAGTCAAGTTAACAATCGCGAACAATAGATTATCGCTGCCCCCGTCGCTCCCTGAAATAGTGATTTGATTTGTTTGAATCGTCACTGAAGAATTCCCTTGAGCAAATATTGAAGCCGCGTTTGTCGCGCTACCTGCGCCATACCCATCACCATCAAGGTCAGCATAATAAGTAATCAAAAGCCCTTCATCTATTTGATTATCGCAATCGTCATCGAAACTGTTGCAAGTTTCTGTCGACGCCGGATTGATATCTTCGTTGGAATCATCACAGTCATTGTTCAGTGTTACATATCCGGCAGATTGAGAGCATGAAACGACAGCAACGCCTGCGCCATAGCCGTCACCATCTTCATCTTCGAAATAGCTCGCAACGCTTAGTCCTTCATCAATTTGGGTATCGCAATCATCGTCAATGTTGTTACAAATCTCTGTAGCACCTGGATAAACTGATGCGTTGGAATTATTACAGTCTGTATTCGTAATTACGTATCCGACAGGTGCGGTGCATGCCGCATTTTCCTCAAACCCGCCATATCCATCACCATCCGTATCTGCGTAATAGGTATTCTGAACACCTTCATCGATTTGTGTATCGCAGTCATCATCGATCGTATTACATATTTCTATCGCTGCTACATTCACAGCAGAATTAGCGTCGTTACAATCGGTGTTTGTTGATACGAATCCAATTGGTTGCGCGCATGCATTCGTTGCTGAACCAGCGCCATAACCATCACCATCTTCATCTGCATAATATGTTGCGGGCGTACTAATTGTTAAATTCAATACATCAACGCCGCAAGGCAACACCGGGATGCCTGTTGCAACAATTAAATTATCTAAATACACATATGGATTTGTTGGTCCAAAGACATAGGGGCTATTGATTGAGATACTCTCGATCAACGGTCCATTAGTTGTGAATCCTGTAAAAGTAGATGCCGAGCCTATTGTTAAGGAAACTGCTGTTCCATCAGACAAATAAAAACTAAGCTCTGTGCTAAACACCACTCCGAAATTGTTTACAACGAAGAAATTCCCTCCAACTCCAGTAACACCAGATGAGAACTGAACGGTCACGGGCGAAGCAAATTGATTTCCTCCAATCGCAGGATTTCCAGATATTGCGGCTGCATATATTGCAGGATATTGCCCTTGGTTTTGAGCGGCTGTCCATGTTGGAAAACCAATACCCAAATCTCCACTCGCCGAGGTCATATATCCTGAATAACCGTTAAAATCTTCCGTTTCTGAAAGCTGATATCCAGCACCATTCACGGCAGAAACAAACGTTTCGTAAGAGTTGTAGGTGGTTGCAGCGGGTATGTTCGCGTAATAGGTCCCTGTAGTAGTGTATGTTGTATTATTCTCGCTCCATGTATAAGGACTACAAGATACCACTGCGACAGGAATAACTGGAGCTCCAACCCCATCTATTTCAGAATCGCAATCGTCATCTATGTCATTACAAATTTCTATTGCGCCTGGAAACACAGCTGAGTTCGCATTGTTACAATCAGTATTTGTGGTAACATATCCGTTTGGGGCTGCGCAAGCTAAAGTTGCTTCACCTGCTCCAAAGCCGTCGCCATCGGTATCAGCGTAATAACTATTCTGAACGCCTTCATCAATTTGTGTATCGCAATCGTCGTCGATGCCATTGCATACTTCTGGAGCGGCTGTGTTTATGGCTGAATTAGCATCGTTACAATCTGTGTTCGTCGCAACGAATCCATTTGGTTGCGCGCACGCATTTGTTGCTGCACCTGCGCCATACCCATCGCCATCTGCATCTGCATAATATGTTGCGGGCGTATTGATTGTTAAATTCAATACATCAACGCCGCAAGGCAACACCGGGATGCCTGTTGCAACAATTAAATTATCTAAATACACATATGGATTTGTTGGTCCAAAGACATAGGGGCTATTGATTGAGATACTCTCGATCAACGGTCCATTAGTTGTGAATCCTGTAAAAGTAGATGCCGAGCCTATTGTTAAGGAAACTGCTGTTCCATCAGACAAATAAAAACTAAGCTCTGTGCTAAACACCACTCCGAAATTGTTTACAACGAAGAAATTCCCTCCAACTCCAGTAACACCAGATGAGAACTGAACGGTCACGGGCGAAGCAAATTGATTTCCTCCAATCGCAGGATTTCCAGATATTGCGGCTGCATATATTGCAGGATATTGCCCTTGGTTTTGAGCGGCTGTCCATGTTGGAAAACCAATACCCAAATCTCCACTCGCCGAGGTCATATATCCTGAATAACCGTTAAAATCTTCCGTTTCTGAAAGCTGATATCCAGCACCATTCACGGCAGAAACAAACGTTTCGTAAGAGTTGTAGGTGGTTGCAGCGGGTATGTTCGCGTAATAGGTCCCTGTAGTAGTGTATGTTGTATTATTCTCGCTCCATGTATAAGGACTACAAGATACCACTGCGACAGGAATAACTGGAGCTCCAACCCCATCTATTTCAGAATCGCAATCGTCATCTATGTCATTACAAATTTCTATTGCGCCTGGAAACACAGCTGAGTTCGCATTGTTACAATCAGTATTTGTGGTAACATATCCGTTTGGGGCTGCGCAAGCTAAAGTTGCTTCACCTGCTCCAAAGCCGTCGCCATCGGTATCAGCGTAATAACTATTCTGAACGCCTTCATCGACTTGCGTATCGCAATCGTCGTCTATGTTGTTACAAATTTCTACACCCGCTGGGTTAACAGACGCATTCGTATTGTTACAATCAGTATTTGTTGTAACGAATCCTGCTGGCACTGTGCAAGCAGCAGTTGCAGTGCCTGCTCCATATCCGTCACCATCAGTGTCGGCGTAATAGTTGTTCTGAACCCCCTCGTCGATTTGCGTATCGCAATCGTCGTCAATGCCATTACACGTCTCTGTTGCGTTTGGATTAATTGTAGCGAAGTTATCGTTACAATCGCTACTATTTGTTACATAGCTATTGTCAGCTGAACAAGCCAATACACCAGCACCTATGAAACCAAAACTGTCTCCATCATTATCTGCATAATACAATCCGTTGTCAACTTGAGTATCACAATTGTCATCTACTGCATTGCAAATATCAAATACACCTGGATTTACCAACAAGTTGTAATCGTTACAATCTGTATTATTCGACACATATCCTGCTGGCTGCGCACAAGCACTAATCGAGCTCGGAATCGCATTAATAGTAAGACTATTTAAATAAGCCGGATTCCAATATGAAAATACAACTACGCTGGTAACATTGAACAAAGGTGAAGTAAAATTATAAACGACACTGATTGTCTCTCCATTTTGAGGATATGCATCTACTGTTGCAATTAAATTATCTCCGTTATAGAATCGAAAAACACACTGCGACATGGCCGCTGTATTGGTAATGGAGTAACTAAAACTTACAATGTTGTTTAGTAATGTCGGAAAGTTGATCGTATTACCCCAAAAGCCGAGATATTGACCTGCTCCGTAATTTTGGGCAGACTGCCCGCTGAAAACTTGGCTTGTCCCAAATCCATCGTTGTCTCCGTCATAATAAAATGTGCTTTGAACTCCTTCATCTAATTGACCGTTGCAATTTTCATCGGCGCCATTGCAAATTTCACTTGCTGAAGGATTAATGGAAGCCAAGTTCTCGTTACAATCAAGGTTGTTACTACTATATCCTGCTGGAACTGTGCAAGCTAAAATTTCTGAAGTACCCCCAAAACCGTCGCCATCTGCATCTGCAAAGTATGTGATTAACGCTCCATCATCAATGACCCCATCACAATCGTCGTCAATTTCATTGCAAATTTCAGTTGCTCCTGGATTAATTAATACATTCGAATTATTACAATCGGTGTTATTCAACACATAACCTACTGGTTGAGAGCAAGCAGGCATGATACCAATATAAGGCCTTGCACTAAAGTTTGAAATTTCCAACCAAACGGGACCTGGCTCATTATCAAGTGAATTAATACCAAATCCAAATATATCTCCAGCATTAACTTCAACAGAGATTACTCCTGATTGGTAATTTGCTCCCCACTCATTTGACAACTGAAAAACCTGATCATTGATAAAATAATATCCTGGATCTTGATCAGGATCGTATAAGACCGCATATGCCCAATTGAAAGTATATGTTTCTGTTAGAGGTGCGGTGAATTGCACCGTGTTCGAAACTCCATAAAAAACCCCCTGCGAGCCCACAAGAACAAAAGTTGTTGGGGTGTATAAGATCCAAGAACCCGGAGCAAAATATTCATCTACTCCGTCTGACCCGTAACCATCCAAATCAACATCGCTGTAATAGTTAACCGAAAGCCCCTCGTCTATATCTTCATTGCAATTGTCGTCGATATTGTTGCAAATTTCTGCCTCGCCTGGATTAAGTGCCGCGTTAGAATCGTCGCAATCTGAATTGTTGCTGACATAACCTGTGATTGGAGAACATGAAAGAACTGGAGGTGCTAATGCTGCACCAAAGCCATCTCCATCTGAATCAACATACCATTCTAAAGTTGTATTGACATTGGCGTCAGAGTCATTGCAATCCTGGCTGTTTGAAACATATCCTGAAGACGCCGTACAACCTATTACAGGAGCCCCAGAACCAAAGCCATCGCCATCGGAATCGAGGTAAAAAGCTTGTAACACCCCTTCGTCAATCGTGCCATTACAATTATCATCTACTCCATTACAAACCTCGGTCGCTCCGGGGTTAATTGCTGAATTTGTGGGTTGGCAATCGTTGTTGTTCAGCGAGAATCCTACTGGAGCCGAACAAGCCTCAACCCGTCCTGCATGCAACATCCCTTCCTCAAAAAAGCTGACTTGAAAAATACTTGCTGCTCCGAGATTTCCGGCTGAGGAAAGCGTCAGATTGAAAACATCGCCTGCTTGGACATTAATGTATTCAAATTGCCCAAAGTCTATGTTTCCGCCTGTAGATGTAAATAGTTCATTCGAAACTCCATTGATACTGAAAGTTGCAATATCTGATGTGGTACTATTAGCCGAAGCGAAATAATTATAAGCAAAAGTGTATGTTCCCGATGTTGGGACGACCCAACCGATGGATACCAACGCAGGGGTGGTGTTTCCTGTACTACCACTCAAAGTGAAGCCATCTGCCTGATAAGAAATCGTTGAATTTCCTTGTGAAATCACACTTGCATTCGACAATCCAAAACCATCCGAATCAACATCCGCATAATAAACACTAATAACACTCTCATCTATCAGACCATTACAATTGTCGTCTATACTGTTACATGATTCCGTTTGACCTGGATATATATAACTATTGCTGTTACTACAATCAGTATTATTACTCACATAACCTACAGGCTGAGTACATGAATTTACCTGACCAGCAATTTGAGCATTTAAGTTCGTTATTGACAATGTTGCCGCACCGAAGGAATCATCATCAGACATTTGAGAAAAACCGAAAGTATCTCCATTACTGACTGCAAATGAGACTTGCCCACTTTGTTGGTTTGCACCCGCACTAATGGACAAGGGAGTTTGCACGTTGTTGATGAAGTAGTAAGCATCATCTAGGCCCGGGTTATCATCCGTCGTACTGTAGGACCAACTGAAACTTACCGTTTGAACAGCCGTTGACGTGTAGGTAATCTTACAATTAACATTCGTGTTATTAGAGTAACTATTAGACCCTGTTAATGTGACGCCGTTTTGTGTAAAAACAATGAAAGAATTCCCCTCAGTTAAACTGGTAAAGTTTGCATTACCAAACCCATCCCCATCCAAGTCCGCAAAATAAGTATTGTACGGCTGCCCGTTGCATTGAGCTTTTGATTTAATTGGCAGGCCCGTGACTAATAATGCAAGGGCTATGAAAGCGTTTAGACAGAAAAAGGTACTTTTCTTCATTTCTTAAAATTATTTTCGAATTGGCAACTTGAAAATCAAGCTCTCGACTTCAACACAATTATTAGCCTACTGAATTCGAGAAATTTAGGCTACGAAATTACCCTTCAAAAACTAAGAAAGAGTACAACTTTAGTTGTAGTAAAAGAATCCATTTGAAGGCTACTCTTTACTCATGAAATCTATAACTTTCGATGTCGCAGGCATTTTACTCCGTGTATCCTCAAATGAGGATTATTTGCTTTTTACACTCGCCATTATTCGAAGTGGTGCCCCACTCCCTTGAGCAATTTTCATTGGCATAGCCACAACATAGAGTCCCTTAGCTGGCAAATCCATAGAGAGATTTACGTTCTCAAAACCCGGTATGTTTTGACCTAACATAATTCGATGCACCAAAAAATCTGTCGATTGTCCGTAGTCCATACTCGGCGTATCAATTCCAAAACTTTTAATAGACCTTTCAGCAACTATCCAATTCGCTAGTTCTGACGAAATACCAGGGAAATGAAGCTCGGGTATAGCCTCATCACCTTTCAAAGCTGTACCAAAATACTTTTCTCGATCCGGATAATATGACGAATAACCTGTTTTAAATAGAACAATGCTACCTTTTGGAACTCTTCCGTATTTCTGTTCCCAAGACTTCCAATCGTCAACACTAATCAAATAATCCCTGTCCTTCAAAGCTTTAGAAGAAACATCAATAACCACAGCATCTCCCACCAGGTGTTCCAAAGGAATCTGATCGACCGTTTGCTTCCCATTTGCAAAATGAACAGGTGCATCTAAATGAGTTCCACCATGTTCAGGAGCTGAAATAGAGTACGACGAATAAAAATAACCCATCGGCCTTACGATTCCCTTGTAATCTGTAGTATGCTGAAAGTTCAATTTATTGTTCGGCCAATACAATGTGGTTGAATCGAAAGGATGAGTAAGATCTATCCAATCTTGGGCATTGGCAGATGCTACAAAAAAAACACTCAAAAAAAACAAAACTACTTTAGCGTTCATCTTTACAAAATACAGATTATATTTTATGTTTTAAATACTACGAAACAACCGAATAATTAAGGCATCCGCCACCAACTGAATATTCGTAAATCTACTTTATACTAATACCTCAAATATACTCAACAAGAGAAACAGGAGGATACAACTAAAGTTGTAGCGAACAAGGTTATGAGTGGGCTAGCTTGCAAAAGATTATTTTTGAAACATGATTTCCTATATTAAAAAAATTATACTAACGCTAGCGGTAATATTTCTTGTTAGCTGCAGAACCAATTTTCAACAAAGTAATTCATCTTTCTCAACTTATTTCAACTACGACCAAGAAGTTCAATCTGGTGGGGTTAGAATGATTCCAATTGAGACACCGAAAGGTGTATTCAATGTTTGGACGAAAAGGTTTGGAAACAATCCGAAGATAAAAATCCTTCTGCTTCATGGTGGTCCAGCTATGACTCATGAATACATGGAGTGTTTCGAAACATTCTTTCTAAAAGAAGGATTTGAATTTTATGAATATGATCAACTCGGTTCCTACTACAGCGATCAACCGACAGATAGCAGCCTCTGGACAACAGAGCGATTCGTGGAAGAGGTAGAACAAGTCCGAAAAGCAATCGGTGCAGACCAATCTAACTTCTTCGTTCTTGGCAATTCTTGGGGAGGAATTTTAGCGATGGAATACGCGCTCAAGTATCAGCAGAATTTAAAAGGACTTATTGTTGCTAATATGATGGCTAGCGCTCCAGATTACGGAAAATACGCAGAAGATGTACTTTCTAAACAAATGCCACCTCAAGTGCTGAATGAAATCCGTAACCTCGAAGAAAAAAAAGATTTTACAAATCCCCGATACATGGAACTGCTTATCCCGAATTTTTACAACGAGCACATTTGTCGCTTGAAAGAGTGGCCTGAAGCTTTGAACCGTTCAATCAAGCATGCGAACAACGACATCTACGTGTTGATGCAAGGCCCAAGTGAATTTGGCGTAAGCGGTATACTAGCCAACTGGGACATTAAAAACAGACTACATGAAATTGTTATACCCACCTTAATGATCGGTGCGAAATACGACACCATGGATCCTGCAGCAATGGAAGAACAAAGCAAATTAGTGCAGAAGGGAAGTTATTTGTATTGTCCAAACGGAAGTCATTTATCAATGTGGGACGACCAGCAAGTATTTATGAATGGTGTGGTTACATTTATCAAGGAAGTCGACAACATTGAGTTATTCAAATAATTCTTGGTATAAAACTCTACACTATGAAAAAATATTTGCTATACATTACTGCAGGAATTTTGCTTCTAGCTGGATGCAGAAAAGACGAAATCGACACTTGTAACATTCGTGTAATTAAAGTAGCTGGACTATTCTCTGAAACCGGTGAATTGTCCTATTTGGGAATAACCTCTGAAGCGGGAATTCAAATTGCAATAAATCAGATAAATGAAGACTATAAAAACCGAAACATCAACTACCGCTTCGAGTTATCTAAATATGATACCCAACTGGACCCCGCTCAGGCAGTGTTGGCAATGCAAAACATTGCTGCAAGTGGCTGCAAACTCGTAATTGGTCCACAGACGAGTTCTGAGCTACAAGCTATTAAGTCAATAGCCGATAGTCTTGGGATACTAGTTATTAGTCCGAGTAGCACAGCTGCTTCGCTTGCCCTTCCAAACGACATGATTTATCGTTTTTCTCCCGGGCAAGCCATAGTCGGATCGGCAATGTCTCAATCTTATATCAATCAAGGAAAGCAAGCCCTTGTATTAATTTCAAGAAATGATGCTGGTAGCATTGGATTGCAGAGCGCCGTTGCTAGTCATTTTACAAATTCAGGAGGAGTAGTATTTAATGCTGGAGTATTCAATGGAACGGACACCGATTTTGCTTCAATCTTAGCAGAAGTGAAAAACCAAATTATCAATTACCAAGCGACTTATACCAATGATGAAATCGGAGTTCTTACGACCTCCTTCGATGAAACCAATCTGCTATTTAATCAAGCCTCTAACGACGCTACATTGTCTAGCGTTCAGTGGTTCGGTGGCATAGGATTTTTCAAGAACTTAAATTTACTCAATGACCCCTTAGCTGCTCAGTTTGCTGTAAGCACACAATTTTATAGTCCTGGGTTCAGCTTACCCACCTCACAGCAAACTTTATGGGAGTCGGTCTTGGCAACTATCTTCAATACAACAGGAGTGCAAGGAGACGCATTATCATTGTGTGCCTTCGACATTATGCAGACTCTTGGTAAAATGGTTGAGTCGTATTCTGGTGTGCCTGCTAGTTCAACTGACTTGCAGACTTGGTTTTACAATTCTTCAAATTTACATGAAGGCGCAACAGGAATTATTGAACTCGATGCGAATGGGGACCGCGCAAATGGCACATTCGATTTTTGGGGATTGCAATTGAACAATGGAAATTACGAATGGGTATTCATTGGACAGTCTGAATAAACGACACAGAATGATGAACGCCGATACAACCAAAAGATGACAACATTCGAAATCGCAATTTTAATTACTGTTGGAATCTTTTCTGGATTTATTAATACAACAGCGAGCAGTGGGTCTGCCATCACACTGCCAGTAATGATATTACTAGGCATTGACCCTCTTATCGCCAACGGCACGAATAGACTTCCCGTATTTGTTGGTTTTCTCACAAGTGTGTTTAACTATCAAATAAAAGGAAAGTTACCTTGGAGAAATCTTGTGTCAATGATAGTTCCTTGTGCTTCAGGTGCTGTCATCGGCTCTTTGTTTATAGAATCACTGCCCGAATTGTATTCCTACGTTTTGTTAGGAATCGCACTTATTATTTCTATTATTCTTATTTCATTGGGATCACACAGATTTTTAATTGATACAATGAGCGCACCTCAGAGCATTAACATCAAATCTTTTTTAACACTCATTGCCGTAGGCATTTGGGCGGGCATAATCGTGCTCGACTCAGCACTATTTGTCCTTTTCACGCTTGTTCTTATGATGAAGTATGAATTTACTCAAGCGAATATTATCAAGAGTGTTCTAATTCTTGCAATAAGTACGGTCTCAATAATTACATTTTCAATTGATAGTAACATTAGTTGGGAAGTTGGACTTTTACTATCAGCGGGAAGCGTGGTTGGTTCGTATGTTGGAAGTAATTTCGTTCTGATTCCAAACTCCAAAATTTGGATTTACCGAATAATAAAACTTATCATCCTTGTTGAATTGACATTACTCATTCTCAAATCGATTCCGCACCTAAGTCATGGTTGATTTTTGTCAACTTACCACAACGCATCACAAAATTTCAGATTCCAAATCTAATTTTCTTGAAACTTATTGAGCATCTCAATACTCGAATTAACACCGACCTTCAAATAAATATTCGACAAGTGTCTTTTAACTGTTGCATCAGAAATTTCAAGCAATTGCCCTATATCTTTTTGCCTTTTTCCTTTCGCTACTAAAGAAATAATTTCATATTCTCTGTGGGTAATTTCAAAAGTTCGTTTCAAACGCTCTTCGAAAACTGAACTTTGAAAATCCAATATTACTCCTGACCGCTGATGGTTTGAAAGTGCAATTTCTATCGAGGACAGCAACTCCTCCTTTTTAAAAGGCTTAACGAGATACGCAGCGGGTCGCATTGGCTTAGCTCTTTCTATCGTTTGAATATCGCTATTGGCAGTTAAAATAACGATAGGTATTCCGTAGTGCTTATTTACAAAATCACCCAATTCTATTCCGTCACGAACATCGTTTAAATTAAGATCCAAAATGATTAAATCTGGAGTGTCGTCCGCAAGCATTTTAATTGCATCATCGCAATTCAATGCAGGGCCGACAACCTCATAATTCAACTTTCGAAGAGTCAAACAGATAGACTCTGCAATTATCATCTCGTCCTCTACAACCCCTATTTTCTTCATTTCAGCGAATTTCTATTTTTCGGAAATCTAATTACAAATCTACTACCACTTTCTTTTGAATAATTAAGGTTCCCTTTCAGTTGCGAGGTCAATCCCCTAACCAACTTCAAACCCAAAGTTCCTGGGCTTTCCAAAACAACCTCGCTCGGCAGCCCTTGTCCATTGTCGCTGTACCGCAAAACGTATTCGTACGAATTGATCTCAACAAGTTCAATAGCAATCTTAAGCGGATAATATTCCACATCTATATGCTTGAAAGAGTTCGTGAGCAATTCATTTAAAACAAGTCCAAGTGGAATTGCAGAAACAATATCGATACAAATATCATTTGTTATGAGTTTCAACTCAACTTCACCTTCATTTTTACCAAATGAAATCTGAATCGAGCTCGCTAAATCTCGCAAAAACGAGCCAAAACTTATATCTTTTAAATTACTCGTGTTATAGAAATTCTCATGAACTAAGGCAATGCTCGACAAACGCGATTGACTCACACTTAAAGCTTCGATTGCACTTGAATCTTTAAGTTGCTCCTTTTGCAAATCAAGAAGTGAAATAATCGTTTGTAAATTATTCTTCACTCTATGATGAAGCTCTTTAAGTAATATATCCTTTACCTCCAAGTTCTTCATTAAATCATCGGTTCTTTCGCGTACTAATCTCTCCAATTTAATGTTTAGTTTTTTCAATTTCCTTCCTCTTAACCAAATAATCAGTGATACTATAGCAATGACAAAACCAATGGAAGAGAGAATAAATGAGGCACGCAGATAAAACGGCGGAATAACTTCAATCGGGATTACAAGGTCTTGCTCAACTAACTCTCCATTTTCAAGTTGAGCTCTAACTTCAACATTAAAAAAACCTTGCGGAAGAGACCCCAGCGTGAGCACATTTCTCTCAAGTGCAGTCCATTCATTCACAACGCCGGGTATCCGATAGAAGTATTTAACACCATAGCCCCTGAAATCAAGTAAGGCAAAGCATATCTCAAACAAATAATCAGAATTAGTCCAAACAACTTTTCCCTCACTCAGCAAGTCTTTCAGAACATCTGTTTCACTATCACTGCCCTTATTCCTTTTTGTAATACTAATTAACCTGAGCGGGGCTGAAGCAGAGTGCTGCTCTCCAAAAAAATCACTTGGCGAAAAACCCATAACTCCGTTTACACTTCCGAAATACAAATCTCCATTTTCACTTTTAAATGAAGACGTCCGATTGAACTCATTACTAGGCAACCCATCCTCTATTCTAAATACGCGAACAACATTCGAATAAGGACTTAACGAAAAAATACCATCATCTGTACTTGCCCAAATATTTTTAAACGCATCTAATTCTAGCCTATAAACAATTAAGCTTGGCAATCCTTGACTCATCGAGTATTTAACCAATGGCGCACCTCTTCTGCTCCAATCCCACTTGACGAGCCCTTGACCGTTCGTGCCTATCCAAAGAACTTTTGCCTCATCTTCACAAGCATCTAGAATATAAGTTACGGGTAAATTCCTATCGATAACACTTGTTTCTGGTCCGTAGTAATCCGTTATACAATTGTTTGAAACTACAAAAAGTCCATTTTCGGCTACTGCTAGCAAACCTTTAGACGAGTTTATAAATCGATAAACATTTTTGACCTCAGGAATAATCGAATTCGATTTCCTTGGGATTATAACATTTTGAAATGACCTTCTATTAACGCATATGATATCTCGGCCGCGTCCTAACAAAAACAAAGAATCGTTCAGAGGAAAAATGCAGTTCACCATTCTTTCCGAAATCGATGCCAGCTCACAACTTCTCTTCTCACGGAAACTTCCTGGTTCAGCCTCTATAAATTTTCCATTAACGGCATAATAAACGTGTCCACCGTACTCAAGCAATCCCCATGAAAGCCCATTCTTACGAACAAAAGTTAAATCACTTTCTGCACTAATTAGGGCGTTCAACAAGACTGCTTTTACTTTTGGTGATGCGTTAGACCCTGAAACTGAAATACCCCTTGCCTGTGGAATTTTATGCTCACTTAATTCATCCGATGTAAAAAATGATCGGAACATTTTCTTGCGAATATTAATGCGATAAACACCCTTCTCAACACAAATCCAAATATTACCCTGAACATCTTTAAAAAAAGAATTCACCGTTGTATTTCCCTCACTATAAAAATCTTCGCTTTCAATAACCCTGTATTCCAAATCGCCCTCCAAATAATATACTCCACGATTTCTCGTAACCAAAAGCTTTCCAACACAATTCGAAGATTGATACAATCGAGCTGTTTCCTCGGTGACATCAAAACGTCCACATAAATCAGACAATGAAATTGACTGAATTCTCCAATTTCTGCCCTCATTCAAATTATTCAAAACCTCTTGAGGAATTGAGTTGTATTCACATACAGTTTCCTTTGTAATGGTGCCAACAATTTTGCGCTCGGAACAGTCTAAAACATCTACTCGATTCTCAATATCAAAAGGCTGCCACTGATCTCCGTATTCGATAAATAATTTATTGAATTCACCTTTGACTAAATTGGTTATTACGTTCGAATGAAGTCCATCGGCTGTTGTAAGTAACAAACATTCATAACCATCAAATCTATTCAAACCGTATTTGGTTCCGAACCATATGAAACCCAAGTCATCTTGCACCGCACAATAAACATCGCGAGAAACAAGACCATCAACTGTTGTATACAACTTCTGTCGAACGAGATAATCCTTTTCTATAGCTTGAGCGAATAACCCCCAATACGCTAAAGAAAAAACCAGAAATAGGACTATTCTTTCAAACCGAAACAGCATCTGAGAAACTAGCTATTCGAAACTTCTGACTTACTCTTCGGAATTAAAAACATTAATCCGAAGCCCAAAGCAAAAAAGACTATCAATGCCAAGATGCTGTATCGCATGCTGAAATGTCCATCTATAAATCCGAAAGAAACAAGTCCAATGATCAATCCTACTTTCTCAGTCACATCGTAAAAACTGAAGAACGACGCCGTGTCTTTTGTACCTGGAATTAATTTCGAGTAAGTGCTTCGCGCCAACGACTGCGTGCCTCCCATAATGAAACCGATTAAGCCGGCTGCAATATAAAACATGTTTACCTGACCTTCTTGAACGAAATAAAACGCGAAGAAGCAAATGAACATCCACAAGGCCAAAGCTATTTTCAAAACGAAAAAATTCCCGTATTTGTCTGACAATTTCGAAAACAAAAATGCTCCCGGAATCGCAATAATTTGAACCACTATTATTGAAACAATTAAGTTTACGGTTTCCAACTTAACCTCTTTCTTTCCGAAGTAAGTAGCCATCTGCATAATGGTTTGAATACCCATACTGAAGGTAAAAAAAGCTAAGAGATATGCTTTCAGCTGAGGCAAGTTCTTCAACTGACGCATCACACCTGCCAACTCCGAAAATCCCTTCGTAAACACATTCGTCTTTTCTGCATGAACACGCTCCACTTCTTTCAATCGAGCGAAGGTAATCTGTGCAAATCCCATCCACCAAAGTCCCACAGCGACAAAACAATAGCGCATCATTGCGACTTTTTCAGGACCTGTTTTCGCAACAACCATTACCCCGACCAAAGCGAAGATTAACAATATCATGCTTCCCAAATAACCAAGAGAAAATCCTCGGGCACTTAATTTATCTTGCTCATCCTCTGTTGCAACAATAGGGAGAAAACTATTTGCGAAAGCATAGCTACCCCAGAAACCGATACACGCTAAAATCACACTCCAGATACTGAGACTCATGTGAGCTGGATCGAAGAAAAAAAGACTGATACAAGAAAGCCCACCCATATAACAGAAGAACTTCAAGAAGAATTTCTTCTTTCCGTAATAATCTGCAACACCGGAAAGAATTGGAAGAATAAGGCAAACTATCGTAAGACCAAACGCTGTGGCATAACTAATCAACTCGGTATTCTCCAGCGTCATTCCAAATACATTCACCTTTTTCATTTCTGTCCCATCGGCATTTTTCACCGTGGTCATGACATCATAAAAAATCGGAAAAATGGTTGATCCAATAACGAGATTGTACACTGAATTAGCCCAGTCATACATAGCCCATCCATTCTGAATCTTTTTGCGGGAGAGTGAGGTTTCTGTCATGTTACTTTTCAATTTTCAACCAAAAAGAACCGCCGTGTTTTTCCACAACATGCGGAATGGCGTTCCAAATCGGCTCTATAATTTGACTCAATTGTTTGTTTTCTGAAAGATAATAATTTGGAATCATCGGCGCATACTTTTCGCTGTTCGCTAAAAGAAACGCTGCCAACATGTATTGCTCTGAATAAAAACGATCACACATGAATTGAGGGTAGTCGAAAGGCAAATACACATCGTGAATTTGAACCACCACTCCCTTCTTCAATCTTGGAAGCACTTCCAAGAAAAACACCGTTGCATCTGAATTAGGAAATACACGATGCGAATTGTCTACAAACAAAATATCATTCTCTTCCAAATCTTCTAAAAAATCGAAATTAGAATCTTCAAACGGAGAGCGAATAATGGTGCTTGCTAACGCGTCAATTTCTGCGCGAGGCATTGGATCAATAGAAATAATTTCGGTCTTCAATCCTTGCTCTGTAATAGCCTTATGCGCAACCTTGGTTGAATTGCCCGAACCTATTTCAACATAACGTTTCGGCTTCAGTTCTGAAATGGCGGTATACAACATGACCATATCGAGACCTGGCAAAAACAAATTGTTCCAAAACGGCTCTTGTTCGGAAGGCTTTTCTGTATTGTTTTTTATTGATTGAAAGTTTGAAACATATTTCAATGAAGCGTTCAGCCATTTCACATATTCCTCTTTTCTTCCTTCAACAATAGAAAGTAATTGCGGATGCGCCTCTTGTCCGTGTCCATAACGTGGTTGGAAAGAAACGGGATACTCCAGAATTAATTTCTGAAATTTTGGGTGTGCTAGTTTAAATAATCTCTTAATCATGAGCGCTGTTCAATCTTCAATCTACAAAAGTCCATAGCGAATGTACTACCTTTGTTGCAAAGACCGAAGAGGATTCATCGCTAGTTGAAAAACTAGAGGAAAGTCCGGGCTGCGCAGAGCGCCGCACCCTGTGAAAAGCGGGGGACGTTAAACGCAAGTTTAACGGACAGACAGTGCTGCAGAAATTAAACCGCCACTAGCAATAGTGGTAAGGGTGAAAAGGAGGTGTAAGAGACCACCGTCGTTCTTGGTAACAAGGCGAGCTAGGAAAACCTTGCGGGCTGTAAGATCAAATAAACCGAGGCCGTTGGATTCGTTCCAACTGAAGAGTTGCTCGCTCAATCTCGGAGGGTAGGTCGCAGAGATAAATGATGAAACATGTGGCAACACATGAACAGAACCCGGCTTACGCTCACGGTCTTTTACTTTTTTTCTTGAATTTGAATGCGCTCCTCAGGCGTATTCGCATTCAATAAAAATTCTGAATCTTTAACAGGAAGAATTTCAACCGTTCGATTGAAAAGCATCTTCCGCGGACAACTCTTTCCGTTGACCCAGACTTTCATTAACGGCGAAAAAGATTTCGGTTCGTAGATGGAACATAAAGGTTCTGGCCCGCCATCCATGGGCGATTCATAACACGTGGCAAACGCTTTCGCATTTCTGTTTTTCAATAAAAAATCCAAATGCTCTTTTTGCAAATTCGGAAGATCGCAAGCCACCACTACAAATGCTGCTTTCGGGAATGCACGCATTGCCGAAGCAATTCCTCCAAGCGGACCAGCACCTTGAATTTGATCTGTAATAAATGGTTTATTTAAGAACGCATAATTTTCTTTCTGTTCTTCCCGAACGGAAAGAAAAACTTCCACCCCTATTTCTTCCAACATGAAAACCAAATGCTCTGCTTGTGATCTTTCATGATACTGAATGAGTCCTTTTTCTTCACCCATTCGACTGCTCTTTCCTCCCAACAAAACCAATGCTTTCAGAGGAACCACTTCAAAAAAAGTTGAAACGAATTCAAGCACTTCTTCCCTCGACATAAAAATTTTAGTTTCGGGTTGAAGGAAGGGTTGAACATAAGCGGGAACTTCAGTCACTCCTTCCGGAAGGACAACGGCTAACACGTTGGTCAGTTCAGCCCTTCGCTTGATTAAGCTTTTTTCCTTTTCAAGATTTACAAAAATGATTTGATTGGAAGCCTTGTGGTGATTGCCGTTGACTAATGCTCCGTCGAATTCCAGAAGTATGGTTTGATCAAGTCCCGTTTCTTCATGAAGAACAAAATGATTTTCGTGTGTGGTAATTCCGATTGAAGATTCTGAATTCCCTTCAACGTGAGAAGCGTCGATATAAGCCAAACGCTGATTCACTTCCAACTGGAAACAACTCACCCATTGTTTAACTTCTTCGCACGTGGTTCCATATAGTGCCAACTCGCGTGAATGCCAATTCGATTTAGCTTGAAGGTTCATTTCTGCGAGACGTATGTCGATTTACCTCCAGATTTTCCCACAAGCCTAACGCCTCCAATTTCCATTTCGAAGCTCAGAGCCTTACACATGTCGTAAATGGTAAGGGCGGCAACGGATGCACCTGTAAGTGCCTCCATTTCAACCCCTGTCTTCCCAAAGGTTTTCACTGTGCATTGAATGCGTGCACCTTTCTCTGTCTTTTCAATTTGGATATCTATGCCTGTGATAGCTAGTGGATGACACAGTGGAATCAACGTAGAAGTCTGCTTCACTCCTTGAATACCTGCTATACGAGCAGTTTGAAACACCGGTCCCTTAGGCGATTGGTATTCATTGTTTTGAAAAAGGAGGTTTAACTCTTCGGGGAAAACAATTTCCGCAACAGCGGTTGCTTGGCGAGGTGTATTGCTCTTTTCAGAGACATCCACCATAGCTGCGTTTCCCATTTCATTCACATGTGACAAGTTTTCCATCGATTCAAATTTAGGAAAGGAATGAGATTATTAATTCTTTTTAGCAACTAAGACAACCTTTTCGAGGTTAAAAGGGTTTTATATTCGTTCTCGCATTCAATGAAAGAAAAAATCAAATACTCTCGCATGAGCAAACCTCCTCGGATACTGTTACTGCTTGCTGTATTCGCTATTTCCATTTCATCAAAAGCTTCGCATTTAATTGGAGGTGAAATTTATTACACCCACAACTCTGGAAATAACTATACAGTTACTTTGAAAATTTTCAGAGATTGCGGCCCAGCAAATGTGAATGGAACAGATTTCGATGAAGCTGTATCCATTGGCGTATTTACCAGTAACAACGTCTTATACACGGAGCTTTCTATAAACTTGATAAGTTCAAATGTCACTAACATACCCGTGATTTTAAATAATCCGTGTTTCGTTTTACCCCCAGACATATGTGTCGAGCAAGCAATATACACGGGCAATGTTAATCTACCTCCAACACCCGGAGGATACAACATAGTTCATCAGCGTTGCTGCTTTCAGCCTAGTATCGACAACCTAACAACCCCGCAATCTCAGGGAGTATCGTATGTTGCGCATGTGCCGGGGACAGATGAACTTCCCATAGGTTTCAATTCTAGTCCACGTTTCACAAACTTTCCTCCTCCGGCTTTGTGCAAGGATGCTTCTTTCACCTTCGATCATTCTGCTGTTGACCCCGATGGCGATGTAATTGTTTATTCGTTTTGTGCGCCTTTTTTATTCGCAGATCAGTTCAATCCTATGCCCACCCCGCCGGAAGATCCTCCGTATCCTAACCTAACCTATGGACCAGGGTTCTCTCCCACCTACCCCATAACGAGCAACCCTGTCATGGGTGTTCATCCGACAACAGGTCTCATCAGCGGAACTGCTACTCAAGTTGGGCAATATACCATTACCGTATGTGCTGAAGAATACCGAAATGGAGTCTACATTTCCACCACACGAAGAACCTTTCAGTTCAATGTTACGCTATGTGATCAATCAATCATTGCGAGTATTCCCCAACAAACTTCAGTTTGCAATGGTCTGGAGATAAGCCTTACCAACCAAAGTACAAATTCATCTTTTTGGTCTTGGGATTTTGGGGTCCCCTTCGAAAATACCGATGTGAGTACGGATGAAAATCCAACCTTTACCTACCCAGAACCAGGAACATACACGATTACGCTTGTTGCTAATCCGGGTTGGTCTTGTTCCGATACGGCCACTGCAACTTATACGGTCTATCCAAATATAGACCCTATAATTACTGTAGAAGATTATGCCTGCATAAATCAACTTGACACCTATGACTTCATGGGGTCTGCTACATTTGTTGCGAACAACGGAACACTCCTCTGGAATTTCGGTTCGAATTCTATTCCATCGAGCTCAAACGTGGTGCATCCGCAAGGAATTATTTTCGATTCGAATGAGGCCGTTCATTCCATAACACTTACTGCGACTGCCGAGAACGGTTGCTCGCAAGACACCACCATTACCATTGTGAATCCGCCCGATCCCGTCGCCGTCATTCCCAATCAAACAACTTTTTGCGATGGACTGACTTACATCTTCGAAAACACTTCGCTGAATGCAACCGCTTACTGGTGGGAATTCAATACGATTTTCAACGGCGATTATTCAGACGACTTCGAGCCTCAGTTTTCTTTTCCTGATACGGGAAGTTATACCATCCAACTCGTTGCCTTTTCTGAATTTAATTGTCCTGACACCACAACGAACACCATTGAAATTCAAGGAAACTTAATCCCTTCCTTCCCTGCACAAAATGCCCAGTGTCTTTCTACAAACAGTTTTGATTTTCAGGCGTTGGGTGCGAACACAAACTTCGCCACTTACTTGTGGGATTTTGGATCGCCCGATATACCTATCTCTACACTTCAAAACCCACAAAATATTCAATACTCGCAAGAGGGAACCTATACTGTTACATTAACAATAACGGATCACGGGTGCACTGAATCTTTCATAGACGATATTTGGGTACCTCTTGACCCTTCATTAGACCCATCTATTTTTCCTGCAGCGGGATGTCCACCAGTCTTCGGAACATTCAATGCCGTAGCTCATAGCAATACACAATTGTTCTACGAATGGGATTTCGGTGACGGCACAGAAAGCAACCAACCGCAAAATTTACATATTTACAACACCCCTGGAACGTATGATGTCTCGCTTATGGTATACACAACCACAGGATGTATAGACACGCTCTACCAAAATTTGAACGACGCCATTGTTGTTTACCCTTTACCCAATGCTGGATTTTCAATTACTCCACAAACCGTAGATATTCTAAATCCGAATACCACCGTGACCGATTTATCTACAGGTGGTGTGAGTTGCGCTTATTCCATGTCTGACGGGGGTATAAGTAGTGAATGTGATTTTCCATACGAATGGAACGAAGCCGGTGTTCAAACCATTACGCAGACAGTAACGAATGAATACGGCTGTATTGACCAAATAACTGGAGAAGTAATCGTGAGTGGTTTTCTTTTTTACGCCCCAAATAGCTTTTCTCCAAACGGAGATGGAATAAACGATGTATGGATTCCCGAATCTACAGGAACAACAAATTACCATTTGGAAATTTTCGACCGATGGGGACAAATTATTTTTCAAACCAACAATCCGAATGAGGCGTGGACAGGTAATGTGCTAGGCGGTGAATATTTCGCTGCGAATGGGGTTTATAATTACCAAGTCACCATGAGAGATTTGATTGAATTGCCGCATGAATTTTCGGGGCACATCGTTTTGTTCCGATAGGGGCGAAAAATTTTTCGCCCCGACGAGACATTTAGAATACGAAATTGAACGACACATTGAACGCGAGTCCGCGCATGTGTCGGGTGTTTTTAAATGGAACCATGTAGTTCACCTTTGAATCGATGAGAACATATTTGTTCTTGAAAATTTCAAGTCCAATGGCTGGAGCGATATAACCAAATGTCTCTTTTCGCTTGTCGTTGGAAGCCAACATACCACCGAGGGTATAGCCGCTATATAAATTGAAGAATTTCTTCGAACCTCTTCCCAAATGACGAGAATAAAAATCTTGTCCAAAACCAAAGACGAACATTTCAGAATAATGCATCGTATCGGGATCTAATTTATTGGTTGTCTTGTATGCTCCTAACGTCGCGAAGGACTTTCCTCGAGTGAATACATATTTCAAGA
Organism: uncultured Chryseobacterium sp.; assembly: GCA_964385405.1. Taxonomy (GTDB): domain Bacteria; phylum Bacteroidota; class Bacteroidia; order Flavobacteriales_D; family Sanyastnellaceae; genus CAIZGX01. The sequence goes on along the minus strand of CAYLOT010000015.1, from coordinate 8,144 downwards.
ATACGCCCTGATAATATGGACTACTGAGTGTATCTTGAGGCTGTTCAATTTGTAAATAGGAATACTCCAAGCCAGGCATGTTAATCCAAGAAACAGAGCTGTTTTGAGGGGTGTAAGTTTCATCTTCTATTCGAAGATCTATGACATAATAATATTCAGATGCGGTAAGATTGTTCAAATCGGTTTGCGTATTTCGAATACTTGTCTCCCAATTCTTCAATTCGCGCCACATATTTTTGTATTGCTCCGACTGCGGATCCTGCTTCTCCATTAACGCATTCTGAAGCTCAATTTGATCTTGGTAATATTTAATATTTCCCTTCAACTCCTCAACTCTAGAAGTATTGTCGGTCGTATTCAGATTATTCTCGGTGAACAACCCCATGTTCTTCACCGTCTCAGTGTACGCTGCATACAGTTTCGGTTCTAGACTGAAGTTTACAGAATACATCAATTGTGTTTCACTCTGACGGGTAACCAAAATGTTGTTTGCGATAATGAACGAATTCATCTTTTGAACAGCCAAGGCATATTCCGTTGTTCTTATTTCCTGATCCAATGTTGTAACTCTGTATCGCACTTGAGCCGACACCAAACCAACATTCAACAATACCAAGAATATTCCGATAAACTTTTTCATTTCAACATATTTCCACAAATATAAGCGCGTCCGAACTTTAAGATTAACTTTGCAACCTCATTCGCAGAATACCATGTTTGAAAATTTATCCGATAAGTTAGAAAGAGCGCTGAAAGTCTTAAAAGGACACGGCCAAATTACTGAAGTAAACGTTTCTGAGACATTGAAAGAGGTGCGTCGCGCACTGTTAGATTCCGACGTTAGTTACAAGACTGCGAAAGAATTTGCCGATCGTGTTAAGGAAAAAGCTCTTGGACAAAAGGTCCTAACTGCGATTAGCCCAGGACAATTGTTGGTGAAGATTACCCAAGACGAGTTGAAAGAGCTCATGGGTGGAGAGCACAGCGAATTGAACTTCCAAGGCAATCCGGGCATTATCTTAATGAGCGGTTTACAAGGTTCGGGTAAAACAACCTTCTCTGGAAAACTTGCGAATCATTTAAAAACGAAGAAAGGCAAGAACCCACTTTTGGTGGCTTGTGATATTTATCGTCCGGCTGCGATTAACCAATTGCATGTTGTTGGAGATAGCATTGGCGTTAAGGTCTACAGCGAACCGGAAAACAAAGACGCCGTTTCCATCGCGAAAAATGCCTTAGTCTACGCCAAGCAGAATGGACACAACGTGATTATTGTCGATACTGCCGGCCGCTTGGCTGTAGACGAGCAGATGATGACCGAAATTGCTGCGGTTAAGGAAGCACTTCAACCGACAGAGACCTTGTTTGTGGTAGATGCCATGACTGGTCAAGATGCGGTGAATACAGCGAAAGCCTTCCACGACCGTCTGAATTTCGATGGGGTTGTCTTAACCAAATTAGACGGCGACACCCGCGGTGGAGCTGCGTTAAGCATTAAGAGCGAAGTTAACAAACCCATTAAGTTTGTTGGTACAGGAGAGAAGATGGATGCGCTCGACGTATTCTATCCAGAGCGTATGGCTAGCCGTATTCTTGGAATGGGTGACGTGGTTTCGTTGGTTGAAAGAGCGCAAGAACAATTCGATGAAGAGCAAGCGAAGCGTCTTGAAAAGAGAATAAAGAAAGACCAATTCGATTTCAACGACTTCCTTGAACAAATCGGACAAATTAAGAAAATGGGAAGCATGAAAGACATCATGGGTATGCTTCCTGGAATGGGTCAATTGAAGAACGTGGATGTGAACGACGATGCATTCAAGTACGTGGAAGCCATTATCCACAGTATGACGCCTGCTGAACGTTCAAACCCAAGTATCATTAACCCTTCTCGAAAAGCGCGTATTGCCAAAGGATGCGGACGTCCGCTTGAAGAGGTGAATAAGTTGATGAAGCAGTTCGACCAAACGCGTCAAATGATGAAAATGTTCACCAATAAAAGTCAAATGGCAGCCATGATGAAGCAAGCCAACATGATGAAAGGAATGAAAAGATAATGAAAGCACTCGCAGGAACTCAATTCACTTTTCCGAACCAAACTAACTTTTACAAAGGCAAGGTTCGCGATGTTTATAGCATTGGCTCAGACCTTTTGGTCATGGTAGCTTCAGACAGAATCTCGGCATTTGATGTGGTTTTACCTCGAGCCATTCCATTCAAAGGACAAGTGTTGAATCAGATTGCAGAACGCATGTTGAATGAGACGGCAGACGTTGTTCCTAACTGGAAATTGGCTTCTCCCGACCCCAACGTAACCATTGGAAAACGCTGCGACCCCTTCGCAGTAGAAATGGTTATTCGCGGATATCTAACCGGACATGCATGGAGAACTTACAGCAGCGGGCTTCGCACGTTGTGTGGTGTTTCTCTTCCGGAAGGATTGAAAGAACACGACAAGCTTCCTTCGCCAATCATTACGCCTACTACGAAAGCGTCTGAAGGTCACGACCAAGACATCAGTCGCGAAGAAATCATTGCTCAAGGAATTGTATCTGCAGAAGACTATGCTATTCTTGAAAAATACACCTATGCGCTTTACCAGCGAGGAACCGAATTGGCGTTGAAGCGCGGATTGATCTTGGTTGACACCAAGTACGAATTCGGAAAGCACAACGGTGAAGTAGTGCTTATGGACGAGATTCACACCCCCGACTCTTCTCGCTATTTTTATGCTGAAGGCTACGCTGAGCGTCAGGCTGCTGGCGAAAAGCAACGTCAACTTTCAAAAGAATTCGTTCGTGAATGGTTAATTAGCGAAGGATTCATGGGCAAGGAAGGTCAAGAAGTACCTGCCATGTCAGATGCTTGGTTGGAAGAAATTAGCAACCGCTACATTGAACTTTTCGAACGGGTTACCGGCGAATCGTTCATAAAGCAAGATTATTCGAACGTGGAAACGCGCGTAGAAGGCAATATTATCAAGGCCTTGAGTACACTTCAAGCCTAATTTGTTTCAGTTCATATCTTACTGAAATAGAAAGGTCGTTTTTGTAAGAAATACCTATCTTTGAAGCCGTATTTTCAAACGAAAGCGATGGACGATAATTCTTATCTCGGCAATGCCGACGTGAACACGATTGAAGCGCTGTATAACCAATACCAGCAAGATCCCTCTTCTCTAGATATTTCTTGGAGACGTTTTTTCGAAGGTTTCGAATTTCAACACTCCTCTTTTCCTGTTCTCTCAAGAGACACAGCATCTATCGGCGACGATGGCATGCACAAGGAATTCAAAGTAATTAACCTCATCAATGCCTATCGTCAGCGCGGGCATTTATTCACCCACACTAATCCTGTTCGCGAGCGTAGAAAGTACTCTCCGGACTTGAGCATTGAAAACTTCGGACTTACGCAAGCAGACCTCGAATCTGTTTTCCACGCCGGTGTTGAAGTGGGATTGGGCGACGCTAAGTTGAAAGATATCATTAAGCATTTGCAATCTTGTTATTGCGAAAGCATTGGTGCTGAGTACATGTACATCCGCGACCCTGAAAAAATTCAATGGTTGCGCTCTCGCTTGGAAGCTGTGAAAAAAACTCCGTTCACTACGGAAGAGAAAAAGCAGATCTTCGACATGGTGAACAAAGCAACCACCTTCGAACAATACATTCAACGCAAGTTTGTTGGACAAAAGCGTTTCAGTGTTGAAGGATGTGAAGCCGTAGTTCCTGCTATGGACTATATGGTTCGAGACGGCGCCGACAAAGGCGTTTCGGAATTTGTAATTGGAATGGCTCACCGCGGTCGTTTGAATGTGCTCACCAACATCATGGGCAAACCGCAAGAAGAAATTTTTGCTGAGTTCGACGGTGTTGCGTTTGATGACGACGGTGTATTCGACGGCGACGTGAAATACCACTTCGGTTATTCCATTGACCGCGTGACTCCGAACGGAAATAACGTTCACCTTACCCTCTGCCCTAACCCTTCTCACTTAGAAGCGGTGAATCCAGTGGTTGAAGGTTTGACACGCGCGAAGATTGATCACTACTTAAATTCAGAAAATAAAATTGTCCCTGTGTTGATTCACGGAGACGCAGCAATTGCCGGACAAGGTATTGTTTACGAAGTTGTTCAAATGGCTCAGCTTGACGGATACCGCGCAGGTGGTACCGTTCACATCGTAACGAATAACCAAGTAGGTTTCACTACGAATTACTTAGACGGAAGATCTTCAACATACTGTACCGACGTTGCAAAAACGACGTTGTGTCCTGTCTTCCACGTGAACGCAGACGATGTTGAAGCTGTAATTCAAACCATGAAAATTGCCTTCGATTACCGCATGGCATTCAACATGGATGTTTTTGTTGACCTTCTCGGTTATCGTAAATACGGTCACAACGAAGGCGATGAGCCGAAGTTTACGCAGCCAAGTTTGTACAAAGCCATTGCCTCTCACCTAAGTCTTCGCGATTTATATGCGAACAAGCTTATGGCTGAAGGTGTGCTTACACAAGAAGAAGTTAATGCAGCAAAAACCACCTTCGAAGCTCATTTAGATGAGCAATACGACAAGTCGCGCGGTGTGAAACAAGCCTATGTGAAGCACTTCCTTGAAGAAACTTGGAAAGACATACGTGTTGCCACTGAAAAAGATTTCGAGCAAAGCATTGAAACGGCAGTAGCAAAGAAAAAACTCCTCGAGTTGGGAATGAAGATCTCTACTCTTCCAGAAGGAGAAAAATTCTTCCGCAAGATTGAGAAAGTTTTCGAAGACCGCAGAACCATGTTAGACAATAACGCATTGGACTGGGCGCTCGGAGAATTATTGGCTTACGCCACTTTGTTGGAAGAAGGACATCCCGTTCGAATTTCAGGACAAGACGTTGAACGCGGCACCTTCTCGCATAGACACGCAGTGGTGAAAACCGACGAAGACCAAGAAAAAGAAATTGTACCACTGAATAACATCAGTGCAAAACAAGCGAAGCTTTCGATCTACAACAGTTTGTTGAGTGAGTATGGCGTTCTTGGATTCGACTACGGTTATGCCTTCGGAACTCCTCAAGGACTCACCATTTGGGAAGCGCAGTTCGGTGACTTCAATAACGGAGCACAGATTATGTTCGACCAATTCATTGCAGCCGCTGAAGACAAGTGGCGCACAATGAACGGAATTACGGTTCTACTTCCACACGGATTTGAAGGACAAGGATCAGAGCACAGTTCAGGTCGCATGGAGCGTTTCCTTCAACTGGCCGCTGAGCTGAATATTCAAGTAGCGAATTGTACTCTTCCTGCAAACATGTTCCACTTGCTTCGCAGACAAGTGAAGACCGAGTACCGCAAGCCATTGATTGTGTTCACACCGAAAAAATTATTGCGCTATCCGAAAGCGGTTTCGAAGATTGAAGACTTGGCGAAAGGTGGATTCCGCGAAGTGATTGACGATAACATTAAAGCACGCAAGCAAACCAAAGTGGTTGCCTTGTGCACGGGAAAAGTGTATTACGAATTGTTGGAAGAAAAAGAGAAGCGTGGACTAACCGACGAGATTTCGTTGGTGCGCATAGAGCAGCTTTACCCACTTCCTGAAAAGCAAATTCGTGAATTGCTTGGCAAATACAGCAAGAAAGCACAATTGGTATGGTGTCAGGAAGAACCCGAAAACATGGGAGCTTGGGGCTACATGATGCGTTCCTTGCGCGACTTAAACCTAGACGTTGTAAGTTTGCCAGCATCCGCTTCTCCGGCTACCGGTTCTCCGCGTGTGCATGAGATGCGAATGAATAAGATGATAACCACCTTGTTTGATAAGGTTTCTAAAGCCTAAAAAAATAGAAGTATGTCAGTAATTGAAATTAAAGTTCCCTCTCCAGGTGAGAGTATTAGCGAAGTTCAGATTGCCAACTGGGTTGTAAAATCGGGCGACTTCGTTCAGAACGGACAAGTGATTGCGGAAATTGATTCCGACAAAGCAACATTGGAAATGACAGCTGAAGCATCGGGAGAAATTACGATTGTTGCGGCTGCCGGAGACACTGTTGCTGTGGGTGCCACCGCCGCAACAATAGATACTTCGAAGCAAGGAAGTGCGCCTGCACCTGCAGCAGCTCCGAAGGTAGAAGCTGCGCCTGCTGCAGCGCCAACACCGGCGCCAGCTGCAGCACCATCTCCTGGACCTGCACCTAGTTATGCAGCTGGACACGCAGCACCTGCCGCAGCAAAAATGATGGCAGAAAACAACGTTTCTGCCAATCAAGTTAGCGGCAGCGGACCAGGTGGAAGAATATTGAAGAGCGATGTGGCTGCCGCTATGGCTGCCGGATTCGACACTTCAGCCGTTCCAGCAAGAACAGGAGAAAGAACCGAGCGTCGCGAAAAAATGACCATGCTTCGCAAGAAAGTAGCCGAGCGTTTGGTTTCTGTGAAGAACAACACTGCTATGCTAACCACCTTCAACGAGGTGAACATGAAGCCTGCAATGGATCTTCGCGCGAAGTACAAAGATTTGTTTAAAGAGAAACACGGAGTGGGCCTTGGCTTTATGAGCCTTTTCACCAAAGCTGTTTGCGAAGCACTTCACCAATTCCCGGCTGTGAATGCACGCATAGATGGAACCGACATCGTTTACAACGATTTTTGCGATGTGGGAATTGCCGTTTCAACTCCGAAAGGGTTAATGGTTCCTATCGTTCGCAACGCAGAAATGCTTTCGCTTGCCGACATTGAAAAGAGCATTGGCGGATTGGCGAAAAAAGCCCGTGAAGGAAAAATTACGGTTGACGACATGCAAGGTGGAACCTTCACCATCACCAACGGCGGTGTATTCGGTTCTATGCTTTCAACACCAATCATTAACCCTCCGCAAAGCGCTATTTTAGGCATGCACAACATCGTTGAGCGTCCAGTTGCTGAAAACGGACAAGTAGTCATTCGTCCGGTTATGTACATTGCGTTAAGCTACGATCACCGCATTATCGACGGAAGAGAAAGCGTTGGCTTCTTGGTGAAAGTGAAAGAAATGTTAGAGAATCCAGAGCGCATGTTGTTCGGCGGAAAAACAGCTGAAGAAGTTCTTTTAGGACTGTAATTAATTAGAACGATTTTAAATACGATTTGAAAGGAGGCTTGCCTCCTTTCTTTTTGTTTGAAACTTTGATTTTTCGTGTGAAAAAACCACTCGAAAAACTTCGTTAATCGGTTGTTCCTTCTAACTTTGCGACGCCCTAAAATGGGCTCCTGCACGAAATGGAAAAAACATCACACCTTTGGGAATACTTACCCATCGTTTTCATGGCACTTGTTGCCGCCGGATTTGTTGTCACCACAATGCTTCTCACCCACCTGCTTGGTCCGAAGAGAAAAACAAAAATTAAGAACGAAGCTTTCGAATGCGGAATTGAATCGGTTGGAAACGCGCGCACGCCTTTCTCCATCAAATATTTCTTAGTTGCCATTCTTTTCGTACTGTTCGACGTAGAAGTAATCTTCATGTACCCTTGGGCGGTGAACTTCAAAGAACTTGGAGTGTTTGGATTGTGGGAAATGTTTGCCTTCATGGGATTAATGGTTGTAGGCTTGGTCTACATCATTAAGAAAGGCGCATTGAACTGGGAGAAATAAAAAAACTTTTAATACCAAAGAAATGAGTGTAAACATTGATCCAAGCCACAAGCCAGAAGGCTACGAAGGCGCAGGATTTTTCGCCACATCGTTAGACAAAGCCGTTGGATTGGCAAGAGCAAATTCACTTTGGCCTTTGCCCTTCGCAACTTCATGTTGCGGAATCGAGTTCATGGCAACCATGGCTTCTCACTATGACTTAGCACGTTTCGGATCGGAGCGTTTGAGCTTTTCACCAAGACAAGCAGACTTGCTTATGGTTATGGGAACCATTTCTAAAAAAATGGGACCTGTGCTTCGTCAAGTGTATGAGCAAATGGCTGAACCTAAATGGGTATTAAGTATGGGCGCGTGCGCTTCTTCAGGTGGAATCTTCGACACGTACAGCGTTCTTCAAGGAATAGACAGAATCATTCCGGTTGACGTTTACATTCCTGGCTGTCCGCCAAGACCCGAACAAGTTTTAGACGGTATCTTGAAAATTCAAGAGCTTGCCAAAAACGAAGGTCGCAGCCGCA
>CAYLOT010000014.1:0-65708 GCA_964385405.1 uncultured Chryseobacterium sp. | reverse complement strand
GGTGGACACAACGGCAGAGAGGAGACTACAACACTTTGCTTAATTCCTCAGGTTGCCGAGGTGGTGTCTATTCCACTAATTGCTGCCGGAGGAATTTCTTGCGGAAAAAGTATGCTTGCGGCAATGTCTATGGGCGCTCAAGGAGTGCAGATGGGTTCTCGTTTCGTCATGACTCATGAATCTGCTGCACATGAGAATTTCAAAAACGCAATTTTGCAAGCCAAGGAAGGAGACACAAAACTCACACTTCATGAAATAACACCTGTACGCTTGCTAAACAGCCCATTTTATAAAGCTGTGGTAGATGCCTACGAATCGGGCGCTTCCACCGAAGAATTGAAAGAACTATTAGGAAGAGGGCGTGCTAAAAAAGGCATGTCTTTAGGAGACCTTGAAGAGGGTGAATTGGAAATTGGACAAGTGAGTGCACGTATTAAAGAAATAGTTTCTGCAAAAGAAGTTGTTGAGCAAACGATTTCAGAATTCCATGAGGCTCAAAAAAATGTAGGCAATATTTCGTTTTAATTCCGTTTGAAATTGGCCATCTATGCAACCGAAGGCCTATTTTTGCACTCTTCACACAAATGAACAGGTACTTTTTACTTTTCCCAACTGTCCTCGGATTATTCTTTGCATCGTTTTGCAACGGACAATCAATAGCTACCATTACCTGCTTGGAAGTACAAGGTACCAGCGTATCGATTTCTTGGAGCACATCTCCTAATCCGATAACTTTTGTGGCTAACCACATTTTCGCTACAGATAACACCGGTGCGCTCACCGAGATAACTCAGACAGCCAATTTATCTGGAACTTATGTTTATTCGAACGTTGACGCAAGCGCAACATCCGTTTGTGTCTACATATCTACGGAAGATCTTGTAAGCGGAACTTCCAATTTTACCACTTCTGAAACTTTCTGCAGCACTTTTCTAACTGTATCTCCTTCGGTATCACCACCGGGATTCGCCAATCTTCAATGGAATCCTCCGTCTAATAACGCTGCTTGGTTAACCGCTGTAAATGCAGAAGTTTGGCTTGAATATCCAGCAGGGTTATGGAATAAAATCGCCACTTTATCTGGGTCAAGTAGTACATTCGGATACGAAGTAACGGTTTGCGGAGAGCAGTTAAATTTTCAAATTAGATACAGCGGATTACCTAATTGCGATTTCGCAAGCAACATTGCCGGCGGAGTATTTTTCGACCAAACGGCTCCAGCAATCCCGACTATTGCGAGCGTTACCGTAAACCCCGCAAGTGGTCGAGCAGAACTTAATTGGAATGTTAATTCTTCCGGAGATACAGACGGATATATCGTATACTCGTGCAGCGGATCAACCGTAAATCTTATAGACACTGTTTTCGGAATAAACACAACATTGTTCAGCGATTTACTTTCAACACCAAACACTGGTCCTGAGTGTTATTTACTATCCGCCATTGATACGTGTTACACGGGAACTCCGCCTAGTCCAAACACAAGTCCAACAGGTAGCATTTGTAATTGCACTATTTTCTTGAACCCTTCCTCTTATACACTCTGTGAAAACAGCATTGATTTTTCATGGAGTGCATATTCTGGTTGGGATTCAGGGGTTAATTATTATGTCCTTGTGCACAGCACTGACGGAATAAATTTTAATCCTATAGATACTGTCAGCGGGAATACTCTTCAAGGCACCCATGAATTCTCCTCTATTTCCTCTGGTTTAAATTACTATGGAGTTATTGCACACGCTTTCAATGGAGCTACTTCAGCATCGAATATTCAGACTATAAATGTTTCTTACCCAACTCCTCCGAACATCAATTACATCACCTCGGTTACTGTAAATACTGCAAAAACCATTGACATAACCGTTCGAACAGAAGCAACGCTGGTTCCTCATAAATATATCCTTCAAAGGAGAAATTTATACCCCCCTTACAATTGGGAATATCACATGGATATTACTCAATCTGCTGTGAATATTGTTTTTACAGACATCGATGTGAATTCAGATGATATCATTTATGATTATCGCGTAATTGTTCAAAATCCTTGCGGCTATTACCTAGACACAACAAACGTTGGGAAAAATATTCGTTTACGGGGAGCGAATAATTCTGAATTGTTATTGAACAGTTTAAACTGGTCGAAATACGAAGATTGGCAAAACGGAGTGCAAGAATACGAGGTTCTGCGATCGGTAGACGGTGCAGCAGAATCTCAAGCTTCGACAGGCACTTCAAACTATTTATCTTCTCAAGATGATCTCGAGCCCTTCCTATCTTCAAAAGGACAATTTTGTTACCGGATAAAGGCTTACTCCGAACCCATTAGCTATTTTCCGAATGAAACTTTTTCATCCTACAGCAACAAAAAATGTTTGGATCAAGAACCGCTAATTTGGATTCCAAATGCTATGATGATCCATGGCAACAACGATTTGTTCTTCCCTGTTATTTCTTTCGCCGACACCAGTCAGTACACCCTGAATATCTTCAGCAGATGGGGAGATTATGTATTTGAAACGAATAAACTTTCAGACAAATGGGATGGAAAAGTTAACGGAGGTGAGTACGTGCATGAAAATGCTTATGTCTATTACATTACAGTAAAGAATGGAATTGGCGTTTTATACGAACGCAGAGGAACTATAACGGTGCTCAAAGACTAAATCGCCGATATGAATTGCATTGTTTTAGACCAAGGCAATACTTCCCTAAAATGGGGATTGTTCGAAAGCAATTCTTTGGTGGAATCGGGAAAAATTACAGACAACAATGTTGCGTCTGAACTGAATCTGCTTCATTCCAAATACAATCTACCGTTTTTCTATTCGTCTGTCAGAAGTGAATCTGAGCAAATTGAATTTTTAAATCGCTTTTCTTTTTGCAAGCTAATTTCTGAAAGAAATTTCCCCTCTTATCATTACACTTCTGGAATTGCAGGAAGAGACAGGCTTGCAAATGTGGCAGGATCATTTCAAATTTCAGAAGGTACAAGCTTTTTGATTATTGATTTTGGAACTTGCATTACTTATTCTATAGCTAAAGACAAAGCGCTTGAATCAGGGGTAATTTCATTAGGTGTGCAATCTCGACTCCGCGCAATGCACGAATTCACTGGACAACTTCCTCAGATAAATTTCGAAAAATCGTCTCATCCGTTTCAGAACTCAACATCAGGAGCCATGCTTAGTAGCGTGAATTTCGGAATTATCTCTGAATTGAAAGGCTACATTGACGCTGCTTTGAGTCAATTTCCAGAAATTCAAATTGTATTTACGGGTACCGACGCCGTTCATTTTGCTAAACAGCTTAATTACCGCATCTTTGTAGAATTGAATTTAACATTAATTGGACTTTATGCCATCTCTTGTGCGAATGAATCTTAAATATATTTTTCTTGTTTTGATTTCGACAATGTGCATGCGCATGCAAGCTCAAATTCCTGTGAATTCACCCTACTCAAGATTTGGAATTGGCCTAACCGAAATTGGATTTAACCCGCGCTACAGCGCATTGGGCAATGCTTCCATTGCTCTTCCTGACCTGTCTGGAGTAAACTTGTCGAACCCAGCATCCTTCGCATTATTCTCTGAAACCACATTTCAAGGAAGTGTTTTTGCCAAAAGCTCACAATTGCTTTCAACTTCAGGAGAAACAAATTACCTCGGTGGTCAAATTGGTGAAATTGCTTTCGGATTCAAACGCACGGGCAGTAAATGGGGCTTTGCAATGGGTATTACTCCGGAAAGCATTGTCGGCTATCAGTTCTCGAGTACCAATGTTATCAATGATAGTTTAAATACCAAAAACAGCTACACCGGAGAAGGTGGAGTAAATAAAGTTCAGCTGGGTTTGGCCCGAACGTTTATTCTCTACTCAGACAGCACTCATTCTCGAACGCATACGCTTTCAATTGGTAGCAATTTAAATTTCAGATTTGGATCTATTCTTCAAGTTGATCGAATTGTCTTCGACAATACCTCCATTTACAACAGCAAGATCACGAAGCGTAAAACATTTTCAGATGCAAATTTCACTTTCGGAGCTCACTACTCGTTTCCTATTCATCAAAGAAAATCAGCCGGAAAAGTTTCGCGTTCCACTTGGTTTCATTTGGCAGGAACTTACGAGTTAGAGAACAACGTAAATCCAGACGTGCAAAACATTCGTCAGTCTACCCGCACCGTTTCAGGTGTTGAATTAGCAGTGCTTACAGTTCTAGATACAACTTACACGAATTTGTCCTTTACCCTTCCTCAAAAAATTCAAATTGGTGCTGCGGTTTCGCACGAATTCAAAAAGTCAGGAACACTCTCTCTGAGTGCATCGTACCGTCAGCAAGATTGGAAGTCCATTGAAAGTTTAAACTCCTTAATTCAAGTTTCAAATCAGAGTTTCCACAATTCAACGAGTTTTGGATTAGGTTTGGAATACATACCCAATGCCAACGGTGGTGAAAACAATTACTTCGGAGCATGCACGTATCGCATAGGAATGAAGTCTTCTGAGACTTATGTTGGCTTGAATGGCAACAACATTATTCAAGAAGCTTTTACCTGCGGATTGCAAATGCCTATGCGCTCATCCAAGACAACAAGTACAATTTGTCTTTCTGCTGAATTCGGAACTTATGGTAACGCAGTAGAGACTTCGACCAAAGAGAACTACGCTTCTTTCCTTATCGGATTTAAACTTCATCCGTTCGAGCGTTGGTTCGTTCAGAGAAAGTATGACTGATCCCGCTCGAAAAATATTCGCTGCCATAGCAGCAGTGTTCATTTTGATAGGATGTCAAAATGAAATTTCAGAAATCAAAGCCATTACTGATCCGAAGCTTGTTCCTGTCCAAAGCACGTTTAATTCGGTGTTCAGTTATTCGATTGATGGTGTTGTTCGCACTAAAATTTATGCGCTTCAAATGGATCAATATGTCAGCGACAGTTCGTATTTAATTGCTCCAAAAACGTTTCATATTGAATTCTTCGATTCATTGGGCCAGTATACAGGAACTATGAAAGGAAATGAAGCCATTTTCTCACAGAAGAGCAACACGCTCTGGACCAAAGGAGATTTGGTTCTAGAAAATTGGAAGAAAGAAAAACTTGAAACGAATTCGCTCACCTTTTACCTCGATTCTGATTTGGTCTACACGCCAGATTTTGTGAAAATAAGTTCTGAAAACAGCATGCTTGAAGGAAAAGGGTTGCGCAGCAATGGCAACTTTTCCAACTATGAAATCAATCAGACTTCAGGTAATTTTAACACGACAAACAATGAATAACTTAAATAAAATCGTACTTATCCTTTGGGCCATTGTGGTGGTAGCATCGTTTGGTTATGCGCTTTACATGATTTCTGCTGAAGGTTGGGACAAAGGCGCGGAAAATTTATTTATTCCTGGCATTGCGCTTATGTGGTTCTTATTCCGTTTTGGAATGTACCGCAGAATGAATAACATGAAACAGAACAATGGGTAATATCGAAGTTTCTCAGATATTCATTATTCTTGGTACCCTTGTCGGATGCGCCTTCTATTCAGGAGTTGAAATCGCCTTCCTTACTTCCAATAAATTAAAAATTGAATTGGATAAAAAGCAAGGCGTATTTGGAGCATCTATTCTGTCATCCCTTGTTGGAAAACCGAAGCTTTTCCTTGCCATGTTGCTTGTAGGAAACAACATTTCATTGGTTATATATGGAATTGTATTCGGTGATGTTCTTACATCAATGATTGAATCTTCATTTCCTTCATTAAATGAAGTTGTCGGGGCATACGGTGTTTTGATTTTGCAAACCATTATTTCAACATTGGTTGTTCTCATCTTCGGCGAATTCATTCCAAAAGCTTTATTGTCTGCTCAACCCAACAAATGGCTTCTTCGTCTATCGCCTCTTATCGCAATTTGGTATGCCATACTTTTTGTTTTTGCCTACAGCGTAACGAAGGTCAGCGAATGGATAATTTCAATACTCTTTAGAAACTCGCCCAAAGAGCAAGACATTGTTTTTGGAAGAACGGATTTGAATCACTATTTGGAGGGATTTACAGGCGTGAATTCGCAGCAGAATGAACTTGATCTTGAAATTCAATTCTTTCAAAACGCACTTGATTTTTCTTTGTTGAAGGCACGCGATTGTATGTTGCCTCGGAATGAAATTGTAGCCATTGACATTACCGAGAGTATTGCCAAAGCGAAAGATCTTTTCATTGAGACGAAGCTTTCCAAAATCATTGTCTATCGCGAAAACATCGACCAATTAATAGGCTATGTTCACTTCAGTGACTTTTTCAAAAACCCGAGAGAGATCAAAGAAATTCTGCGTCCGATAGCCATTGTGCCTGAACCTATGGCCGCGAACGAGATTTTGAAAATTTTCCGTAGTCAGAAAAAAAGTGTTGCTGCCGTAGTAGATGAATTCGGTGGAACCAGCGGACTTATCACCTTTGAGGATATTATTGAAGAAATCTTTGGTGAGATTGAAGACGAGCACGACACTATTGACAATGTTGAACGTGAACTGAAAAAAGGAGTTTATGAATTCTCTGGAAGACTTGACGTTCATTACATCAACGAGAAATACAAACTCGAGCTTCCTGAAAACGAAGAAGAGTATGATACCCTTGGCGGTCTCATTCTGAACTTCCACCAAGACTTTCCTGAGGTGAATCAGGAATTTGTGATTGACCGCTTTAGATTCACGATTCTAGCCGTGAATGAGCGCCAGATTAAGCTTGTTCAGCTTCAAAACATTGAAGAATCGACAAATAGCTAGTCTCCTCAAAAAAAAACAAGGAATTTTCGAGCAAATTTCCGATATTCGCACTCCTAAATTTTATAGTCCATAACTATGGCAATGATTTCAACCCTTCGTAAACAAGGATGGCTAGTACTAGCCCTAGTCGGCATTGGTATTGTCGGCTTCTTAATTCCGTATGATGCTGTAATGGCAATGTTCGGCGGCCCATCAGACAAAGTTGGTGTTATTAATGGCGAAAGCATTAAGCAAGACCAGTGGAGAGCTATGCTGCAAGAGCAATCGGAATTGTTCAGTTACAACAACAGCCAGGCTCACGGTTTGGAAAATGATGTTTGGAACAACTTAATAGAGAACACTCTTCTTCAACCAGAATACCAAAGCCTTGGTTTAATGGTTACTGACGAAGAGTTAGACGAAATTCTTTTCGGTAACTTCTTGAGCTCTTACGTAAAAAGCACGTTCTATCAAGGACAAGACTCTTTGCCATTCAAAGAGCAAATGCGTGAAAGTTTCAAGAAAATGGAAACTGAAAAGCCTACACTTTTCAACGGATACAGAAGATTGGTTATCGAAAAGCGCTTGAAAGAAAAGTATGACGCTTTAGTTGGCGCTGGTGCATACGTAAACTCATTGGATGCAAAGAGTTTGTTCCACCAGTCTAACGACAAAGCTTCTATCGTGTATGTTGTGAAGCCGTACGCTCAAATCATGGAAAGTGAAATTTCATTCTCGAATGAGGACATTGAAAACTATTACAACGAGCACAAGAATGATCGCGATTTCAAACAAGAAAGAAGCCGCACCATTGCATATGTTCGTATTCCTTTGTTGACTAGCGCATCTGACAGTTCTGCTACACTAGAGAGTCTTCAAACAATTGCTGCTTCGTTCAAAGCGAACAAGACTTCAAAAGAAGATTCAACATTTGCTATTTTAAATTCAGGTAATCCTGCAAACGGAAAAGTAAAATATGTATTTGGAAGTTTCCCAGAACCATTCAATTCGCAAGTAGCTTCAGATAGCATTGGACGTGTAATGGGTCCATTCGTTTCTGGTGGAATTGCTCGTGTAGTTAAATTGACTTCACGCGGAACTGAAGTTGATTCTGTTCAAGCACGTCACATTCTTTTCAAAGAGAAAGGTGCTGCTGGAAAAGCAAAAGCAGATTCTTTGAAGAAAGTGATTCAGTCGAAGAAGAACTTCCCTGAAATGGCAACCAAATACAGCACCGACCCAGGTTCAGCTGCTAAAGGTGGAGATCTTGGGATGTTCGGAAGAGGCGCAATGGTTGCTGAATTCGATGCTGCTTGTTTCAACGGGAAAGTTGGTGATCTACAAATTGTAGAAACTCAATTCGGAACTCACTTGATTGAAGTAACCAAGAAAGGAGCTCCTAAGGCAGTTACATACTACGCTCAAGTTGAGAGACCCATTGCACCAAGTGCTGCAACTAAAAAAGAGACTTACCAAAAAGCTATCGACTTCATTCAAAATCACGGAGACAGCGCAAGCTTCCGCGCAGGTGCTGTTGAAAGCTACGGTGGATTAACTTATTCTCCGAATGTTCGTCCCGAAGCTACTGCTGTTAGCGGTGTTCAGAATGCATCTGAGATTATCGGTTGGACATACAATCCTGAAACAGAAGAAGGAGCAATTTCACAGCCTATCTCTGTAGATGATGGAATCGTTGTAGTTTGCCTAATGGAAATCAAAGAAAAAGGTGTTCCTTCATTGCGCAACGTGTACGATCGTGTTAAGCAAGAGGTAATCAAAGAAAAGAAAGCTGAGAAGTACATGGCTATGATGACTGGCAGTTCAATGGAAGAAATCGCTGGTAAAGTTTCAAGTCAAGTAATGACTTTCGAATCTCTTTCAATGGCTATGCGTAACATTCCTGCAAGCGGTGTTCAAGAAACTGAAAGCGCTGCTATTGGTGCTGCATTCGGTTTGCCAACAGGTAACATCTCTGCGCCTATCAAAGGAAAAGGTGGTGTTTATGTGATTCAACGTGTTGCCGATGTAACGCGTGTTGAAAGCCCTGACAACTACGTTTCTTTCAGAAAAGATAAAATGCGTGGACAAAAGGCGAGTGCTCCAATGACGTTGTTCAACTCACTTCGTGAGGCAGCAGAAATTGAAGACTACCGTTTCTTCCCAGAAGATTGATTTTTAAAATCGCGATAATTGAAAAGGATGCCTAGGCATCCTTTTTGATTTTCTAGAACCAGAGTAACATGGTATCGCCGTAACTCAAGAACATGTAATCTTGTTCCAAAGCGTGGCTGTATATGCGTTTCCACTCTTCACCCACTGTTGCAGCAATGAGCAACAATAAAGTGCTTTTCGGCTGATGGTAATTTGTTTGCAGACCCGAGCAAATCTTGAATGAATATCCGGGTGCAATGCAAATGCTTGAAGACGCACAAATAGAATCTCTGTTGGTTGAATCGAGATAATTCAAGAGCGCCGTTAAGGCTTCTTCCTTTGAGTATTTCGCAGAAGAGAAGTATGGTTCCCACTGATCTACTACATGCGCATCTTTACCCTCAAGAACGCGAACACCGAGCCAATACAAACTCTCTAAGGTTCTCATGGAAGTGGTGCCTGCGGCAATGATTCTTCCTTTGCAATTTAGAATTGAATGAATGCATGCTTTGGTGACCTCCAAAAACTCGGCGTGCATTTCATGATCTTCGATGCGCTCTGAGCTAACGGGTTTGAATGTCCCGGCACCTACGTGCAGGCAAACTTGTATTTGACTTACTCCGCTATCTTTCAAATCTGAAAGAACACCTTCGGTGTAATGCAGACCGGCGGTGGGAGCGGCAACGGAGCCTTCGGTTTTTGCGAAGACGGTTTGGTATCTGCCAACATCGTTGGCCACTGGCTTGCGTTGGAAGTACGGTGGTAATGGGACTTGTCCGATAGCCTCTATGACTTCAGAGAAGACGGCGTTGAAGTTCCAGGTGAATTCTACGATGAAGGCATCTTTCTCAATTCCTTTTCTTTCGATGAAGACGCTTTCGTTGGCATTGTTCCAATTGATTTTCAATTCTAATTTTCCTTCTTTCCATCGTTTTGAATTTCCGATGTATGCGGTGAAGGAAACGCTATCATGTGCCGAAAAGGCTTCGGTGTATGAGATTCCGAAGGGTGCGAGGCACATGATTTCTATGAAGGCACCCGACTCTTTTTGAAAAATTATGCGTGCCGGAATGACTTTCGAATTGTTGAATACGAGTAAATCTCCCTGTTGAAGTACATTGGGTAAATTCGAAAAAACGGTGTCCGTTATCTTTCCGTTTTCATAGACCAACAATTTGGCAGCAGCTCGGTCTTCCAACGGAATGACACGAATGCGTTCTTCGGGAAGTGAATAATTGAAATCTTCAATTTCAATTTGAGGAATTGCCATGGCGCGAAAATACCTATTTTTGAAAACATTTTTTAAATATGAGCACGAATAGAAAAGCATTGGTTATCGGTTGCAGAGGACAAATAGGCATTGAGCTTGTGATGGCCCTTCGTTCGAAGTTGGGGCAAGACAATGTAATAGGCGCCGACATTCAGCCTGCTGAAAGTGTTTCTTCGGAAGATGGACCCTATGTTCAATTGAACGTATTAGATGCCGATGCTTTGCGCGCTTGTGTTCAAGATCATGCCGTGACAGAAGTTTATCAATTAGCCGCTTTATTGAGTGCCACTGGAGAAAAGAATCCAATGTATGCTTGGAAGCTAAATATGGAAGGGCTTCTGAATATTCTTGAGCTTGCGAAAGAATTTAAGTTCCGTTTGTTTTGGCCAAGTTCAATAGCGGCATTCGGACCAACTACTCCAGCCGATCAAACCGCACAAACCACAATCATGGAACCGACTTCCGTTTACGGAATTTCGAAATTAGCTGGTGAAAGATGGTGCGAATATTACTTCATGAAATACGGCGTGGACGTGAGAAGTTTGCGCTACCCTGGCCTTATTGGACACCGCTCTGCTCCGGGCGGAGGAACGACTGACTACGCAGTAGATATTTTTTATTCCGCATTGAAGGAAAACAAATACACTTCTTTCCTTTCAGAAAACACCGAACTGCCCATGATGATGATGGAAGACGCTATTCGCGCTACCATTCAACTCATGGAGTCGGATGCCGCGAAAATTAAGATTCGTAGCTCATACAACCTTGCAGGAATAAGCTTCACTCCAAAACAATTGGCCGAAGAAATTGCAAAGCACCTGCCTGGATTTGAAATTAGTTATGCGCCAGACTTCCGACAAGGATTAGCAGATTCATGGCCGAACAGTATTGACGATTCTTCAGCGAAGAACGATTGGGGTTGGGAGATTGAATACCCAATGCCACGCTTGGTTTCAACCATGTTGGAAGAAATAGCGAAAAAAGTTTCTTAAGTGAAAACAATAGCCTCATAAAAAGCCTCAATGAATGAGGCTTTTTTTATTTGTCTTCGTTTCTTTGCACTATGGTTGATTTGTTCATTTACAATAGTCTTACGCGAACGAAAGAAAAGTTCACTCCCCTTCACAAACAATTCGTTGGAATGTATGTGTGCGGTCCTACTGTTTACAATTTTGCTCATTTAGGAAATTGTAGAACGTTCGTCACCTTCGACACCGTTTATCGCTATCTATCTTTTCTCGGATACAAAGTTCGTTATGTGCGAAACATAACAGATGTTGGACACATTACTACCGAGTTCGATGAGGGAGTTGATCGCATTGGCGCGCAAGCGAAATTGGAACAAGTTGAACCCATGGAAATTGTTCAGAAATACACCACGTATTTCCATGACATGATGCGCGCGTTCAATAACCATCCGCCAAGCATTGAACCAAGCGCTACTGGACACATCATGGAGCAGATTGCCATGATTGAAGAGATTATTAAAAATGGATATGCGTACGAAGTAAATGGAAGTGTTTACTTCGATGTAAAAAAATACAAAGATGTTTTTCCTTACGGCCAATTAAGCGGAAGGAACGTAGACGAATTACTTGAAAACACGCGTGAGTTAGACGGACAAGAAGAGAAGCGTTTCTTCGCCGATTTTGCCTTGTGGAAAGCGGCATCTCCTGAGCACATCATGCGTTGGTCTTCACCTTGGGGTGAAGGATTCCCGGGATGGCACTTGGAGTGTTCGGCTATGAGTACAAAATACTTAGGTGAAGAATTCGACATTCATGGTGGTGGGATGGATTTGAAATTCCCGCACCACGAATCTGAAGTTGCACAAAATTCTGCATGTTGCGGAAAGGCCCCTGTTCGCTATTGGATGCATGCAAACATGCTTACTGTAAACGGACAGAAAATGTCGAAGTCATTGGGCAATTCTTTCCTTCCACATGAATTATTTTCTGGAACGCACACTCTTTTAGAAAAAGGGTTTTCTCCGATGGTTGTGCGTTTCTTCATGCAGCAAGCACATTACAGAAGTACATTAGATTTCAGCAATGAAGCATTGAAAGCAGCAGAAAAAGGATTCGAAAGATTAATGATCGCCGTAGAAAAAGTAGATACGTTAACTGCAAGCGATTCGAGCAGCTATGATGTTGCCGCGTTGGAAAAGAATTGTTTCGAGGCCATGAGCGACGATTTCAATACGCCAATTCTAATCTCGCATTTATTCGAAGCGGTGAAGGTGATTAACTCGTGTTTAGATAATAAAATTCAACTTACACAAACCGATATTAATCGCTTGCAGAAGTTAGTAAAAGGATTCGTGTTTGAAGTACTTGGCTTGCAAGCTGAAGTGAGCGGTACATCGAATGATCTTTCGAATGACCTTATGCAAGTAATCATTCGCTTGCGCGCTGAAGCAAAAGGAAAGAAAGATTTCGCAACATCTGATTTAATTCGCGACGAATTAAAAGCCTTAAACATTCAACTCCAAGATTCAAAAGAAGGAACAACCTGGACCCATGAGAAATAATAAAAAGATCATTGCCATTGTGCTAATTGTTTTGTTTGTGGGCAGCTTCCTGTTCGTGACATTGGAAAAATATTTCAATAAAACGAAGAGTGCTGAAAACAATACAACTGAAAGTGGTGCCATTTTGGAACCCGCAGATTTCATGACCGATAGTTGTTATGCCTTCATTCAAAAACAAGTTGCATTCGGTCCGCGTGTTCCAGGCAGTGCAAATCACGCTGCTTGCGGAAATTGGCTCATTCAAAAATTCAAGAGTTACAACTGCACGGTTAAAGAGCAAGTTGGATCTATGCCAAATTGGGAAGGTGGTACCACACCCGTGCGTAACATTATTGCTTCCGTTCATTCCGGTGCAACGAAGCGCATTGTCTTAGCCGCGCATTGGGACAGCAGACCCTACGGAGACAAAGATCCTGACCCGAGCAAACACAAACAACCAATAGATGGAGCGAATGACGGTGCAAGTGGTGTTGGTGTTTTACTTGAGTTGGCTCGTATTTCAAAAGATCTACCTGCCGATGTTGGAATTGATTTCATTCTATTCGACAGTGAAGACGGTGGTAAACCTGAGTGGGCGCCTGACGGTGAAAACGATGCGCTTTCTTGGTGTTTGGGATCTCAGTTGTGGGCGAATCAAAAGCCACAACGCACCATGCGCTATGCAGTTCTGTTAGACATGGTTGGTGCTGAGGGTGCGAGGTTCAACAAGGAAGGTTACTCTATGCAATCTGCTGGAAATGCTGTGAACCGCATCTGGGGTAATGCTGCAAAACTAGGTTACGGAGAGTATTTTCAAAACGAAGAAACCGCTGGAATTGTAGATGACCATGTCTTCATGATTCAAGCAAATATTCCTGCATTAGACATTGTTGATATGCGTCCAAATTACATGGGAACAAATTTCGAATTCGGAAGCTCACATCACACACACGCAGACAATATGAGTGTGATTAGCAAACCTACTTTAAAAGCTGTTGGACACACGTTGGCATACACCGTTTGGAACCTGAAGTAATTAGAAATCGAGATTGAGCGACAAGTAGAATACGCGAGGCATAACCGTATTATCGTCTACTCCCCACGCCCAATCGGCACGCATGTAATAGCCTAAAACTTTGGAACGCAAGCCGAATCCGTATCCATAAATAATTGGTTCCTTGTTGCTTCTTAACTGAACCGTAATCGGTGTTTGCGTAACTGTGATGGTATTGAAATCGTTCGCATCGTCATACGGACTCTTGCCAGTCCAAGCGCTACCAATATCAAAAAATCCAATCACTTGGAAGTTATCTGCAAAGTCTGACTTAATTGATCGGTTGCTCAAATACCTGAAGAGTGGTAAACGCAATTCCGAATTACTCAAGAGGAAGTTGTTTCCATTTCGTGCGTTGACATAAAAACCTCTCAATGGGCCGGCGAATGCTTGAAACGTGTATCCTTGGGTATTCGAAACCAAGACCGAGTTATCTACCTTCTGCCCCAACCAATTGTCAACACCACCTAAATAATTCACCACTTTGTAATCGCCAAACGAACTGCTTCCACACAATCGAAACGCAAAAGTTAGATCGCGATGAATGGGCTGGTAGTGACGAAAATCGAAGCCAACCACGTAAATAGAATTCCTCTCTTTGATTTTGTTCGGCTGTCTGAAATGTTCTCCCCACGCTTTAAAGCGCGTTCCTGTGCGGTAGTTTAACCCCTTGATATAGGTGTTGTCGAAAATATATTCAGCCTTTCCTCCGATATTCCATTCGTTCTGATTCTTGAACGAAGCAGTATAAGGGTCGCTCGATAGCAAAACAATACGATCGTTACGACCAATAGCCGTTAAACGTATCGCGCTTGTCTCGCTGAAAGGATATTTCCATTCATGGGTTAAGTTATATGTTTGAACACGAATGGCAGCAAACTGTTGCGTTATCTCTTGTCCCTGACGTTGCAATGAAATTTTCTTGTCCCAACGGTTTTTCAAATTCTCGAATGACAAACCAAAATCACTGTTATTGAAATTCGCTGCTAATCGCACTCCTGCGGTCAACTTGTAGTCTTCCATCAAATCTGAAATTCCCACTTTGAAGAACCCTGAAAAACCCGGAGAAACACTCGTTGGTCCCGTAAAATTCTGATAGAACGAACTAGCGAATTGGTTATCTACGGTAGATTGAACATAACTCGTGGTGTAATTCACCAAGTAGTTTTTCGCCTTTGGAATGTCAATCTTCGTGAGTTGAGTGAGCACTTCAGCCTGCTTCAAACTTTCTTGTTGGCGTTTTTTATCTCCTGGAAAAGCAAAGTTCTCGGTATCAATTCGGGTAGCATCCTTTTTCTTCGGAAACCAACGCATCTCTGAATAAGGAGCCTTTTCTTTTTCAGGCTGACTCTCATCGCCTTCAATTTCAATGGCTCTATCGTTTACTAAATTCACATCAAGAGCGAAAGGAACACCCAACTCATCTATAATCCAGAATCCTTGTTTGAAATCTGAACCAATGAAATACCCTCGTGAATTTCGATTCGACTTCTGCAGTACCTCTGTGACGTTGAAATAACGGTAATGAATGGTGGTGTCAATGCTAGCAATGGCGCTGTCACGGAAGACAGAGCATCGCTCGTCGTACAAGGCCTTTGTGCGAATAAATTGAATCTTGTTGTCTTTCGCAACTGCCAATTTTCGATCTGAATATTTCGCATTTGTCAATTGAATTAACTCTTCGCTTTTGTAGTCGTCGGTTAATTTCAATTTATAAATATGGAAGTTCGGATCTTCGGAACGAATACTGTCGTGGTAGTTTAATTTCAAATTGCTACCTCTATTCGAACTGAAATAAATGGTGTTCCCATCGGCGGAGAAAACCGGATCTACATCGTCGAAATTATCGTCAGTTAATTTCTGAGGAACATTCGCCGTAATGGGCAAAAGAAAGATATTCGTTTTGCCGTTTACGCTTCCACTTATCACCACCTTCTTCCCATCGGGGGCATATTTCATGCTCAGAATTTTTTCAACCTGAAATAATTCCTTCGACGACTTTTCTTTACTCTCCAACTGATAGGTATTCCAAAACAACTTCCCGTTTTTCTCAGTCACATAAGACAATACTTGTCCATTCGGATGCCACGCCAACTGCGGTGTGCTCTCATCTGGAATACGATCACTTCTAAAATCTCCGCGTGCAATTTTCGTTTTTATTTTCGTCTCTGTATCATAGATGAAAACAGAATACTCACCCTTGTAATGCTGGGTGTATGCCCATTTCAAGTGGTCATTTGAAGGGGTAACATGTAAATACTCATTTTTAAACTTCCCAACAATTTCAGGAAAAAGAAACTGAAACCTTTTACGCTTTGCATGCAAAGCAGCCAACTCCTCTTCCACCTTTCCAAGGTCTCTTCCCTGTTGAATGAATCTCTCATAGTCGCTTACAACCGTTTCCGTATTTCTTCCAATTACATATTGAAACCCACCGTCTGTTCCATGAAACAATTGTGTCATATTCAGAATTCCAAGCACCACATTTTCTCCGTATATATTTCCGATGTACGACCAAAAACTATGTCCTACAAGCTCCGCTTGCTTTCCCGTGAGTCTGTGAATATTCGGATATTTTGCATTGGTGAACCAATCTTCTGCGGCGCGTTCGCTTTCGCGTTGATCTTTCAATGCTGCGTAACGAATGACACCTTCAGAAAACCATGTTGGAATAGCAATTCGATTGTTGCCTCGAACTACACTTCGCCAATCGCCACCGTAAATAAGTTGCAAGTACATAATGCGCGAAAGCCCCAAGGCAATTTGTTTGCGCAATTCAGCATCTGTTCCCTCGAAATACACGAACATTTTGTTACCCAAAATATTCGTTGCTCCACCAATGGCCGCTGTCTCTTCGTCGGTTAATCCGAGATTACTCTGACGGAATTCACTTTGTTTATTGAAACAAACCACTTGAATCTTGTCGTCGAGCTGAACATTAAAGAATTTCTGAAGTCTCGTTTTTTCTTGCTCGCAATACAACAACGCACGCTCTGCAATTTGCTGTCCGCCCTGATAATAGTACACTTCAAAGTGCTCCCCCGGAAAATAAGACCAATCGAAAGGTTTATGCTGAACACGATTTTTTCCGAATGAAACGTTGGATCCTCTGTAAAACTGCGCTTGTCCTGCGATAGCATTCAACACCATCAGCACAACTAAAATATAAAACAGCAGTCCCCTTTCGCGAATCATACAACCAAAGTACGCGTATTTTCGCAAACATAAAATACCTCGTCGCAATGAATATTCAATCTTTTCAATTCAACGCCTTCTCTGAGAATACCCATGTCATTTGGAACGCAGAAAAACAAGCCGTAATCATTGATCCAGGCATGAGCAATCGCCTGGAAGAATCTGAATTTTTGAATTGGTTGAAGGCGGAAGAATTATCAGTTGTAGACATCTGGTTAACGCATTGCCACATTGACCACGTCATGGGTTTAGACTTTTGCTTTCGTGAATTTGGGTTGAAGGGTATAGCGCATGCTTTAGATCAAGTAAACATTGAACGAAGCGAACTGGTTGCAGGCATGTACGGCATTCCCTACACCGCAGGACCAGAACCTGATTACATTCTTGAAGAAGGAAAAATGAACCGTCATGGATTCGAAACGGAAGTTCTTTTTGTGCCCGGACATAGCCCTGGGCATGTGGCGTTTTATTTCGAAGAAAAGGGAGTTGTTTTTAGTGGCGATGTGTTGTTTGAAAGAAGCATCGGAAGAACAGATTTACCTGGCGGCGATTTCGAAACATTGGCACATTCCATTCGAACAAAAATGTACACCCTTCCGGAAGAAACTGTGATTTATTGCGGACACGGAGACACGACAACCATTGGAGAAGAGAAGAATGAAAATCCCTTTGTGAAAGGAATCTAATTTACTTCTTGTAGTTTTTTTTGTAGCACGAAATCCAATCTTGCACGGTCATTTTCTTCGCCAATTCCGTAATTAAATCGTACGGGATGTCTTCCATCTTTTTAAAGCGAATACATGATTTTCCCATGTCCAATTTCGACTTGCAATGCTTGGGATATTCAGCCACAAACCAATCGTACAATTCAGGAACAGCATAGACACCCATGTGATAAAGCGCAATGAAATTCTTTTGTGAAGCTATAGATATAAATGGCAGCGGAAGCTTCGGGTCGCAGTGATATCCATCTGGATAAATCTTATGCGGAACTACATATCCGATCATTCCATAGCTCATCTGTTCATCGAAACCCTTTGGAAGATTTTTCTTGAAAAGCAATTGTAATTTTTTAATCACAACTTGTCGCTCTTCTGGAAGTGCCTGAATGTATTCTTGAACTGAACTCATGAAAAAAGTTTACTTCAAAAATAATTGAATCAAGCCAGCTTCTCTGCAACAAAATTTTTGCAATATCCATCAATCAAAGCTCGAACTCTTCGAAATTCGTTCGTGATCTCTTCCTCAGAACCGACTGCCTTTGCCGGATCTGGGAAGTTGTAATGAAATCTTTCAGCCTTCGAAGGAAAATATGGACAGCGTTCTTTGGCGTTGTCGCATACGGTGATGATAAAATCGAAATTGATGTTGGCGTATTCGTCTACGTGATTCGAAGTATGATTTGAAATATCAATTCCCACTTCATTCATGATTGAAATAGCGCGTGGATTTACACCATGCGTTTCAACTCCTGCGCTATATACGTTTGCGTTTTCACCTGCGTAATGACGCAAGTAACCTTCTGCAATCTGACTTCTGCAACTGTTTCCTGTGCAGAGAACAAGTATGTTTTTCATCGTGTATAATATTTTTTCTTAAGGAATAAACTCGCTTTCACCAATAGAATTAATACAGGAACTTCTACCAACGGACCAATGACCCCAACAAACGCTTCAGCGGAGTGAATTCCGAAAACTGCAATAGCGACAGCAATGGCTAACTCGAAATTATTTCCTGTTGCGGTAAACGAGATCGCTGCATTCTTCGCGTAGTCTACTCCCATAGATTTGTTCACGAAAAAACTCACGAAAAACATAAGAATGAAATAGACAATTAGAGGAACAGCAATGCGCAAAACATCGAATGGCAATTCAAGAATTTTATCTCCCTTCAAACTAAACATTAAAACAATGGTGAAGAGCAAAGCGTACAATGTGATTGGAGAAATTTTCGGAACAAAGACTCTGTTGTACCATTCTTCTCCCTTCGATTTAATCAAGAATGTCCGCGTTAAAAATCCAGAGAGAAAAGGAATACCCAAATAGATGAATACGCTTTGCGCTACCTCTCCCATTGGAACTGAAACCTGGAAGTTCCCGAATCCCAATTGGTTTGGAAGTACGTTTATGAAAAGCCATGCATAGAACGAGTAAGACAAGACTTGAAAGACGCTGTTCAGCGCAATGAGCAAGGCTCCGTATTCTCTGTTTCCTCCAGCTAGATCATTCCAAACAACCACCATGGCTATGCATCTAGCAAGACCAATGAGTATAAGTCCGACCATATAATGCGGTTCATCTTTTAGAAATAAGATAGCCAAGACAAACATGAGAATTGGACCAACAATCCAATTCAAGAATAGCGAGAGCGTCATGACTTTTTTATCTTGAAACGCCTTCGGCAAGAGGCTGTAGTTCACCTTTGCTAAGGGTGGGAACATCATTAGAATTAATCCAATGGCGAGGGGAATGTTTGTGGTTCCAACAGAGAGACTATTCGTGATATTCGCTATACTTGGAAAGAAATAGCCCAACCCCACGCCAATAAGCATGGCTAGGAATATCCACAGGGTTAGGAAGAGATCGAGGAATTTGAGTTTTACTTGCATAGAAAAAAATTTAGCAGCATCCGCCTCCAGGTGTGCAGGTTGTATTTGTATTCGTGCCGATTGTATTCAAGTTCACCTTCAACTTACTCGGCGGAATTCCGCATTTGTCTTGCGCAAGACAATTGGTTTGCGTTGAAATCATTTTGAATTTTCCATCTGAAAAAGCGAGGTTGTATTTTCCAATGGTTTCCGATTGGTATTCCACTTCAACCTCGAGGTCGTTCATATCGAAAAGGCTTTCCGACTGAAGAATAATACCCAGAAATTTCGAAGGAGCTAAGCGGTGATCGAAATCGTTCGCTTCCCAAAGTTGGAAGCTCGCTGTTTTTTCATTTCGCACGGTGCCGCCGCAATCGATGTAATGTTTGGCAACGAGTCCCACTTCCGTCACATGAAAATGCGCAGGAACAGTTTGTCCGTTTGGTAATTCGAAAACGAGCGTATCCACTTCGTTTAATCGGCTTTTCAATTCTGAGATTTTCATATTAGCAACATTTAATTCTTCGAAAGATGTTTCACAAGATTCTTCGAAAGATGCTTCGCAAGTATGCTTCGCGAAGCGAACTTCTGCAGGACCTTTCGCAGAACCTTGTTTACACCTTGCAAATATACCCCATAAAAAAAGGCTTCCGAAGAAGCCTTTCTCTGTACCCAGAGTGGGAATCGAACCCACATGCCCGAAGACACACGATTTTGAGTCGTGCGCGTCTACCAATTCCGCCATCTAGGCATTTCCTCTCATTAGAGGAGTGCAAATATAAACACGTTTTCTATTTTCCAACAACTGCTCTAAAAATATCTAAGATATTTCCCCAAAGCATAAGTCCTAGAAGAAGCACCATTCCTACGATTTGTGCCTTTTCAAGAATTTTCTGACTCACTGCCTTTCCGGTAATGATTTCCCAAAGCAAGAACATCACGTGTCCGCCGTCTAATGCAGGAATCGGAAGCATGTTCATGAAGGCCAAGATCAACGAGATGAAAGCGGTACGCTCCCAGAAGATTGCCCAATCCCATGTATCGGGGAACATTTTTGCGAATGATCCGAAACCTCCTACTTGTTTTGCTCCTGAAGAAGAGAACAAATATTTCAATTGACTTCCGTAGTCGGTGAATGTTTCCCAAGCCCAAGCTGCTCCGGCAGGAATGGCGGCGAAGAATCCGTAATGAAGAGTCTCTACCCCGAATTGCTTTACGTCTGCTTTCGGAATGAAACCAATGGTTCCATCGTCGTTAATTCCGACATTCAACTGAACTTCTTGTCCGCCTCTCTTCACCCACATTGGAACGGTTTGACCTTTCTTGTTTGCCAATTCCGCTTTGATATCGTTGAAGTAGATTGAATGAACATCGCCCAAGCCTACAACACTGTCTCCTTTCATTAAACCCGCTTCAGCGGCCTTGTTTCCAGCCACAACGCTATCTACAACACACGGAAGTCTCACTGCGAAAGGTGCAGATTTTACTCCTCCGTCTACCAATTGCTGACCAATATTTGCAGGAATGTTAATGTCCATTTTCTGTCCAGCTCTTTCGATAGTCACAACAGTAATATTATCTACAAGAAGTGATTTATTTACTTCGCTGAAGCTTTCAGGGCGTTCTCCGTTTAGAGCTAATATCTTATCACCCTCCTGGAATCCGGCAGCCTTCATGGTTTCGTTTACGTGCACACCGAACTTTACATTTTCAACGGGTAGAACATCGCGTCCCCACATTCCTAGAATAATGGCGTACAGGACGAATCCAACGATCATGTTTACGATCACTCCTCCCATCATTACGATGAGTCGTTGCCAGGCTGGCTTAGAACGGAATTCCCAATCTTGCGGTGGAAGAGCCATGGCTTCTTTGTCCATGCTTTCGTCTACCATACCGGCGATTTTCACGTATCCGCCCAATGGCAGCCAACCGATACCGTATTCGGTGTCACCTTTTTTCTTTTTCACCAAGCTGAACCATGGATCGAAAAAGAGGTAGAATTTCTCTACACGAATTTTGAATAATCGGGCAGGAATGAAGTGACCTAATTCGTGAAGAATAATAAGTATGGAGAGGGAAAGTATGAGTTGAAATGCAAGAATCATAGACTAGAATTGAGAATCAAAAGTACATCGGAGAAAACGAAAAGAAGTATTTTTTTTTGTGAATGTTCTTGTGGAATTAAAAATGTTGGTTAAATTTGCACCTCTCTTGAAATCCCTGACGGGTGCTTTATTCTGGTAACGACAGAAGGCTGAAGACGAAGTGGAGTGTTTTTGTTGGAACGAAGAGTTCCACTAAAAATGTTAAATTCCTCAGTAGCTCAGTTGGTTAGAGCACATGACTGTTAATCATGGGGTCCCTGGTTCGAGCCCAGGCTGGGGAGCAATCTCAAACCCTGTAAACACCACTGTTTACGGGGTTTTTTGTTCTCACACCTCTCCTACCACTTTCTGTTGGATTTGCTTAAAATGGGTACTTGTACATGTAAAACTTGTACAAAAACTTGTACGGGTTGGTTTGGGTATTCTCACAACACCCCAAAAGCCACATGGCAAAACTTAAATTAATTCTTGATCAGCGCAGGGCAAAAAACAATGAGAAGTTCCCCTTGCGTTTTAGAGTCACTCACCAATCTAAGAGTGCTGAAATTACAACTCCATTCAAGGCTAGTATATTGGAGTTTGATGAGCGTAGAGAATGCTTCATTGATAACTATGGATTCAATGCAGAATTAGCAGACCTGAGAAGAACCTTGGAAGACAGGTTGAAACAGATTCCACATGAGCAATTGCAACAGATGAGCGCCATTCACCTGCGTAATATCCTCATGAAAAAAGCTGCTATTGAGTACACCATTGCATGCTTCTGGGAGGAAGAGATTGAACGATTGAAACAATGCAAGCGTGCAGGTGGAGCAAGGAATTACAGCATGAGCCTAGCTGCAGTGCGTAAGCATGTTAACCTTAACATACCCTTTGCCCTGTTTACAGCGCGCGATCTGTTGCAGTTAGAGTCTAGGTTAGCAACAGCTGGTATGAAAGTAAACAGCATTGGAGTTCACATGCGCACCTTCAAAGCTATCTGCAACAAAGCCATTAAGCAAGAGCTGGTAGACCATGCTTGGTATCCATTTAGGAGCTTCACCATACGCAAGGAGAAGACAGTTCCCCGGGTGCTCACACTGCAAGAGATGCAACGGTATTTTGAGTTGAACCTCTCACCTACTGAACACCGCTACAAGTTCTGGTGCATTGGTAAACTGTTGTTCATGTTGCGTGGTATTAATGTGCGTGACCTCATTAACCTAACACCTGCTAACATTAAGAACGGTAGGATAATATACCGCAGAGCAAAGACGGGTAAGATGTATAGCATTCTGTTGATGGCTGAGGCAGAGTGGATCTTCAACCAATTCTCAGATGGGCACACGTTACTATCACTTGTGAGCAAGGAAGAACTGCAGAATGAAGCGCGGTTGGTGAAGATTTATCACCAGCGAAGCAAGATCATTAACAAGCATCTGAAGAAGTTGGGTATGCGCATTGGTGCTTCAGAGGAGATCACTTCCTATGTGTTTCGGTATACCTTTGCCAACATTGCCAAGCAGATGGGATACAGTAAAGATCTTATAGCTGAAGCATTAGGGCATGAGTACGGGAACAAAGTCACGGGTATATACTTGGAGCAGTTTGATCAGAAGCTTCTAGACAAAATGACTTTAGCTATATATGAGCGTGTGAATGAAGATGTATCTCCCTTCTAATGTTATAGGTGCTTATGTTAACTTAAATAAGACTGAGCATATAGATATATATAAATACATAGCTAAACCCCCAGGAATAAAAATCTTGGGGGTTGACTTTTATGTTTGATTTACATATCTTTCTCAAAAAAATCATGATTGAACCACATTCTCTTTATTTCTGGATATTGGAAGTTGCTATACTTTTTCTTGGCTGGATTGCAATGGCTCCAGTAGCGCTTCTAGGAAATCTGCTAACGGGAATGTTCAATCAGAGCTCAACCGCTAAAAATCAAGGTCTAATAATAGCATATTCAATAGTGTATTATTATCTCAGTGTTGCACACTTGCACTACACTGGTCAGCACTTTTCTTTTCTTCTTCTAATGGCTATGATAATTAAAGAAGTAGTGTTTAACGCAAAAGACAAAAACTTAACTCCAGAGGCATTGAAAGATACATATAACAATGCACTTGCGTTAATAATTTGCCTAATCGCTATTGCAATTAAAGGTCCCTTTTCTTGGTATTGAACAAGAAAGTTCCCGCAGTTGAAAGTAATAATCTAATCTTTTTATATCATGGATAATCTACCCCCGGGGCCATTTGTTTTTACAATTCTCTTTTACCTAGCCTATATTGTGGTTCAACTAATAATTGGATTTGGCTCTTGGTTTGCTATGGTAGGTGTTTCCGTTTTGGTTCAAAAAATATCCCCATATACAGGAAGACTAACTCTTTTTATATCCATACTATTTAACACTGCGGGTTACTTTTCTCTTAGTATATGGCGAGTTCATCTAACAGGTCATCATTTCTCACTTGCCCTTTGGATAGCAATTTTTTTGTTTCTCAAATACTACTACAACCAGCGCTTGAAGAATTCTGACTATTCACCTGAAGACAAATTATACTTTATCGGAAATTCCATATCCATACTAATTTGCGTTATTCTCAGTGCCACACTTGGACCATTTGCTTGGTATTAACTTTAATCCTAACTCAATTGGTATTGTCTACCGGGGTATGTGAGTTACACTGTCAGTCAAAAAAGAGTTCAAATAAGCTACAGATCAATTGGAGGATTGCCACCAGCAGAGTAATGGCATAGCCAAGCCTAGAGTGAATCCTTTTACATTGTAATCTCTTCTTCATTTCCAAAAGTGTTTATTATAAAGCCCATTAGTGGTCTCTACTTGGTAAATAGAAATGGCACCCGTTTTTACGGAAATTGAGCGCAATACTTATCAACAATCCACTGCAAGTGTTATCAGCGCTGTACTTTAATCGCGTGTAGGCATATGCCTATATTTGTAATGATGCATTACTATAAGTCAATTAAGACTGACAGCATGGTTATGCAAGTAAAAGAGATAACATAAGTATCAATACCACTGGTATAACAACATGGCTAAAACCAAGAAAGAGAAAACTGCAGAGGAGAAACCCTTTGAGCAAATGCTATGGGCAGCTGCAGATAAGATGAGAAAGAATATAGATGCTGCTGAATACAAACACTATGTATTGGGACTGTTGTTCCTGAAGTATGTATCAGATGCCTTTGAAGAACTGCATGCTAAGATTGTAAACAAAGAAGGAGACTATGCTTATGATGATCCGGAAGACAAACTGGTATACAGCTCTGAGTATGTCTTCTTTGTTCCTGTAAATGCTAGATGGTCATACCTAGTGAGCAGAGCAAAGCTTCCTACTATTGGTGAAGACATTGATACCGCAATGGATCTTATTGAGAAGGACAACCCAAAGCTTCGCGGAGTGCTTCCTAAGCAGTTTGCAAGACCGCAGTTAGACAAGATGGTATTGGGTGACCTTGTGGACCTCATTAACAACATTAACCTAGGCACTCAAGCTGCTAAGATGAAAGATATGCTGGGAGTAGTCTATGAGTACTTCCTTGGTCAGTTTGCATTAGCAGAAGGAAGAAAGGGTGGACAGTTCTATACCCCAAGATCAGTAGTACAGTTGCTTATTGAAATGCTTCAACCCACCAAAGGAAAGATTTATGATCCTTGTTGTGGTAGCGGGGGTATGTTTGTTATGAGTGAGAAGTTTGTAGCGCAACACCAAGGTAGAATTGATGACCTTACTATATACGGGCAAGAGAGCAACCAAACCACTTGGCGCTTAGCGGTGATGAACCTTGCCATACGCGGTATTGATCCAGAGCAAGTGAAGTGGAACAGTGAAGGTAGCTTCTTGAAAGATGCACATCCAGACTTAAAAGCAGACTACATCATTGCCAACCCTCCCTTTAACATTAGTGACTGGAGTGGTGAGCTCTTGCGTAATGATGGCAGATGGAAGTATGGCGCACCTCCAGTTGGAAACGCTAACTATGGCTGGTTGCAGCACATGATCCACCACCTTACTCCAAAAGGTAAAGCAGGTGTTGTACTCAGTAAAGGAGCTTTAACTACCAAGCAATCTGGTGAATATGAAATCAGAAAAGCCATGATTGAAGATGGTGTGGTGGACTGTATAGTGAACCTACCTACTAAGTTGTTCTTGAATACACAAATCCCAGCATGCTTGTGGTTCTTGAATAGAGACAAGAACAGATTGAGAAAAGGTGAAGTCTTGTTTATTGATGCGCGTAACCAAGGATACTTGGTAAACAGAAGAACGCGTGAGTTTACAGATGAAGACATTGCACAAGTATCTGAGACCTATCACCACTGGTTAAACAGCAGAGATGCATACCAAGATATAGCTGGCTTCTGCAAGTCTGTTACTATCACAGAGGTAGCAGCTATGGACTATGTGTTAACCCCGGGTAGATACATTGGATTACCAGATGAAGAAGATGACTTCAACTTTACTGAGAAGTTTGCAAGCTTACAAGCTGAGTTAGAAAAACAGATGCAGGAGGAGGTTACCTTGAATGAGAGAATAAGATTAAACCTGGCAAGTTTAAAGGAGGTTGGGGATGAGTGAGTGGAAAAATATTACACTTAAAAAAATTGTAGATTCAGCCAATACTGGACTTGACGCCATAAAAAGGGCTCCAATTGTATTGGAAAACACGGGTAAAAAATGTTTAAGAATCCAGGATATCTCTCAGCAGAAATCATTTGAAAACTGGGGTTATACCAATGTGGAACAGAAGAATTTTGAAAGGTTTCAACTAAGGGAAGGTGATATTATTATTGCAAGGACAGGTAATACAATCGGTGTAAATAGATACTTTGATCAAGATTACCCCGCAGTATTTAATAATGGCTTAATACGCTTAAGAGTCAATTCCAATGAAGCATCATCTAAGTACGTATATTACAACTTAAGAACAAAGTATTTCAAAGACTTCATTGAGTCTATATCAGGTGGCACCTCCACTCAGCCTAATATGCAGATTGAGGTACTTTTAACTTTAGACTTATTACTTCCCCCCCTCACTGAACAACAAGCCATAGCAGAAGTACTTTCTAGTTTAGATGATAAGATAGACCTCTTGCATAGGAATAACAAAACCCTAGAAGAGATGGCGGAGACTTTGTTTAGACAGTGGTTTGTGGAGGGTGCTAAGGAGGATTGGGAAGATTCAAGCCTACTTGATTGCATAAATCTAATAGGCGGGGGTACACCTAAGACCAGTAATTTTGAATATTGGAATGGTGATATACCTTGGCTTTCTTGTGGTGACATAGCTAAGTGTCATAAATCCTTTATTACAAATTCTGAAAAATCAATTACTAAAAACGGTCTCACTAATAGTTCCGCAAAACTTTTACCTAAATTTTCTACTGTTATAACAGCACGCGGCACGGTTGGCAAATATTCTCTGCTTTCTAAACCGATGGCATTCAGTCAATCAAATTATGGAGTACTTCCTAAGATAGAAGGTAGTTCCTTTTATACCTATTTATTAGTAGCGAATAGTGTTGAAGCTTTAAATTCTTCATCCTATGGCAGTGTGTTTGACACAATCACAACTTCAACTTTTCAAGGTGTAACTGTACAACAACCGCCTTCAATAGTTGTATTGAAATTTGAAAAATTGGTAACCCCGGTATTTGAGAAGATCTTAAATAATTCCAACCACATACAAGGCTTAATAAAGGTAAGAGACTCCCTTCTACCTAAACTAATGTCTGGACAAGTAAGAGTACAAGCATGACCCGCATATTTGAAGATGATATAGAGCAGTGGATGGTTGAAGAACTTGCACAAGCAGGACTTCAATACATAGCACCAGAGCTGTTAGATCCTGATCAAAGCACTGATCTTAGATCTTCTTATGCAGAGGTTATTATTGAGCCTTATCTAGCATCTGCATTGAGCAGAATAAACCCTCATGTAAGCAGTCAGGTGTTGCAACAAGCTATTAAGGAAGTTGTGCGAGCAAATGGTAATGGAGATTTGGTTCATGCTAATCAACTCTTCCATATCATGCTTACAGATGGTGTAGATGTTACCTTCTTAGATAAAGGAGAAGAGCGAACTGTTAAAGCAAAACTGGTAGATGATGTTAACCACAATAACAACCACTGGTGCGTTACCCACCAGCTAACAGTAATAGAAAATGGTCAACACAAAAGACCCGATGTTATCTTGTATCTGAACGGTATTCCTGTAGTAGTTATTGAACTTAAGAACCCTACAGATGAGAATGCTACATTAGAGAAAGCGTATCAACAGCTGCAGACTTATCACAACACTATCCCTACCCTATTTGTATATAATTGTTTTGAAGTTATATCAGATGGGTTAGAAGCTAGAACCGGAACCATTACAAGTGACATCTCAAGGTTCATGAGTTGGAAGACTGCAGATGGACATACTGTTGCTTCTTCAAAAGTTAACGAGTTAGGAGTGCTTATGGCAGGACTGTTAGTGCCCTCTGTAATGACTGATATGATCCTTAACTTCACGGTGTATGAGAAGTATTATAAAGAAGATGTTAAAACCAAAACTGTAGTTACAGGCACAGTGAAAAAGATGGCTGCCTACCATCAGTATTATGCTGTGAAAAAAGCTATAGTAAGTGCTGATAAAGCAAGCTCTCAAGATGGCAATAAGAAAGGCGGTGTAGTTTGGCATACCCAAGGTTCAGGTAAATCGTTGTCTATGGTGTTCTTTACTGGATTGTTAGTGAAGACTCTAAACAATCCTACTATCATCATCATTACAGATCGCAATGACCTAGATGATCAGCTGTTTGAAACCTTTGCTAATTGTTCCCAGCTGTTAAGACAAGTACCAACTCAGATAGAAAGTAGAACCAACCTCATAGAAGAGCTTAAGAATAGGCAATCTGGAGGTGTTTTCTTTACCACTATACAGAAGTTCTTACCTGAAGAAGGTAGCAACACCTTTGACCTTCTTTCAGATCGCAGAAACATTATAGTCATTGCAGATGAAGCGCACAGAACCCAGTATGGTTTTGGGGCAAAGGTGAAGTACATATATGATGATCATGGTAATGAGATAGGCACTGACTTAGGATATGGATTTGCTAAGCACATGCATGATGCGTTACCCAATGCAACATTTGTAGGGTTCACAGGAACTCCTGTAGAAAGTACAGATAAAAACACCCAAGCGGTCTTTGGAGAGTACATAGATATATACGATATAGAGCGTGCAGTTATAGATAAAGCAACTGTACCTATTTACTATGACAACCGCTTTGTAAAACTGAAGTTAGATAACTTCTACATAGAAGGTCTTGAGAAGAAACTAAGTGAAGCTGCTGAAGAAATGCCTGAGTATTTGGTAAACAAAGCAGTTGAGAAGGCTACAAGATTAGAGGCTATTGTTGGTCATAAAGACAGATTGAACCTAGTTGCTAATGATATAGTCACACACTTTGAAGACCGCACCAAAACACTAAAAGGTAAAGCTCTTGTAGTAAGTATGACCAGAAGAGTAGCAGTTCTTCTATACAACACTATAATAGCATTAAGACCCGATTGGCACAGTGATGATGATGATGCAGGAGCAATTAAAGTGATCATGACGGGCAGTTCTTCTGATGATGCTTTTCTTCAACCTCATATAAGAAACAAAGAGAAGAGAACGCTAATAGCCAACAGACTTAAAGCAGAAGATGATCCACTTCAA
The DNA here is from genome assembly GCA_964385405.1 of uncultured Chryseobacterium sp. Taxonomy (GTDB): domain Bacteria; phylum Bacteroidota; class Bacteroidia; order Flavobacteriales_D; family Sanyastnellaceae; genus CAIZGX01. The sequence goes on along the minus strand of CAYLOT010000014.1, from coordinate 36,363 downwards.
ATGGTCATTGTAGTTGATATGTGGTTGACTGGTTTTGATGCACCGGTGTTGCATACGCTCTACCTAGATAAAGATATGAGTGGACACAACCTTATGCAAGCCATAGCTCGTGTAAACAGAGTTTTTAGAGACAAGCCCGGTGGACTTATTGTTGACTATGTTCCTGTAACTGGCAACTTAAAAGAAGCATTAAAGACCTATACAGAGAGTCAAGGTAAAGGAAGTATAACTCTAGATATACATGAAGCTGCAAACCTTATGTTATCTAAGTTTGAAGTGGTACAGCAGATGTATCATGGATTTGAGTATTCAAACTATTTCACAGGAAGTACAAGAGAAAAGTTAGACTTAATTCTAGATGCAGAGGATCATATCTTAACAATAGAAAGTGGTAGGGAACGGTATCTTAGAGAAGTGAGTTCATTGAGTAAAGCTTACGCACTTGCTAAGTCTGAACCTGAAGCAATGCATATAGCTGAAGAGATTGCATTCTTTCAAGCTGTAAGAGCGCGGTTAGCAAAGTATGATATAACGGTAACAGGACAACAGAAGAAAGAGTTTGAAGACATTGTAAAGTCTCTGGTAGAAGGAGCTGTTGCATCTGATGGAATAATAAATCTGTTGGATCAAGCGGGTCTTCAGAAGCCACAGATTAGCATCTTCAGTGAAGAGTTTATGAATGACATCAGAAACATGAAGCAGAAGAATGTAGCTATTGAGTTACTTAAGAAGCTTCTAGCTGATCAGATAAAGGTTAGGTTCAATAAGAATATGGTAGTTAACCGTAGCTTTTCTGAGAAGCTTCAAGATGCTATTAGCAGATACAACAACAAGAGCATCACAGCAGTGAACATGATGGAGATCTTGTTAGAGATAACCAATGAAGTAAATGCTGAAAGTAAGAAAGGTAATGACCTTGGATTAACTGATACTGAGAAAGCGTTTTATGACGCCCTCTCATGCAACCGTTCTGCTATGGAGATGATGGGAGACAGAAAGTTATTGGAGATTGCTAAAGAGCTTGTAAAGCGGGTTAAAAACAGTACAACTTTAGACTGGACAGTTAGACAATCTGCTAAAGACAAAGTGAAGCTAGAAGTTAAGCGCGTTCTCCGCTTTCATAAGTATCCACCAGATGATGAACCCCGTGCAGTGAATACAGTAATTGAGCAGGCAGAGATGCACGCGGAGGAGTTGGTGTAAAAACCAGCGATCACTCCGCGTGGTTAAGCGTTACAGAATATTAGTATTTTTATATAAAGAACTATTTGCGTGTTTTGTAACGCCCTATTCTCTTGAATGTCCTATTTCAACTGGAAAGTAGGAGTTACATCATTGCGGATTGCATCTACTTTAATAAGACGTGTTGGCTTGCCCTCTATTCTTTTAGAAGTTTCTGTGCATTCTAAAATCACATCATTTATGAGCCCTGGAGTATTCTTGATCAACTCAATAAATTCAGTATAACGCACAGCTTGAAAATTCTTATGGATACTTAATGCATAAGCAAGTGCCTTTACTTTCTGCTTGAAATCTGGCTTACTAAATTCTTTACCAATGGCTATGCCTTTGCGTATAACTTGATGAAGTCTAGTATCATTTTTAAAAGTAAACCAGAGCAATCTACAATAGAGGCGTTTGATATTTAGCAAAGGCGTTGACGTATTATTACATTCTCCAACAGCCACTGTAAAAGCTGATGCGTTCCATCCATTGGATAATACTAATAAAAATGCATCTGCAATAAAAAGAACTTCTTTAATACCAAGGCTAGAATAACTTTTTTTAAGTTTTACAAGTTCTGAAATGGCTACCTTAGGTTCTTTAGTAATTATCTCTTCTAAATGAGACAAGAATCTCTCTACTGTTTCTTGCTTATCAACATCTAAAACATCTGACTGATCATCATACAAAGTCTCCCCCTCTTGAATTTCAAAGTGAGTACTAAGCCCCTTTTTGTAAGAACTAATATCTTCAAATAACAAACAAGTTTCTTGTTCCATTAGTCTTTGGTCTATCTTGAAATAGGAAATTTCTGACTCAGTACTTGATACCCTTCTAAAGACAGCTGGCAAATTCTTCAGACCATCAACCAATAGACCATGAACACCCTCTAATAATAATTGTCCATAAACAGACAAATCAACAGTCATTAGCTTTAAACTATCAGCTATTGTTGAAATTTGCTTACCAACAGCTAGTAAATCCTCCTTTGAGAAATGAGTATAATCATCCATTCTTTTACCCGGCTTCACAACTAGCATGCTTGATAACAATCCAACACGGCCCCTACCTGTGATTTGATATATGGTACTTGGTGACAACTGCAAAGAAGAAACTGTTATTGAACTGTATATAAGACTATGGTACGGCTCGTTAAAATCACAACCATTAAAGTACGCAGCAGTAGTTATGTTTACATCATAAGGTAATTTACCTTGTGCAGTAAGAGTACAATACCATCTTTCTACAGCACTTTTAGTTCCGGGGCTGCATAAAATACCAACCTTCAAACTTGTGTCTTTTTCCAAAGTTTTAGCAAGCTTAACCGCTGTCTTTATATGATTACAGGCAAGTACTATTTTTCCGGGACTGTTTTGAATAATTCTATTGATCTGTAAATACAGTTCCGCTATACCATTATCAGTTTGCACTATTACCAAAGGGTCTTTTGGCCTGTCCTCTTCAATAATCTTATTAATACGTTCATTTGCTAAGTCTGGATGAGAAAATTTCCGCAAAGTAGCGCTAATCATAGCTCGCATATCTTTTGGATGAGCCAAATAAATATCCATACAGATATCCATGACAGCTCTGAAGGCACTCTGCTCTTGCATTGAGTCAATCTCATCAAAAAGAATAAACATACTCTTAAAATCCTCACGAGCTTTCTCTAAAGCGTCTCTTAATGAATAAAGCTGATCGTTTACGCAGATAATCTTGATAGGTTGACCGCTCTCCTTAACATACTCTAAATAGTCTGATAAGCTTACAATCTTTCCATTGGGTTTACTCACCTTTGAGGTTCTATTAGATATCTGCTTTGCATATTTGTAAACTACATAACCATTTCTAATTGAAGTGGTGCTTACCTTAGAATCCGCAATGTTGTTATAAGGCACAACAACTATAGAATTTCTTTCACAATCTAACTCCAGTGAAGTCCCTCCAATACCAGTATAGGTCTTGTCAATAATCCCATGAGGTAGGCAAGGAATGTTATCAGATAACCTGGTGCCCTTTGCAATCTCGATTTCATAATACTGTCCAACAGCATCAATTAAAACATCTAACTCTTTATTCATAAACTTATGTTTAGGTGAGAGGCTACATACACCAGACCACTTCTAAACATTTCAACGCATACATGCATAAAATCAATAGTTCGCTCATAACTTCAGTACAACTTTAGATTCAAAAAATTATTAAAATTACCGCAGACATAAATGCTGACATTCCTAAAAAAAACACATGTATTTGTCACTGACACAGGGTGCTACTATGACAGCCCCTATGACATTTTAGAATGCGGTATACCCCCTCTCTTTGGTTGGTTCCATAATTAACTATTAGCTGTCCTCAATAAACTCTTTACTAGGATGAAAACAATGTGAGTATCTGATGCAATTGGCTGCCTCTAGAAACTCCTTAATCATCTTAATAAACTATTAAACTATGAACGGTAAAAATGCACAGCTCCAAGAGATTATGATTAGCTACAAACCCGTAGATGGGTTAGATAATGTAAATGCGGTGAATTCTTCATTAGATGCGTATAAACACATCATCAAGTTCTATGATAAGGATACTATCACTTGCCAAGAACAACTGGTTGTAATGTACCTCAACAGATCCAACAAACCCATTGGTGTGATACCTCTATTTAGAGGCGGATTAACTGGAACTGTTGTGGATATAAAGCTGATCATTAGCATAGCATTGAAGTCTCTTGCAAGCAGTATAGTTGTAAGTCACAATCACCCAAGTGGAAACACCCAACCTAGCAGAGAAGATACTCTTATAACAACACGTTTAAAAGATGCTTGCAAATTGCTGGACCTAACATTGTTGGATCACCTCATTATCACTCCTGATGGGAACTATCTGAGTTTTGCTGATGAAGGTATGTTGTAGCACTAAGATTAACCAGATGGGGCAACCCGTTTGGTTAATTTAAGGTACTCTTTGAAAATATGTATTACCCTGCCAATCGGTCTTATAAACTCCAATCTGCCTTCCATTTGCATCATAAACAGCGGTGTTACCTTGCCAATCTTTTTTGTATGTATATTCTGTTTGCCCTCTACTATTTGAAATAGTAGTGTTTCCCTGCCAATCCCGTTTTTGGGTACTAGTGTTGCCATTAGAATTTTTGTAGGTAGTATTACCCTGCCAATCTGTGCCTTGTGTCTGAATGGTTCTACCATAGCTATCCACCCAATAAGCATTTCCTTGCCAATCTGTTTTCTGAGTTGCAACTGTCCTACCGTAGGAGTCCACAGCAATCGTGTTACCTTGCCAATCTTTTTTGTACGTTAAATCTTGTGCATTTATAACGGAAAAGAATAAAAAAGCTACGGTTAAAGCAAAAAGTGATTTCATGTTTATGGAATTAATTAAATAAATGTAAGCTATTTGCAACAAAGTAAGTTTAAACTTTAAAAGTTTTATTAAAAACAAAAAACAGTTAGCCTTAAAAAAATGAGCATAGTTTAATAAATGAGAGAAGCTAAAAGGTGTATGATAAGCTTGTGTAAGTAAGTGCTGAGCAAGTTTGATGCTTTAGATCTGTGCAGAGCCCTTAAATGCCCCCCTTACCCCCCAGAGATATAAATCCCTAGTGTTGATGGTAAAGAAGTGTTTAAGAGCTTATAGTAAGATGCTTTGAGTCCTTAGTATCGCCCACACGCAGGAATACGCAATCATCCATACACGTGCTAGACTTTTGTTTGAGTACAGTAAGATTGTACAGGGGATTATTCTTTCAGGCTAAAAAGTTTCATAGTAGTAATTGTTACCAATCCATACCCCAGGGTGAGTCATGCAACACCCTTCCTCAGGGGCATACACTAGGTATCTAGTTGCTGTCCTTTGAGCTCTGCCACGGGTGATCCTCAGACCTGCCTCCCATTCAGTAGTAACTGAATCCTGGTATTACCCAGCGTCTTTAGTTATGTCCGTACACTTCCGCAAATGAAGTCCAACTTCTTTCACTTAACCCTTACTTATAATATAAGAAAAAAAATGTAACATCCTTCTAATGAGACAGATTAAAGTAGCCTATAGTTTTCAACATTTGTTGCAAAGCATGAGCAGAACCACATCTTTACTATCACTAAACCCTATTAACTATGAAGAACATAAAACAACTAGCAGCAGTATTAGCAGTAGCTAGCATTTTTACAGCGTGCAGCTCAACACCTTTACCACAAGAGTTAGAATCTAAGGTGGTCATGTTTGAGAGAGAAACCGCTGATCAATTTGAGAAACAGATCAATGCACTCTCTAAAGAGGGTTGGTCATACCAAGGACCTCTCTGTGATAATGGTATTAATGCTACTTATGTGTTGTTCCAGAGAAGGAAAACGGGTAAGTAACCTACCTGCAGAGTAAAGTCCTTAATCTTTGAAATCACGGTCTCTATATTCTCCTATGGATACCATTTTAACTAATAATAACCAGAGAATACTTGTACCAAAACATGTACAACCTGAAAGCAATATTCACCAAACCCACTGTTTACAGCATGCTCAGTTGGTTAGAGCACATGACTGTTAATCATGGGGTCCCTGGTTCGAGCCCAGGCTGGGGAGCAAAGCCTTGCAGAAATGCGAGGCTTTTTTATTTCACCGCCACTTGCAACTTCGCAATGTCGAATTTTGACATTTGCATAAAGGCGTATGCCGCTTTTGGTGCGGTTTCGGGATTAGTCATGAGTTTGCCTAAGATACTTGGAACCACTTGCCACGATACACCGTATTTGTCTTTCAACCAACCGCATTGCCCCGCTTGTCCTTCTTGCGTGAAGTAATTCCAGTAGTGATCAATTTCTTCCTGCGTATCTACCGATAAAACAAAAGAAACTTTCTCATTGAATTCCATGTTCTGAGGTCCGTTGTTCAGACACATCAATCGGTTGCCTGCTACTTCAAATACCGCCACCATAGGGTTCTCTGAAATGAATTGAAAATCGGCAAAGACATTCTTGTAATAATCTGCCATTCCCTTCGCATCATGCGCCCACAAACACGTTGAAAATTTCGTTGCCATCGTTCTTAGTTTTTCGATTCGACATAACTCTTAAAACGATCCAAAATCATTTGCCATCCCATGCGTTGCATGTCTTCCGGATTTTCATTTTCTGGATCGAACTCTTCTGTAACCTTAACTCCACCTTCAACAACTTCAAAAGTTGTATTCCACAACCTTCCATCTTCCAAAATAATGTCGATGCGCTCATTCACAACAACAGAGGTATACGTTCCTCTAAAATCAAACTGAAACGAAGCGTCGCGTGCAGCCATGGTGAACGTAAAACTTCCACCTACCGTTAAATCGAGTTGCGCTGCTGGACAATGCCAATCGTCACCAGCGAAATTCCAATTGCAAATGTGCTCAGGGGTAGTCCAACACTTCCAAACTTCTTGAAGGCTTGACTGAATGTGTGTTTCTATTCTAATCATTCAACAAAGCTAATCCAAAAAAAAGCCCTTCCAATCGGAAGGGCTTTTTCGAAATTAGATTTCAATCTCACTTCTGAACCATCATGCGTTGCGTTTGAACTTCATCGTTGAAGATGGCTTCAACAAAGTACAGTCCGTTTGCAAGTGGTCGTTCGAAAGTGATGTTCGTATTCAGCACTTGATCTACCACATAGCGGTTGCTCCAAACTTGTTTACCCATGGCATCTACGATACGAATTTGAACGTTTTCTGAAGTAATTCCTGAAAGGTTAATGTTCACATCGGTTCCGTGTGTTGGGTTCGGATACAAGCTCATGTTGGCTTCTTGAGCAATCTCAGATTTTATATCTGCAGCTGGTGTGTTGTTGTTTTCAACTACCATTCCTGCTGAACCAATGATACACATGTAGTACGTTGGTCCCCATTGATAGTTAGAACCTGTATTGGGCAATATAGGCGCTGTTCTTACCGCATACGTCTTACCGTTTTGCAATGCGGCAATAGTTCCAAGATTAATGTAGTTTGAAGCCGCTCCTCGGTTTACAGCAATTGGTAATCCAGCTGTTGCATATGTTAACGGATTAACTTCTGTAAACTCCCATCTCCAGTTTGTAACACCACATATCCAAGGCAATGAAGCTACAACTGACCCCCTAAATCGAGTGCCATTCACGCATTGGTCAGATATTCTTAATGAAGTAGCCGGTTGAACTATGGTGCTCATGGTACAAGACGAAAGTGCAGGAACTGCAATCACTTCTTGATTTCCGGCACCGTCTAACAAGGTGTATGTGCTCGTAACAAGAACATTGTAAGTAGAACCGTATGGAAGCGATGGTGTTACGTTACTCAATACACAGATATCCGAAGATTGCGTGCGGGTATATACGTTTCCATTTGCAGGACCGCTCGTTCCGGTGAATGTGAATGTATACGTAGTTCCTGCTCCTCCGAATGTTGCTTTGAAGTATTGGCACAAATTGTATGGACCAGGACCATAATCGCAGCCTCCACGCTTCAACATTTTTACACACAGTGTGTAAGAACCAATACCCAAGGCGCTGTTGTAATTTCTTACACCCACTTTATACACTTGGCCAGAAACCAATCCTGCGACATTTAAGATTTCCCCTCCTAATCCTGAAACTGTGTTTTCAGTAGCAATTAAAGTTCCTGAGGCGCTCTGTAATTCAAGCAAAATGTCGTTCGCACTTGAAGCCACTTGAATACTCACAGCTTCTGAGTTTGCGGTAAAGTAATGCCACTTATCTTCTCCTGTTAAACAAATAGATTGCGAAGCAAGAGATGGAGAGAAGCCTGCCAATGTATGTGTTGATGTAACACAACTTGGGTGGAAGGTTGTCCATGCGTACGCTGCCGTAGTTGGGCTTTCACCGAACAACTGATCCGATAAACATCCATCATTAACTACCCCATCGCAGTCATCATCAATTGAGTTCAAGCAAACCTCTGCTGCTCCGGGATTTATTGCCGTATTGCTATCGTCGCAGTCAGTGCCGCTCGCAACATAACCATACGGCTGCGTGCAATAGCTTAATGGAGAAGAAACATTCCCATATCCATCGCCATCAACATCGGCATACCAAGTCGAAGGTGTACAAGGAGCGAATGCTAATCCGCGATATGCCTTGAATGTAGTGCTTGATAAAGTAGAGATAATATTGAGCGTCGGAGTAGTTGTTCCGTTGTCGTCGAAGTAAAGAACTTGTGTTCCACTCGCATTTGAAACGGTAGCGTAAATTCTTGGATTCACCCCAGCATAGAAATCAACTGTAATTCCGAAAGCTCCAGTTGATGCACCTACACTCATGGTGTATGCCAACGTCCATGTTCCCGCGTTGTTTACCCATTTTTGAATACCACCGCCTGCAGCTGTTCTAGCATCGGCAACATAACAAATTGTCTCCGCAGAGTTAAATTGAAAACCATAAGGATTGCTACCTGCACCCGTAGGGATTACCAAGGTTGCTGTTTGTCCGGAAGTAATCGGCAAACCAGACCCTATTTTATGCACTCCCAAAGATGTTGAACCCGTAGAGAAAAATAAATTACCATTTTGAACACTCACAACACGTGTGTTACCTATTGTGCTGTATACGTTACCGGAAGTTCCTGTACCAAGGTAGCTGATACCACCTGAAGCATTTGCACCCCAATAATTGTTTCCTTCCGACGCCACACTGCGAAGATTGCTGCCGGAAGTTAATGTAGAAGTTATTCTATTAAATGACCCATATCCTATTCCAAACGTTCCTACTGAACGTGCAATGTTAGCAGCAGAAGCAACACCTGCTAAGCCAAGCGCAGCATCATAGCCAGGGATAGACAACTTAGAAAAATCAGAAGAGCGAGAAAGCATTCCTTCAGAAGTTGAAGATCCTGCAACAACCAATTTGTTTGTTCCTGTTGTTGGAATTGTTATGGTTCCTACCAATCCTGAGGTATTGTATTCTTCCAAGAAGAATGCAGTACCTGTTGACCCGAGAACTGCAGAACCAGTACCAACGCGAGTTACCACAATGTTACCTGCTGTAAAGTTGTTGTAAGTACATGTCGCGTTATTTGGACAAGTCACTGATGCATTGTAGTTGTTTGCATTCGGATCGAAACAACCTGAAATAGCTCCCTCATCGATTCCTGCAGTACAATTATCATCGATTCCATTACACAAATTCTCAACTGCTCCCGGATTCACTGCTGCGTTTGCATCGTTACAATCTGTTGTTGGAAGAACAGTAGCAGAATAACCTGCACCCGGATTGGTACAAGCCAATGTTGAAGATGCTGCATAGCCATCGCCATCTGAATTCAAATACCACGCAGTCGCGTAAGTGCAAGATCCGTCTGAAATGTTTGCCAATGCATCGTAGTTACAAGCCGTGTTATCCATACAACCGTAGTCTGCGCAAATGGCATTTACAGTTGTGTTCAAGTTAACGTCAGTAGCAGTAATGTTGGTTACAGTCTCTGTTCCAACTAAAATAATTGCGTAGTTACTTGCACCCGTTGTTCCTGCGGGAAGCGTAACAGTAATTGATCCTGAAGTTCCAGAAATACCATTCGCAATTCCTACAATGTTTGCAGGTGAATAAGACGTGCTGTTAGCCGCTGTTAAATAAGCAACTACGTTGTAGGCTTGAGTGAAGTTCGTAGATATGAAGGTTAATGAACCCGAGTAAGAAGGGCAGAAATCTGCTGTGCTTCCAGTTAGGTTTATGGTAGGACAACCCTCGTCGATTAACCCATCGCAGTCGTTGTCAATTCCGTCGTTACACACTTCAGCAGGACAAAGTGTTCCAGATACGCTGAAGTTATCAATACGACTTGTTCCACCGGTACCAACAATCCCGTTTACCAATGAAACTGTCGATGTATTTGATACTCTGAAATAAACCATTGGCTGCCCCGCAATTCCGGGAACAGAGGACAAATCAAATGAACGTGTATGCTCTGGTTTGTAGATTGTAGTTGACCAAGCATTTGTATTGGTCAGGGAATAAACTGATCCGAAATTGGTGAAGTTGATTCCATCCGCACTGTAGCTTAATTGAAAATCACGAGGACCCGTGTTACTTCCTGTTTGATCCAAAGAAACATAAACAGCATTGAAACCCAGTGTGCTTGTTTGAAACTGGTAGTAGTCTCCAACAGCCCAGTTGTTTCCGCTCAAAGAAGTAAGTGATCCGTTTCCGCCAGAATTAATCCATGAACTTGCAGCACTTGCATGGTTTCCTTTCATACTGCTTCCAGAGGCGTTAACACCAACTGTGGCAGCTGGACCATTGTATACAGTTCCGCTTGTTGAAAGGGTTCCGAGCGCTTCAAAATTCCATTTCGCGACACCAGTTCTTACAACCAATGTTACTGTAGTTGAACCTGCCGCATTATTCGCATTTCCAGGATTGGTTACAGTTATGTTCGTGGTACCTGGACCAACAACAGTCAACACATTCCCTGCGATAGTGGCTACTGCAGTGTTTGATGAAGTGTACGTTGGAGTGAAAGGTGAAAAGTTCGAAGAAGAAGTTAATGTTTGAGCAGGGTCACCAGTTACCATTGGCGGTATTGTGAATGCGATTGTTTGAATAGCAGGAAGGATATTTCCTGTCAATCCTGTAGGTTGACCTAGAACATAATTACCCGATTGAGCTCCAATTAACAGTGAGCTTGAGGTTACTGGAATTCCGTTTGCAGCATTTGGATCCGAAAAATTACCCACTCCTACCAAAGTAACCGCATCTCCATTGATAACACCAACCAAAGAACCCGTGATAGTTGCTCCGACTCCTCCATCATAGTATTTATCGTTCACAGCGGCATTCGCAACAGTAAGTGTAATTGGATTTACAACTAAAAACTGATTAACCGCATTTGCAGGAGCATAAGTAGCATTGCCACCTTGATTTGCAGTGATTGTTACCGAACCTGCACCGACAATGGTTAAAATGTTACCTGAAACTGTCGCAACGGCTGTATTCGATGATGAGTAAGTTACAGCTAGTCCTGAGGTGGCCGTTCCTGTAAGTGTAAGTGGAGTTGCGCCATAGTTCACCGGAGAACTCAGGGTAAATGAAATCGTTTGGGGTGTAAGTGAAGACGCGTTTACAATACCTATTACTTCAACAGAAGGAATTGTCTGCGTGGTTGCGTTTAAACTTGCAATCGTTACTGCACCCTGAACAAAACCAAGGGGAGCCGTAGAAGTAATTCGAATTGTCACCAGTGCATTTGTTAATGAACCTGCATTCGGAGTTAATGTTGCAGTAGTTCCGTAGGCTCCTCCTGAAGAAACTTCAAATCCTGCTGGTGCAGTTACCGTAACATCGCTTTGCAAGTTCGAGCCTGTGACAAAAATTGATTGTGTTGCTGATGGAGTGCCTTGGGTTGTCTGAAATATGGCAAAAGGTGCTGGTGTTGTTGTGTATAACAAGGCTGGTGGGACGTATACCGTTCCTGTTACCGAAACATTATCAATCGAGAAGCTTGGACGTCCACCTGCTCCTGAAACCTCTTTATACACCCAACGTAATTGTACTTCAGGCAAATTATCACATGAAGCAGGAAGGTTTATTGCCAATGTGCTTGGGTCAATTGACCCGGTTCCTGAAGTGTTGGTCAGAGTATTACTATTTTGATATGCAGTACCAACGTCCATAAAGGTTCCTGTATTTCCAATACGATACTGCAAACCCAACGCGCCAACACGATCAGTTGGCTGCGTTCTTTGCGTAGCAGCCAAATACGATACTTGAACGTTTGTATATCCAGTTGTGTTAATTGAAAGACAAAAACTCCTTAAACCAGAGCCTGTATTAAGAAATCCAATTTTTCCATTGAAATCGTAAACTCCACCATTAGTGCTTGCATTTGTTCCAGCAACCTGAGCTTGATTGCCATTAGGCGCAGCAGTTGGAAACGAAACCGCAGAGGTGGATCCAGCAATGGTCCATCCCTGCCAACCTGGCAAATAGGTAGTTGTAGAACCGGTGTATGCGCTGAAATCTTGAGTATATGGTATACTCTGAGGTGTTGGATTGGTCTGAGCAATTGCAACAGTTGTAGAGAGCAACACGCTAACCAACAAACTCAACGCTTTTGAAAATCTTAATAAAGATTGTTTCATATATGAAATTTTGGTTGAAGTATTCAGGTGTAAAAATACTCTGACAGAAGGTTTTACAAATGAACAAAATGTTAACAAAGTGACACCTCCGGTGATGACGCTGCGCGCTGACCGTTCAGGATGACCACTGCGTGGATGACACCTTCGGTGATGACGCTGCGCGATGACCTAATGGATCACAGCAAGCGAAAGAATGTAATCGTTCATGAAATAACCACCGCCAATATCGAAATCCTTTTCTTCCTTTATTTGGAAGCCTTGACACTTATAGAACTCAAGGGATTTGTTGCTTCGGTTGACCGTAAGTTCGACGCGAGGTTTCTTTGAATCTAATGCAAAGTCAATGGCAACAAGAAGCAGCTTCTTTCCGAAACCTTGTGCCTGCATTTCTGGACGTAAATACAATTTGTGAAGGAAAATGCACTCGGCTTTTTCTTCAAAAGACACAAAACCCTGGGGCATGCCTTCGACTTCCAAAACAACAAACTTCACACCTTCAACCCACTGTTGTTTAAGCTTATCCAGATTGTACATCAGCGAAAGCATGTATGAAATCTGCTCGGAAGAAATCATGTAATCATATACACGCGGCCAAATGTCATAAGCCAAAGACTTCACCACATACAATTCATCTCTTTCCAACAACCGCATGACATACGTTGAATTATTCATATTCCAAAAATAACAGGAAATGCAGCCAACTTCATTTTTGAATGGTTACCTTTCGGAAGATTATTATGAGAAAGAAAAAAAACAAATTCGGAAACTTCAAACGTGACTTACGAAAAGAGGTCATTGATCTGTTTGAACGCGCTCCGGAAACCGCAGTGAACCACAAACAAGTGAGCGCCGCCCTGGGTATTTCAGATGCTGGCGTGCGAACACTGATCTACGAAATACTTTTAGAAGAAGCTGAAAACGGAACTTTAAAAGAAGTGGAACGCGGAAAATACATTTTGAAAAACGCGCCGAAGAACCTCGTTCAAGGCACCATAGAAATTAATCGTTACGGAAAAGGATATGTTACCGTGCCCGGAATTTCTGACGATGTAGAAATTGAAAAAGGAAGAACAGGATTCGCTTTAAACGGAGACTTGGTGGAAATACAACTTATTCCGAGAAAGAGAAGACCTTCTGGAAAAATAGTTCGTGTGGTAGAACGTAGAAAAAAACTTTACGTCGGTACGATAGAACGCTACAAAGAACACGCTTTTCTCCTTCCTTCCGACAAAAAAATTCACGTCGATTTTTTCATTCCGAAAGATGAATTGCACGGTGCTATTCAAAACGACAAAGTAGCGGTTGAAATGATCTCTTGGGATAACCCCGAGCATAAGCCCATTGGTAAGGTTGTTCAAGTGCTCGGACAACCAGGTTCGCACATGGTAGAGATGAACGCTATTATTTTAGAGTTCGATCTTCCAACTGAATTTCCAGAGGCCGTTCATCTCGAAGCCGAAGCCATTCCTTCCGAAATAACGAAAGAAGAAGTTGCCAAACGTCGCGACATGCGCGGCATTCCAACCTTCACCATTGATCCGTTCGACGCGAAAGATTTCGATGATGCGCTATCGTATCAAAAACTTCCAAACGGAAATTTAGAAGTGGGCGTGCACATTGCAGACGTGAGTCACTACGTACAACCGAATTCACTCATTGACAAAGAAGCTACTCTTCGTGCAACAAGTGTTTACTTGGTAGACCGCACCATTCCCATGCTTCCAGAGAAGCTTTCAAACTTCCTTTGCTCACTTCGTCCGAACGAAGACAAACTTTGTTTCAGCGCTGTGTTTGAAATGAACGACAACGGCGAGGTGCTGAACCGGTGGTTTGGACGCACCGTTATTCATTCCGACAGAAGATTTACATACGAAGAAGCACAAGAAAGAATTGAAGGAAAAGGTGGAGACTTTGCAGATGAAATTCTTCATCTCGACATGCTCGCGAAAAAACTTCGAGCAAAAAGATATGCTGCAGGAAGTATCGATTTCAATTCGGAAGAAGTGAAGTTTCAGCTCGACGAAAAAGGAAAACCTGTTGGTGTTTTCATTAAACGAATGAAAGATTCCAATCAACTGATTGAAGACTTCATGTTGCTTGCGAATCGCGAGGTTGCCTACTTCATTGGTCATCCGAAAAATGGAATTACCCTTCCTTTCGTTTATAGAATTCACGATGAACCAAGTCCGGAAAAAATTGCTTCACTGAAAACATTTTTAAAACACTTGGGATACAAACTTCCTAAAGTTGTTCGCAGCGAAGAGCAAAGTGAGATAAAGGCAATCATTGAATTGGTTGACGGACAGCCGGAAGAATCTTCTGTGCGAACCATGGCTGTTCGAAGCATGGCCAAAGCGGAATACAGTACGCATAACATTGGTCACTTCGGGTTGGCCTTCGATTACTACACACACTTCACTTCACCCATCCGAAGATTCCCAGATGTCATGGTGCATCGACTGTTGCAGCACTATCTCGATCAAGGCAATCCAGTGAATGAAAACGAATACGAGCTTCACTGCCAACATTCTTCAGCTATGGAGAAACGCGCCGCTGAAGCGGAACGCGCGAGCATCAAGTACAAGCAAGTAGAATATATGCTTGAACGTAAAGGACAAATATTCGAAGCCACTATTTCTGGATTGGCGAATTGGGGAATGTATGCCGAAGTGAACGAAACGCGTTGCGAAGGTTTGATTCCGCTTGAGACCATGACCGGAGATCAGTATGCATTCTATGCTGAAGAATACGTGGTTCGAGGATTGAAGCGTAAACACGAATTCAGACTTGGAGATCAAATTAAAATTCTTGTTGTAGATGGAAACATTGAACAACGAACACTCGATTATATTTTGGTAGACAAATGAGTCACACCCTCTTTCCATTAAACGATTTTGAATTTCCCTTTCAAGAACTGAACTGGATTGATGTTCGAAGTGAAGGAGAGTTTGAATCTGGCCATATCCCTGGGGCATTCAACATTCCTATATTGAACAACGAACACCGCGTTCTTGTGGGGACTTCATACAAACAAGAAGGAAAAGATTCTGCCGTGGAATTGGGATACAAATTGGTCTCTCCACTTTTTGAAAGTCTTGTTGCGCAAGCAAAGACATTCGTCAAGGAAAATAAAATTGTGGTCTACTGCGCACGCGGCGGTATGCGCAGTCAAATTTTTAGCGATTTATTGTCGAAAGAAGGAATTGAAGTTTATCGTTTGAAAGACGGCTACAAACGTTACCGCAATTGGTGTATAGAGAAATTTAACAGAGAACACACTTCAATAGTTTTATCTGGAAAAACAGGATCTCAAAAAACCGAACGTTTATTCGGTTTGAAAAACTTAGGCGAAAGTGTAATTGACTTGGAAGGACTTGCGCATCACAAGGGTTCTGCATTCGGATCGCTCGGATTGCCTGAACAGCCCTCGCAAGAACAGTTCGAAAACAACCTTGGTCTGGCACTTCATTTCGAATTGCAAAAGAACTTACCTGTTTGGTACGAAAACGAAAGTAGATTCATTGGAAAGATTCGCGTACCCGACCGGGTATTCACGCGTATTGCGAAATCGCCTCGTGTTGAAATTGAACCTTCCTTCGAAAATCGTTTTCAATTTTTAATGAAAAATTACGGTTGCTTTTCGAATGAAGAGTTGTTTGAAAAAACAAAACTTCTCACCAAACGTATGGGCTTAGAGGCGAATAAAAAAGCCATTGAAGCCATTGAAAACGGAGACAAAAATGAGTGGTTGAATTTGCTTATGCATTATTATGACAAGGCCTACGAACTCGGTAGAACGAAGCTTTCCTTTCAACCCAAATTTATAAATGTTGCATTGGACGAATCGCTGGGCTTACCAGAAATTATAGCAGCTAAAGAAAAACTTCTTTCATGAATTATCCATTAACGCAATTCAGCAAAGCATCTGGATGCGGTTGTAAAATCGCTCCAGCGGAATTAACAAAAATTCTTTCGCATTGCGGCACATCGCAAGTTGACCTTAACCTACTTATTGGAAACAGTAACAACGACGACGCGGCTGCCTATGCGCTGAATGAAACCGACGCGTTGCTTTCAACCACCGACTTCTTCATGCCCATGGTAGACGACGCTTACGACTTCGGTTGTATAGCGGCGGCAAATGCGCTCTCTGATATCTACGCAATGGGTGGAAAGCCCATTATAGCTTTGGCTATTTTAGGTTGGCCTTTGGAGAAACTTCCTGCAGAGATTGCTGGAGAAGTTATGCGCGGCGCGAAGGAAACCTGCGCCAGCGTAGGCATTCAGATAGCAGGCGGACACAGTGTTGAAAGTCCAGAACCATTCTTCGGATTATCGGTGAACGGCATTGCTCGGATTAAAAACTTAAAACAAAACAACGGCGCTAAAGCGGGTGATCTTGTTGCGATAACGAAACCCCTTGGTCTAGGAATCGCTTCTACAGCGGGAAAGCGCGGATTGTTGTCGGAAGAAGAAAAGGCAGAATTCATTCAACACATGAAACACGTCAATACCATTGGCGCTGAATTCGCGAAGGTTGAAGGCGTTCATGCAATGACAGATATTACAGGATTCGGACTAGCAGGACACCTCATTGAAATGTGCGAAGCCAGCGGCTGTTCTGCAAAAATTGAATATCGAAATATTCCTGTTCTGGAATCAGCTAAACGCTCGGCGGCTCAATTTGTCTTTCCTGACATCACAACAAAAAACTTTCATAACATTCAACCCAAGTCGAGCGCGCTCAGCGCTGAGCAGTTGTTGGTACTTTGTGATCCGCAAACCTCTGGTGGTTTGCTTGTTACATTTCGAGAAGATGCCTTGAATGAATTAAAAAAACTTTGCGCGCTTCGAAATGAAAGTTTTAGCGTATTTGGTACGCTTCAAGAAGCCAAAGAAATTTATCTTGAAGTAATATGAACAAGGTCACTTCAAAAGGTGTTTGAATGATGTAAATTTGCAAAAAAAATAACTATGTATCCACCAGAATTAGTAGCGCCAATGCGCGCTGAATTAACCAATATCGGCTTCGAAGAAGCAACATCAGCAGACTTAGTTACCAATGCCATCAACACGGAAGGAACCGTTCTTGTAGTATTGAATTCTGTTTGTGGATGTGCTGCAGGAAGCATGCGTCCGGGTGTAAAGAAGGCCATTCAAACGGAAGGAAAAAAACCAACCAAATTGGTTTCATCGTTTGCAGGTGTAGACAAAGACGCGGTTGACATGGCTAGAAAGTTCATGTTACCTTACCCCCCGTCTTCTCCGTGTATTGCACTTTTCAAAGACGGGAAATTGCAACACATGATTGAGCGTCACCACATTGAAGGTCGCACTGCAGACATGATTGCTGCGCACTTGAACGGCATGTTCGAAGAGTTTTGTTAAGATTATTCTAGTTGAAGAAAGCCTCACTTCCGTGAGGCTTTTTTTATGCGAATATTTCTGAAAAGAGTTCCTCTACTTTTCCAACTTTAATAATCTCAATGGCTGCACTCGATTGAATTTTATTGAAGGAAGAAACATAGATTTTTTCGAATCCCAATTTCGCTGCCTCTTGAATACGTTGATCCAAACGCGAGACCGGACGAATCTCTCCGCTCAGTCCTACTTCCCCACAGAAACAAGCCTTTCGGGTAATGGCTATGTCTTCGTTGCTGGAAAGAATGGCAGAGATTACTGCTAAGTCCAAGGCTGGATCTTCAATCTTAATTCCACCAGCGATATTCAAAAAGACATCCTTCATTCCCAAACGGAATCCGCATCGCTTTTCCAACACAGCAAGCAGCATATTCAACCTTCGTAAATCAAATCCTGTTGTGCTGCGCTGAGGGGTGCCGTAAACCGCTGTGCTCACAAGTGCCTGTATCTCCATCATCATAGGTCTTGCGCCTTCCATGGCAGCTGCAATGGCCGAACCACTGAGGTGCTCGGTGCTTGAATCGATAAGGATATCGCTTGGATTTTCAACTGCCTTCAGTCCAGAGCCCAACATTTCATAGATACCCAATTCATGGGTAGAACCGAAGCGGTTCTTGTGGCTTCGAAGAATGCGATAGATGTGATGACGATCGCCTTCAAACTGAAGCACGGTATCTACCATGTGTTCTAAAACCTTTGGTCCGGCAAGACTTCCTTCCTTGGTTATGTGTCCGATTAAGAAAATAGGCGTGTGTGTTTCCTTCGCGTATTTCATCAATTGCAGCGTACACTCACGTACTTGAGAGACGCTGCCTGGCGCACTTTCCACGCTTTCACTTTGCAACGTTTGAATGGAATCGATTACAACAAGATTCGGTTTCACTTCATTCAAATGATGAATAATCTGATCCACCGAAGTTTCCATTAGCACCATACAGCGCGGATTATCGAATCCTAAACGTTGCGCGCGCATTTGAATTTGCTCTTCGCTTTCTTCACCCGAAACATACAAGACCGTGAAGTTTAATTGTTGAAGGGCCATTTGCAAAAGCAAGGTAGACTTTCCAATACCCGGCTCACCTCCAAAGAGGATCAGCGAACCTGGAACTATTCCTCCGCCTAATACACGGTTCAACTCACCATCGATAAGCGGAAAACGCTTGCGTTCTTCAATTTCAATGTCTGAGATGGATTTCGGCTGTGCGTTGGGCTTGATGCGAATTTTCGAGGTGTTCGATTCGCGGTTCACGACCTCTTCCACGAATGAATTCCATTCGTTACAAGAAGGGCATTTACCCAACCACTTGGGACTTTGTGCGCCACAACTTTGACAGAAAAATGAAGTTTTAGTCTTTGCCATTCCCCAAAAATGCGAAGAAGAATTGACAACAAGGGCCGATGTTTATAAGTCTCTTATTCGGCAAATATGCGAATAGCGCCTGTTTGAGATTTCAAGTTGCCTTGACGGTCTTTGAATTCGATGAGCCAATAGTAATAAGCCGGTTGACATAACTCGCCATTCAAATTCTTTCCATCCCACACTGATTGTCCACCTGATTGATAAACCTTTCTACCGTTGGCATCTGTGATTTCAAATTTGACAACTTCGCTGATGTTTCTTGCGTTGTACAGCACATCGAAGACATCGTTCTTACCATCAAAGCCCGGAGCGAATGCAGTCACTGGAGAAAGGTTTGCTGGACGATAAACCTCAATGTTTTTCTCTTCAACCAATACTTCTTCACCTTTAGAAACCATATACCTCACGGTGTAAGTTCCTTCTTCCGTGAATTCGTGCGCGATTGATTGACCTTGTCCGTCGAATCCATCGCCGAAATTCCATACATAGGAGTCAGCATTTTCAGCGGCACCGAAGAAGAAATACCTCAGACTCTCGGCATTCGAAACAACCGCAGTGAATGAATTGGTTAGTTCTTCTTTTTCTGCAAAAACCGTTACATGTCTGTTTTCCGAAGCGTTTGAAATGGGAGTATTGTCAATAGTTGCGACAATCTCTGAATTGCTCTTTATTGAGGCTTCAGCTGCTTTAGTCGAATCTGGTTCAGGAAACTCCCAAACATAACCAGATATAATATCATCAGGAATACCCCCAGTAATAGTCTGAGGCACTTCATTTGAAACCGAAATTTCTGAAGGTATTACGCCGCTTGCTGACGTATCAACCCTCACTTCTTGAGGCTGCTCTTGGGTCAACTCGGCAACAGGTTGCAGTGTTCTTGGCGAATTGAAATAAATGATTGCGGAAGTTACAATTGCTGCAGTTCCTATGGCAGCAGTGGTCATCCAAGGCTTCCAGAAAGAAGAAGATGTCTGAGGAATATTTTGCGAAATGTTATTCCACAAGTGATCTGCTGGAACCTCATGGGATTCTAGCTTTTCACGAATGATATTGTTCCACTTATTGCTCATTTATTCTTTTTACTAACCAGTTTTTCGCTTTTAAAAATTGTGTTTTTGAAGTGCTTTCCGAAATTCCCAAGAGGCCTCCTATTTCTTTGTGACCATATCCTTCAACCACAAACAAGTTAAATACGGTTTTATACCCATCGGGCATTTGCGCAATTAAATTCATCAAATCTTCGGCCTGTAAGGCTTCCAATTGATCTTCTCTATTATCAGAAAGTGCAATTGCTTCATCCATGTCTTTATCGAGTCGAAATTTCTTGTTGTTTTTTATTCGCGTTAACGAGGTATTCACAACAATGGTTCTAATCCAACCGCCTAAAGGACCGTCGCCCTTCCATTGATTTAGCTTTTCAAAAACTTTAATGAAGCTTTCTTGCAACACCTCCTCGGCTTCCATGGTATTTCCCATGTAACGCAGACAGAGTGCGAACATTTTTCCAGAATGCAATTGAAAGAGGGTCCTTTGCGCGGACGATTTTCCCTTGAGACATTCTGAAACCAATTCGCTATCGCTCATACTTCATCATTTGATTGATAACAATTGGTTTCAGAAAGTTGCCTGAAGAAATAAATATCTTTTTTGCACATGCTTAAAATCTTAATGTACGCTAAATCACAAAAACAACTGTCTTTACTTCGAGAAATAGCGCGAAAACTTATCTAAGTTAATAAATCCTTACTAGCTCATCCCAAATTTGATGAGTCCTTAACTAAAATGGCGCATCATTTTTTTTAAATTCTTTTAGTCCTTAGGTTCTCATTGCTACGAATTGTAGGATATATTTGCGTAAAAATAAATGGTAATGAAAAAAATTTTATTTCTCTCTTTTTCTGTTCTAACTTTTTTGACTGCTAAAGCTCAATGCAACGAAGTATTTATATCTGAAGTCGTTGAGGGTTGGAGCAATAATAAAGCTGTTGAGATTTATAATCCAACCGCCAACGCCGTAAGCTTGAACGGATACGGATTGGTTCGATTCTCAAACGGCAGCACATCATACGGAAGTATTGCGCCGCTTGATGGCTATACCATAGCTGCTCATGATGTTATAGTGATTGTATTGGATAAAAACGATCCGGCAGGCACTGGGCTTGAAGCTCCCGTTTGGGACGAGCTTGCTGCGGCAGCGGATGTGTTCATCAACCCGACTTACGACAACGGAATCTGGCCGATGTATTTTAATGGTAATGATGCCATCGCCATCGTAACAAATAATGGGCAAACTCTGATCGATCTTTACGGAAGAATTGGTGAAGGAACTGGCTTCGGTGGATGGAGCGCATACGGAACAGATGCTTCAGGTACAACGCTATACGCGTCTATGGACCATACTCAAATTCGTAAATCAACTGTAACCTCAGGCGTTACAATGAACCCATCTACTTTCGATGTGTTCACTCAATACGACACATTACCAGCCAATACATTCACCTTCTTAGGTTCTCACACTTGTGATTGTAATGTAAGCGTTTCTGAAAATGTTGAACGTTCAATCTCAGTTTATCCTAATCCATTAACAGGAGATATTCTGAATGTTATTTCTCCGAGTGTTATACGTTCAATTCGCATTTTCGACAATGCTGGTCGTGTTGTCTTTGCTAACGGGACTATCTTAGATCGAATGACTCGTATTCAAACAAGCATGCTTGCCAAAGGAGCATATAGCATTGAAGTTGTTTCAGAGAATGGAACCATTAATCGTCAAAACTTCATCAAATAATTATTTGTAGTTTTAAAAAAAGAGGGGCTCACTTCGGTAAAGCCCCTTTTTTATCTCTTATCGTTAAACCTTAGCTTCAATCTAATGAGAATCTTAAAATCATTATTTTTAATTCTTTCGCTTCTTTTCATTGCTGCTGAAACGCAAGCGCAAGAGGGTATTTTAAGCGGAACAGTTCGTGATGCTCTTTCAGGCGAAACTCTGCCCTCTGCATTTGTTCTTTGGGCAAACAAAGAAAAAGGTCAAGCCGTTGATCCTTCAGGTAAATTTTCAATCTCTCTTCCTTACGGAGAGTATGTGTTCATTATCACTGCCGTGGGTTATGAGGAGGTGAAGAAAAACATTTCAATTACAAAGAGAGAATATTCTATAGACTTCGATCTCATTCAAACTTTACAAAAAGAAGTAGTAATCTCCGCCGACATTGCAGTTGGAAGAACAGTTCCTGTTGCTTTTTCGAATATAGGCTTGAAGCGTATTGAAGAAGAGTTAGCGGGAAGAGAAATGGCTACCTTAGCCAACACTACACCGGGAACATATGCCACTCGAGCGGGAGGTGGAGACGGAGACGCGAGAGTAACTATTCGTGGATTTTCCGGAAACAATGTTGCCGTAATGTTAGACGGCGTTCCTGTGAACGATATGGAAAACGGGATGGTTTATTGGAGCAATTGGTTCGGACTAGACCTTGCTACCCAAACCACACAAATTCAACGTGGACTGGGCGCATCAAAACTGGTTATTCCAGCAGTGGGAGGAACCATGAACATAATTACCCGTGGAATAGACTCGAAAAGAAGTGTGCGGCTTAGACAAGAATACGCTCACGGCGCCTTCTCAAGAACTTCTTTCGCAATGAACTCAGGAAAAACAAAAAAAGGGTGGGCTTTTTCTATGGCAGGGTCTTTCAAATCGGGAGACGGCTGGGTTGATGGCACGTTCACCAGAGGTTTTTTCTACTACGGAAAAGTAGAAAAAATTATTGGCAAACACCATTTGAGTTTGTACGGATTAGGTGCTCCTCAAGAGCACGGACAACGATTAAGATCCGAGGCAATTGCGCTGTATAGTGCGGAGACCGCGCTAGCAGTTGGAGCTCCAAATACATACGCACCAAATGCAACAACTGAACGTCCCATTTTCGATGGTGGAATAAACTACAACCCAGATGTGGGTTATTTAACTCGGTATGATTTCGTAAATGGGCAACGCACGAACGTTCAGGCGGAAGAACAATTCAATGGCCGTGTGAACTTCTATCACAAACCCCAGTTCTCGTTTAAAGATGTTTGGACGTTAGATGAAAAAACTTTCATTAGCACCGTAGCCTACGCATCTTTCGGTCGAGGGGGTGGAACGCGTTGGAATACCAATTTAACAGCAAACGATTATTTGCCTGATGGAACCGTGAACATGCAAGCCTTTTTCGATGCAAATGCAGGTGCTACTCCCCCTCCATTTTCCGGGCCTGACTACAATGTAAATACACTTGTTAGCCCTACTGAGCGATATGCAGTTTCCAACTACATAAAAGCAAGCATGAACGAGCATTCGTGGTACGGTGCATTGAGCACTTTCAACAAAAAAATTAATGATAAATGGAACTTCGCAGGAGGGGTGGATTTGAGAACGTACAAAGGCTCGCATTACAGAAAAGTAATTGACTTAATGGGAGCTGACTACATCATTGCGCGCACAGCAGTTAACTACAACGACCCAAATCTTGTGAAAAGAGAAGGAGATGTTATTGACTACAACAACGATGCATTCATTCGTTGGGGAGGGCTGTTTGGACAAATGGAATATCAAGATGAAAAAATCTCAGCTTTTGTCAGTGCATCTGCGGCAACAACCGGATATAAGCGTGTAGATTACTTCCGCCCGAAAGTATATACTGTAGATGGTGTTGAAGTTCCTGTCGGTTATTCATTTGTGAATAACGCCATCGCATTAGTATCAGATACAATCGTAGTTGGTGGACAAACATTGACGAGTAACATGGCTGGTTCAGAATTTCAAAGTACAGGTTGGTATTACAGACCAACAGCTACTATTAAAGCCGGATTGAAGTACAACATCTCGAGAGATTTGGCTGTATTCTTCAACTCGGGATATTTGAATAAAGCACCGTTGTTCAGTCAGATATACACCAATGCCAACGAACGTTTCAACGCTATTGAAAACGAGGTTATCGCCAGTTTTGAAAACGGTTGGAACTATAAATCGAAGAAGTTTTCTTTCAATGTAAACTTGTATCACACCACATGGAAAAACAAACCATTTCCATATGGTCTTTCTGTTCCGGACCCGCAAGATCCAACTTCAAACATAACGGTTAACATTCGCGGAATGAATGCGCGTCACCAAGGTGCTGAATTAGATTTTGCATACAAAATAAATGACCGCATTACTTTTGAAGGATTGGCATCGTTCGGGGATTGGATTTGGACTTCTTCCGATACTATTTTCATTTTTGATGACAACGGCAATCCCGTATTGACTAACCCGGGTGATCCAAATAGTGAACAATACAGTGTGACGTACGATGCTAGTGGTGTTCATGTGAGCGATGCTGCTCAAACACAACTCGGGGCCATGTTGAGATACGAATGGAAAAATGGAGCATACGCCAAAACGCGATACACTTGGTTCGATCGCTATTTTTCTGATATGAATCCATTTGAATTAAAGGGTGAAAATGCTGGAAGAGAGTCTTGGAGAATCCCTGCATACGGCACGTTAGAATTTCATGCTGGTTATGGAAAAGAAATTCGCGGTGTTCGCTATGATCTTCGCGGAAGTGTCTTCAATGTATTGAATAGCGTATTCATTACAGATGCGAGAAACAATGACTTAACAGCATTGTATAACAACAAAGATTTTAACTTCGACGCATCTTCTGCTGGAGTTTTCTTTGGTCAAGGAAGATGGTTCAACGTATCTTTATCGGCCGCATTTTAATAATTGAAAAAAAAGATTCACAGAAAAAAATGAAATACATCTACACCCTCCTGTTAGCCCTTCTTTTTGGAGCAACTCAAGCACAGATTGTCATTAACGAAGTTGATGCAGATCAAAATGGAACCGACGCAGCTGAATTCGTTGAATTGTACGGAACTCCCGGAACCTCTCTTAACGGTTATGTCTTGGTATTTTTCAATGGTGCGAATAACCAATCGTATTTGACTATTGATCTTTCAGGAAACTCAATTCCTGCAAGTGGTTACTACGTAGTTGGTAACGCTGGCGTTGCTAATGTGAATCAAACAGTAAATGGAAATACCATCCAAAACGGAGAAGATGGAATTGGTCTTTATCTAGCCAATGCTGCTGCGTGGCCAAATGCTAGTGCTGCAAGTTCAACAGGTCTTGTTGACGCAATCGTATATGAAACAGGTAATGATCCTGACGTTACTTCATCGTTGATCGCAACATTGACTCCTGGCCAAACAATAGTCGATGAAACTTCAGCAACGCCAAATTCGAATCTTTCATGTTCCAGAATTCCTGACGGCGGTGCGCCTTTCCTACTTTCTTCATATGTTGCACAAAACCCAACACCAGGAGCCTCCAACATAGGAACTATCAGTGGATGTATGGATAACACGGCTTGCAACTACAATGCAGCTGCAGTGACTGACAACGGATCTTGCGCATTTCCGGGCGATGCTTGTAATGACAACAATGCGACAACAACCGACGATACCTATGACAATAATTGCGATTGCATCGGAACTCCGGTCGCAGGAGGTACTGTTTTAGCCGCACGCATTGCTGGGGTTGGAGCGGCTGTAACAGTAACAGGTATTGTTACTAACGGTGCTGAAATGGGAAGTTCGGTACGCTACATTCAAGATGACCAAGCCGGAATTGCTATTTACCCCGGAGTTGATTGGGCCTCTTGGCCATCAGCTCCTTCACGTGGTGACCTAGTTTCCGTTTCAGGTGTAATAACCGAATTCAACGGACTACTCGAAATAGGACCAACTCTCAATGCAGTTACAATTAACTCTTCAAATAATACCCTCCCCAGTCTTCAATTGATTACCCCTGAGATGATCGGTGAAGAATACGAGGGTGAATTAGTAACGGTTGATAACGTTGTTTTCGATTTAGCTGGTTCTGTTATTTCGGGAAACTCAACTTATACCTATAATTCTAACGGACAATCTGGCGTAATTTACATTCGCGCTGGAAGTGTTTTAGTAGGAACTAACCTTCCTGCAAGTGCCATTACCCTTGTTGGTATAGTTTCGCAATTCGATGCAACAGCTCCATACGACGCTGGCTATCAAATCCTACCTCGTGATGAAAATGATTTCATTCTTCCTCCGGGAGTTGCTATCATTGGACCTGTATCTCAGACCAACATTACAACTACATCATTCGATTTAAACTGGACTACAAACAACACCGGGGATAGCCAAGTTAACTATGGGCTAACTCCATCTTTGGGACAAACTGTTTATGTCAATGAAAGTGTAACCAATCACATAGTGACAATTCCAGGATTGCAACCAGGAACTATTTACTACGCTTCAGTAACTTCTTCGAATCCTGACGGCTCTAGCACGAGTAGCATTCGCCCATACGCCACAAAGAGTCTCAGCTCTGGAGAAATTCGAGCTTATTTTACACGTCAAGTGGATAACAGTTATGCAACTTTTGAAAATGCTGTTTCATTGGGGACATTAACAAACGATACTATAGCAGCATATATAAGTCGTGCCCAGCAATCTGTTGATATTGCTATATATAACTTCACAGATGATGCGGTGATTGCAAATGCAATTAACGGCCGATACAATGCCGGAGTTCAAGTTCGAATCGTTGCAGATGGTTCTACAGCTCAGCTTGGTTTGCCCTTGTTGAATCCGAACATACCTGTTGTTGAAAGAATAAATACTTCGGGAACAGGTATTATGCACAACAAATTTATCATTATCGATCCAGACTCAGCCGCTAACTCTTGGGTATTCACAGGTTCGACTAACTGGACAGATAACAACATGTCTAATGACTTCAACAACATTATTATTTTCCAAGATCAAAGTCTTGCCAAAGGGTATCGTTTAGAGTTCGAGGAAATGTGGGGCGGGAATGGTCCACAACCAGGAAATCCGAACGGAGTATTCGGTCCGGAAAAAACAAATAACACCCCTCTTCAATATGTTCTTGGTCCAAACGATATTAAAGTAGAGAGCTATTTCTCACCTACGGATAACGCAAATGGTGCTATTATAAAAACAATGCAAACCACAGACGCGAATTTGGATTATGCTATTCTGGCATTTACTCGAGTAGATATTGCTGATGCAATTATTGGAGAAGATGACCTCTTCCTTGTTTTGGTTCGTGGCATGATGGAACAAACCTCCGACCCAGCATCTGAATTCGCCTACTTGCAAGCAGCTGGGCAAGACATTCGCTCGCACGAAAACATTCAGTACGACCTTCATCACAAATATTGTATTGTCGATCATAGCACATTGGATTCTGATCCAACGGTTCTTACAGGAAGCCACAACTGGAGTAGCGCTGCACAAACTACCAACGACGAAAACACTGTAGTTGTGCACGATGCTCGTATTGCCAATCTTTTCTTACAAGAATTTATGGCAACATGGGGTCTTGTAAATGTGGAAGACGAGATGAATAATGACATGAGTATTTATCCAAACCCTGCTTCTTATAACTTGTGGGTAGGAGTTCCAGTTCAATCTGGAAATGCTGTGTTGAATATTTTTAACGCGCAAGGACAGTTAGTTCATACTGAAAATCTAAATGCCGGAATGAATTCAGTTTCATTGCCATCACTTGCAGTTGGAACTTATGTTTGCAAAGTTTCAAACGATAATAACCTCTGGACAAAGACCATTATTATCAAATAATTTCTTTACTGAATTATCTTGAAAAGAGGGCGGAACTTTCCGCCCTCTTATATTTGTAACCATATGCAAACATACAGAATCGTTGGACTCATGAGCGGAACCAGTCTCGATGGACTTGACATTGCGCTGTGTGATCTTTCCTTCAACGAAGGACAATGGGAATACGAAATTGTTGCAGCAGAGACAGTGGTATACGACGCCTCGTGGCGAGATATTTTTCGCAGAGCTCACAAAATGTCAGCACTTGAACTGGCACAGTTGAATGTTGATTTTGGAATTTATTCTGGAAAACAAGTCAAGCGTTTTTTAGATGAAAGAAATCTAAATGCCGATGCCATAGCCTCTCATGGTCATACCATTTTTCATCAGCCAGGCGAATCGCTTACTGTTCAAATCGGAAGCGGTGCACACATAGCGGCGCATGCTGGAATTAAAACCATTTGCGATTTCAGGACAACAGACGTAGCTCATGGTGGACAAGGCGCACCACTAGTTCCCATTGGGGATCGTTTGTTATTTAACGAATACGATTTTTGTTTGAATATTGGTGGAATTGCAAACGTATCCTACACCCTAATGGGAGATCTCAATGCATTCGATGTATGTGTTGCGAATATGGCTTTGAATCTCTTGGCCGAGCAAACAGGGCATCCATTCGATGCCAACGGTGAAATGGCTCGACGTGGGGTGGTAAATGTTGAACTCCTCGAGAAATTAAATGCACTCCCTTATTATTCTCAAGAGCTTCCGAAGTCGTTGGGCAAAGAGTGGTTTGAACGTCATTTCATTCCTTTGCTGGGCGCTTCACAATTAACCATTCGAGATTTACTTGCTACCTGCACAGAGCATATGGCAGTTCAAATTGCAAAGATTTTTGAAGGTTGGACTGGAAGTGTTTTAGTAACAGGCGGAGGGGCTTTTAACGAATTTTTAATTGAATCCATTCAAGCGAAAACAGATTTAGCGGTAGTTGTACCAGATTCAGACACGGTGCAATACAAAGAGGCCCTCATTTTCGCCTTATTAGGAGCACTTCGACTCTCCGAGCAACCGTCAGCACTCTCAGAAGTTACAGGCGCTTCGAAAGACACCTGCGGCGGCTGTATCTATTTGTAATTGGAAAGAACACCTTTGAGTTGATTCATAGATTCCACTGTGTGTACACTCTCGGGTTGGTGAATCCAGAAATAACATTTCTTCAAACCAACTTTTTCCCAATCTCGAAGTTGTTTCGCCCACTGATTCATGCGCACTTCATCGCTTATATGCAAATCGTTTCCACCAAAACGAATGACCAACTCATCACTGGTTAATCGCATGTGCACAGCATCTCTTCTTCCTGAAGTGTCGCTAACGATCAATCCAACATTCATCTTTATTAATTCGCTCGAAAACTCTTCCAACACATTTCCAACGAACCAATCGGGATGACGCATTTCCACAGAATAACGGACATCTCGTGGAAGTGATTCAAGATAACGAAGCAAAGGCTCTGCCTTGGATGGACTGTAATGCGGGGGCAATTGAATAAACGTTGTCCCCAAATTTTTTCCGAAGGCAAAGAGCGCTTCAAAAAACAAATCCGTTTCACGCTCACAATTTTGAAATTGTCGCCAATGCGAAATGCTCTGCGGAAACTTCGGGCAGAATAAAAAGTTCTCGGGGACTTGTTCCACCCACTTCTCGACTTGCGCAACAGGAGGAATACGATAATGTGAACCATTGAATTCAATACACGGAAACAACCGCGAATAGTAATAAAGAAATTCTGAAGGTTTTGCTTTCGCTGGAAAATGTGTTCCTCTCCATTGCGGAACACCCCAAACCGTTCCTCCGATAATTACTTCCAACCCACCCGAACGTTCATTCGGTAGAAAAGAAAAGTCCTGCGTTGGAACTTCAAACGAAAAAGAAAGATGCTCTACGTTGTCTAACTTCCCGAATTTCACTCGACAATGCTTCTATGCGGAGCTAACATAGCTGATGCTTGACGCTCACGCTTTACGTGGCCAATCGCATAAATTGGCGTCCAAATAAATCCGTACAATCCGAAAACACCAATGATTGAAGCAGTTGCCCACCAATGCGCTACAAAGAATTCATCTTTCCAAATGTAATTGTAGAAGGAGGTAATGATATCTCCTTTCTGCGGATCATGCATGGGAATAAAATTGAATAGCATTGAAGCCAAAATTATCAAGGTTACCAAAGCTGTCGAACCTATTGCAGCAGAATAATTCGGATCACTGCCCGAGCCTTTTGAAAAATTCCAATAACCAACCATGTAATTGTATTTATCGCATACGACTGCAACCTCATCGTCCCATTGGGCATGATACAAGCCATCGCTAACGCGCGTAATCACTTCATCGTTCACCTTTACCCAGCGCTGAGCACCTTTGTCTTCTTGTCCGTCTAAATGCGATGTTCCGCTCTCAATAAGTTTTCCTTTTACAATGCGCAATTCGCGATTTGGAAATAGTTTTTCAAACATGGTTTTCTAATTGTTATTGCGAAGATAATGGAATCGCCTCAAGCTCTACGCGACGACCCTTCTCCCCAACTTCGTTAATTCCTATGACTTTAACTTTTATATTTTTCTCTGAAACTCCTTGAGCGATCAATTCCACTTTTGCTGCCTGAATTCTAGCGTTCGCCAGCTCCTTGTTTCGCCTTGAACTCCCGTCGGAAGTGGAAAATCCGCTAATGACAATGGTTGCGTTGGTATGGTCTTTCAGCCAATTACGCAAATCAATCTTCTGCATTTCGTTTAGACTACTTTCATTAACAGGAAAGAAATACTTTTTCGTTGAATAGGTGTTGTTTAATTCAATTGAATAGCTCCCTAATTTGCTTCGATCAATCTCTTCCAAGAACGTTAAATTGGTATAAACGAAATCGAGTAATTCAAATTGGAAATTTCCATTCGCATCGAACTTAAACACGCGAATGATATTTCCAAATTCATCAATCAGTTCTGCCTTGTATCCCTTTCCGTTTCCAGTGGCCTTTAAAAGCTCCCAATCCTTTTCTTGAATACTCACCTTGTATTTCGTTTCTAACGATAAATTGAAGAGCGGTGTTAATCCATCAGTATTCGTTTTCAATTCTGAATGCTCTGTACTTCCGACAGAAACAACAGTTAAACCAATGTTTTGTAATACGCGAGTTCCTTCTTTCAATCTAAATTGAACTTGCTTATTTTTTTTTTGAAGAATATACCGATCGATTTGATGCTCGCGCGAAACATATGCTTCATTTGCTGATACGAAAACAATTTTATAGGCGTCCTCTTTTTCGTTGTTGAAGGGTGAGGGAAGTTTTTTTGAAACACGAAAAGCCTCTTTCTTCTCAGCTGAAAAAAGAACCATACCCATATCTTGCACGCTCATTCTCGAAAAATAAAGGGTGCCTTGAAAGAGTGTGGCACTCAATTCATTGTCAGGCGTATTTACACCCGGTCCTAAATTGAAAACAGGCCCCCAACCTCTTCCCTTGCGATAACATCCATACAAATCATGCGCACCAAATCCGCCCGGACGGTTACTCGAAAAAATCAGTAGTTTTTCCAATGGATCGTAAGTAGGGTTCATATTATCAAAACTGCCTTCACCTGTATTTCCAACCATTTCAACAGGTAATCCAACACTCTCAAAAGTTAAAGTAGAATCCCAAAGAAAGATTTTATAGTATGCCGAAAACGTGCCGCACACGTCCAATTCAGTTTGAAAAAACAACTCATTCTTGCTGTCTACAAAGCAAGAAATTCCTTCATCGAAATTCCAGTCTTTCGGAAAGAATGTTTCTTCGCGATCAGTGTACATATCAATCTTATGCAAACGATTGATGCGTGTAGTTTGCATGGTGCCCTGTCCATACGACTGTTTTAATCGAGCACTCACCACAAGTGCTGTTCCTTCTCTGAAATCGGTAACGATATCACCGTCGACTTTGATATCACCGTCTTTAGTATTGAAAACACAATTGACTTTTACCCACTCTTGCGAAAAACCGGGAGCGACAAATAAGAATAGAAAAAAAAGAATTACGCTTCTCTTTGTGCTTTCCATACCCGATAGTGTTCGTCTAATTCTTGAAAATACGCTTCACCAAACTTCGTTGTAATTGCATCTTTTAAAAATCTGTAAACTGGTACTTGCAATTTCGATCCGCACTCGCATGCTGGCGCGCAAATAGGCCAGCGGTGATAATTCAATCCAACATAATCTGCCAACTTCGTCAAACGAATAGGATACAAATGACATGAGATTGGCTTTCTGAATTTAGATTCTCCCATTTTCCATGAAGTTTCCAAAGCACACAATGCAGTTCCGTCTGATGAGTAATGAACGAAGGAACATGCGCCTTTCTCAGACACCAGTGTCGTTACAATATCACCGTCTTCGTCTACTTGATAAAGTCCGTCTCTTTCAATGGATTCAATACCTTCAGGAACCATGTATGGTTTTGCTTTTTCCCATTCCTGTTCAAGAATGGGTAGTTCGTCCGCTTCAATTGGCGCACCGCTATCTCCTTCCACACAACAAACACCTTTGCAAGAGGCAAGGTCACAGACAAAATGCTCTTCAAAAAGATCTTCGCTTACAAGCGTGTTTTGAATAATAATCATCCTTTTGCTTTACGCTCTTTCACATGATGTAAGCGAATGTTCAATAACTCAACAGTTAATGCAAAAGCAAACGCAACATAGGAGTACATCTTCACATTAACGTATTCTGGAATGTGAATTAAGTGTGCGCTTTCGCAAGCTTCAGCAACCAAATTCAATCCGATAACGATTAAGAATACCAAAGCCAACATTTTTAATGTTGGATACTTTTCAATGAACGCGCTTACGTATGGAGCAAAGGCCAACATAACAAACATCGCAATGACCACAGCCACTACCATGATTGGAACATGATCTACCAAACCAACGGCTGTTATTATTGAATCAAATGAAAAAACAATATCGATAATCGTAATTTGAATGATGGCTTGAAACAAATTGATTTTTCTTGACTTCTCAGACTCCTCGTTGTCTGCTATTAAAAACTTGTGCCGAATTTCATTCGAAGTTTTTATGATCAGGAATAATCCTCCAGCCAACAACACAATACCTCTACCCGATACTGGAAAACCTCCTAACGTGAAAAACGGCTCTTGCAAATGTGCCAAATACGAAAGGGTGAATAATAATCCAATTCGAAAAATCAACGCGAATGAAAGTCCCAATCTACGTGCTTTGGTTTGATCTGATTTTGTAGACAGAAAACCAGTTACAATGGCAATGAAAATAATGTTGTCTATTCCCAAGACAATCTCCATAATCACCAGGGTCAATAAGTCTATCCAACCCTGTAAGGTTGTAAATGCCGTGAAAAATGCTTCCATGCTACAAATGTAAGGTTTTGACCACGAAAAGCGCTGAAGATAAGCGCACGATATTCACTTTGAAATTTTAATACTTATTGCTGAATTTGCAACTCGAATTGAAAAACTTCCGCCAATTCGTTCAGAAGAATTCTTTTCACTTCATTCATGTCCATTTCACGTCCCAACTCCTTCGATAGGCTCGTCACCGTTTTGTCGGTAATTCCGCATGGGACTATGTAGTTAAAATAATTCAAATCGGTGTTCACATTGAACGCGAATCCATGCATGGTCAACCATCGGCTGCACTTCACACCGAGCGCTGCAATTTTTCGAGATTTCTTCGGATCATCTACATCTAGCCACACGCCCGTAAGCCCCTCTATTCTTCCACCTACAATTCCGTAATGCGCAATGGTTCGAATAATTGCCTCTTCCAAATAGCGCATGTACTTGTGAATGTCGGTGAAGAAGTGTTCGAGATCTAAAAGCGGATAACCGACTATTTGCCCTGGGCCATGATAGGTAATGTCGCCACCCCTGTTGATCGGATAATACGTTGCTCCTATCTCTTTGAGTTTCTCATCAGAAACGAGCAAGTGAAAAGCGTCTCCGCTTTTTCCCAACGTGTATACATGCGGATGCTCAACGAAGAGGAGAACATCTTCTGTTCCCTCTCCGTCGGCTTTTCCTTCTAATCTGTTTTGAAGTTTTCGTTGAACGTTTCGTTCAAATAACTCTTCTTGAAAATCCCATGTTTCCTTGTAAGGCGCGTGCCCTAAGTCTTTGAAGGAAACAACGGGTTTGCTCATATTTTTGAAAGCTCGTTTTTCAAGAAAATAATGGCTGGAATAGCTGTTGCATCTTCGTTGCGTAATTCAGCCAAATCAATGCTTAACCAGTCACCAAGGTGAATCAAGTAATATGCTCTTTCAAGTCTGCTTGATCCTTTGGCGTTAATTTCAATAATCGTATCGCACTTTTCAGCCATCAATTTTTTACAGATGTCCATGCGAATTTGTGAACGTTGGTGATCATCTTCTGTGCGAAGCATCAATACCGCAACGCGATTGTCGCCACCTGTCCAACCCACCAATTCGTTGTGGTTCATTTCAGGGAAAACGTGGTGCCAGCATAGCATCTTCGAATTCTCGTTGATTTGTTGTCTCCAACGAATAGCAACGCCTTCGTAGCTTGCTTCGCTGTATAAAACAGGAATGCGCGAAACAATTTTCTCTGCGATTGATTTAGTCTCAGTGCGGATATTCGCAATTTCAGCATGAATCAAGTCGATTGATGCATTGATTTCCGCTTCGAAATTTCCGTTGTACAATCCGTATGCTTTCAACGTGAAGAGCACTTGAACAGAACTGTACCCGAACATACTTCTTGGTGGATTTCCACCTGGAATGATAATGCAATTGTATCCGTCAGCCGCAGCTGCAGCCGCGATCTTTCCACCACTGGTGATGCAAGAAATAGTAGCACCTTTCGCTTTCGCTTCGTTGTATGCCGCTACCGTCTCTTCAGTCTCTCCGCTATAGCTAGAAATAATTACTAACGTCTTTGAGCCCACGAATGCAGGAAGTACGTAATCGTTTGTGCAAAGGATTGGCAAGCAACATGCGTCTGCTACCAACTGAGAAACTATTTTACCTCCAATACCCGAACCTCCTAAACCAGAGATGACAATGTTTTCAAATTGTTTGTCGGTGTTCGTGAATGTTGCGCTTTGACCAATTGCCAAGGCTTCTTTCAAATGTGTTGGAAAAGCTTCTACTAATGATTTCATTTTAAAAAATTTAAGTTGCAAATGTACAATTCAAATGGGTTATTTCCTTCTTAGAACACCCTTCTCTTCACAAAGTTTAGCCAAGGGGGCAAAATAAAACATAGCAGTCCCTTTCTTTTCGGCTATGCTTAACAAATCGTGTTCACCGTCTGACCAATTGATGAGGTGCATCATGTTGTGCACCATCTGCCTTTGATCTGTATTCGGCAAGTTGGAAGTTGGATAAAGCCCGAGCTTACCCAATTGCGGTTCTCCGTATTGAACAACTGCTTCGTATGTTTCGTTTATTTCCAACGCCAACACCATTTGGAATAAAATTTCAACTCCTTCTTCCATAGCTGGAATGGAAATGAATTCCCGGTTGTCCAATGAGGTGTGGTATTGC
This sequence comes from uncultured Chryseobacterium sp., assembly GCA_964385405.1. Taxonomy (GTDB): domain Bacteria; phylum Bacteroidota; class Bacteroidia; order Flavobacteriales_D; family Sanyastnellaceae; genus CAIZGX01. The sequence goes on along the minus strand of CAYLOT010000014.1, from coordinate 1,026 downwards.
GAATATCGTTGGTAAGGTGTGCGCATGAATGACCCCACAGGCAAGTTGTAGCCGGGAGAACAGAACTGACGTTCATCGCTTCCACCAACAGAAAATTCCAAATCGTTCCATTCAATTGGAAGTTGATTTAGGATGTGCTTGCTTATGCGATCGACCAAAGCGTTGCCTTTACGCGAATTCTTGTAATGTATTTTTCCTGCATCACCACAGCACGTTAGAACCCAACCTGCTTCTAACTGTTCTTTCAATGCGCTTCCGTTCTCCGATAAGTAGGCGATTGATCCAATGGTCTCGGGAGCTAGGACAAATCGATAGGTGTATTTTCTTTGTGGAAGGGCCGCGAGCTTCTCATAGAGCATAGCCAATACCAATGGACCGCTGAGCTCATTGTTCGCCATGCTCGGATGACACAAGTACGAGTAGAATAAAATCTCTTTTTCTGAATCGCCCTTTAAAATTGCTTCACCGTAGGTGAGGCTTCCTTCGGTTAATTCAGATTGAATAACTACACGATACATTCCCTCTTTCGGCAGTGATAGCCACTCGCTGTGCGATAAACAGAATCCCCATTTTTCTTCGTAATACGAAGTCACATATGGAATGGCTGTTGGCTGTTCTGGAAGTGTGAAAATATGTTTCGAAAGTTCTTCGTGTGTGACTTCCATGTCCACAGGAGTGGAATAGTTCAAAACATGTAGATTATTCAATTTAAAATCGGCCACTTTCCTTCCATCAGGAGTAAGAATGTATGCGTCTTGAATGTTCCATTCTTTTGGTATTTCCCAATCATGGACTTGCGTTCCGGTAGGAACTTCGGTTAATTCGAAAGGAATAATTTCTTGCAGAATACGGAACGACTCGCGTAGTCCGTTTCCAGTGATGCTTCGGCAGATAGGCCAAAGTCTTTCAAAATATGTTGCTAATTTTTTCTGCATATCACCAAACGGTCCAACCGCCTTCAACCTTCATGTTATCTCCGGTAACATACGACGAAGCATCGCTGAGTAAATAGATGAGCGCGCTTGC
>CAYLOT010000013.1:26609-68719 GCA_964385405.1 uncultured Chryseobacterium sp. | reverse complement strand
AACTTCATATCGGGCAAGCCCAACTGCGCTTTCATGCTGCCGTCTTCGAACTGAACCAAACTGTGAATAATACTCTGCGGATGAACAACCACCTCAATCTGCGACGGCTTCAAATTGAATAACCACTTCGCTTCAATAACCTCTAACCCTTTGTTCATTAGGGTTGCAGAGTCAATGGTAATCTTCGCACCCATGGTCCAATTCGGATGCTTCAAGGCTTGCGCCTTCGTCACCTCTGCCAACTCTTCAGCAGGCTTCTGTCTAAACGGACCACCACTCGCAGTAAGAACAATTTTCTCAATAGGGTTGTGCCACTCGCCAGCCAAACACTGGAAAATAGCACTGTGCTCGCTGTCGACCGGATAAATATTCACCCCGTTTTCTTTCGCCAATTGCGTAATAATCTCCCCAGCAACAACCAAGGTTTCTTTGTTCGCAAGCGCAATGTTTTTCTTCGCAAGAATAGCACGCACCGTTGGCGGAAGTCCCGCTGCGCCTACCAATGCGGTAAGCACAATGTCTATGCTGTCCATCTCTACAATCTGCTCCAACGCTTGCTTTCCCGCATACACCTTAACGTCTGTAGATGCGAGCGCTTCTTTCACTTCAGCGTATTTCGATTCGTCGGTAATGACAACGGCATTCGGATTGAACTTCAACGCCTGCGCAATCAACAAATGACTGTTGCTGTGCGCCGTTAACACTTCCACACAAAATTGTTCCGGATGCTCCTGAATAACTTCAAGCGCTTGTGTTCCTATAGAGCCGGTTGAACCGAGAATAGCAATGTTTTTCAAAAGAGATATTTTTTGCAAAGTAATGAATAAAAAAAAGCCGCTTCAGTGAAGCGGCTTTTTCGATCGTTGCCCGAACTGGATTCGAACCAATATAAACTGCACCAAAAACAGTTGTCCTGCCATTAGACGATCGGGCAATCTCACTTTTCCTTCGAAAAGCGAATGCAAAATAAATACTTTCTTTTCATAACAGCAAGTATTTTTCTATTTCTATCTTCGTTTTTTAAAAAATAATTGTGATTTCACTCGAAAACTACATCAACGGGACCTTTGTTCCTTCGGTTTCTGGAAGAACCATAGATAACGTGAATCCTGCTACCGGCAAGGTTTACAGCCTTATTCCACGCAGCGAACAAGCCGATGTAGATGCGGCAGTTGCCGCTGCCGAAGCAGCCTTCCCCCAATGGTCGAATCTTTCTGTGGAAAAGCGCTCCGAGGTGCTCATTCGCCTTTCAGACCTTATAAAAGCCAACGCCGAGGCACTCGCTCAAGCCGAAACTCTCGACAATGGAAAGCCCATTTCGCTGGCTCGCGCAGTAGACATTCCGCGCGCTGAAGCCAACATTCGCTTCTTCGCAACAGGCATTCTGCACTTCGCAAGCGAGGCACATCCGAATACCGAATACATCAACTACACGTTGCGCAAGCCCATTGGCGTGGTTGGATGTATTTCTCCTTGGAACCTTCCTTTGTATTTATTCACTTGGAAAATAGCGCCCGCCCTAGCCGCAGGAAACTGCGTGGTGGCGAAGCCTTCAGAAATTACTCCATATACCGCTTATTTGTTTTCAAAACTTTGCGCGGAAGCAGGCATGCCGGCAGGTGTCTTGAACATTGTTCACGGATACGGCCCGGAAGCCGGAGAGGCCATTGTGCAGCACAACGGCATTAAGGCCATTTCGTTTACAGGCGGCACCGCAACAGGCGCGCATATTGCTTCCGTGGTGGCTCCGAAGTTCAAAAAGATGTCGTTGGAGTTGGGTGGAAAAAATGCGAACATCATCTTCAACGATTGCGATTTCGATGAAGCGCTTTCAACCACCGTTCGCACGTCGTTCGCAAACCAAGGACAGATCTGCCTTTGCGGATCACGCCTCTACGTGCAAAGCGGGATCTACGAAAAATTCAAAGCTGCGTTAATCGAAAAAGTTTCGCGCATTGTCCCAGGAAATCCTTCCGAAGACAAAACGAAAATGGGTGCTCTAGTGAGCGAACCACACCTGAACAAAGTGCTTTCTTTTGTTGAATTGGCGAAGCAAGAAGGCGGCACCGTTATTTGCGGTGGCGAACGAGTAATTCTTGAAGGTGAAAACGCAGGAGGTTACTTCATGCAACCCACCATTATCGAGGGTTTGAACGCTTCATGCAGAACCAATCAGGAAGAAATCTTCGGTCCGGTCATTACCCTTCAACCCTTCGAAACGGAAGAAGAAGTGCAGGCCTTGGCGAACAGCACGAAATACGGATTAGCAGCCAGCATCTGGACCACCAACGTTACCGTGGCGCACCGTCTTGCAGGAAATCTTCAAACCGGAATTGTGTGGGTGAACTGTTGGTTGGAAAGAGATTTACGCACGCCGTTCGGCGGAGTAAAACAATCGGGCGTGGGCCGCGAAGGCGGATGGGAAGCACTTCGTTTCTTCACCGAAGCGCAGAACGTGTGCATTTCCGTTCCGAAAAAATAAGTGTCAAACAATTTCGTTTGTATCTTTCAATGCTGAAGAAAGTGGCATGAACGCATACGAACAACTCATACAACGCTTAGACGACTTCATTCGGAAGTACTACAAGAACCGCATGGTTCAAGGGCTTTTGTATGTTGCCGCACTTTTCTTAGGACTTTATCTTATTCTCGTTACACTCGAATACTTTGGCCACTTTGGTCCAACCGTTCGAACCATTTTCTTCTTCGGATTTCTAGCCTCTGCTGCTTACTTCTTCGTTTCAAGAATTGCATTGCCATTTTTTTCTATGTTGAAATTGGGAAAGCACATTACCTACGAACAGGCTGCTAAAATTATTGGTCAACATTTTCCGGAAGTAGACGATCGTCTTCTGAACACCCTTCAACTTCAATCACAACTGAACGAACATGCGGAAAGTAGTTTGCTTCAAGCAAGCATAGCACAACGCATGCAAGCCCTGCGTCCCGTGCCTTTCACAGCGGCCATTGATGTGAAGAAGAACAAAAAATATTTGCGCTACCTGCTTCCGTTGGTGGGCGTATTCGGCGTGTTGTTTTTAATTACGCCTTCCTTCATTCTGAAACCTACCGACCGTCTGCTGCGCTACAACGAGATCATTGAAGAAGAAGCGCCGTTCGTTATGGAAATGATGAACGACACGCTTACGGCAGTAGAGAATTCAGACTACGAAGTGCGCATGCGTGTGACGGGAAAGGAAATTCCAGCGCAGGTTTTTGTGGAAGTAAACGGACAGAAATTTCAAATGGTGAAGAAGAGTAACATTGACTTTTCCTACACCCTTTCGAATGTGAAGGAAGACGCAGTGATTGTTTTTTATGGTGGGAAATTTCACAGCAAGGGATATAACCTCGATGTGCTGCAAATGCCCAAGCTAACGCAGTTTCAGATTGAAGTGAACTATCCTTCCTACTTGAAAAAAGAGAACGCTGTGGTGAACAACACCGGCGATCTGCTGGTTCCCGAAGGCACACAACTCATCTGGAAAATCGCCGGTGAAAATACCTCCGCTGTTCTCTTCGAAACAGCCGCAGGTAAATTGCCGTTCGAAGAAACTTCAAACGGATTCGAGCACCGCGAAAATGCTTCGCAGAATTTTGCATACAGCGTCATTCCTCAAAACGATCAGGTGCAAAACGGAAACGCCTTGTCGTATCAAGTGAACGTAGTGGCCGACGGATATCCGAGCATCAGCGTTCAAGATGAAACCGATTCTACCTCGCGCTACATTCACTATTTCACCGGCGGTATTCAAGACGATTACGGCCTTACGAAGCTTACCTTCACCGCCGTTCACATGCGCGATGGTAAGGCCGTAGAAAGCGCAACAGTGTTGCCCATTCAGTTTGAAGTGGGTACAACTGGAGATCAGTTTTTCCACGCAGTAGATTTCTCCATCTTCAACCTAGAGCCCGGCGACGAAGTAAATTACTTCTTCGAAGTGTGGGACAACGACGGCGTGCACGGCGCGAAGAGCACGCGCTCCCAAGTAAGACAATTCGTGAATCCTACGGAAGAAGAACTGAAGGAAATGCGCAACGAGCAAAGCGAAAGCATCAAAGACCAACTGGAATCAAGCTTGCGCGAAGCGGAAAAACTTCAAAAAGAAATGAAGCAGCTCGAACGCGAAATGCTCGAGAAGCAAAATCTCAATTGGCAAGACAAGAAAAAATTAGAAGACCTCATAGAGCGTCAGAAAAAATTGGAAGAGCAGGTTCAAGAAATTCAAAAGCAAAACCAGCAACGCAACCAAGAGCAGAAAGACGAGCAGCTGGCTGAAAAGCAAAAAGAACTGGAGCGTCTGATGAACGAAATGCTCAGTCCTGAAATGAAGGAAATGATGCAGGAACTTCAGAAGCTTATGAACGAATTGAACAAGGACGAGCTTCGAAAAGAAATAGAAAAGATGAATCTTTCGACCGAAGATTTAGAGAAGGAATTGGACCGTGCATTGGAGCAATTCAAAGAATTAGAAGTCGAAGAAAAATTGAAGGAAGCCACAGAGAAACTCAATGAATTGGCCGACAAACAAGAGAAGTTAGCGAACGATGAATCGAAGAGTGCGGAAGAAAAATTGAAAGAGCAAGAGCAGTTGAACAAAGAGTTTGAAGACGTCAAGAAAGAGTTGAAAGAGGCGGAAGAATTGAATAAAGAATTAGAGAATCCTCAAGAGATTCCGGATACAGACGGATTGAAAAAAGAAATCGACGACGAGCAAGAAAAGTCTTCTTCCGAATTGAAGCAAAACAAGAAGAGCAATGCTTCGAAGTCGCAGAAAAAAGCCGCGGAAAAGATGAAGCAGATGGCTCAGCAAATGCAAGACGGCATGGAAGCCGCAGAGCAAGAGCAGCACGAAGAAGACATGGCCGCCATGCGCGCTTTGTTAGAGAACATTCTTTCAGTGAGCTTCGACCAAGAGGCGCTTATGGAGGAGACGAAGAAAACCATGGCGAACGATCCTAGGATTAAAACCTTGGCACAACGTCAGCGTAAGTTGAAAGACGATTCGCGCATGATTGAAGACAGTCTGTTCGCATTAAGCAAGCGTGTGCCAGAGATTAGCTCAACCGTGAATCACGAGATCAACGAGATTAACGCGAACCTTGACCGCGTCATGAAAGATTTTCCAGATGGAAACATGGGACGCATTACGCAGAACCAGCAGTCTGCTATGACGGGGTACAACAACTTAGCGTTGTTGTTAGACGATGCGTTGCAGCAGATGCAAGCGCAAATGCAATCAGAGTCGCAATCGAAGAAGGAAGGAAAAGGAAGCTGCAACAAACCCGGCGGAAAGGGCAAAGGGAAGGGCAAGAGCAAAGCTTCTGCGGCGCAGATGAAGCGCATGCAAGAAGGCCTGCAGAAGCAGTTAGAGGAAGCGCGCAAGAAAGGACAGAATCAGGGCAAGAACAATTCTGGCGGATCGAAGAGCGGAGGCGACGAAGGTATGGCCAAGGAATTGGCGCAGATGGCCGCGAAGCAAGCCGCCATTCGCAAGATGATGGAGGAAAAGGGCAATGAGTTGAATGAAGACGGAAGTGGAGCAGGCAACGAGCTGAAGCAAATTGCCAAAGAGATGGAGAAGCTTCAACGCGACATTGTAAACAATCAGATTACCGAAGAAAGCATTCGCAGACAGAACGACATTATGATTCGTTTGTTGAAAGCAGAGCAAGCAGAGCGTGTGCGCGAGATGGACGAAGAGCGCAAGAGCAACGAGGCCATTAATGCTCCTGTTGGAAATCCTAAGAAGTACGAAGAATTTTTAAAGAATAAACAGAAGGGTGTAGAGACATTGCGATCGGTTTCGCCGAACTTAAAACCGTATTACAAAGAGAAGACGCAACGCTATTTCAGAAATTCGTGAAAGAAATAAACAGAAAGTCGCGTTTTTTTTCTCATTTTTGATACGCAAAAATTATTTCATGATTCAAGGTCGCAGACAACTTCGTTTTCCTTCAGTTCTTGAAAGCATACATTTAGCTGAGAAGCTTGCAGACGATGTTTGCGCTGAATACAAAGTAAAGGAAGATTTTTACGGCGAGGTGTTAATCTGCTTAACAGAGGGTGTGAACAACGCGGTTGTTCATGGGAATCGTTTAAGCAGTGATCTCCAAGTCTCGTTGACCTTCGAATTGGAAAATGAAAAGACTTTGCGATTTATTATTTCTGATGAGGGACCTGGTTTCGATTATGAAAACTTACCAGACCCTACCGCACCTGAAAACATTGAATTGCCTCACGGAAGAGGGGTTTTTCTTATGCAGCGCTTAGCCGACAGATGCTCGTTTAATAACGGCGGAACAGAGGTAGTGTTGGAATTCGATGTAGCAGGCACAGCGGAATAATCCTAAATTTGCCGCATGCAAGAAAAATTAGCCAATCTCGAACAGAAGAAGCAGGAAGCTTTATTGGGTGGTGGTGCGAAGCGCATAGAGTCGCAACACAAAAAAGGAAAGCTCACTGCACGTGAGCGCATTGAAGTACTCTTAGATTCAAATTCATTCGAAGAAATTGGGATGTTGGTCACTCACCGCAGCACCAATTTCGGATTAGAAAACGAAAAATATTTAGGCGATGGTGTGGTTACCGGATACGGTAAAATCAACGGTCGCTTAGTGTATGTCTTCTCTCAAGATTTTACCGTAATGGGCGGATCGCTTGCCGAAGCGCACGCGCAGAAGATTTGCAAGATTATGGATTTGGCCATGAAGAATGGTGCACCGGTAATTGGGTTGAACGACAGCGGTGGTGCGCGCATTCAGGAAGGCGTGGTGAGTCTTGGTGGCTATGCCGATATCTTCTATAGAAATGTTCAGGCCAGCGGCGTGGTTCCTCAGTTGAGTGCGATCATGGGACCATGTGCGGGTGGCGCTGTGTACTCTCCGGCCTTAACAGATTTCATTGTTATGGTGGAAAACACGAGCTACATGTTTGTGACGGGTCCGAACGTAGTGAAGACTGTAACGCACGAAGAAGTGAGCAGTGAAGATTTAGGCGGAGCAAGTGCACACAGCACGAAGAGTGGTGTAACGCATTTGACCGCAGAGAACGATGTGGCGGCGTTGAAGACCATTCGTCAAATGCTTTCTTACATGCCGCAAAACTGCGAAGAGACTCCTGCTCGTTTGCCTTACGAAGCCGGCAATGAAAGAAGAGAAGCGTTGAATGGAATTATTCCCGCCAATCCGAATCAGCCCTACGACATAAAAGAAGTTATTGCTGCTTTGGTAGACGAAGAGTCTTGGTTGGAAGTGCATAAAGATTATGCTGAAAATATTGTGGTTGGTTTCGCGCGTCTTGCTGGAAGAAGCATAGGTATTGTTGCGAATCAGCCAGCCTTTTTAGCAGGCGTATTAGACATTAAGAGCAGCAACAAGGCTGCACGTTTCGTAAGATTCTGCGATGCGTTTAATATTCCGTTGTTGGTGTTGGAAGACGTTCCTGGATTTTTGCCGGGAACGGATCAAGAGTGGAACGGAATTATTTCAAACGGAGCGAAATTGCTTTACGCGTTTAGCGAAGCAACGGTTCCGCGTGTGACGGTCATTACGCGTAAGGCCTATGGCGGCGCATACGATGTTATGAATAGCAAGCACATTGGAGCCGACATGAATTTCGCGTGGCCATCGGCAGAGATAGCCGTGATGGGTGCGAAGGGAGCCGCGGAAATTATTTTCAAGAAAGAAATTGCGGAGGCTGCAGACAGCGAAGCGAAGTGGAAAGAGAAAGAAGCGGAGTACGCAACGCTTTTCGCAAATCCATACAGCGCTGCTGAGCGCGGATATGTAGATGAGGTTATTGAGCCGGCTGTTACGCGTGAGAAATTGATTCGAGCATTTGAAATGCTCGAGAATAAGTCAGAGAAGATGCCGCGTAAGAAGCACGGAAATATTCCATTGTAAAAAGAAATTATGCCATTGATTTTACCTGTAAACAACGTTTCCCCAGTATGGGGGAACGATTGCTTCATTGCTGACAACGCCACGATAGTTGGGCAGGTAACTATGGGAGATCAGTGCAGTGTGTGGTTTACGGCAGTTGTTCGTGGCGATGTGAACACCATTGAGATTGGCAACAAAGTGAACATTCAAGACGGTGCTATTATACACGGCACCTATCAGAAGGCTTCTACAAAAATTGGAAACAACGTAAGCATTGGCCACCGCGCCATGGTTCACGGATGCACCATACACGACAATGTGCTTATAGGAATGGGTGCAATAGTTATGGACAATTGTGTAATTGAAGAGAACTGCATTATTGCCGCTGGCGCCATTCTTACCGAGGGAACGCATGTGAAAAGCGGAAGTGTGTATGCGGGTATTCCTGCAAAAAAAATCAAAGACCTTTCTCCGGAATTGTTTCAAGGTGAAGTGCAGCGCATAGCGAACAACTATGTCATGTATTCATCTTGGTTTCAACCTAAATAATTATTTTTTATGTGGAAGAAGTTGCTTGTCGTTTTATGCGCACTAGCGCCTGCATTGGCTTTCGCTCAGCCGAAAGACACGATTATTAATTTTCGTGGAATGAATATTCCCATGAAGCTTTCGTTCAACGATGAGTTTGATGGGGCTAAATTGGATGAACAAAAATGGGATATTCGTGAAGGGGTGGTTCGCGACGCCGAGCAGAAAATAACCCAACAATGGCTTACCAAAGAGAGTATTGAGGTGAAGGATGGAAAGGTTGTTATTACGACACTTCCAAAAGAAAGAAAAGATCAAACCTTTTACGTTTGGATTACCGACGGAATGAAGGAGCGCAAGGGTAATTTCAATTATGAGACGGGTGAGTTCGAATCGAAAGAAATGTTTCTTTGGGGTTATTATGAAATTCGTTGTGAGTTACCGAAGGGCAGAGATATGTGGCCGGCGTTCTGGTTGTACGGGGAATCAAATGGAACGAACAACGAGATCGATGTGTTTGAATTTTGGAATGAAGAGAATGTTTTTGGTGGTTTTAGTCAGAAGAAGCAAGCGCGCGTTCAGCATATGACAACGCACTACAACAAGAAAATGTCGGGTATGGGCACGAAGCTGCCGTTCGATGGATCAGAAGGCATGCACACCTATGGCGTGTTGTGGACAGAGAGTGCCATTGTATGGTATACAGACGGAAAGGAGATGCGCACACTTTACCGCTATAAAAAGGCTAGTGATCGCAAAGACGGTAAGATTATAATGGGAAGACAAGAGAATGTGTTTCCTCGATCACCAATGAAAATCTTGGTAGACATGGCTGTTCAGCAATCTGAGAATAGATTGCCATTGGAAAAGAACTCCTTTGTGGTTGATTATGTTAGGGCGTACCGATTCAAATGAAAGGAAAAAATTATACAAGGTATTTCTTTTTGAATTCAACAATTTATTATTTTCGGTTTCGCAGGGGAAGCCGAAAACCTGAAAATAGAGTAGGCACCTAACCAAATTTTTTTTATGGATCAGTCACGTGTAGACATGTACATTGCTACCAATGCAAAATTTTTTGAAAGTCATCAAATTCCTTATTTAAGAGATCGTCTTCTTGCTTTAGATGATAGCAAGTTTATTATGATTCAATCTGCTAATTTGAAAGACCCTTCTACGGCTTTGATTATTTCAATTTTCGGGGGTTCTTATGGTATTGACCGTTTCTACATTGGAGATACAGGATTAGGAGTTGCAAAGCTTCTAACATTAGGTGGTTGTGGAATATGGACCATTGTAGATTGGTTCACTATCCAAGGAAATACAAAGAAGAAGAACATGGAGAATGTTCAGAAATTCTTAATCTAAACGATACAATAAACCGAACGAAAGTTCGGTTTATTTTTTTAAGCTATGGAATTACAAGAAATGCAAGACAGAGTTCGCGAACAAGACGATCGCGAAAAAGCGGCTAACGCGTATGTTATGTCGTTGGTGGCTTTAATGGCGGGACTACCCTTGCCTATTGTAAATCTCTTGGCAACATTTATCTTTTTCATGTCTAACCGAAAGTCGTCTTATTTCGTTCGCTGGCATTGCACGCAAGCTTTGCTATCGCAATTTTTTGTTTTCATTCTGAACACCATTAGTTTTCAATGGACCATTCGAATCATGTTTGGTGATTTGAAATTTTCCGATGAGTATTTCGGATACATCTGTGTGGTTATTCTTGTGAACATTTCAGAGATTGTAGGAACCTTGATTTCTGCTGTGAAAGTTCGAAAGGGTAAGGAAAGCAACTGGTGGTTGTTCGCTCCACTAACAAATGTTTTAGTAAGAAAAGACAAGTAAGATGAAGACATTCCTTATTCGATTTGCAATAACATTGGCTGTTTTAACCGGATTGTGGTTTGCGTTTTCACGCATTCCCATTACAGCGTCTTTGAATCACATGTCTTTTGGTGATTTCAACGAAGAGAAATTCGGAGAATTAGCCATGGAAGCGGTTCTTATGGAGTCAAAGGAAATTAAATCAGACTCTGTTAGCGAGGTAATGAATGTTATGGTTGAAAGATTGGCGAATGGAAATCTTTTTCCCGCAAACAAATTTCACATTCATGTCGTAAACAACAATGAAGTAAATGCCTTCGCTCTGCCGGGGAATCACATAGTGGTGCACACAGGGTTGATTTATGCGTGCGATAATCCAGAAGAATTAGCAGGAGTATTGGCCCATGAAATTGCCCATTTGGAAAAGCGTCATGTGATTGAACGCATGCGAACCGAAGGAATAATTACTTTGTTGGAAGGTGCGGTGGCCCAAGGCGGTAGCGCTACAGTGGCATCGGCTGTTGGAGAATTAGCGGGATTGGCGTTTAGCAGAGATCAAGAAAATGAAGCGGATGAAGTAGGATTTGTTTTTCTAACCAATTCGAATATTCGTCCAAATGGAATGGCAACATTGTTCCGTAAAATGAAAGCAGACAGCGAAATGTCTGGATACATGCCTGAATTTATGAGCACACACCCAGAATTGGAATCCCGTGCACAAAACATTGAAATGAAATGTGCGGGATTACCCAACACGTTTGTCCCTATAATGACCAACGAAGAATGGGAAAACTTTCAGATTAACGTGCGTCTGGCGCTTTAGTCTTTCCTTTCCTCAACAAACTTTCTAACCACACACTCGATAGAATAAGAATTGCTCCTACGTAAAACAGCGGGCGCATGTATTCAGACTTTCCATAAAAAAGCAGAGCCAACAGAATCGTATAAACAGGCTCGAGGTTAATGGCAATGGCGCAAGAGAATGGCGAGAGGTGCTTCATCACATTCACACTGGCTATGAAAGCGAATGCTGTGGTTACTGTCCCAAGAAGAATGACCAAGAGCCAATCATAAGTAGTGAGTTCTGCTACAATGTTCCATTCGCCTTGTATTGTAATCACCGCAATTAGAAAAGCACTTCCTCCGAGCATTTCATAAAATGCAATGTTACTTGCGTGCATCGTGCGAATAAATCTACCGTTGAAAGAAGAAAAGATGGCTGCAAACAACGCAGCCAAAAGGGCGAATACGATTCCCCAAGCGTACTCCATTTCAACATTGAAAATAACGGCGACACCTGCAGTTACGAGCGTTCCAAGTGCGAGTTCCTTCCACACAAATTTCTTTCGTGTAAACAACGGCGAAATAAGCGCAACGAAGAAGGCGGTTGTGCTAATGACGGCCAGTGCTGTACTAACATTGCTGATGTGAATGCTGTAGAAAAAGCACAACCAATGCGCGGCCGTGAGCATGCCAACAAACAAGAGCTTAATAAGATCGAAGCGAGAAACTACGAACGATTTCTTCCAGAAGTATTTATAAGTCGCAATAGAGGCAAGTGCAACCACCATGCGTAAGAAGACCAAAACTGTAACAGAAAAATTCAGTTCTTTTCCAAGGATTCCTGTAAATCCCCAGAGAAAAACAATGAAGTGAAGTAAGACGAGTGCCTTATTTCGTTCCTTCATTTTTTTCAGGCTCGAATTCTACAACACCACCGCTTACTACGTATTTCATTAGCTCGAGTGAATTGCCTGTGATTGCCTTCACATTGCTGCGCGGTACAATAACCAAGTGTCCTGAAAAGCTGTAACTCATAGGCACGTACACTCCTATTTTTCCTTCATGTGCTTCTCCAATTTCTTGTAAATCTTCGTCGGTAATAAATCCAATAACTTCAACATCATTGTCTTTGCTCAGACGCACCAATACAGGTTTATTGAATCGTTTTTTATTTCCGACAAAAGCACCAAGCATATCGGTAATGCTTTTGTAAATGGTTTTGATGAAAGGAATGCGGTCGAGAAATTTTAAAAAGCGATTTCTAATTTGATCGTTGATAATCTTCGCTCCTAGAAACCCAAGAATAATCAAAGCAACTAAGAGAATGAGAATTCCCAATCCAGGATATTTGTGTTCTATGGGCAGTATTCTGTCTAAGGAGGTGAATACCGTGTACAAAACATAACCCGTAATGTAAATGGGAAGTGCCAGCACCAATCCGTTGATGAGGTAGGCAAATAATTTTCGAGTAATGGAGTGTTTCATATTGACTGCGAAGATAGATTCTCTTTCTTGCTTTTTTCGCTGAAAGCATTGCTCATGTAGAAAAAATTTCTTAATCTTGAATGAACCTTAGTTTGAACCTTAACGTATGAAAAACATATCAATCTTTTTCGCAGTGTTTTTTGCTGGATTATTTTCAGTGAACGCGCAATGTCCTACTTGTTCTCCAGATCCTACCTGCACCAATACAACGGGAACACCTATGATCTGTCCTGCTACTCCGCCTAATGCAACAACGGGGGTGTATTACGAGCAGGTAATGACGTTTTTCATTCCAACTGATGTGGTTGATCCTTCTTCCGGAGTTAACGCAACCCTTCTACAATTAACCATTACAGATGTATCTGGACTTCCATTCGGATTGGAATTCACTTTGAACGATGCCGATGGAATATTCTATCCACCGCAAGGGGAGAACTCTGGGTGTGCTACCATTTGCGGAGTGCCTGTATTGCCGGGAACTTATGATATCGTGATTAGCATTACTGCGCTAGCTGAAGCTTTCGGATTCGAAGTCACACAAAACGATAGTTTTATCATTACACTTATTGTTGAACAGGGTCCAGGCGGAACATCAACTTTTTCTTTTGATCAGTCTGCTGGTTGCGGATCTATTGACGTGGATTATGTGGCAACCATTGGTGGAGACGCTGGACAATTGACTACCTACACTTGGGATTTTGGAAATGGACAAACGGGAACAGAGGCAGATCCGGCGCCAGTGAATTATGGTACGGCAGGCACCTATACTGCATCTCTTCAAACCGTGATTTCCAATTATGTAATCACTTCTGTAAACCTTGCTGGAGTGAATGGAAACTGGAACGGCGATGCTGATGATTTGTTTAGCACAGCTGATCCCTACTTCACCATTAACAATGCTGCAGGAAGTGCGGTGTATACAAGTGGTACTGTGAACAACCAAACAAGCGCATCTTACTCGAACGTGAACTTCACGCTTTCAAACCCACCTTATACCATTACCTTCTGGGATTCAGACGATATTTCACAAGATGATAATCTTGGAACTTCTTCGTTCAACATAGGAGTGGGCTCGCAATCGTTCAACTCTGGAAATGGAACTTCAGGAACAATAAACATTTCACTGAGTGAAGTGACGAATATTTCAGCTTCAACAACGGTTAATGTCTTTCCTCAGCCAGACGCTGCTGTGAGTGTAAGTGGAAACGTAATCTCATGTTCCAACGATACTATGCCAACTTACTACTGGTATCACGATGGTATTTTAATTTCAGGAGCGTCGGGTTCTAGTTTAACCATGACCGAGTCTGGCTATTATTCAGTTTATCTTCAGAATGAATTCGGGTGTTCTTCTACAAGTGAGCCATATCTGTATTGCGCGCCAATAGAGGTTTTTTGGAATGCTGCCGCAGACCAATTGTCGGTTGAAGACGTTTATGACACATATCAATGGTTCTATAACGGAATGCTTTTGCAAGGGGCAATCACCTACTATTTAATTAGCCCTCCCAACGGTGTTTATGCGGTGCAGGTAACCAACAGTTACGGTTGTATTGTTACGTCTGACATGATTACAGTAAACGTTGGAGTGGAAGAAATTGCAATGGAAGACCAACTGAATATCTATCCGAATCCGGTTGCCGATGTCTTGAACGTTCAATGGAACAATACCACCGAAAGTGCAAACCTTGCTATTCGCGATCTTTCTGGAAGACTTGTCCTTGCAGAACGCGTAGCGAACGGCAACGCGGTGCTTGATCTTTCTAATTTGTCTTCAGGAAATTACATTCTTGAATTGCAAATGGAAGAAGGTTCCTTAAGAAAACAAGTAGTGAAACTTTAATCCGACAAAGTCGGATTGATCTCGAAGAGATTGATCGAAACTTGTTTCGATTGATCCAAAGGATTTAATGTGCAAGCACGAATGCCTTCGGCGAATGTGCAAGCACGAATGTCTTTGACGATTTATTTCTCAGACTTCGTCGGATTGATCCGAAGGAGTTAACTTATTTGACTAAAGGATAAAACGCTTCTTCGAAATGGAAAATTTTCGAAGGGGCGTTTTCTGTTTCTACGATGGAGACCACGTCGAATCGGGGTTCTAGGGAATGGTTGTGAAGCACAATGAACAAATGTGCAGCGCGAATGAGCTTCTGCCGTTTGCGCGGATTAACCGCGTCGAGCGGATTACCAAAGGCATCGGTGCTGCGTGTTTTTACTTCAACAAAGACGAGATCATTTTTATCAATCATAATCAAATCAATTTCATAAGGATCTATTCGCCAGTTCATAGCAACTTCCTTGTATCCTTTTTTCTTTAAGAACTCGAGCGCTTGCGCCTCGCCTTTTTTTCCAAGTGCGGTGTGATTCATCGTTCAGCAATTACATTTGCTGCAAATTATCGCGGTCTATGAAGAATCTTCTTGTTTTCATGTTTGCCTTTATGGGCATAACAACTTTCGCTCAGACTTCAAACGAGCCGCAGTCTTCATGGGGTGGGGTTTCTGATCGCAAGGGACAGAATTATATCTATTGGGGTTACAACAGAGCCTCATACTTAAGAAGCTATATACACTTCAAGGGAGAAGGATACGATTTCGAGTTGAAGGAAGTAAGCGCCACCGATATGCCTGCGAAATTTGATCCGAATGTATACTTCAACGCAAAGTATTTCAGTGTGCCGCAATTTAACGTTCGTTTTGGACGATTCCTTACAGATCAATTTTCAGTTTCAGTCGGATGGGATCACATGAAGTACCGTTTAACTCCCACGCAGTCGTGTATTTTGAACGGATACATAGACACTGTTAAATACGCTGGCCAGCAATACACCGGGGACTTCAACAATCAACAAATTTTGTACACCACGAGCTTCATGGATTTCCACCACAGTAACGGGTTCAATTTTATTCGCGCTGCTGCGGAATACCGCGCGCCTGTTTGGAAAGACAAAACCAACAAGTATGGCTTATACATGTGGTGTTCAGGAAACTTAGGCATCTTCCTGCCTTGGACTGATTTTACCTTTTACGGAGAACGTCACCTCAATTGGTTGCACGTTGCCGGATGGGGCTGGAGTGCGTCATCTGGACTACGCATGGAAATGGGCAAACACTTCTTCGCACAAGTGGGCGCTCAATTTGGAAGATCTTACTTAGGCAACATCATGTTGGAAGACGGCGACAAAAACGCTCGTGCTCAACAAGCCATTACCTTCATGGAACGCTCTTGGTCTATCGGAACCTACTTTGGTGGCGGGAAGAAGAAACATCCTGCGGATCAATCGAAATAAATTTCGATCAATCTCTTCGAGATTAATCTGACGTTGTCAGAGAAATATATCGCCGAAGGCATTCGTGTATTCACATTCGTTGCTGTGCAACATTCGTCCTTCGGACTAAATGTGTATAGCCCGCTTCGCCGTCGCATCCAACGCCGCTTCCTTGAAGCTCTCGGTGAATGTGGGGTGTGCGTGAGAAATACGCGCAATGTCTTCCGCGCTAGCACGGAATTCCATGGCCACAACCGCTTCAGCAATCATGTCTGCGCAACGCGGACCAATCATGTGAACGCCTAAGATTTCATCGGTGTCTTTGTCTGCTAACACTTTCACCAATCCGTCGGTGTCCATACTCGCGCGCGCTCTTCCGCTTGCTTTGAATGGGAAGCTTCCTACTTTGTAGTTCTTGCCCATCTCTTTCAATTGCTCTTCGGTATAGCCAACGCTTGCAACCTCTGGCCACGTGTAAACCACACCTGGGATTAAGTTGTAGTTGATGTGCGGTTTTTGTCCGGCAATAACTTCAGCCACAAATGTTCCTTCTTCTTCTGCCTTGTGCGCAAGCATAGCGCCTTTCACTACATCACCAATGGCGTAGATGTTTGGAACGCTTGATTGCAAATGATTGTTCGTTACAATTCTTCCGCGCTCGTCAACTTGAACGCCTGCTTTGTCTAATCCTAAATTGTCTGTGTATGGCTTTCTTCCAACCGAAACAAGAACGTAGTCACCTTCGAGTGCTACCTCTTCACCTTTCGCGTTGTCTGCTTTCACCGTAACTGTTTTTCCTTTCGCTGTAACTTCTTTCACTTTGTGTGAAAGGAAGAATTCGAAGCCAAGAGCGGTTAATGATTTTTGAAGTTCCTTCCCCATTGTTTTATCCATGGTTGGAATAATTCCGTCCATGAATTCCACCACACTCACCTTCGAACCGAGACGCGCATAAACGCTACCCAACTCAAGTCCAATTACACCACCACCAATGACAATCAAGTGCTTTGGAACTTCTTCCAACTTCAATGCTTCTGTGCTTGTGATGACGCGTTTTTTATCTATTTGAATGAAGGGAAGGCTCGCTGGTTTTGATCCAGTAGCGACAATGAAATTCTTTCCGCTTACCTCTTCGTTTGTTCCGTCTGCTTTCGCAATAGAAAGCGTTGTAGCTGAAGTGAAAGTTCCGTGTCCGTGAAGCACAGAAATCTTGTTTTTCTTCATTAAAAACTCGATACCTTTTGTTGTTTGGTCTACCACGTCTTGCTTGCGCTTGATCATTTGTCCAAGGTTCACTTTTGGCTTAGAACCAAGTTCAATTCCGTGCATATCGAATGTGTGCACAGCTTGATGGTAGTGCTCGCTGGAATCAAGTAACGCTTTCGAAGGAATACATCCAACGTTTAAGCATGTTCCTCCAAGTGTTGAATAACGCTCAACCAATGCGGTTTTCATACCCAATTGAGCGCAACGAATAGCAGCAACGTATCCGCCTGGACCCGCGCCAACAACAACTACATCGAAATTTTCCATGGTGCAAAGATAAGCACGTCAATCGATGACCTCGCTTTCTTTTGCTTTAGATTTTCTGCGTTCTTTTAGATACGCCCGAATTACGAAGGCATTGGTAACGACTATGAATCCGAGTATGATATACTCCAAGTAATCTTTTATTCCAGGGAATCGTTCTCCCAAGAAATAGCCCATAAGCGTTAGCGATACAACCCATGAAATGGCGCCAACAATGTTGTAACCGACAAAGGACTTAAATGGTACGCGAATAACACCGGCTAAAATGGGTGCGAATGTTCGTATGTATGGCAGGAATTTTCCAAGAATAAGTGTTTTTCCTCCGTGTCTCTCGTAGAAGGTGCGGGTAGCATCGACATATTTCTTTTTGAAAAAAAACGAATCTTTTCTATTAAAAATAGCGGGCCCTACCTTCCACCCGAAATAATATCCGAAAAGACAACCTGCAAGCGATGCAATAGACATGTATAGCAGGAGGTTATAAATAGGGGTGTTAAGAAGTTGAGGTTGGGTTGAGGTTATAAGCCCGGTAAAAAACAACAAGGAATCTCCGGGAAGAAAGAAGCCAATGATGATTCCATTTTCAGCAAAAAGTATAATCAACACCAAGGCAAGTCCGCCAATGTGCAGTATTTGTTCTGGGCTAGTTATACTTTGAATGAAATCCCACATGAGACTGCAAATTAGTCTATTCTTCTTTCATAATATTACTTGATTATCTCTATCTAACAACACCCTTTCGTTAGGAAGTTTTTTTTGGGTATTCCACGCGAATGGTTTTGAAATTTTGTGAATCGTACTTCACCGTGACGGTTGTTCCTACAGCATACATGGGCTCTAATTCACAGCGATCTTCCGTTCGCAAACGAATGGTTTCTCCACCTTTCGGTGTGTATTCAATAACCGGATAGAAGTACTTCTTCCCTTTCTCAGAGGCGCTCATCCAATTTACAATTCGTCCATTAGTCTTTTCACTTTTAAGCGCAAAGCGAACAGTATCTTTGAACAAATAGATTCCAATTCCAACAGAAAAAAGAGCAAGGAGGCTGTAGGGTATGTAATCGGGAATACTTTCTAACATGAGTTATAATTTCACAAATGAAACAGTTGATCTTTTGCTTTCAAGCACGACGCTCAGCGAATAAATGCCAATTGGAAGCTCTTCAATATTTATTTTCTGCGTTGAAGATACTACCCCATTTTGCACAAATACCACACGTCCTGTCATGTCAACAATACTTATTGAACCTTTTCCAACCTCGTTGCTTGTGAGCGTGATTTCGCCCGAAGTATTGGGATTTGGAAAAACGACCATTCCGAAGACATTGTTCTCTTCAACGTTGCTCACACCTTCACAGATGCAGTTCGCATTGTATGCGTCGTTATCGGTTGTAGCTAAACCATCGTCGCATGGATCTCCAATGAAATAGCATGACCCATCTTCTTGATTAGCCGTGGGGTTGTAATTGCAAGCATCTACCGCGGTGCATCCGTTAACAACAATAATATCACCACTAGCCAAGTAGCGAACCACTCCCATATCGTTTAAGTCTTGAGCTGTTAGCCCCGCACAAACAACCTTTCCGTCGGCTTGAAGTCCAATCCCATAAGCGTCGTCAAACGATGGTCCTAATGATGTAACAACGTTTCCAGTTCCACCCCAGGTTGCATCTAATATACCATCAAATGAGAAGCGAGTAGTTAAGAAGTCGCGAACCATAAATCCAGAGCTGGTTGTACCGCAAGCGTACCAATTGTTGTCGGCTCCCAATATACAATCGAAGAACACGCTGTATCCGCCCACCGCATTGTTGAAGGTGCCGTTGCTTCCAAAAGATACGTCCAATGAAGCGTCTAGGTTATGTCTTCTTACCATAGCCGACGAACCGTTGGTTCCTGAGGCAATGAGTTTTGAGTTAGCGTATTCAATGTCGTAGTAGGTTCCGCCCGAATTGTCGAGCCACACGCCATTTGTTCCGAAGGCGCTAACGGGTCCACCATTTAATGTCATGAGCATAATCATGGGTACCGATCCAAAGGTATTCGGATTGTATTTGTCGCCACAAATTGCAATAGCACCTTCGGTTACCACAGCGGCTGACGTCACAGAGAATTCATCTGTAGAGGAGGTTTGAAAGGTTGCGGTTCCGCCCGTTCCGAAGGTAGTCACCAAATTTCCTTGTAGGTCGAGACATTGCACAGCAATGGAATTGTAACTAAACCCTGGAGTGAATTTTCTTCCAACCAGATAGATCAAGTTGTTGTAAACCAGAACTTGATTAATATACTCTTCCCCTGAGGCTAAGTTAGATTCATAAACACCGTTATTGGCAAAAGATGGGTCGAGGGTTCCATCAGGCTTAATGGCCCATGCCGCAAATTGGGTATCTGCCATAGTAATGCTTTTGGCTCCAACAACAATAATGTTTCCATTGGGAAGAAGATGCATGTCGTAGGCAAAGTCGGACCCTGCCGTGTTGCTTAAGGTGAAAACCCCGTTGTTTGCAAATGAGCCATCATAACTACCGTCTTCATTCAATTTGACCACCATCATATCGAAATCCATTGCAGAGCCTGTTGTTCCGCACAATAGGATTTTGTTGTCGTTCAACACAATCACATCTTGCGCATTGTCGAATACATTCGAAGGATTAACCAAAACAACGCCGTTGGAACCGAATGTTGGATCTAAATATCCCGGTTGAGCCTGAGCGAACGCTCCGAATAAAACAACACAGACAAATACTGTAATAAAATTTTTCATGGTGAAGGGTTAGTATATCCAACAAATATAGGCTGCATATTTTTTATCGTCACGCAATTTATTCGCTTTACTTCGTTACGACATTTGCACTGTTGCTTCCAACATAAAAAATTGAAATGAATCCTGTAAAAATACTTTGGGCCGACGACGAGATTGAATTGCTTAAGCCGCATATTCTTTACCTCGAACAAAAGGGCTATGTGCTTACAACCGTGAACAACGGAAGATCTGCAATCGATTGTGTGAAAAAGGAATTCTTCGACATTGTTTTTCTAGACGAGAACATGCCCGGATTGAGCGGTTTACAGGTACTTCAAGACATGAAGGCCATAGACTCTTCGCTTCCAATCGTTATGATTACAAAGAGCGAAGAAGAGCACATTATGGAAGACGCCATTGGCTCGAAAATTTCCGACTACCTCATTAAGCCGGTTAATCCGAATCAGATTCTTTTGACAATTAAAAAGAACCTCGACGAAAAACGTTTGGTAAGTGAAAAGACCACGAACGATTACCGTCAAGAGTTTCGCGAGATAAGCATGCAGCTCGGTCAGCGCATGAACGCTGAAGAGTGGAAGAATTTCTTCAAGAAAATGACTTACTGGTCGCAAGAACTTCGCGGTTCGAACGACGAAGGCATGAATGAAATATTCAAGACGCAACGCAGAGAAGCGAACGAGCAATTCTCGAAATTCATTAAGCAGAATTACCTCGAATGGATGAAAGATTTTTCGAAGGCACCTTTGCTTTCGAATTCGGTTTTTCGTCAGCGCGTTGCGCCTTTAGTTGCTTCCGCGAAAGCCGATGAATCTGTCTTCATGTTGGTCATAGACAACTTGCGTTACGATCAGTGGAAGACGCTTATTCCACATATAAAACCGTTTTACAGAATTGAAGAAGAAGACTTGTTCTTCAGTATTCTTCCTACAGCCACGCACTATGCGCGCAATGCACTGTTCTCTGGACTAATGCCTTCTGAAATGCAAAAGCTGTATCCGAATTGGTGGAAGAGTGAAGAAGATGAAGGCGGAAAAAACCTGCACGAAGAAGATTTCCTCGGCGCACAATTGAAGCGTTTGGGTCTCGATGTGAAATGGTCCTACAACAAGATTACAAATTATCATGCTGGAAAAAAATTGGCCGATTCATTCACGAATTTGTTGAAGAACAACTTGAATGTAATCGTATACAATTTTGTGGATATGCTCAGTCACGCGCGCACAGAAATGGACGTGATTAAAGAGTTAGCAGACGATGAGCCAGCATACCTGTCTTTGACGGAAAGTTGGTTCGAGCACAGCGCACTTCTTGAAATGCTGAAGCACCTGTCTGAAAAGAAATGCAAGGTGATCATTACCACAGACCACGGAACAGTGCGCGTGGAAAATCCAATTCGCATTGTGGGAGATCGAGCAACGAACTCGAACTTGCGCTACAAGGCCGGAAGAAATCTCGATTACAACCCGAAGGAAGTTTTTGAAATTCGCAATCCGAGCGAAGCGCACTTGCCGAAGCAAAACATTAGCACAGCCTTTGTTTTCGCTACCGACAATGATTTCTTTGTTTATCCGAATAACTACAACCAATTCATGAACTACTATCAAAACACCTTTCAGCACGGAGGTATATCGTTAGAGGAAATGATTATTCCATTTGTTGTTCTACAATCGAAGTAACATGCAGCAGTTTGAAGTTCATTCGTTGGAAGAGCTGGAATCATTGGCACAGCAATTCATTCAGAAACATCCTTCAGGAGTATTTTGTGTGGAAGGGGAAATGGGTGCTGGCAAGACAACCTTCATATCGCTTGTTGCGAAATTATTAGGGGAAGAGAACACAAGCTCTCCGACATTTTCCTTGGTGAATGAATATCACCTGAAAAACAATGAGCGCATGTATCACTTCGACTTGTACCGTGTAAAATCAAAAGCCGAACTGCAAGAGTTCGGCTTCGAAGATTATTTATACGGGGCTCGGTATGTCTTCATCGAATGGCCAGAAGTGGCGTTCGACTATCTAGGCAATCCTTGTTTCCTTCGCATTCGCGAAGAAGAAGGAAAGCGTGTTTTTGAATTTTAGTGATCACCTTTGTGCGCTGGAGCAAGATGCTCAGCAGGAGCAGCGTCAGCTTTCATCTCTTCAACTTTAGCGCCTTCGGCACCATGAGCATCTGCAGCATGTGCAGTTGTGTCAGCATGTGCTTTGTGGTCTTCGTGTTTCACTTCTTCAACTTCTTTCGCAGGAACAGAACCTGGAAGTTTAGTCATAGGCACTGCAGCGTTGTTGTTAATGTTCACGAACATTAAGGTTAAAATAGCAGCAAGCGGAACAATCAACCATAAGAAGAATGAGCTTTGCTTTGGAGAATCTGAATGTGACATAGTTTTTATTTTGCGGGTCAAAAATAGCAGATAATTCCAACCTTTCAAAAATAATAAGCAAGGTTTCGTAACTTCGAAGATGAGAAAACTCAGCTATGGCCCTTTCTAAAAAACATTTTCACTCCATTGCGCTTGAAACGGCGCTGTCTCCGCAAGAAGAAATGCTGCACGTTGGAAAGAACATGCAACGTTTAACCATTGGCATTCCAAAGGAAACCTCTTTTCAGGAACGTCGCGTGGCGCTTGCTCCCGAAAGTGTTGGTTTATTGGTGAGTCGAGGTCACGATGTAATTATAGAATCGGGCGCAGGTAACGAGAGTAATTTTTTAGATCATGATTACAGCGAATGCGGCGCAACCATTGTTTACGACCGCAGGCAAGTCTTTCAAGCTAACGTAATCATGAAAGTGGCGCCACCGAGTTTGGAAGAAATAGAGTTGATGCCCGGTAAGCAAACGCTTATCTCAGCGTTGAATTTACCGGTTCAATCGAAGGAGTGTTTCGTGCAGCTTTCAGTAAAAAAAATCACAGCCATCGCTTGGGATTACATTCAAGATAAAAAAGGAATTTACCCCATTGTTCGCGCAATGGCTGAAATTGCGGGCAATACGTCAATCATGCTTGCAGCAGAATACCTCAGTCATCATACTGGTGGAAGAGGACTAATGCTCGGGGGAATTACTGGTGTTCGTCCAACAGAGGTAGTCATCATTGGCGCTGGAACGGTTGGAGAAAATGCGGCGCGCGCTGCCCTTGGTTTGGGAGCAAGCGTTAAGCTTTTCGATAACAGTATTTACAAATTGAAACGCATTCAGAACGATTTGGGTGTTCACTTATGGACCAGCACCATTCAGCCTTCTGAACTTTCGCGTGCGTTGAAATACGCCGATGTTGTCATTGGTGCTATTCGCTCGAAGAAAGGAAGAACCCCAGTGGTTGTTTCTGAGGAAATGGTTCAAGACATGAAAGAGGGAAGTGTAATTGTAGATGTGAGTATCGATCGCGGCGGATGTTTTGAAACATCTGAAGTAACGAACCACGAGAATCCGACTTTCCGTAAGCACGGGGTAATTCATTATTGTGTTCCGAATATTGCAGCGCGCGTTTCAAGAACGGCGTCTTATGCGCTTTCGAATATTTTCGCACCGGTAATATTAGACTTAGGCGACGAAGGTGGAATTGTGAATCTGATTCGAAATCAGAAAGGGTTCCGCAATGGAGTCTACCTCTATCACGGAACCCTTACCAATGAAGACATTGCCACAACTTTCGATTTGTCGTGGAAGCCGTTAGAATTGCTTATTGAGGCGATTTAGATTCGTCTCCTTTCGACAATAAAAATCCGATAGAAAAATTCAAACGAAGCGCAACACCGTTGTTCACAGAATTGGTGTAACCGCCAACCAATAAAGCATTCCCATCTTCAAAAGAGCGAGTTGTAATTTTAGTTCCACCACCTGCGTATACATCAACAAGAACGCGATCGTCTGGACCAAAGAATTTCTGATATCCCACTTGAATTCCGTATACCGCAACGTGTGTTTTTACTGTTTGAAATCCACCGGTTGGATTGGCGTAGATGTATGAAGTAGTATCTGTGGGATCTTGATAGTAGCTCGCGTATTCATCCAACTGAGAGTTTGAAAAACGCTGCGAGCTGTACAATCCGAAATAAATTCCTTCCATGTTTTTTCTTGAATACATGCGCACTTCAGGATCAATAGAGAAACCTGCGTTGCTCTTATCTAGGTTTTGTTCGAAGTATGTTCCTCCAGCGTAATTGTCGAATCCGCTTCCCTTTGGAAATAAATTCTGGCTGAAACCAATGGCAGCAGAAACGCGGGGAGTTCCGGGAATGAGGTATTCCGCATGAACGGTGTACTTCATGTTTCTTAAAAATACAAGAGGGGTGTATTTAATTGCCAACTGGGCGCTAGCCGCGAAAGAGACAAGTGCAATTGAAATAAGTAGAATTGTTTTTTTCATAGTTTGAAATTTATGTTGAAGTAAAGATAACAAAAAGCCCCACCGAAGTGAGGCTGTTTGAAATGTGTTGTCTTTTGGAATTACATGAACGCTTCCATTGGCGGACAAGTACAAACCAAGTTTCTATCTCCGTATGCGTTGTCTACACGACCCACGCTAGTCCAGAATTTATTCTCACGAAGACCAGGCATTGGATATGCAGCAGCACTGCGAGAATAGGAGTGGTTCCACTCGTCTGCAGTTAATTCTTGCGCTGTGTGTGGAGCCATTTTCAACAAGTTGTCTTGCTTGTCGGCTGCACCGCTTTCAACATCTAAAATCTCTTTTTTAATTTGAATCATTGCATCGCAGAAACGATCCATTTCAACCAACGGCTCACTTTCGGTTGGTTCAACCATTAATGTTCCAGCTACAGGGAAAGATACTGTTGGCGCGTGGAATCCATAATCCATCAAACGCTTCGCAATATCTTCCACTTCCACCCCGAAAGATTTGAATGAACGACAATCTAAAATCATTTCGTGAGCAACGTGTCCATTCGTTCCAGTATAAAGAACATCGTAATGATCTTTCAAACGAGCCTTCATGTAGTTCGCATTTAAGATTGCAACTTTCGTTGCATCTGCCAATCCGTCGAACCCTAACATCTTAATGTATCCGTATGAAATCAATAAGATAAGCGCGCTTCCGAATGGAGCAGAACTCACACCATTAATTCCGTGCTCTCCGCCTGTTTTCACAAATGCGTTAGACGGAAGGAAAGGCTTCAAGTGAGCGGCAACTCCAATAGGACCCATGCCAGGACCACCACCTCCGTGAGGAATAGCGAAAGTCTTGTGTAAGTTCAAATGACAAACGTCTGCACCAATGTTACCCGGATTGGTAAGACCTACCTGAGCGTTCATGTTCGCACCGTCCATGTATACTTGTCCGCCGTTGGCGTGAATAATATCTGTAATCTCGTTAATGGCTTCTTCGAATACACCGTGTGTAGAAGGGTAGGTAACCATTAATGCAGCAAGGTTGTCTTTGTGTAATTCTGCTTTTTCGCGAAGATCTGCGACGTCTACGTTTCCGTTTTCGTCACACTTTGTTACCACAACAGTTAGCCCAGCCATTACAGCCGAAGCCGGATTTGTTCCGTGCGCAGAAGATGGAATGATACAAATGTTGCGGTGATGATCACCGCGACTTCTGTGGTAAGCCATAATAACAAGCAATCCTGCTAATTCTCCCTGCGCACCTGAGTTTGGTTGTAGAGAAACCCCAGCGAATCCTGTACAAGCACAAAGATCTTTTTCTAGCTCTTCCAACATCTTTTGGTAACCTGTCGTTTGTGTTGAAGGCGCGAATGGGTGAATGCTGTTGAACTCGGGCCAAGACAGTGGCATCATCTCACTCGTGGCATTCAATTTCATTGTACATGATCCCAACGGTATCATTGCGTGAGCCAACGACAAATCTTTGTTCTCCAATTTCTTCATGTAACGCAACATCTCAGTCTCGCTATGATGAGAGTTGAAATGAGGGTGAGTCATGTACGAAGAAGTTCTTGCCATTGAACCGAATGAACATTCGGTAGTTAAACTAACCGACACTTCTTTTCCAGTTAGAATGAAATACAATTCATTCAAATCAGCAGGCTTCGTTCCTTCATTCAATGAAAGACTCACTCCGCCATCATGGAAGTACATATTTACGTTTTTAGCGGCTGCACGTTCTTGAATTCCATTGTCTGTTGAAGCTATGGTTAACGTATCGAAGAATGAAGTGTTCACCACGTTTACTCCCTCACTAACCAAAGCTTTGCGCAACGAGTGCGTATACGTGTGAATACGCGTTGCAATGCTCTTCACTCCTTTCGGTCCATGATATACGCCGTACATAGAAGCCATGACAGCTAACAAGGCTTGGGCGGTACAAATGTTTGAAGTTGCTTTCTCTCTGCGAATGTGTTGCTCACGCGTTTGAAGTGCCATGCGATAAGCAGTGTTCCCGTGACGGTCTTTCGATACACCAATGATACGTCCGGGCATATTACGCTTGAATTCTTCTTTCGTTGCGAAGAAAGCCGCGTGTGGTCCACCAAATCCCATTGGAACACCGAATCGTTGCGAGTTACCGAAGCACAGATCTGCACCCCATTCACCCGGAGGAGTTAATGTTGCCAAGGCCATTAGATCAGATGCAACAGAAACGTAAACATCGTTTGCATGCGCACCTTCACAGAACAATGAATAGTCTTCTACACTTCCTTCGGCATTTGGGAATTGAACGCAAGCACCGAAGAACTCTGGAGTAAATACGTGTGTCTTGTAATCTCCAATCACCAACTCAATACCTAAGTGGAAAGCACGTCCCTTCAATACGTCAATGGTTTGCGGATAAGTCTTCGCGTCAACAAAATACTTGTTTGCACCAGCTTGCTCTTTTGCTCTTGAACGACTGTGGAAGAATAAAATCATGGCTTCCGCACCAGCAGTTCCTTCATCTAACAAACTCGCGTTTGCAATAGGCAAAGAAGTAAGGTCGGTAACCATGGTTTGGAAATTCAATAACGCTTCTAAACGTCCCTGTGCAATCTCTGCTTGATAAGGAGTATAGGCGGTGTACCATCCTGGATTTTCGAAAATATTTCTAAGAATTACGGTAGGAGTAAGGGTTGGGTGGTAACCAAGTCCAATGTAGTTTTTCGCAACTACATTCATTTTTCCTAATTCCCAAATGTGGCTCAGATATTCATCTTCGCTCATGGCTTTAGATACGTTTAACGGAGCTTTCAAGCGAATGTGCGCCGGAACAGTCTCGTTAATCAATTGGTCAATAGAGTTCACACCAATGGTTTGTAACATGTGTGATACTTCTTCTTGGCGAGGGCCGTTGTGACGATCCCTGAAATTAGTAGATGACATACATTTTGTCTTTAGGGTAGCAAATATAGGTTACGCCTTTCAGTACAAAATACAAGATTTTTATCAAGGTGTTGTACTTTTGAACTTCTATGTCTGAATTACCAACTATTTCGAAAGAGCTTTCGAAGGAAAAACGCTACAAAGCCGCATGTGCTCAGGCTTTTGCCCTGTGTGACGGGGAGCCAAATTTTATTGCAAAGGCTGGAAATGTCATGGCTTTACTCAAAGAAAATTTCGATTTTCTTTGGGTGGGTATCTATATTGTGAATAACAACACCTTGAATCTCTTTGTTTTTCAAGGCCCTGTGGCTTGTACACAAATTGAACACGGCAAGGGTGTTTGTGGAACTTCGTGGGCAAATGGGGCTTCGATAATAGTTCCGAATGTCGATGAGTTTCCCGGACACATCGCCTGCAGCAGCGCGTCAAGAAGTGAAATTGTAGTTCCTATTGTGAAAGGAAACGAAGTGATAGGGGTGTTGGATGTAGACAGCACTCAGCTCGATTTTTTCGATGAAGATGATCTAACCGGCTTGGAAGAAATAGCCAATATTTTAGCGAATGAAGTTTTTTAATTTTCGAAATAGTATTGCTATCGGAATCGGCCTGGCTGCTGTGGGATGTGCGCAAGTGCGTGGATTGAGCGGCGGTGAAAAAGATGTTACTCCGCCAAAGTTACTTTCACAAAGCATAGATTCTTTCGCCACCAATGTCGCTACGAATACTCTCGTTCTAAACTTCGATGAGTTTGTGCAAGCAGGTGCTGCGAATGAAGTCATTGTCTCTCCCGCATTGAAACAGCCAGCCACCCTGATTTGCAACAAGCGATTGGCTATGCTATCGTGGAGCGATACTCTGAAAACGAACACAACCTATACCATTGAATTCGGAAATGCTATTTCAGATATTACTGAAGGAAATAAGGCGTCTTTGAATTTTGTTTTTTCTACCGGAAGCACCCTCGACTCTGCTTCTATTACCGGCATCGCATACGATGCTCAGAAAGGTGGAGTGCCTGAAAAGGCGACGGTAATTTTGTATTCAGACAGTTTAATGGGGTCGGTGGCCTACGCGAAAAAGGTGAATGACAAGGGCGAGTTTATCTTCAACTATTTACCCAAAGCGAATTTCCACATAGCGGCCTTTTCCGATTTGAACGAGAACAGAATTTGGGATGAAAATGAAGTCGGCGATTTCATGGAAGCTCCTTTTTCCACCCAAAATAATTATCCGTTGAATTTGCGATTTTCCCCGAAAAAAGTAGAGAAGATTACGGAAGAGATGTTCAAGACAGATTCTGTTGGAAGCGGCTTCATTGTTGGCGCTTACGGATTGATTGAAAAAATGAAATTAGCTCCAGCAACAGGGAGTGTGCCTTTCAGATACGGTTCATTGAACAACAATGACACGCTATTTTTTGCATTAGGTGGAAGAGAAGGTATAGCACCAAGCAACAACTTTGAAGGAGTGACTTATTCGTTCAATCAAGGTCCTGCAGATACCTTGAGTGTTTTTGTTGCGAAATCTCCGAAGCTCAAAAAGTTCAAGTTTTCGGGAAGTATTCAGCAAGATCCGAAATCCTTGATTTTAGTGAAAGCCCCAGCTTATTCGGTATTGAAGCGAAGCACCTGTGAAGTCACCATACAAGGAATTAAAGCAACTGGAACCATTGCAGAAACAAACTCTCCTTTGCATTTCGCAATACAAGTAGACGCCAATGCAAGTGAGCTGAGTGGAAAGGGAAGCATTCGCATTTTACCGGGAGCTTGGGAAACCGCCTACGGTACATCGAACGATACCCTTCAAACCAATTTCGAATTTCCTTCCTCTGAAAAATTGGGAAACTTAGAGTTGTCCATTCCATTGCTCGAAGACAAGAGCTTCAAGAAATTTGTTGAATTGCGCAATGAAAAAGGAACAGTAGTTCGAAAAGTAGATTATGCAGAAACGCTTGCCTTCAGTGGCATTCAGCCTGGTAAGTACACGGTTCGTTTGGTTCACGATGTGAACCAAAATAATCAATGGGACATTGCCGATTTTCAAAAGAAAATAAGATGCGAACCGGTGAGTGTCTTCGCTAAACCCATTGAAGTACGGGCTAACTGGAGCGTTAAAGTTGTTTTGAATTAGAACTTAAAGCGCGAAGCTTGAACGTAAGTTTTGCTTGTAGGTTTGAGCATTTGTTTGAAGATTTTCTGTTCCTCTTCATGCATCTGCATGTAGAGTGAGGAGATACCCGCTTGTAGGTTCGCCTCTTCAAGAGTGCTGTCCAGCGCAAAGGCTTCAAGGAACGTTTCAGCTGCAGCAGCATGTTGCTTTCTACTTTGATGAATGGCGGCATCTAGAAAATAGGCAGGTGCATATTTTTCATTCAATGAAAATACAGTTTCGAGTGCTTCGCGACTTTTGGAGTATTTGTGACAAAGTAGACGCTTGTCCTAACTTTTACGGTATCGCTGAATTGAAAGGATGTCCTGCTGCCGAGTTAACGTTTTTCAATGTTGAAACGCAAGTTGAAAAGGTGAAGCAAGCAGGGGGCGTTATTAGTTACGGTAATGCAGTTGAAACGAAGACTGCGAAGTTTAGGTTGGAAGGATACAATGCAGATACGGTGAAGACCGTATTCGTTACCGCTCCGAATCTTCGCGGAAAGAATGCTTACAGAGAAACCTATGGATTCTTCCGTTTTGCGAAGGAAGCCGAAGTGGTTATCTTGAAAGAAGAAGAGAAGCAAGTAATGAAGAAGGCGTTCGAGAACTTGGAATACAAGACCAATAGCGACGTTATTCTTTCAAGTTCATTCAGCAGCTTGAACGAATTAGCAAACCTCATGGGCACAATTCCGAATTGGAAATTGCGCATCTCTGGTCATACCGATAATGTTGGTCCTCGCGATGCGAACCTCAACTTATCCAAGCGCAGATCTGAATCTGTGAAGAAGTATTTAATGTCGAAAGGAATTGCTGCGGATCGCTTCGAAGTGTTGTACTTCGGACCAGACAAGCCAATTGCTCCGAACAACACCGAAGACGGAAGAGCAAGAAATCGTCGCGTAGAGATGTTAATTGTGGAATAGAATAAGCCACTTCTGAATTGAAAGGCCCCGATAATCATTTTATCGGTGCCTTTGCTTTATTGGAAATATTTGGAAGAAGATGATTTTACACTTTTGTTAAAAGAAAAAGAAAACGACTATGGAAAAGCAAATGAACATCCAGCTTGGCGTTTGGATTTACGCCGACAGATAATACGATTTTAGTTTTGAGGTTTTGAGGTTTGGTTTGGTTAAGGAAACCCTTTCAGCAGCGGTTGAAAGGGTTTTTTCTTTTCTATTCGGCTTGTGAAGTTCCTTACTATAGAGCCTTGTAATACCTTATGGTATCTTCAATACTCGTAAAAGTATTGCGGTACTCAAATCCAAAGGTTCGCGTGGCTTTGCTCCCATCGAATCGCTTCACTTCATCGTAGTTACGAATGATTTCTCTGGTAATGGTTGCGCGCTTGCCTGTGAAGAATTCCACTATTGCTTCCATATAAAACACCAGGACAATCTGCCACTTTTTAGCAATCGTTTTCCCAATTTTAACCCGAAGGGTATCTGCAATTTTTGTAAAAAGCTCGGACATCAGAACATTTTCCGCACAAAGGATGTACCGCTCGTTGGTTGGCTCTTGCTTAGCAGCACGAACCATTACTTCAACAACGTCTAAGACAGAAACAATCCCGCTTCCACCTGCGGGCAAGGCCGGAAGGCCTTTCTCAATGCGCGCAATCATGGTTCCTGAACTGCGAGTGCAATTATTCGGACCGAAGATTACTCCAGGATTAACAATGGTCGCATTCAATCCTTCTTGAATGCCTCGCCAAACCTCTTGTTCAGAAAGGTATTTTCCCTTCGAATAATTTGAATGGTAATCGTTGAAATTGCGCGGTGTTTCTTCGTCAATGATTCCTCCTTTCGAATCGCCCAAGGCCGAAATGGAACTTACGTGAATGAGATGCTTCACACCGTTTTCAATGCAAGCATTTACAACGTTTTTCGTCCCGTTAATGTTCACTTCCAACATGCGCGACGCTTCTTTTTTATGGTAAGAAACAATGGCAGCGCAATGGAACACGGTGTGCATTCCTTCTGTCAAATCATACATGTCATCGGCGTCTTCCACGTCTCCTTTCACCCATAGCACCTGCTGGAACAAGTTTTCTTTTCCGTAAAAACGAAACAAGTTTAAGACGTCTGACTTTCCAGTTTCATTGCGAAACAATGCTGTAACAGGCATATTTTCTTCTGTTAAACGAAGAATAAGATGACTTCCAATTAAACCCGTTGCGCCTGTTACAAAATTCATTGTGGCGAAGATATACCGATATTTGTCTTGTGGAAGTTTCCGATCACATCAAAAGCATATTAATAGCCTTGCCTGAAAAGGCTGGGGTATATCAGTTCTTCGACGAGAACGGTTCCATCTTGTATGTCGGCAAAGCCAAGGTGCTGAAGAATCGTGTGACGAGCTATTTCAATAAGATTAAGCACGACAGCATTAAGACCAAGTTAATGGTCAAAAAGATTCGTGACATCAAATACTCGGTGGTAGAAACCGAGTCCGATGCTCTCCTGTTAGAGGATTCGCTCATCAAGAAGTACAAGCCGAGATATAATATTTTATTGAAAGACGACAAGTCTTACGCGAGCATTGTCATTAAAAATGAACCTTTTCCGCGAGTGTACAGCACAAGACAGATTCTCGACGATGGCTCGACGTATTTCGGTCCGTATACTTCCGGGAAGTCATTGTATTCGATACTCGATTTAATCAAAGAATTGTATCCGCTTCGTTCGTGTACATTAAACCTTTCGAAAGCAAACATTCAAGCGAAAAAATTCAAGGTGTGTTTGGAATATCATCTGGGAAATTGCTTGGGTCCTTGTATTGGAAAACAACGCGAAGAGGACTACCAGCAGGGCATACAGCACATTAAACGCATTATTAAAGGTGAATATTTAGAAGCGGTAAAGAACCTGAAGAAAGATATGCTTCAATTGGCCGCAGAACAAAAATTCGAGCAAGCGCAACAACTTAAAGAGCGCATTCAAACTTTAGAAAATTTCCAGGCGAAGTCGACCATAGTAAACACAGATATTGATAATGTGGAAGTGTTTTCCATAGCCTCAGATACGCAAAGCACGTATGCGAATTACATGCACATTTTGCGTGGAAGCATTGTGCACGTCTACACGGCTGAAGTGGTTCGCCAGTTAGATGAAACAGAAGAGGAAGTGCTGGCGTTTGTTGTTCGCTCGTTTCGCGAGCGCATGAACAGTAAGGCCAAAACGGCTTTGCTTCCAATTGAATTGAATGAAAAAATTCCGGGTTTGGAGGTGATAGTGCCGCAACGCGGCGACAAAAAAAAACTCGTGGACCTTTCATTAAAAAACGCGAATCATTTTCTGTTGGAAGCACGCAAGCGTGCGGCTTTCCTCGATCCCGAGCGCAATACGCAGCGCATTTTGGAGACCATGAAGAAAGATTTGCGCTTGTCTGAACTGCCCGTTCACATTGAATGTTTTGATAACTCGAATATTCAGGGGACTAATCCGGTAAGTGCATGCGTGGTGTTCAAAAACGCGAAGCCAAGTAAATCAGACTATCGCATCTTCAACATACAATCTGTTGTAGGTCCCGATGATTTCGCTTCTATGCGTGAGGCCATTTATCGCAGGTATTCGCGGTTGTTGCGGGAAGACCAACCCCTTCCACAATTATTAATTATCGATGGTGGAAAGGGACAGCTTTCTTCGGCTATGGAATCGCTGGATCTGTTGGGGCTTCGGGGAAAAATAGCCGTGATTGGTATTGCAAAACGACTGGAAGAAATCTTCTTTCCGGGTGATAGTATTCCCATTTATTTAGACAAGCGAAGTGAGAGTTTGAAGATTATTCAACACCTGCGTAACGAAGCGCACAGGTATGGATTAAGCAAACACAGACAGCGACGCAGCAAGGGTGCCATTCATTCTGAATTGGAGAACATTGCCGGTGTTGGAAAGAAGACCATTGAGAAATTACTTCAACATTTTTCATCGGTAGCCCGAATTAAAACAGCGACACAAAAAGAAATTGAACAAGTCGTGGGGGAAAAAATAGCTGAAAAAATAAAGAATTATTTCGGCAAGGCGCAGGAGATAGGTTAGCTTTGATTGTTGAAATTTCACGCCGAAAAATGCGTTAATCAGAACCTATGGAAAACACACCCGAACAGGAAAAAAAATATGCGAAGATTCTCTGGTGGATAGGCATGTCGCCTTGGATATTTTTCACGCTTGTATTGAGCGCTGTCTTGTTAAGTGGACTTCCGAACATTGATTTATTGGCGAATCCGAAGATTGGTCTAGCTTCTCAGATCTATGCTGCCGATGGAACTGCCATTGGATCTTTCTACAAAGAGAATCGTTCAGACATTACCTATCAAGAAATTCCTCCGCATGTTATAGATGCTCTCTTAGCCACAGAAGACGTTCGTTTCAAGCAGCACAGCGGAATAGATGTGCGAAGTGTAGCGCGTGCCGCATTCTCGTTAGGAGCAGACGGGGGAGGAAGTACAATTACACAGCAACTTGCGAAATTGCAGTTCACACGAGATTTCGAAGACGTGAGCATCTTTACACGTATTGGTCAAAAACTGCAGGAGTGGGTCATTGCACTTAGACTTGAGCGCGTGTACACCAAAGAAGAAATTCTTACCATGTATTTGAATCAGTACGATTTCTTGAATCAAGCAGTTGGAATAAAAAGTGCAGCCAATATCTATTTCTCTACATCGCCCGATTCACTTACCATTCCGCAGGGTGCAATGCTGGTGGGTATGCTGAAGAACTCCTCGTTGTTTAATCCGATTAAGCGCGATTCTTTGGTTACCAAACGAAGAGAAGTGGTACTTGCCCAAATGGTGAAGTACGGAAAGCTTTCAGAATCGGATTACGAAAAGTACAGAACGGAACCATTGGGTCTGAAGTTCTCTCGTGTCTCGCACGACGAAGGTCAGGCTCCTTATTTCCGGGAAGCGGTTCGACACAAACTCACCGAGATATTAGAGACACGAGATGCGAATGGCGAGCTGAAATACAAAAAAGGAGACGGTACCGCTTTCAACATATATGAAGACGGATTGAAGGTCTACACTACCCTTGATAAAAACATGCAAATCCACGCGGAACGAGCGGTGGAAGAGCATTTAAGTAAAGAGCTTCAGCCCGCATTCACCCGAAATGTGAGGCAGCGGCCAAAAGATAAATATCCATTTTATTCAGGAATTTCTGCGGCCGATAAAGATGCCATCATGAAGAAGGCGGTCACTACCAGTGACCGCTACAAAAAGCTCTCGGGCAAGATGTGTCCCGATTGTGGAAGACCTGCTTCATACATTGAAACCAAAGACGGGCATTTTCATTGCAAGGAAGACGCTGGAGGTTGCGGACACACTTGGAAGGTTCGTTCTGAAGACGAAGTCATGGTTGAGTTTAACAAGCCGGTGCGCATGACGGTATACAGACACGGTGGATACAGAGACACCACCATGACGCCCTATGATAGCATTGTTTATCACAAAACAATTCTTCACGCGAGCTTGATGTCTGTAGATCCACGTAACGGATTCGTGAAAGCATGGGTTGGTGGAATCGATTACAAGTACTTCAAATTCGATAATGTATTTCTTTCAAAACGTCAGGTGGGTTCAACCTTCAAACCGTTCATCTATGCTATGGCCATGCGTATGGGCATGAAGCCTTGCGATCAGATTACCGGCGCGGGCTGTATAGATCTTCCGAACGGCACACGTTGGTGTCCGAAAGGCGGAGCAGGCGGCACCTACACCATGACCAAGGCGTTGGCAGGATCGGTGAACTCCATTGCAGCAACGTTAATTGCGCGATTCGGACCAGAGCCTGTGATTGCCATGATGCGTCACATGGGCGTGAAGAGTTACATTCCCATGGCGTATTCCATAGCCCTTGGAGCTTGCGAACTTTCGGTTTATGAATTGGTTGGTGCTCAGGCATCATTGGTGAACCACGGCTTGTACATAGAGCCCACCTTCATCATGCGCGTGGAAGACAAAAATGGAAACTTGATTTACGAAGCGGATCCGGTTATTGACCAAGCATTAGAACCAGGTATTGCCTTCGAAACGGTGAAGCTCATGAAAGGAGTTTGTGATTATGGAACCGCTGCGCGTATTCGATCGAATCCTAAGTACGGAAAAATACCTTATCCGCTTGCGGGAAAAACGGGAACCACGCAGAACAATACCGACGGATGGTTTGTTGGAATGACGCCTGATTTGGTGACAGGTGTTTGGGTAGGTGCGCAAGATCCGACCATTCGGTTCTCGAGTACAGCCCTTGGACAAGGCGCCAACACGGGGCTTCCGATATTCGGTTACTACATGAACAGCATTTATAAAGATCCGAAGATTTCTATTTCGAAGGGCGATTTCGAAGTGCCTGCGGAATACGATCCGCTTCGCTTCCAATGCACAAGCGGCGGAATGGGTGACTTGTTCTACGAAGGAGAAGATGGAAGTATGGAAGAGTTCTTCAACGGTGAATTGGAATTTGACGGCGACGTGCCAGAATAAAATAGATTATGGGATTTAATAAAGTAAGAGCTTCTGCAGCGGAAGCATGTGAAGGGATAACCTCGGGAATGACGCTCATGGTGGGCGGATTCGGTTTATGCGGTATTCCGGAAAATTGTATTTCGGAGCTGGTGAAGATGGGTGTTAAAGACCTCACCTGCATTTCGAACAACGCCGGCGTAGACGACTTCGGTTTGGGCTTGTTGCTTCAACAAAAACAAGTCAAGAAAATGATTAGCTCATACGTTGGCGAGAACGCCGAATTCGAACGTCAGATGCTGAGCGGTGAATTGGAAGTGGAATTGATTCCTCAAGGAACATTGGCCACTCGCTGTATGGCTGCCGGATACGGAATGCCGGTGGTGTTTACACCTGCCGGAGTAGGAACGGAAGTGGCGGAAGGAAAAGAAGTCCGTGAGTTTAAAGGAAAAAAGTATTTGATGGAAGAAGCCTTCGACGCAGACTTCGCGTTGGTGAAGGCCTGGAGGGGTGATGCTATGGGTAATTTGGTGTTTCGTTCTACTGCACGCAACTTCAACCCCATGATGGCTATGGCTGGAAAGATTACCATTGTGGAAGTGGAAGAATTGGTTCCGCTTGGAACGTTGGACCCCGATCACATTCATACTCCGGGTATATACGTGCACCGCATTTTTCAAGGAGTGAATTACGAAAAGAGAATTGAGCAGCGTACTGTTCGTCAAAGAATATAATTATGGCTTGGGATAAAATTGGAATAGCGAAGCGCATTGCGCAAGAGGTTCAAGACGGAACGTATGTGAACTTAGGCATTGGCATACCCACCTTGGTAGCGAATTACATTCCGGAAGGAATGGAAGTGGAGTTGCAAAGTGAGAATGGAATTTTGGGAATGGGTCCATTTCCTTTTGAAGGAGAAGAAGACGCAGACTTAATTAACGCAGGAAAGCAAACGGTTACCTTACGTGATGGCTCTTCGATTTTCGACAGTGCCATGAGCTTCGGAATGATTCGAGCGCAGAAAGTGGATTTAACCATTTTGGGCGCCATGGAAGTAAGTGAGAATGGCGACATTGCCAATTGGAAAGTCCCGGGTAAGATGGTTAAAGGCATGGGAGGCGCTATGGATTTGGTGGCCAGTGCGAAAAACATTATCGTGGCCATGCAGCATTGCGACAAAGCGGGTAATTCGAAGTTATTGCCGCAATGCACGTTACCGCTAACGGGTATTCATTGTATTAAAAAAGTTGTCACCGATTTGGGTGTCTTCGACATTCGCGATGGGGCGTTTCATTTGGTTGAATTAGCTCCGGAGGTGACGTTGGAAGAGGTTGTGGCGAAGACGGCGGGGAAACTGGTGGTGTAAACACGAAGGCTAGTTGCCCTAGTCGCAGACCCTCGTGCTTGCTCCCTCGCAACGCTAGTTGCCCTCGCGAAGCATTTCGCCTTCGCGAAGCAAAACTTCCTCAGAAAAGAAATAATAAATATTTCTTGCTATCGAGCGAACTTTGTTCAACGTTTGGTTGTCTTACTTTGCGTAACACAAGAACAAAACGATGAACAAGCTATTTTTTATCTCATTATTTACTGCCCTAACCACTTCGGTTTTTGCGCAAGGACCTAATTGTTATTCGCTAAACATGCCTGCGGCATGCACGTGGGCGGTGTACAATTGGATTGGTGAAAACGTTGCTCAAGGTACTTCTCCTGAGGCATCGAGCTTTTGTGTTCCAGACGGATGTTATCAAATCTCCGTTGAATCGATGGCAATGAACCCCCTTCCGATTACTGTTGAACTGTACGATAGCAATGGAAATCTTGTGAATATTGATAACCAAGGATACGAATACTACTACATAGCATTCCTCTCAGTCAATGGTATTTCAGGTTGTTCAGACCCCAACGCGTGTAACTTCAATCCAAATGTTACATGTTACGACTACTTAAGTTGCGACTATTCTTGTCAGGGTTGCACCAACCCCGAAGCGTTCAACTTCAATCCGAATGCGACTGTAGATAACGGAACATGCTGCACAGAGCATTGGGCAACCTTCAACGTAGAGCAAGGGCAAGCGGGTATCTGGTTGTACAGCGAGCAATACTATATGACAGGCGGAGATAATCTCGTGAACAACCAGTTCTGCGTTAAAAACAGTTGTTATGCGTTGCAGGTTTATTCTTTGGACGAAGCTTCAGCAAATCAGAATTTCACTGTTACCTTGGAAGATGGAACCGTTTGGTTAACAGGTCAGGTCGACGATAACAATTTATACACCACAGTTTCTTTGAATCCAGTATACGGATGTGCAGACCCGAATGCTTGCAACTATACTCCTGGAGTTACCTGTAACGACGGTTCTTGCGATTATGCGTCTTGCAGCGGTTGTATGGATCCATTGGCAACAAATTACGATGCAGACGCTACTTCAGACAACGGGAAATGCTGCTATGCAGATCTTGCCTACATTACAACTTCAGTTCCCTCAACTTGGTCTATCCAAAGTTCAACAGGATATTATTACTATGGTTCTACACCAGCGGATAGTACCTTGTGTTTGTACAGCGGATGTTACACGCTGAATACTTATCCGATTGCTTTCGATCCTTTCAACCCGAATGGAGAAAGTACATACGTTACCATTACAGACACCACAGGAACTGTAGTTTCTGCAGGAACAGAAGATTCTTTCCAGACGGGTATTCCGTATACATTCATTTGGGGAATAGCTATACCGGGTTGCACAGAGCCTTCGGCTTGTAATTATAACCCTGAAGCAACATGTGGACAGTTTGCAATCTGCGATTACTCTTGTCAAGGTTGCACCGACCCCTCGGCAAATAACTACGATTCAAATGCAACAGTCGACAATGGAACCTGTTGCTACAACAATTGGTACACTGTTGAATGCTCCTCTTGGATAGAGTGGTACGTTACTTCTTCAGACGGACTTTATCAGCAAGGTGGATATAACAGCATGCTTCAAGGATTTTGCATGGAGCAAGATTGCTTCTCGTTCAATGCGTGGAGTTTGTCTGTTCAACCCTTTGATTTAACTATTTACGGTCCAGATGGAAGTATTTTCTATCAAACTACAGGAAATACCGATCCATATGTCAATGAGTACTTCTCATCGAATGAAATAGTTGGTTGTACTGACTTGTTTGCATGCAACTACAATCCGAATGCGACCTGCGCGAATTACAGCATGTGTGACTACTCTTGTCAAGGTTGCACAGA
The DNA here is from genome assembly GCA_964385405.1 of uncultured Chryseobacterium sp. Taxonomy (GTDB): domain Bacteria; phylum Bacteroidota; class Bacteroidia; order Flavobacteriales_D; family Sanyastnellaceae; genus CAIZGX01. Next base: position 29,511 of record CAYLOT010000013.1, on the reverse strand, counting down.
TCCTACAGCACCGAACTACGATGCAGATGCAACGGTTGACAATGGAAGCTGTTGTTCAGCAGCGAATTGGAATACGATATCTTCACAAGGACAAGTTATTTTTTACGCCTTCAATCCGAACACGGGTGAAGGAGATTTCAATGAGTTTCCTTATGCTACAGGATATTGCATGAATGCAGCAGATTGTTACCAGTTGGTGTTGTATTCATTCATGCCAGACAGTTCAGAAGTTACGGTTACGAATGCACAAGGTGAAGTTGTATTGAGTGGAAATTTAGCTGACTTCGGTTATTTGCAAGCGTTTGTTTCAGGCGCGAATGAAGTGGCAGGATGTACCGATCCATCGGCTTGTAATTACGATAGCAATGCTACTTGTGATGTTGGAAGTTGTTATTACTATTGCGGTGGTTGTTTAGATCCTGCAGCAGTGAATTACAACGCAGACGCTCAATATGACGACGGGTCTTGCGGATACAGCAATGAGCTTCCGAACATGGGATTGATGTTGGTTGAAGACGAGGCAAATGAGCAGTTTTACGTGATGATGGAATTGTCTGCAATGGGAACAGGCGGACCTTACGGTGTGGTTTCTACTGCGAATGAACCGGTAGTTGTAATGAACACAACGGGGCAAGCATTGAAAGGTCCTTATGCGTGCGGAACGGAAGTTCAGTTCACGGTACATGATATGGGCAACAACATGCAAACAGCAATGACCAGTCCGGTTTACACCATGGCTTGTGGGGTTCAGGTTGAAGAAACACCGACTAAGAAAACGGAAATGCAATTGTATCCGAATCCGGCGAAGAACAACGTAAACTTAGTAGGGCTTGAAAAAGGCACCTCTGTTGAAGTATATGATTTAACCGGAAGAGTATTGTTTAAAGACAAAGCTCAATCTGATCGCATGGAAATTTCTGTATCGAAGTGGAATGCGGGAGTGTATATGGTTCGCGCGGCTGGTAAGACCATGCGTTTGGTGAAAGAATAATTGCTTGCCCTCGTGCGTTAGCACCCTCGTCGCAGACCGTCGCAACGCCAGTTGTCCCCTTCATAGACCCTCGCGATGAAATCGCCGTCGCAACGCATTCGCCCAAAGGGCATTACTTGACCTTGGCCAAAAAGTACTTCTCTACCGGAGCACTCAATGCCGAAAGGTTGTCGTGATCGCTGGCTTTCGCGGCGTCTATGATGTCACCGTTTTTCATCTTCACCAAAATGCCCTCATTCATGCTGTTGTAAGCACGGTTGTCGACCTTTCCATTCAACACGAAATAACGAGCTTCTTCAGCTGTGAGGTTATACTCATTTTGAATACCCTGAATGGCCTGCTGGATGCTGCTTTCAGGGATTTCAGTTCGTGAAATTTCAATCTTGAAAAGTCTGCGCTCAACAATGCGCGTAGCCAATTCACTTAAAACGAAATCGGAATGTGATGTCCAAACTTTCAAGGCGCCAAGAATGTCAATGTCGTCTAACTGCATAAACATCTCGAACGCTTCATCGCTTCCTTCAAAATGAGATAAAGAAATCTTGTTGTTCAAGAAGTATTGCAAAGCCGGAGAAGCCCACAACTGCTCACCTTGATCTGCCAATTGCTTGGCTCTGCGCAACGCATTCACCAACATATATTCTGCGCTTAAAACGGTCTTGTGCAAGTATACCTGCCAATACATGAATCTTCGCGCGACAATGAATTTCTCAATGGAATAAATACCTTTCTCTTCCACCACCAATTGATCATTCACCACATCGAGCATCTTAATCAAACGCTCGCTTCCCACTTGTCCTTCAACCACACCGCTGAAAAAACTGTCTCGAGCTAAGTAATCGAGGCGATCCATGTCGAGCTGACTGCTCACCAATTGATGCATGAACTTTCGTGGATACGTCCCATTGAAAATTTCCAGCGTAAGATCAAGTTTGCCGTTGAACTCTTGATTCAAGCGCTGCATAGCGAAAGAAGAAATATGTTCGTGGTGAACTTCGTTCACAATAGAACTTTCCAAAGCATGACTGAACGGACCGTGTCCTATGTCGTGAAGTAAAATGGCGCAAAGCAATCCGACCTCTTCTTCATGCGATATCGCATGTCCCTTCAATCGCAATTCATCAATGGCGTTTTGCATCAAATGCATGGCACCCATAGCATGCTGAAAGCGATTATGTCCAGCACCTGGATATACCAACGACGATAGACCCAATTGGGTAATTCTTCTCAGTCTTTGGAAATAGCGGTGATTAATTAATTCAAGAACGAACGCATGGCGTATAGTCACAAATCCGTATACCGGATCATTGATCATTTTGCGTTTTAACATGAAGCAAATTTAGGGAAATTACTTAGCGATATTAATCGCTTCGCCACTGGCGTCGAAAATCTTGTATTCAAGAAGAGCGTTGTTACTTGACGACTGCAATTCAATTTTAATCTTGAATCGTTTTTTCCAACGAGCCAAAATGGTATTGAACCACCAACCTTTGGTTAGGTAGGCCTCAACCATTGGATGAATAGCTACAACAATGTTTTTGTGAGCGGTGGTTTCGGCAATCAAACGAATGCTGTTTTCAATTTCATCTTCGAACAACAAAGCCGCTTCAATTTTTCCAGTACCGTTGCAACTTGGACAAGTCTCTTGGGTTTCCACTTCGGTAACCGGCTTCACGCGTTCACGGGTAATTTCAACTACACCGAAACGGCTGGGGGCAAGCACGTTGTGCTTCGCTTTGTCGCCTTGCATATATTCTTTCAACGCATCGTGAAGGGCCTTTTGGTTTTCCTTCTGCTGCATGTCTATGAAATCTACGCATATAATTCCACCCATATCGCGCAAACGCAAGAGACGTGCAATTTCTTTTGCACACTCGAGGTTGGTTTGAAGGGCGTTTTGCTCTTGATCTT
>CAYLOT010000013.1:0-26599 GCA_964385405.1 uncultured Chryseobacterium sp. | reverse complement strand
CTTGCGATTTCCACTGTTCACGTCAATAACGTGCATGGCTTCGGTGTGCTCTACAATAAGATATGCGCCAGACTTAAGATTTACCTGCTTGGCGAATCCGGCTTTAATCTGACGGTAAATATTGAATGTATCGAATAAATCGCTGGTCTTATGAACCTTAACAATTCCTTCTTGGTCGGGCGCTATGCTGTGCATGTAGGTGCGTACTTCAGCACCCAATTTCTCATCATTAACGTGAATAGCAGTGAACGAATCGTTTAGCAAATCGCGAAGCACCGAAGAGGTCTTCTTGATTTCGCTAAGAATACGTTTTGGAGGAAGGGCATTTGGAAGGTTTTTCACCAACTCTTCCCAACGGGTTACCAAGTCGGTAAGATCTTGATCCAACTCTTCAACACTGGTGTCTACCGCTTGGGTACGCACGATAACCCCCATGTTCTGAGGACGAATTTTTTGCATGAGTTTTTTCAAACGATCACGCTCTTCTTCGTTGGTTATTCTGCTTGAAAGAGAAACTTTATTTGAAAACGGAACCAACACCAAATACCTTCCGGCAAGTGTTATTTCCGCAGTAAGCCTTGGGCCCTTAGCCGAAATTGGTTCTTTCGCAATTTGAACGAGAATGGCATTGCCCTGACCAATGGCATCTTTGATAACCCCGTCTTTTTTCAACTCGGGCTCTTTCTGAAGTCCAGTTAAATCGCCAGATGCACGTTCACCACCGAGAATGGGGCGCACGTATTTGTTCATTGTAGGATAATGTGGACCCAAGTCTAGGAAATGCAAAAATGCATCCTTCTCGTAGCCAACATCTACAAAGGCAGCGTTTAAGTGGGGAACCATTTTACGCACTCTTCCAAGGTACACGTCGCCCACAGCAAACTGTGTATTACTAACCTCGCGATGTAACTCTACCAGGAGTTTATCGTGAAGCAAGGCAATTTCCACTCCCTTGGAGGAAGCGTTAATGACTAGTTCAGCGTTCAAATTTTTCTAAGATTTAATGCACGACGGGAAGGGCGCAACGAAGCGCCTTCCGTCAATACAGATGTATCAAGCAAAGTTCTAGCGAACTTTTTTCTTGTGACGATTCTTTCTTAGACGCTTCTTTCTTTTGTGCGTCGCCATTTTATGGCGCTTTCTTTTTTTACCGCAAGGCATATTACTTATTATTTAGTTTAATATCTATTTTTCTAATAAACGCATTCACACTGTCTCTTACAATTGGATCTTCATTGTGGCGAAGAATCTGGCTGTAGTATGCTCTCGCTTGCTGCAAGTTACCCAATTGCTCATTCATTTTCCCCGCATACACCAAGGCAATGCCCGATGTAGAATCTGTTGCAATAGCCGCTTTGAAAGTGGCAAGCGCCGTTTCAAGACTGTCCATTTGCATGAGCGCTTCGCCCTTGTAAATATAGGCCAATGTATTTTGCGGTTGAAGGTTAATGATTGTATTAAATCTTGCTACCGCTTTTTCCATTTGACCGGAACGAATTGCAAATTCACCAAGAACGAAGTGAGCTTCAACATTGTTCGGATTTTCTTCCACCATAGACAAAAGCATTTGAATGCCCTGCATGGGTTGAGGTCCGTTCACGAGCTCTATAGCTTGTTGAATCTTTACGCTGTCTGCAATAGGGCTGTTCGCCTTGTCTATTGCCGACTTTGGTTGTTGAGGGAGTAATAAAAAAAGAACGATGAGCCCAAGGGCTACACTAACAACAATGGCTATGAGGTACGATTTACGCATTCTCGGCCACCTTCACCTTTTCTTTCACCGCATCTACAAACTCTTTTGCAGGTTTGAATGCAGGAATGTAATGAGCGGGAATGGTCACCGTGGTTTTAGCCAAGATGTTTCTTCCCAATTTCGCAGCTCTCTTCTTTACGATGAAGCTTCCAAATCCTCTTAAGTATACATTCTCACCGGCTTCCATAGATTTCTTCACAGTTCCCATGAATCCTTCTACTATCGCCAACACGTCATTTCTGTCAATTCCCGTTTTATTCGAAATTTCTGTAACAATATCCGCTTTCGTCATCTTATTCCGTTTTGTTTGATTTTCTTTTCTCAATTTTGGGGGTGCAAATATACGTCTAAAATCTTAAAATCAAACGATTGCCCTATGAATTCGCGTGACACAACCGCCTTACTGGAGTGGTACAACCGAGAAAAACGCGATTTGCCGTGGCGAAATACGAATGATCCCTATGCCATTTGGCTGTCTGAAGTCATACTTCAACAGACCCGCGTAGAACAAGGAATGGCCTACTACCACAGGCTTTTAGGACATTACCCTACTGTGAGCGACCTGGCAAATGCACCCATAGACGAGGTGCTTTCGTTGTGGCAAGGACTGGGTTATTACAGTCGCGGAAGAAATTTGCATGCCACCGCAAAAAAGATTCAAGAATTGGGGAATTTTCCTTCAAGCTATACTTCATTATTAGAACTGAAAGGCATTGGTCCTTATACCGCTGCGGCAATTGCGTCGTTTGCTTTTAATGAGCGAGTAGCTGTTTTAGATGGAAACGTATTTCGCGTAATCACTCGCTTCCTAGCGTCTGATCTTCCCATAGATAAAGGCACTACGAGAAAGACTTTTCAATCGTTGTTGAATGAATGGATCCCGGCTCATGCCCCTGCTGACTTCAATCAGGCTACGATGGAACTTGGCGCAACGGTCTGCACGCCAAAGAATCCGAAATGCACAGACTGCCCAATTGCCCCGAACTGCGCGGCTTTCAGCGCACAAACTGTTTTGAACTTTCCGGTGAAAGCGTCCAAAACGAAGGTTGAACCTTTGTACTTGTATTACGCTGCGTTGGAAACACCTTCAGGTTTTATGGTGAAGAAACGCCCTGAATCAGGCGTTTGGTCAGGACTGTATGATTTTCCGTTTATTGAATCGAAGGTTCCTCTTTCAGAAGAAGAGATTATTCTTGAGTTTCAGAAGCGATTTCCTTCCACACAAAATAAGACTTGGAAAAAAGATCGGACTTTCAAACATATATTGAGTCACCGCAAAATTTCAGCTCAGTTTTTCAATTGTTTATGTCGAAATATGTGGGAAGAAAACTATGCTCCGAAAACTTCGGAAGAACTTTTGTCTACTGGTATTTCAGCCTTACTTATGAAATATATTAAAGAAAGGCATATATGAAAACCGCATAAACATTGCTTTCCGAGGGTGTTTGACCGAAATAGTTTTGGGCCATAACTAAAATTTATTTTTTATGTCAAACACCATTAACAAAGTGATCCTTGTGGGTCATCTGGGCAGAAACCCAGAAGTAAAGTCCTTCGACAACGGAGGCAAGCTTGCAAACTTTTCCATGGCTACCAAAGAGATTTGGAAAGATGCCAAAGGAGAGAGACAAGAACACACCGAATGGCACTACGTGGTAGTTCGGAAATCTTCTAGTTTAACGTTTACTGAAATGTACTTGAAAAAAGGTATGTTGGTATATGTGGAAGGGAAGCTTCGTTCCCGAACCTACAAAGCCAAGACCGGAGAAGAGCGTACAATTTTAGAAGTGTTCGCTGAAGATGTTCAGCTTTTAAGCAGCTCGAAAAAAGAGGAAGTTGTTCCTACTAACACCGAGATGGTAGAAGAAACTGAATTCTAATCTTCCCGTTTTTTTTCTTTCGTTACCTTTACCGACATATTGGTACTGTAAAGAATGGAATTCGATAGTGTGATCTTGTTAAACAGCGCGGGCCCTCTGTTGCTCGTGCTGTTGCTTTTGTCTTGTAGCGCAATTATGTCGAGCTCTGAAGTTGCGATTTTTTCGCTTTCTCCGGCTCAACGTAAAGATCTCGAAAACGCTACAGACTCCCAATCCAAAAATGTGATTCGTTTGCTCGAACACCCAACTCCGGAGATTGCCACAAAACGGCTACTTGCCTCTGTACTCATTGGTAACAACATGGTAAATATTGCAGTAGTCTTGGTCTCTACGATTTTGTTCGACATGTGGTTTTCAAATTCAACATTGGAACATTGGATCATTGACTTAATAAACGTTGTTGGAGTTACCACGATTATTGTCTTATTCGGTGAAGTAATTCCCAAGGTATACGCCACAGCCAACAATATGAAGTTGGCCAAACGTTTCGCGTTTTTATTCATCATTCTCGACAAAGTTTTTTCTCCAGTTATCTGGGTACTTACCACCGCGGGTAAGTGGTTCGAAGGCGATCAAAATCACCAAGCAGGGAATATTTCTGTTGATGAGCTGGGACATGCGCTTGAACTTACGTCAGATGATAATCGTTCTGAAGAGGAACATCGAATTCTTGAGGGTATTGTAACGTTTGGCGACAACGAGGTTGTGCAAATTATGACTCCGCGTGTTGATATTGTTTGTCTGTTCACCGGAGAATCTTTCAAGAGTGTTATTCAACGTGTGGAGTCTTCTGGCTACTCACGATTTGTTGTGGCCAAAGACAAGCTCGATTCAGTAACTGGAGTCTTGTACGCAAAGGATCTTCTTCCTTATTTAGATCAGGAAGAGTTCAATTGGGAAAGCCTTCAACGCAAGCCGTTCTTCGTCCCAGAGAGTAAGCAAGTAGATGATTTGTTGACCGAATTCCAACGCGATAAAATGCACATGGCTATTGTGGTTGATGAATATGGAGGGACTTCTGGAATCGTTACGCTTCAAGATATTTTACAAGAAATTGTGGGAGAAGTGAAAGACGAGTTTGATGATCAAAGTGAAATTCTTTGGTCGAAACTTGACGAGAAAAATATACTTTTTGTAGCTAAGATTCCGTTGGTTGATATGTATCGTGTGTACGATATCGATGGCGATGATTTTGAAGCTTCGCGTGGAGACAGCACCACATTAGGCGGATTCATTGTTGAGCAGATGGGACGTATTCCGAAACGCGGAGAAACCTGGCAATTCGGAAGTTTTGAATTTACTGTTGAGTCGGCAGACAACAGAAAAATAAGTCGAGTTAAAGCGAAGCGTTATGTTTAAAAAGTACAGACGTTGGATTCTTCTTGGAGCAACAGTTTTGTTGACTGCAATTGGAGCGTATTATTTTTTCTTTGCTGAAGAGACTGCTGTTCCAAGAAAGAAGTCTTATTTCCGAATTGATCTTCCAGAAAAAAAATATACCGCTTACGAAAGTCAATGTCCGGTTACGTTTGAAGTCCCCAACTACGCGAAGATTGAGAATGTTCCTGCGGAAGATGGAAACACGGGATGTTGGTTCAACCTTCTTGTTCCTCGCCTGCGCGCAACTGTTTATTGCTCTTATTTTCCGGTGAACAACGACTTAGAAAAGCATGTTTCAAAGGCATACGATTTTACGCTTATGCATGAGGTGAAAGCCACCGCTATAGGCCGCACCCAAGTGCGAATAGATTCTACGAAGATGTATGGAATTATTTACGATTTGGAAGGAGACGCCGCTTCACAGCTGCAGTTTTTTGTAACCGACAGTGTGAATCATTTTCTACGTGGCGTCTTATACTTCCGCAACAAACCGAACGCAGATTCGTTGGCTCCGTGCTTGAACTTCATGCGTCAAGATGTAGTACACATGATTGAAACCATGCGTTGGAAGTAATTACTTCATCCAACGAATAACCAAAACGATTAACGCCACGACAAACACTAAGATTGAAATTTTATTAATCCCGTGCATCATGCGTAGGTTAATGTCGCCTTGCTCTTTTTTAAATAGATTCAAGGGGTTCAGATAGTGGAGGATTTTTTTTAATATCATTATTTTACAATTGCGATCATGCTTATTTCAACCTTGGCACTTTTTGGAAGTTGCGCCACTTCTATTGTTTCTCTGGCAGGAAATGGAGCCACCATATATTTTGAATAAACTGCATTTACAGCAGCGAAGTCTGACATGCTTTGTAAGAATATGCTCGTCTTCACAACACTACTGAAATCGGCGCCTGAAGCCTCAAGTAGCGCTTCAAGATTTTGCATTACTAATTCAGCTTCCGCTTCAATTGGGCTGGGTGTGTATTCACCCGAATTCGGGTCAATTGCAATTTGTCCGCTGGTAAAGACCATGCCGTTGGCTACAATAGCTTGACTGTATGGACCAATAGGCGCAGGTACTTTTTTTGATTCAATTGCGGTTTTCATTCGTAATGTTGCGTTGTTTTTTCAAACTTCGACATAAAAGGTGGAACAACCAAACAAGAACATATTATTCGTAGACAATTTCGATTCGTTCACGTTCAACTTGGTGCATTATTGCGAGGCCTTGGGCGCACAAGTTCGCGTAGTTCGCAACAATGAAATTCCTTGGAATGAAGTTTTGAATTACGATGCGGTTGTGCTCTCTCCGGGCCCTGGATTGCCCGAAGAATCGGGCGAGTTAATGAAGTTTATTGCTGAGTTTTGGACTCGAATTCCGATGTTGGGAATTTGTTTAGGATGTCAGGCAATGGCCCTTCACGACGGAGGTAAGTTGAAGAATTTAGATCAAGTCTTGCACGGAACTTCAACCACAGTAAATCAAATTCAACCTTCTGTTTTGTTTGAAGGATTGCCGAAAGAATTTGAAGTAGGACATTACCACAGTTGGATTGTAGACAATGAATTTCTTCCTCCTTCATTCGAAGTAACAGCGCGGAATACGAACGGTTGGATAATGGGTATTCAGCACAAAGCATTACCTTTAATGGCTGTTCAGTTTCACCCCGAATCGGTGTTGACGAAAGAAGGAATGGAGATGATGCGAAACTGGATTAATTCAATTTAGAATATGGAAGTTGTGAAAAAAAGTTTTGTGATTTTTTGTTTGAATGCCTTGGCAATTGCGGCATTCAGCCAATCGTATCAGATTGCTGTGTTGAAGTACAAGGGCGGTGGAGATTATTATGCAAATCCAACAAGTTTACCCAATTTGGTCTCCTTTGTGAATCGCGAATTGAAGATGAACATTGCGAAAGAAACACCTTATGTGGAAGTGGGAAGCACGGAGTTGTTCAACTATCCGTTCGTGCACATGACCGGTCACGGTAATGTTGTTTTTTCAGCTGCTGATGCAGAGAATTTGAGAATTTATTTAATGAGTGGAGGCTTCTTACACATTTCAGATAATTATGGATTGGACAAATTCATTCGAAAGGAAATGAAGAAGGTTTTTCCAGATGCCGATTTCGAAGAGATACCTTTTGGACACCCCGTTTATCATCAGAAATACGAATTCAATTCAGGCTTACCGAAGATTCATGAGCACGATAACAAAGCACCGCAAGGATTGGGAATTTTTATAGACAATCGGTTAGTTGTTTTCTATGATTACGAATGTGATTTGGGAGACGGCTGGGAAGATTCGAATGTACACAAGGACTCGGAAGCGGCACGCATCAGGGCTTTTCAAATGGGAGCGAATCTCTTGCAATATGCATTCACGGGAGGTAAATGAGGAATTGCGCGAAGCGCTAGAACGGTCGGTGGATAAGTACAATCGTAAGTCTTTCATTGAAGAAGATCCGATTAGCATTCCGCATTCATTCACGAAGAAAGAAGACATCGAGATTGCTGCTTTTCTGACCGCCACCATCAGTTGGGGCAATCGAAAATCTATTTTGGTCAGTGCGAATAGGCTCATGGATTACATGGATCGTTCGCCTTTTGATTTTGTTTTGAATGCGCACCCGGAAGATTTTAAAAGTTGGAAACCTTCTATTCATCGGACGTTTATGAAAGAAGACGTAGCGTTTTTTGTGCAGTCTTTGCGAAGAATGTATGTGGAAGAAGGAGGAATGGAAGGCGTTTTTACTGAAGGATTTTCATTGGGTAATTCGAAGGAAGGCATTGAGTTTTTCAGAAATAAATTTATTGGGAATGAAGCTCATCGCGCTTGGAAGCATGTTGCTAGTCCGGAACGAAACAGTACCGCCAAACGCATAAACATGTTCTTGCGTTGGATGGTTCGCGCAGACAAACGGGGTGTTGATTTTGGAATGTGGAAGGGCATCTCTCCATCACTGTTGTCTATACCGTTGGATGTTCATTCAGGAAGAACGGCTCGAATGTTCGGACTTTTGTCGCGCACCCAATCGGATTGGAAGGCGGTTGAGGAATTGGATTTGAATCTTCGGATGTACGATTCTGCTGATCCTGTGAAATACGATTTCGCTTTGTTCGGCTTATCGGAAGCTGGATTTGAAGAATGAAAAAGGGCCAAATGGCCCTTCCTCTCAAAAAAACCACGGAGATTATGAATGTACATTAATCATTAGCTTGGTTGTATTATTGGGACAGATTGACTGATTATTTTTCTGAAGTGAAAATATCATGCGTGATTCGTGGCTTTTTAGTTTGCAATTCTGCAATGGCTTTGAGGAGTGATTGAGTGGTTTGAATGGACTCATCGAGTCTCGATTGAAGGATGGCGTTTTCTTCCATCATGCGTTTGGTAATGGCATTTGTCTCTTCGATGACTTCGGCTTTTATCTTTTCAACATCAACATGAGCGTATGCTTCCGAGACCATGAGAAGCGAAGGATTCACTCTATAAAGTGACGCGAGTTTTTTGAAGTCTTCGATTTTAACGTGGCGTTGTCCGTTTTCGAGTCTGCTGTATTCCGACTGGGAGATGCCGAGTTGATCGGCGATGTATTCTTGTTTGAAAGAATACAGCATTCTAAGTTGTTTAAGCTTAGGGTAGTTTGTGTTTCTGATAAAAGTTTTCATGAGAGATTTGGTTTTAGTTTTTCCAAATCTCATCTTTCAAAACACCCCGAAAGTTGTTTTTCGAAATTTTCGAAAAAAAATTATTCTCCCACCCTCGAGTAGATCAAAGTCTTAATTTTCTCGGGAATTGGCAGCAGCCCTAGCTTTTGTGCTTGGTGGATGGCTTGTGGCTCGGATAAGGGATTTTCACGTCCAATTGACTGACTCCATTTGTTGAATGTCTCTCCAATTTTTTTTCTAATTGTTTTTGAAAAATAATCTCCAACTTGCTGTTCAGTTATGTTTGATTTTAAACACGTGTTTTCTCTAATTTGGTTGTTCACATTAACAGCAACATCTTTATTTCTATCAGTATATTGACGTTCGTGCAGAAGCATGAGATATTTTATGGGAAAGTTCAATAATGCAGCATTCAAAATGAAAGCAATGCAGTTCATTTGTTCTGTTTGAGTAAAGTCCGAGACAAACCGAGCACTAACAATATCAGAAACATCATCAGTCCTCACTGACCAAAAGTCAAAATGTAGATTTGGAAACGTCAAATCACTTTGGGATTCATTTATTGTTAAAAATGATTTTTTTTCTATACTTAAAATTTGTTTTTGAATTGATTCGATTCTACTTTTCGGAAAAAGTGATCTAAATTTTACCTTGTAATGATCTTGATTCACCTTAAATGTAAAGCAGGGCAAGCATAATACAGTATATGCTATTCCCGCATAACGGACAACATGAGGCAAGTCTTCAGGGTGAATGAAGTTGTCTTGTGCAAATCCGAGGAATGACTCAATTGTAAACTCGTCTGGTTCTATGCCAATTATGGATGATAATGTGTTTCCAACAAATATGTACTTCTGTTCCTTTGTACTATAAATAGTTTGAAATTCGTTAACTCCGAGTTTTGTGTTCTCGAGATATTCGATAATTGACTCATATGATTTCCCTTTAACATAGCTTCCCTCTGCGTCTGCCAAAATCTTTAATGCAACTGCAGGGTGGTTCGAATCAATAAGACTTTGTATTAGTTCAAATTTTGAATCAATAATGGTAATAATTGAATGGGAAGTTTCCGCCCCAAGCTCGCATTTACAATATTCGTTTGCAATTTCTTTCCATGAGGGAAATTTAATTGAAACCTCATTCATATCATCTGAAATATTCATTGTGCGAAGTAAAAATATCCGTTGAATTTATTTCTTTTTTTTGGTGCACATTTATAAACAATATTGTTTAAAAGGAGTTTTTTGTGATTTATATTTTTAATTGCAGATATTATCCAGAAAAATTAATTTTTTTCATCATAATGAGGGTTGCTGCTCGAGCGGAGGTATCTGAGTTACATTCCTTGGAAAAAGAAAGCAACAATTGTGGCCATACAGCAGATTTCAATGATTAATTTTTAGTTATGTAAAATTTCAAAGTGAATTATTCTATTTCGACGAATTTCAGGCTCAAGTATTTAGGCGCTGTAGAAGTTGTATTGAAATCACTTCCGTATTTATCTATCGCAAGAGTAATTTGACTTTGAATAATTTAGCCTGCAAAAATACGACTATCAGAGATTTGACCTCAGGTGCATATGCAGGCAAAACACTGAAAGGCGGTGCTGCCTGGAGAATTTGGCTCATTTATAACCAACTATTCAAGCAGTGGTAAAAAATATTATTAGTTTTACCGAGCCTGTATTTGGATAGACCTGGTATTTCCAATTTTTTAATATTGTATGTAATAATATTTCAGTGGTTCGTATCATTTAGTGTTATCTCAATGTCCTGAGTCATCAAAAGTGGTTGTATAGTTACTTCCCTTGAAGTTGATGCTGAATATTAATAATCGAATACCAACTATGGCGATTCAGATGTTAGAACAATGAATTTGAAGCAATCGAAGGCGCGGATTCAAGATGCAATTCATAAAGTGAACGCTGTAGTTTCTTCATGGAAAGGGTCGAATCAACTCGTATCTGCAGATTCACTGAGTAAAGTCGTAAACGAATTGAATGCTTTGGAAGAGAGCGTCAACCAAGTCTTAGAAGAAGCGAATTGGTCTTAAGCTTTATTCTCTTCCGAATCTCCGCTTAAACTTTCATCTGGAAGTGTCGGATCTACGCTTTGCATTCTCCAAGCTTCGTATGAAAGATCATCTTCTTCGTCAATAACCTGAATGAATGGTTCTGCGAACGCTTTCGTGCTCAGGTGATGCTCTAAAGATAGCAACATTGCCGGAAGCACAATCAAATTCGTTAACATAGCCGTGAACAAGGTCAGTGCTGTAAGTATACCCAATGCTCGCGTTCCATCGAACTCTGAGAACACGAAAATTCCAAATCCGAAGAACAATACTATAGAAGTGAAGAGTATACTTGCTCCGGTGTCTTTTACGGCAGAAAGCACAGAAAGCTTAATGTTCCAATTGTGTTCACGCAATTCCTGACGATACTTGGCTAAGAAATGAATGGTATTGTCTACCGTAATTCCGAATGCAATACTAAACACCAATATGGTCGAAGGCTTCAATGGAATGTCGAAGAATCCCATGCAGCCGGCAGTAATGAACTGAGGAATCAGATTTGGCACAAGGGAAATAAGCAACATGCGCAAACTGCGGAACATCACCCACATGAGCAAGCAAATCACCCCAACTGCGAAGAGCAAACTCGAAAATAAATTGTTCACCAAATAAGTGGTTCCCTTCAAAAATACAATGCTTGTTCCAGTCATTGTCACACTGTACAAGCTGTCTGGAAAAAGGTTGGTCACTTCAGGACGAAGCGTGTTTAACAACGAATCCATAGCTAGGGTTCCTATATCAGCAACCTGGGCAGTAATGCGCGTTTTCTTTAATGAATCGTCTAAGAAGGTATTCGAATATTTTGAGGCATTCGAGTTTTCCGCAGCGCTGTCTGATTGCTCGAAATAAGGTCCAATGAATTGCTGTTCGCCACGACTAATTAAATCATAATATTCAGGATCGCCATCGTAAAAAGCCTGCTTAGCGAACTTAATCGCATCTGCAATTGAAAGCGATCGAGAAATTTTTGTTGAAACACCTGGCAGCGTATCCATCACATCTTGCAACGAATCAATACGTGCGATGGTCTTCGGATTGGTAATCTTTCCACGCTTCGCCTCAACCATTATCTCGAAAGGCATAACACCGTCGAAGTGCTTTTCAAACCAATGTAAATCCGTTATCACACGGTCGTCATCTGGCAAATCATCGACAATGTTCCCAGTTGTTTTCACTAGAGTCATTCCGTAAAAACTTAATGCTGTAACCACAACTGTCACGAAATAAATGATTCCTCTGTTCTTGGTAATCATCTTCACCAAATTCTCGAGTGTGTGATACAACCAACGCATGTCGAGGTGCTTCAGATGACGCGCTTTCGGAGCTGCTGTGTAAGAGAATAAAATTGGGAAGGCAATCAATGAAATGAAGAACATAAGCATGCTGTTCAAGGCAGAGATAACCCCGAATTGCTTGAGCAAATCACTTTCAACAAAAATAAATGTAGCAAAACCAACGGCAGTCGTGGCGTTAATCATGAACGCAGCCTCTCCAACTTTTTGAATTACGCGTGTCATGGCACGCATCTTACTACCGTGACGAATAAACTCCTGATGGTATTTCGTAAGAAGGTAAATGCAGTTGGGAACACCAATGACAATCATCAAAGGAGGAATAAGTCCCATAAGCATGGTAATCGGATAGTCGAACAGCGCAATGGTTCCCATTGACACGATTACCCCGATTCCAATAATAACCATACAGACAACCACAGCACGAACACTTCTAAAGAAGATGAAAAGCAACACGGCGCTTACAAGCAGTGAGAGCAAGGTGAAAAACTTCAATTCAGCTTTTACCTTGGCAGTCATCTGGGTTCTTATAAATGGAAGTCCAGATATGTACGTTTTGATATACGTGTCTTTCGAAAACTGATTGACTTTCTCAACAATCTGTTCTACAGCATTTCCTCTGAATTCAGAATTGAAAAGTTTTCCGTTAACAAAAACCATCATGAGTGTTGCGTCTGACTTCGACTTGTATAATAAGCCGTCGTAAAAAGGAAGCGATTGAATCTTTTGCTTTACTGAATCTAATTGTTCTTGAGAACCTAGATTTCCATCTGAAATATGTCGAAAGCGAAAGCGCTCTTCGGTAGTATCAGCGTACATTTCATAGCAATGTGCGATCGAAAAGACTGAATCAACAACGTTGCGTTGAACGGTTGTTTTCACACCGTTAATGAGCGTATCTACTGGAACTGTAATTTTCTTTAGGCTGTTACCCAATTCCTTTAATGCAATGAAGTTTTGAAGTTCCCAAATCTCTGGGTCGTTCAATCCAACTACCATAACATTGCCGTCTTCAGAAAATTGTTTCGTAAATGCCTGATATTCAATGTAAGTAGGATCATCTTGAGGTAAGACTCCGGAAAACTTATAACTCATGCGCACATTTCGCGCCTCCCATCCCATGAAAGCAGTTATAGCCAGTGTAATAACTCCGAGTAGAATACGGTTACGAAGAATAAAAGCAGCAATTTTTGCCCACATAGCTATAAAAATAGAGTGCAAAGAAACACCAAATCTATTTTCGAATGAAATTTTAGGCCTCCTTTGTCAACCTATGGTTAAGAGTAGTATCTTCGCCCCCATAAAATTGAAAATCATGTCACAACTACATCAAGCGCAAATTGACGCCTTTATGTCGAAAGTTCAGGCAATGAACCCGAACGAACCTGAATTCCTTCAAGCAGTTCATGAAGTGGCGGAAGCCATTATTCCTTTTATGGAAAAACATCCGAAGTACAAGGATGCTAAAATTCTTGAGCGCATTGTTGAGCCAGAACGTACGTTAATCTTCCGTGTTCCATGGGTAGATGACAAAGGTGAGATTCAAGTTAACCGCGGATATCGCGTAGAATTCAACAGTGCTATTGGTCCTTACAAAGGTGGTTTACGATTCCACCCAACAGTAAATCTGTCAGTATTGAAATTCTTAGGTTTCGAACAAATATTCAAAAACTCATTAACCACACTTCCTATGGGCGGAGGTAAAGGTGGATCAGACTTCGATCCGAAAGGAAAGAGCGATCGTGAAGTGATGGCATTCTGCCAAAGCTTTATGAGCGAGTTGTCTCGCCACATTGGTGCTGATACAGACGTTCCTGCGGGAGATATTGGAGTAGGTGGACGTGAGATCGGATTTATGTTCGGTCAGTACAAGCGTCTTCGTAACGAATTCACCGGTGTATTAACTGGAAAAGGTCGCAACTGGGGTGGATCATTGATTCGTCCGGAAGCTACTGGTTACGGAACTGTATACTTCGCTCAAGAAATGTTGGCGGTGAAAGGAAAAGACTTCAACGGAAAAACTGTTGTTGTTTCTGGTTCTGGAAACGTTGCTCAATACGCAATCGAAAAGGCTACTCAATTGGGTGCTAAAGTGGTTACTGCTTCAGATTCTTCTGGATATATCTACGATGCAAACGGAATCGATGCCGAGAAACTGGCTTTCTTAATGGAATTGAAAAACGTGAAGCGCGGACGTATTCAAGAGTACGCTACCAAATACGGATGTGAATTCGTAGCTGGAAAAACACCTTGGGGTGTGAAGTGCGACATTGCTCTTCCTTGCGCTACGCAAAATGAATTGAATGGCGACGATGCGAAAGCACTGGTAGCAAACGGTTGTATTGCAGTGGCTGAAGGTGCTAACATGCCTTCTACCCCTGAAGCAATTGCTGTCTTCGAAGCGAACAAATTAATGTTCTCTCCAGGTAAAGCATCAAACGCAGGTGGTGTTGCTACATCTGGATTGGAAATGTCTCAGAATAGTCTTCGTTTAAGCTGGACTCGTGAAGAGGTAGACCAACGTTTACACAACATCATGAAGAGCATTCACGCTGCATGTGTTCAATACGGAACAGAAGGCGATTATGTTAACTACGTGAAAGGTGCAAACATCGCAGGCTTCGTAAAAGTTGCCGATGCAATGTTAGACCAAGGTGTAGTTTAACCCAGTGTTAAATATTGTGTTGAAAGGGCGGTTTTCGAACCGCCCTTTTCGTAGGCAATAATTCCCGACATACATTCGTTACAGTTTTATTCAAGACAAATGCAGAAACAACTTTTTATTTTATTCTTATTCTTTTCTTCGAATGTATCTGCACAGGTTGCTGGAGGATTTTCGGGCATCTATAATTTTCAAACCGAAAGCCTCGGATTCGGCGCTAGAGCTCTGTTTCGTGAACAAAAACAAATTCAAATTAGCCCCCAATTTTCATACTTCTTTCCGGGTAATAAAATCAACGAGTGGACCCTCGGAGCTTCCGTTCAATATCGATTTGTCAAGACGGGAAAATTTCAATCCTACGCGCTAGCGCACACAGGATACAACCGATGGATCAATTATGAAGATTCATTTATGAAAGATGCACGTTTGAATAACTGGAATGGTGAAGTAGGATTGGGAATTATTTTAGGAAAAAAAATACGCCCGTTCGCAGAATGGAGATACAATACTAAACACAGAGAAGCATCTCTTCATGTCGGATTAATATTCAATAAAAATGCATTCAAAGGAAAGAAAGAAAAATGCGCAGCTTATGACTAAGAAACCTCACCTATTATTTTCAGCAACCTTCGCACTTCTTGTTGCTGTTATCTCAGTGTCTATAACCTCTTGTTCACGCGATCGGATAGAACGCGATTTGAACACATACGAATCTCCGAATGCCTATTTAGATTCTAAAAAGCAAGACGAACAAGTATTTGTCATTGACTCAGCGGGTGAAGGGCCTATCGTAGGCAATCAGGGGACCACAATTTGGGGAAGTATCGATTGCCTTCAACTACCGGGAGGCGGAGCCGTAACTTATCCGTTTTTGGTGAAGTTGGTTGAATTGTATACCCCGAAGGATATGATTTACTACCGCATGCCTACTGTTTCAGCCGGAATGCCTTTAGAAACTGCAGGTGAAATTCGTTTGAGAGCGGAAAAGGATGGGCAGGAGCTATACTTAACTCAACCGTGTGCGTTCAAAGTTAGCATGCCGAATGCAGCACCTCAATTGAATTACATGAATGTTTATTACGGAATTGAAAATGGCGAAGTAGTGGATTGGACAACCGATCTAGGAGTTTTTGGGATCACACAAACACAGAATCCTATTTTCGATGTAGATACTATTGGATACACAGCGTTTATTGAGAAATTAGGGTGGATTAACGCCGACCTCGGTGTATCAACGAGTGGGACATACAGCATAACTTTTGATTCAGATGAAGACGATTTAACCAATGTGATATTTTTTGCATACCTCCCAGATTCTAAGACTGTGCTGCAATCGAGCAACAGTGTCATTTCAGGAATTCCTTCAGGGGCGAATGCAAAAATTGTTGCCATAGCTGTAAATGCAAGCGGAAGCCTCTTCCATTTTTATCAAGAATTAACGGTAACAGGAAACTCAACCCAGATGGTGATTATGTCTGAAATTTCGGATTCGGATTTAACAACGCTGCTCGACAGTTTATAATTAATTACCAGAGGCTTTTTACCCCTATTTTTCGTACATTTGTCCGAATTTTATTCGAAAATTCAAACATATGTCCGCAAACAATTCGAAAATTGTAGGAGAGGGTCTTACATACGACGATGTTCTTCTCGTTCCAGCCTACTCAGAGGTGCTTCCACGCGAAGTAAACATTTCTTCTCAGTTCACTAAAAACATTACCCTGCACACCCCAGTGGTTGCTGCAGCTATGGATACAGTTTCTGAAAGTTCAATGGCAATTGCCATGGCACGTTCAGGTGGAATTGCGGTCATTCACAAAAACATGAGCATTGCCGCTCAGGCAGCAGAAGTGCGCAAAGTAAAGCGTAGCGAAAGCGGAATGATTCAAGACCCAATTACGCTGCACGAAACAGCAAACGTTGGAGATGCTTTGACCATTATGGCCGAGCATAAAATTGGAGGTATTCCGGTTGTAGATGCAGAAGGCGTGTTGAAGGGAATTGTTACAAACAGAGATCTTCGTTTCGAGAAAAATTACGAAAAGCCAATTCGTGAAGTCATGACAAGTGAAAACCTTGTCACCACAGATAAACCGAAAGATTTAGAAACCGCTGAATCTATTCTTCAAGAAAAGAAAATTGAAAAACTTCCCGTTGTTTCCGCAGATGGTAAACTAATGGGACTGATCACATACAAAGACATTTTAAAATTGCGTAGATATCCGAATGCTTGCAAAGACAACTTCGGACGTTTGCGTTGTGCTGCTGCAGTTGGTGTTACTGGCGATACCATGGATCGTGTGGAAGCTTTGGTGAAAGCAGGAGTAGACGCGGTGGTCATTGATACTGCTCACGGACATTCGAAGGGTGTTATCGAAACACTGAAAAAAGTGAAGGCCGCTTTCGGAGATAAAATAGATGTGATTGTTGGAAATATTGCAACAGGAGCGGCTGCGAAAGCCTTGGTGGAAGCAGGTGCCGACGGGGTGAAGGTTGGAATTGGACCAGGTTCAATTTGCACCACACGCGTTATTGCCGGTGTGGGTGTTCCACAATTAACTGCCGTTACCGACGTTGCAGAAGCGTTGAAAGGAACAGGAGTACCTATGATTGCAGACGGCGGAATTCGATACACAGGAGACATTGCGAAAGCAATCGCAGGCGGAGCTTCAACCATCATGATTGGTTCAATGCTCGCAGGTACTGAAGAATCTCCCGGAGAAACAATTATTTACGAAGGAAGAAAATTCAAGTCGTACAGAGGTATGGGTTCTTTAGAAGCCATGCAACACGGTTCGAAAGACCGTTACTTTCAAGATGCTGAAGACGACATTAAGAAGTTGGTTCCGGAAGGAATTTCAGGGCGTGTGCCTTTCAAAGGTTCAGTAATGGAAGTGATGCACCAAATCATTGGTGGCCTCAGAGCTGGAATGGGCTACTGCGGTGCATCGAATATTTCCCAACTTCAAGAAGCTAAATTCATTCGTATTACAAACGCGGGTATCAAAGAAAGTCATCCGCATGATGTTGTAATTACTAGAGAAGCACCAAATTACAGTTACAAATAATTCAGTTTAATTTAAGTCATATGCGTTTTACGAAAGTTCTACTTTTAAATGTTGTGCTCGCTTGCACAGCTTGGTTCAGCGCGAATGCGCAACCCATTCAAAAAGCACCAGCGTCTCCAGTTGTGCTGAGTGTAGACGGGGAAGATGTAACACTGGAAGAGTTTGAAAATATTTTCAGAAAGAATAACCGCGATTCGGTAATTACGAAAACGGCTCTCGACGAATACATGGAATTGTTCATCAATTTTAAATTGAAAGTGCATGCTGCGAAAGCTGCGGGTCTCGATACAGTAAGCAAATTCAAGTATGAATTGCAAGGTTACCGCGCTCAGTTGGCTCGTCCGTATTTAACAGACCAAGAGAAGTTAGACGAACTTATGCAAGAGGCGTATGCGCATTTGCAAGAAGAAGTGCGTGCGAGTCACTTGCTTATCGAGTGTAAGCCGAACGCTTTGGCCGCAGATACCTTGAAGGCATACAACAAGATTATGGACATTCGCAAGAAGATTCTTGCAGGAGAATCGTTTGAATCGGCTGCGAAAAAATACAGCACAGATAAATCCGTAGAGAAGAACAATGGAGACCTTGGGTATTTTACAGCCTTCCAAATGGTTTACCCGTTTGAACTAGCGGCCTACACTGCGAAGATTGGCGAGGTGACTTTGCCTGTTCGCACGCAATATGGTTACCATTTACTTAAGGTCACTGGTCGACGTCCTGCACGTGGTGAAATTCGCGTTGCACATATCATGGTTAAGCCGAAGAAAGAAGATCAAAACGATAAAGCAGCTGAAGCTAAGATTAACGAGATCTATCAGAAAGCATTAGAAGGAAAACAAACTTTCGCCGAGTTGTGCGCATTGTATAGTGAAGACGTTACCACTAAAAATAAGGGAGGAGAACTTCCTTGGTTCGGGACAAACAAGATGGTTTCTGAATTCGAAGAGGCGTCCTACGCATTGAAGGCAGACGGAGATATCTCAAGCCCATTTAAAACGACATACGGTTGGCATATCGTGAAACGCTTGGGATACAAGCCTTTGGCTTCCTACGAGTCTATGGAGAAAGATATTAAAGCCAAAGTTTCGAAAGATGTTCGCGCTGAAAAAACAAAGAATTCTTTCCTTGCGAAAATTGGCAAGGAATACAACTATGTGTACAATCAAAAGTACATTAACAAGCTTTCTGCGAAGGCAGACAGCAGTGTATACGTGGGACAATTGAAAGCGAGCAAAGGCTTATTGAAAAAAGTTTTCTGTGAAGTGGCTGGAACAAAATACACGGTGAACGATTTCTATCAAACCATGATAACCCGCAAAGGGGCGAACACAAATTTGAATCCAGTAGACTACGTGAAGCACGAAGCAAAGATGTTTGCTGAGGACAAATTAATGCGAGAAGAAGATGCACATTTGGAAGAAAAATATCCAGCCTTCCGTTTATTGATGAAAGAATACCGAGAAGGAATTTTGTTGTTTGAATTAACCGATCAATTGGTTTGGTCCAAGGCTGTGAAAGACACTGTTGGATTGAATAATTACTTCGAATCGAACAAGGCCAACTTCATGTGGCCAGATCGCGCTGAAGTTGTTATCTACACGTGTGCGAACGAAGAGATCGCAAACAAACTACGTAAGTTGTTGGAATCTGGAAAATCGCCTTCGGAAGCCGCAGCAGAATTGAATCAAGGAACACAATTGAACCTTCAAACCGAAGGGGGTTTGTTCGCACGAGAAGATCGTGAGGTTCTAGGAAAGATTAAGTGGACCGAAGGTTTGAGTGTAAACGTTCCAATGAATGGACAGGTGATTGTGGTAGATATTGAGGAGTTGTTGAATAAGTCCCCAAAGAAATTATCGGAAGCTCGCGGATTGGTTACCTCGGAATACCAAAATTTCCTTGATAAACAATGGATAGAGGAGTTGCGTAAATCGCGTAATTACAAGATCAATACCGAGGTTCTTCATTCTATTGCAAAATAAATAATGAGAGCTGCACACATTTTTATCGCAGCTTTTTATGTGCTTCTGGCAACCGCATGCGGTAATTCATCGCCCGATGCTGTAGCACATTTGGGTGATGACGTGTTAACCATGGAGGAATTGCGTGAACGAATTCCAAATAATATTTCTTCGGAAGATTCAGTAGCAATTGCACAAGAAATCATTCAATCGTGGTTGAAAGACGCGTTGGTATTGCAAGAAGCAGAGAAGATGTCTGACAAGGAAAAATTGTCGGTGGAGAGAAGAATTGAAGATTATCGAAAGTCATTGTTAATCTACTCTTATGAGCAAGATTGGATTAAAAAGAACATGGACACTGTGGTTACCGAAGACCAAATCTTAGCGTACTACGAAGCGAACAAATCTTCCATGAAGGTGAACGAACACTTCTTGAAATTGAAGTTCTGCTCACTTCCTGAAAAATCCAAGGAAGTGAAGAATATGTGTACCGCTTTCACTTCGGATGATATTGCTACTTGGGAGGCCTTCTGTGTTCAGGCTGGAGCGAAGCATTACTACAACTATTCAACTTACATCAATTGGGAACAATTCGCCCAGCTAATTCCATTAGCCGTTGCAGACCGTTCGCAGTTTTTAACGCAAGCCACATCGACCCAACAGATAAATTTTAACGGTGAAATAATTTGGGTGAAAATTGGTTCTTATCTCCTTCCCGGAGATTCGTCTCCTTTGGAAATGGTGCGAAGCAATATTGCAAGTATCTTGCTGAACATAAGAAAGCAAGAGCTTTTGCAAAAAATGAGAAATGGCCTTTACGAACAAGCTAAGTCGGAAGGTAAATTAGAACAATAAGCGAATGAAAAAAGGTTTTTTGTGGTTGGTCTTTGCATTGATGTCTGCCTATTCATGGGCGCAACCAGGCAAGACCATAGATAAA
This sequence comes from uncultured Chryseobacterium sp., assembly GCA_964385405.1. Lineage (GTDB taxonomy): Bacteria > Bacteroidota > Bacteroidia > Flavobacteriales_D > Sanyastnellaceae > CAIZGX01. The sequence goes on along the minus strand of CAYLOT010000013.1, from coordinate 5,915 downwards.
ATTATTGGAGGAGTAGGCGCTGAAGTTGTTTTACTTTCTGATCTGGAAAATGCCAAATTCGAATTAACACAAGGTAAATCTCAACTCCCTGCTGAAAAGGAATGTTCCATTTTTGAAGACCTAATGTATCAGAAACTTCTTTTGCATCAGGCCAAAGTAGATAGCGTTGAAGTTACAGACGGGGAAGTAAATGCGCAGGTAGAAAAACGTATTACCTACTTCGTTGAAATGCTCGGAAGCGTAGAACAATTCGAAGCTTATTATGGGAAGCCAATCTCGCAGTTGAAAGTAGATTTCTTCGATATGATTCGAGATCAACTGCTCACGCAAAAGAAGCAAGAAGAGATTACTAAGAATGTGAAAATCACACCGTCTCAAGTGTTGAAATATTACCAATCGCTTCCTGTAGATTCCCTTCCGCTTATTGGTGAACAAGTGCAGTACTCGCAAATTGTTATTGCTCCTTTAATTCCTGAAAGTGAGAATCAAAAAACCATTCATTTCTTGGACAGTATTCGAAACGATATTGCTTCTGGTAGAACAAGCATGACCATTCAAGCGCGCCGTCACAGCGAAGATCCGGGTTCGAAATTCAAAGGCGGTTGTTACGACATGATTCGCAAAGGAAGTTTCGTTCCAGAATACGAGTCTGCTGTTTTCACTACCGACGAAGGGAATTACTCTCCTGTTTTCAAATCTACATACGGATATCATTTTGTGAAGGTGGTTGAAAAGCGTGGCGAATACTACCGCGCCTGTCACATCTTAATGTCGCCGAAAATCAAAGACGAAGACTTCAATCTTTGCAAGACGCAAATAGATTCAGTATACAGTGAGTTGAAAGCAAAAAAGATTTCGTTCAACGCTGCTGCTGCACGATACAGCACCGATGAAGAAACCAAGAATCAGGCGGGAAAGATCATGAATATGCAAACAGGTGGCACCCGTCACGATGTGGCTACACTCACTGCAGAATTGAATTTGACCCTTTCGAAATTGAAAGAGGGCGAATTGTCTGAACCACAATTGGCAAAGCAACCGAACGGAAAAGATGCTTACGTTATTTATCAGTTAGACGCGCGTATTCCCGCGCACAGAGCGAACATGGAGCAAGACTATGAATTGTTCCAAGCGAAAACAGAAAGCATAGAGCGTCAGGCCGCAACAGACTTGTGGGTTGCGAAAGCGCTTAAGAAGAACTATTCATTCATGGACGATCAGTTTAAGAACTGCACGTTTCAATTCAACTGGAATAAAAAATAATACCATGACCACATTTACATCAGATGCAGAAGCGTTAGATGCGTTGAAGGAAAAATACAACGCACTGAAATTCGAAATTCAAAAGGTAATGGTCGGACAAGACGAAGCCGTACGCGACGTTATTATTTCAATTTTAGGAAATGGACACTGTCTGCTTGTTGGTGTTCCCGGATTGGCTAAGACCCTTTTGGTGAATACCCTTTCGCAAGTATTGGGATTGTCGTTCAACCGCATTCAATTCACGCCCGACTTAATGCCGAGCGATATCATTGGTTCTGAAATTTTAGATGAATCACGTCAGTTTAAATTCATCAAAGGCCCTTTGTTTTCAAACATTATTTTGGCCGATGAGATTAACCGTACTCCTCCAAAAACGCAAAGTGCTTTGTTGGAAGCTATGCAAGAGCGTCGCGTAACAGCGGGCGGAGTAACACACGTGTTGCCTTCACCGTTTTTTGTTTTGGCCACACAAAACCCCATTGAGCAAGAAGGAACTTATCCTTTGCCAGAAGCGCAATTGGATCGTTTCATGTTCAACATTTGGGTCGACTACCCAACGTTGGCAGAAGAGTTGGTTATTGTGAAGCAAACCACATCGGGTGTTACGCAGACCATTTCTCCGGTAATTTCTTCCGAAGAAATTTTGTTCTATCAGCAGCTCATTCGCAAAATGCCTGTTCCCGATAATGTAATTGAATACGCTGTTCGCTTAGTTGCGAAGACACGTCCGAACAGAGAGAATGCAGATCCATTGGCGAATCAATACCTCAGCTGGGGTGCGGGTCCGCGCGCTTCTCAATTCTTAATTGTTGGCGCGAAAGTGAACGCTGCATTGAATGGAAAATACAGTCCAGACATTGAAGATGTGAAGGCCGTTGCTTTGCCAATTCTTCGTCACCGTATCGTGCGCAACTACAAAGCTGAAGCCGACGGATATTCAGTAGAGAAGATTGTTGCACAACTCCTCTAATTGTTCAGGGGTGCGTATTGCCATTAATACCCGTTTGTTAATTCCAGGAAAACTGGAAGGCATAGGACGCTTTACGTACGAGACCATTAAGCGTTTGGCACACAGATTCCCCGAGCATGAATTTCATTTATTAAGTGATCGGAAGAAAGACGATCATTGGCAGTTCGGAAGAAATGTGTTTCAACACCGCGTTTTCCCGCCTGCGCGCAGACCGTGGTTATTCGATTGGTGGTTCGATTACAGCGCGCCTTTCGTTTTGAAAAATATAAAGGCAGATGTTTTCGTTTCTCCAGATGCACACGCCTCGCGCAGATGTCCCGTTCCGCAACTCACCGTAATTCACGACATCAATTTTGTGCATTTTCCCGAGTTCATGCCGAAGAAATACGCGAACTACTGGAATAGCAGAACAGCAGATTTTGTGAAGTTGAGTACCCGCTTGGCAACCGTGAGTGAGTTTAGTAGAGCAGATATTTCAAGAACGTTCAATGTTGCAGAATCCGCTATAGACGTGCTTTGCAACGGCATAGATCACACGTTTGCACCTGTAGAAGAACACAAGAAGGAAGACATTCGCGATCGTTTCGCGCAAGGAAAAAAATATTTTTTATTCGTCGGCGCGCTGCATCCAAGGAAGAATGTGCATCGTGTAGTTGAGGCGTTCAATGCGTCCGTAGAGCAAGGCGTTGAATCTTCATTGGTAATTGCAGGAAACAAGTTTTGGCATTATCCGGAATTGGATGCTGCCTTGGCTAAAATAAATTACCGAACGAACATTCGGTTTTTAGGACACGTTCATACTGCCGATCTTCCTTTGCTTATGTCGGCAGCCGAAGGGCTTGTCTTTCCAAGTCTTTACGAAGGATTCGGAATCCCGCTGATTGAAGCGGAAGCGTGTGGTGTTCCTGTTATTGCTTCGAAGGGAACAGTGATGGAAGAGGTTTCAAACGGATCGGCATTCTTCGTGAATCCAACGGAGGTTTCTGACATAGCCCAGGCCATTGTAAAAATTGAAAACGGACAGCGAAACCCTGTCATGCGCGAGCACACCTACACGTGGGACAAAGCAGCAGAACTGTTGTGGGAGAGCATCCAACAAACCCTTCAACACAAGAAGTAAAATGCTATTCAATTCCATTGAGTTCTTTTTATTTTTTCCTATTGTAACCGCGCTGTATTTCTTGTTGCCGCATCAGTGGCGTTGGCTCATGCTTTTGATAGCGAGCTGTGTGTTCTACATGTTTTTCGTTCCGGCGTATATTTTCATATTACTTGCAACCATTGTCGTTGATTATGTCGCTGCCATTCAAATTGAAAAAAGTTCGAAGCCTCATGCGCGGCGCTGGTTAATTGGAAGTATTATTAGCACGTGCTTGATTTTAGCGGTGTTCAAATACTTCAATTTTTTCATCGATAATTTCAACGGCATTGCCAGATTAATCGGTTGGAATTATTCGTTGAATACGCTTAGCATTCTTCTGCCCATTGGGCTTTCCTTCCACACCTTTCAGAGTTTAAGTTATGTGGTGGAAGTGTATCGCGGCAACCAACAGGCCGAGCGACATATCGGAATTTATTCGCTGTATGTCATGTTCTATCCGCAGTTGGTTGCAGGGCCCATTGAACGTCCGCAAAATGTCTTGCATCAATTTTGCGAAAAGCACTCACTTACGTATGCGAATGTTTCTGCGGGAATGCAACGCATCGTGTGGGGATTGTTTAAGAAGGTGGTTATTGCAGATAACTTGGCGCAGTTTGTTTCTCCGGTCTATGAACACGCAGGTGCAGTCTCTTGGATGTATTTGAGCATTGCAGTGGTCTTCTTCAGCTTTCAGATTTATTGCGATTTTAGTGGGTACAGCGACATTGCCATTGGAGCGGCGCGCGTAATGGGATTTCGACTCATGGAGAATTTCAAGCTGCCTTATCGTTCCACCGGTGTTGGCATGTTCTGGTCGAAGTGGCACATCTCGCTTTCCACGTGGTTCCGAGATTACGTATACATTCCTTTAGGTGGAAATAGAAAGGGTGCAGCACGTACGTCGTTGAACTTGTTCATTGTCTTTGCCATTAGCGGATTCTGGCACGGTGCGAATTGGACCTTTGTGGTTTGGGGAATGGCGCACGGACTTTGGTTGGTGTTAGAAAACCGAATGAACGTTCGGTGGGAAGGAAAATGGAAGATACTTTTCGGGACGTTAATCACATTTGTTGGTGTGTCTTTTTTATGGATCTTTTTCAGAGCACAATCTTTCGATCAAGCTACGCAGGTTATTAAAGGGATAGTCACGTTTCAGTCGCAGCCCGGATTTCTTCCTTCGGTGTTTGTCCCGTTAAACGGAGCGGTCATCATTGGAAAGATTTTAATGCTGGTTGTGTTTGTGCTTATTGATAGAACGGTGACGGAAATTGTATTGGGAACACGCGCAATCGGTTCCAATCGGAAGGTGTGGTTATTCGCAGCGTTGTTGGCGTGTTTGGCGTTGTTTGGACAATGGGGAAAAGTTGATTTTATATATTTCCAGTTTTAATGAAGTTAGTGATTCGAAATAGTTTGAAGGTCTTGCTTGCAGCGTTAGCGATTTACGTTGCGGTGATTTTCATTTTTTCGAATGTGCAATTGATCGATCGAAGAATGTCGTTGTTCTTCATTCCGAATTTGCAACGCAACGGTGGACAGGAGTTGCAGATGATGCGAGACTTAACTTCCAACCCAACGAAATACGATGCCATTGTTTTAGGATCTTCTCATGCCTACAGAGGCTATGATCCGCGCATTTTTGAGCAGGCAGGGGTGTCGTTGTTCAATGCGGGAACTAGCGCGCAAAATGCGAAAGGCTCGTTGGTGTTATACAACGAATACTTGAGAGACCGAGCCGATGTTTTCATTTTAGATGTGTATGACCCGGTTTTCGAGTTGGAAGGAACGGAGAGTAACATGCGATTGATTCAGAACGTGGCTACAAATGCTGCAGCATTCGCCTTGGTGAAGCAAGAAGTGAAGATGTACACCCTGAACGCCCTTGCGGTTCGATTAGCGAGCATGAATGTGAAAGACGAAGCTCCGAATGCCGACTACATTAAAAACGGCTTCTGCGAGAAGAAAGGAATCTTGTATGCAGTTGAGCCTTTGAACGATTCGGTCTTCGATGCGAACCAAGAAATGTTTGTGGCATTTGAAACAATGATTAAGCGAATGCAAGCAGACGGTAAGCGTATTGTCTTGTGCAGTCATCCGCTTCCCGCATCGGCTGGACTTCACAATTATCACGATAAATTTCTAAAGAGATTCTCGCCACTCATCGAACGCCTCGGAGTTCCTTACATCGATCTCACTTACTATACTGAAGGCTTTGGTGTCAATGAGTTTGCAGACCTTTCGCATTTGAATCAGCAAGGGGTAGAGTTGTACAATCAGCTGCTTCTTCAGAACACAACTTTCCGCGAAGCGGTCATCAAATAAAAAAACCCATTCGTTTGAATGGGTTTTTCTTCTGTGGTGCCACCGGGATTCGAACCTGGGACACAAGGATTTTCAGTCCTTTGCTCTACCAACTGAGCTATGGCACCGAAGCGGCTGCAAATATAATCATTTATTTCAATTCACCTATATTTGCAACTCAAATTTTTAGGAAGGGTGTCCGAGTGGTTGAAGGAGCACGCCTGGAAAGTGTGTATACGT
>CAYLOT010000012.1:0-77201 GCA_964385405.1 uncultured Chryseobacterium sp. | reverse complement strand
GAGAATTTCGATTACATCATAGATCTTCAAAACAGTTTGCGTTCGCGCAGTATTCGCAAGAAGTTGGGATCGCTTTCTTTTCATGTGAACAAGCAGAATTTCCGCAAATGGATTCAAGTAAATTTGGGTATTTGGAAAGGTCCAATTGAACACATTGTCGATCGTTATTTAGATACTCTCAAAACCTTTAAGTTAGAAAATGATGGGAGAGGTTTGGAGTATTTCATTCCTTCAACAACGAATGCAATTCAAGAGATTCTTCCAGAGACGTTTATTGAAGAAGGATACACTGTATTCGCCGTGGGTGGAGCACATGAAGGAAAACGTTGGAGTGCAGAAAACTGGATGGAGCTGTCTGAACGTTTTCATGAAGAACGTATTGTTTGGATAGGTGGAAAGGAAGATTCAATGCCATTGAATCATTCACCATTTCATCTTGATTTAATTGGAAGGTGTAACGTCCATGAGAGCGCTCGATTGGTGGAGAATTCCAGAGCGGTTGTGTGCGGTGATACAGGTATGATGCACATTGCAGCTGCATTCAGAAAAGATATAATTACATTGTGGGGGTGTACTACTCCCGATTTAGGAATGGGTGTTTACAGGCCGAAACCCGCAGTGGGAGAGCATATGCACACTGCATATTTGCAAGCGAAAAGAAAGGGAAGACCTTGTTCGAAGTTAGGGAATCATTGCAAATATGGCATGCATAACAAGTGCATCGATGTTATTCAAGCGAAACATGTTGAAGAGGCTTACTATAAATTGAAAAATAAATGGGAATGAAGCAAGTATCTGCAAAGGAGACATTAACGATTGCCACGCACATCGTTCTTCCTGAAAATACGAATACACTTGGAAACCTTATGGGTGGACAGCTATTGAATTGGCTCGATGTTGCCTCGGCGATTTCGGCGCATCGGTTGTGCAAGCGAGTTGTGGTGACCGCTGCGGTAAATAACGTTTCCTTTCAACATCCAATAAAACTCGGTGATATTGTTATTATCGAAGCCAAGGTTTCAAGAAGTTTCGCGACTTCAATGGAGGTGTTTATGGATATTTATGTTGAACATCATACGACAGGAGAAAAGATTAAATGCAATGAAGCGATCTATACTTTCGTTGCAGTAGATCAAATGGGAAGTCCGATACATGTACCCGAATTGTTGCCAGAATCTAAAGAAGAGAAGCACAGATTTGATGGCGCATTAAGAAGAAGGCAACTTCGGTTAATATTGGCGGGAAAAATGAAACCTGAAGAGGCAACTGAACTCAAAGCATTGTTTGATTAATGGATACAGTAAAAGCGCTACATATCATTTTTGTAGTTACCTGGTTTGCAGGTTTATTTTACATCTTTAGACTATTCGTTTATCACGCCGAAGCCCTAGAAAGCAAAGAGGAGCTAGAGCGTGAAATTCTTGTTAAGCAGTACAAGCTTATGGAATGGCGCCTTTGGTACATTATTACATGGCCAAGTGCTGTTCTAACGCTTATTCTGGGGTTAGCATTGCTTTATTTTAATCCGGGATATTTGACCCAACCGTGGATGTTGCTGAAACTGTTTTTTGTGTCTTGTTTGTTTGTTTATCAAGTTTTAGGTCAGCGAATTTTTAAGAATTTATACGAAGCCCGCAGATCATACAAGGCTTATCACATGCGAATGCTCAATGAAGTAAGCACATTAATTCTCATAGCCGTGGTTTTTTTAGTTGTTCGAAAAGATGAACTTAGCTGGGTGTGGGGAGTATTAAGCATAATCGGGATTGCATTAATTCTGACCTTCGCAATTCGTGCCTATTCAAACTATAGAAAGCGCGGACAAGTTTAAATTCGACCTAGAATTTCTTACCTTTATAAAAATCGATATTAACATGCCACGCATTTCATTCCTTTTGGTAGTTGCATTTCAAGTGTTCGCAACAGGTTCTTTTGCTCAGAAAAAAAGTCTTCCTGATTGGTTGGCTGCTGAAAAGAAAAACGACAAGTTGGTTCATGTGATAGGTGTAACCATTGCAAATGATACAGATGCAGAAATGCCTACACGAATAAGCGTAGAATTAATAGGGGCTGAAACCAAAAAGGCAACGTTCGATACGTTTAGTGACCGTGGGAATTTCGAGTTCTTTCTTCGTCCCAATGCAATCTATCACATCTCTTTCGAAAAGGACGGTTATCTTACAAAGATGTTGGAGGTTGTTACCGACAACATTCCCGATAAAGATTGGAAAATCGGATTTGTTCTAGAGCTTCAGGTTTCAATGGAAATTTCTGTTGAAGGATTTAGCGAAGAGCTTCAGTCGAGTCCTTATGCCAGATGCATGTATAGCTCAAAAACGCGGAAGATAGAATTCGATAAAGCGTTCAGCAAAGAAACAAAAGCGATTTGGGAGAAAGAGAGAATGCGTTGTTTGAAAAAGTAATTTAAAAAGCATAGTGCTCTTTTATTTTTTCAAATAGAACATAAGAAAGTTTGTAATAGCTTTCATTAGTCCATCCGGCTACGTGCGGCGTTAAAAGAACATTGGGGTAGGAAAGTAGTTTCTCGAAAAGTGGATTTTCATTTAATCCCTCTAAAGAAGATTTTTCAAATGGAAGAACGTCAAGTGCTGCATGAGAAACTTTTTTTGAATCAAGTGCGTTCATCAAATCAGTTGCATTTAAATGAGCACCTCGCGAAGTGTTAATGAAAACAATTTGTTTTTTAAACGATTGGAAAAATGACTCATTCGCATAGTCTTTTGTCTCTTCGCTCAGGGGAAGGTGTAAACTAACCACATCGGCCGTATCATATATCTCTTCAAGTGAAACACGTCTAGCCGATGAACCGAACGAATGTTCGGTATACTTATCGAATGCTACTATTGAGGCCTCAAATCCGGATAGTTTTTTAGCCACACTTTTTCCCATGTGACCGAATCCGATTAGAGCTATTGTTTTTCCTTTTATTTCAAAGCCACGATGTTCTTCTCGAAGCCACTCTTTACGTCGAACGCTAGCGTTTGCCAGATGAATGTTGTTAGCTATCGACAAGAGCATTCCTACCACGTGCTCGCCTACAGCGTCGCTGTTTCCTTCAGGAGAAGAAAAAACTTGAACTCCATTTCGTTGGCAACTTTCAAGATCAATGATTTCTAGCCCGGATCCGCTTCGAGCAATGAATTCTAAATTCGATCCTGCTTGAATGATTTGCTCGTCGAATGAAATGCGGCTTCTTAAAACAATGCCGTTGTATGAATGTATTTCGTTTAAAAGTTCGTGATACGAAATTTTGTAATTGAACTCGCATAAAAATCCCAATTCACTCAGTTTTTCAGCTAAAACAGGATGAACGGTTTCTAAGAATAGTATTCTTTTTCCCATTAGAATAAACTGTAGGGTAGAGAGGTGAAGTGTGTTAAGAAATAATGTCCAACACTGAAATAAATTATTAGACCGAGAATATCATTAGCTGTGGTAACGAAAGGACCTGTAGCCAAGGCGGGATCAATTTTCAATTTGTCTAGCATTAGCGGAAAAAAGGTTCCACTCAAACTTGCGAAAATGATTACACAGAACAAGGCGAGTGATGCCGTTAGGCTAAGTATGAGTTCAAAATGAAACAACTGGCTTGCGAGAAAAATAAGTGCGCTACAAACGCTAGCGTTCAGCAATCCAACACCGAATTCTTTCACCAACTTTTGCCAAACAGTTTCGTCAAATGCACTTTGGTTTGCCAATGCTCGCACCACGAGGGCGGCAGATTGCACGCCCACATTACCTCCAGTTGCTGCAATTAAAGGCATAAAAACGGCCATAGCCGGGTGCTCCGTAATATCGAAAACTCCAATGATGTATGCACTGCTCATTCCCCCAATCATTCCAATTAATAGCCACGGAAGTCGAGCGCGAGTGAGGGTCCAAATACTATCGCTGGATTCAACGTCTTCAGAAATACCGCTCGCCAATTGGTAATCGCGGTTGGCTTCTTCCTGCATCAAGTCAACAACATCATCAATGGTAATTCTTCCTACTAATTTTTTATCTTCATCTAAAACAGGAAGCACCACCAAATCGTATTTCTTCATGATACGCATGACTTCATCGGCGGGTGTATCTACTTCAACAGTTCTAACTTTCGATTCCTTGTAAAGTTCCTTAAGTGTGGTGCGCATACTTGCCGAGGCAAAAATTAGCGCTTTCATGCTTAACGTACCAAGTAAATGATCTTCTTCGTCTACAACATAAATAGTGTAGATGTTTTCTATATCCTCTGCTTGTTTTCTCATTTCGCGAATCGCCTGTGCAACGGTCCAGTATTGTTTTACAGTAACCATCTCCACAGCCATTAATGCACCAGCCGTACCTTCAGCATAGGTCATTAAGTCCATGATGTCGCTAGCTTGCTCTTCGTCTTCAAGTAAGGCAATTACCTCTTCTTGTTTTTCCTCACTCAAACCAGCGAGTACGTCGGCAGCATCATCGGAATCAATGTTCTCGATGAGCTCTTCTGCAATTTCCCGGCTGGTAAGGTTAGAAAGTAATGTTTCTTGAATATCTTCATCCAATTCAAGCATAACATCAGCAGCAGTCTCCTCATCGAGAATGCGGTAGAGGTAAACGCCTTCTTGGGTGGGAAGCTCATTTATGATTTCGGCAACGTCTGCCGGGTGAAGATCTTTGGTAAATTCGTGTACAGCACTATCCTTCCCTTCGCCTATCCATTTGCGGAGGTCTGCCAACAACTCTTTTGTAAGTTCGAACTGCACGGGGAGGATTCCATTTAGAGGGTTAATTATTTTACCTCGGCAAAGGTAAGTTATTTTTAACGTAACCTGATTTATATTCGCCTATCTAAATTTTGAAAATGAAAAAGCGTCTAGCATTGTTTGCCATTGCCCTTTCGGGAGTACTGGCAGTTCCGGTATATGGAACGGTTGATCCCATAAAAAAGAAAAAGGAGCCGGTAAAGAAGGAAGAGAAAAAACCGGACGATAAATTCGGCGATTTGGTGAAGAAGTGCAAGAAGAAAGAAGGGCTTCTTACTTTCTATACGGATACTGTTACTGGCAAAACATACATTGAAATTCAAAAGACCCAATTGAATCAAGAGTTTATCTATTTCAATTATATTGAGAATGCGCCGGTTGAAACAGGTTATCACAAAGGTGCTTTTGGAGATTCTAAGATTGTTGTTTTTCGGAAGAACTTCGAGCGATTAGAAATTATTCAAACGAATACGAACTATTACTACGATCCGTCGAATGCGATAAGCAAATCTTCATCGTCGAATATCAATAACCCAGTTCTAGCTTCAGAAAAAATAGAGGCTACGAGCCTCGATGGAAATAAGATGCTTATAGACGGAGATGCTTTGTTGTTATCCGAGAAATTGCAATTGGTAAAGATGCCAGCGCCGCGCGGTGGAGATGCCCCTTTGGGAAGTTTGAGTAAGGAGAAGTCAAAAGTGAATTCGATTCGCACCTACAAAGAGAATTCTGAAATTGTGGTGTCTTATGTATACGAAACGAGTTCTCCGAACATAGGCGGAGACGCTGTTGCAGACGGAAGAAACGTGACCGTTCAATATCAACATTCGTTCTTGTCTGTTCCGCAAAATAACTTCAAACCTCGTTTCGACGATCCGCGTGTAGGTTATTTCACCACTCAAGTTAATGACATGACGGTTGCCTCAGCAACGCCATGGAGAGATGTAATTCACCGATGGAATTTGGAAAAGAAAAACCCAGATGAGAATTTAAGCGAACCCATTCAACCGATTACTTTTTGGATGGAGAACACAACCCCGGTTGAGTTTCGACCAATCATTAAGGAGGCGGTTGAACGTTGGAATGTAGCTTTTGAAGCCGCAGGATTTAAGAATGCGGTTGTTTGCTTGCAGCAACCCGATGACGCAACTTGGGATGCGGGCGACATTCGTTACAATGTTTTACGTTGGACATCTACACCTGCTCCACCTTTTGGTGGTTATGGTCCTAGCTTTGTGAATCCACGTACAGGTGAGATTTTAGGTGCTGATATTATGTTGGAATGGGTAGCATTAACTAACCGAGTTTATGCAGACAGAACTTTCCGTTTAGGAAATTCACTAACAGAAGAGCAAGAGCAATTGTTGAAGGAAAAAGGAGCACGTAATCCTTTCTTGTGTAATGCTGCTGCAATGAGTAACGAGCAGTTGATTTTCGGAACTAGCGCCGCAAATGTATTGGGCGCAAGTGAATTAGAAAAGCAAGAAATCGTTCGTCAAATGTTGTACAGATTAGTTCTGCACGAAGTTGGACACACGCTAGGGCTTACACATAACATGCGTGCAAGTACCCTTCAGTCAGTTGCAGATATTAAGAACGTAGAAAAAATAAACAAGGAAGGATTAGCAAATTCCGTTATGGAATATCCTGCATTCAATTATCAATTGAACCCAAAGGAACAGGCATTGTATTGCGATGTTAAAGTAGGTCCGTATGACAAGTGGGTAATTGAATACGGCTACAGCCAGGCACTATCTGACGAGCAAAAAGAAAAAGAACGTTTAGATAAGATTACAGCAAGAAGCATCGAACACCAGCTAGCATATGGTAATGACGCAGACGACATGCGCACTGCCGGTAGAGGGATAGATCCAGATGTAAATATCTTCGATCTTTCCAGTGACCCGGTTGCATATGGCGCAGAACGTTGCGAATTGGTAAAGGTTATTCTACCCAAGTTGAAAGATCATTTGATTACATCAAATGAAAGCTATGCTGAATTGCTTCAGTCATTTTTGATTGCAACAAAAGAGTACGGCACTCAGACAAGTGTAATGACTCGTCAAATTGGTGGCGTTCATTATGACAGAGCATACGCCGGGCAAGGTTCTACTGTGAAGCCATTAGAGCCGGTTTCTGAAGTGAAGCAAAAAGAAGCGATGAAGGCATTGGCGAAATACGCTTTTGCAGGAGATGTTTGGAGCGAGGCTATTCCGACATTCAACTACCTGCTAGATCAAAGAAGAGGATTTGGTCATTTTTCGAAAAGCGATGATCCAAAAATTCACGATCGTATTTTAGATATGCAGTCAGAGTGTTTGAATCATTTAATGCATCCGCGTGTTCACCAAAGAATCATTGATAGCTACATGTATGGAAATACGTATTCAATCGATGAAGTAATGTTCGATCTGACGCAGGCCATCTTCGAAGCTGATTTGAAAGGTGAAGTGAATACAGTACGTCAAAATTTACAGATTGAATACACACTTAGACTGATTGCAATGCTTGATGAAAAAAACAGATACGATTACGTTTCTCAAGGAGTAGCACTTTCAGAATTGAAACGAATTCAGAAAATGGAGTCGGGCAATGTGGCGGGAGGAGCACTAACCAAAGCGCACAGAGCACATGTAGTTCAAATAATTGAAGACGCGCTAAGTGCGAAATAAGAATTAAAGAATTCGACGGATGAGGCGAAGGTTATGCGAATAACCTTCGCTTTTTTTATTGATTCCTTGATGATCCAAAGTGTCAACGCGAAGTTCTCCTGAAGCATGAAGTATTTCGAAACTTCCGTTGTTTTCTAGAATAATTCCAACATGAGTGATTCTACCGTCGACATTATCAAAGAAAGCGAGGTCTCCTGATTTTGCTTCTGAGAGAAGCGATACATCTTCTCCTTGAACCGCTTGTTGGTATGCATCTCTTTTTAAAGAAATTCCTAACGTTTTGAAGAACGATTGGGTAAATCCAGAACAATCGTAGCCGAAATTGGTCTTTCCGCCCCAAACGTAAGGCACTCCAATGTATGATTTGAATAAAGAGAGCGCATCTGCGAGGGATAATAATTTGCTCTGAAAATCTTCAGGAACATAGGCGCCAATAGGCATAAGAATGTGCTTGTTTTCGAATACTTGAAGCGCGCTCGGAAAAGCAAAAACACGATTAGTATTTACCTCGAAAACCTGTGGCGAGAATTGTTTTTTGTCAATCCATCCGCGGTATTGATCAAAACTCGTTTCAATGAAGTACCACTTTTCATTTTCCTCAAGAACTTCATAGGACTCGCCAAAAATTAGTTGACTAACTTGTTCACTTCGGTCAGAGGGTTCTGCGCGCATAGGAATGAAAGAGAGAAGACATTGTCCGTTTACCATGATTCAAATTTGGTAATAATATCGCGAGATTTCATTTTAAATGATTGTCAATTATTCAATGTGGAATGTGAATGGTTGGAAGAAAAGTGTACATTTGGGAAAATTATAGCACTATGTGGCGCGAATTGGACAATAAACTCGTTAGAGAATTTCGTTTCAAAGACTTCCAAGAGGCATTTACATTCTTAACTAGAGTAGCATTCTTGGCTGAAAAACATGGTCATCATCCGGCATGGTTTAACGTTTACAACTACGTGCGCGTTGAATTAAGCACCCACGACGCAGGAGATGTGGTTACAGAAAGAGATCGTAGATTGGCTGTAGCCATTGACGAAATTCTTCAATAATAGCGGAACTTTCATAGTTAAGCGCTAAATTCGCGACTGAAAGTTAATCTTTCATCAGGAAATCATTTTTTATGACTCAACAAAACACCTCTGCAGAAATGTCTGCAGTTACCGAAAGAATGGCGTTGAATAACCACGAACAAGTGGTATTTTGTCAAGACAATGCAACCGGATTAAAAGCCATCGTAGCAATTCACAATACCACTTTAGGACCAGCAGTTGGAGGAACGCGCATGTGGATGTACGCTTCCGAAGGCGATGCATTAACAGATGTTCTTCGTCTTTCTCGCGGAATGACTTACAAAAGCGCACTTGCCGGGTTGAACATTGGAGGTGGAAAGGCAGTGATTATTGCAGATTCAAAAAAAGATAAAAACGAAGCATTAATGAGAAGCTTCGGAAAATTCGTGGACGGTTTAGGCGGAAGATACATCACCGCTGAAGATGTGGGTATCGGAACACGTGATATGGAATATGTGAAGATGGAAACAGATCATGTTGTTGGGTTACCCGATTACATGGGAGGTGGCGGAGATCCCAGCCCAGTTACCGCATACGGTGTGTACATGGGTATGAAGGCCAGTGTGAAAGAGCAATCTGGAAGCGATTCACTTGCAGGGAAGACAATTGTTGTGCAAGGTGTTGGTCATGTGGGTGAATACCTTGTAGAATATTTGGTGAAAGAAAACGCTCACGTTATTATTACCGACATTCATGAGGAGAGAGTAAAAGATGTGGTGAAAAAGTATGGCGTTAAAGCCATTCAGCCCTCCGAAGTATACACAACCCCCATGGATATCTATAGCCCATGTGCTCTCGGAGCAACCGTGAATAAGGAGACATTGGAGCAATTGTCTTGTGGTATTATTTGTGGAGCCGCGAATAACCAATTAGCAATTGAAACGGAAGACGGACAACGCGTTTTGGATAAAGGAATTCTATACGCCCCAGATTACTTGGTAAATGCGGGTGGTATCATTAACTGCTATTGGGAAATAGTAGGATACAATCGTCAGGCCTCTCTTGCTCAAGCAGAGCAGATTTACGACACTACACTTAAGATTTATTCAGACTCAAAAGAAAAAGGAATACCGTCTTATTTGGCGGCAAATCAAATAGCGGAGCAACGCATTCAATCGATTGCAAATATTAAAACAAGATACTGAAAAGAGGGGAGAGAATATGCTGAACAGAAGACACATACGAATAAAAGTTTTACAGGTTTTATTTGCGTATTACAACGACGAGGAACCTAACGCCGCTTCGTATGAAAAAATGTTATTTGAAAGCGTTAATCGTTTTCGCGATTTATATGTTGCATTCATTCAGTTAATGGTTGAAATGCACACTCTCTCAATAGAGAAAATTGAAGCGGGAATGAATAAAAAGCTCCCAAGTCATGAAGACCTTCATCCGAACACAAAGTTTGCAGCGAATGCCGTATTGCGCATTTTGTCTCACAGCAAATCTTTGGAAAAGGCTATGAAGGAGAACCACCTTAAATGGACAGAAAATCGAGACTTGTTGAAGCAGATGTTCAGGGACATACAAGATTGCGAAGAATATCAAGCTTATATGTCAAGTGAAGAGCGAGGCTTTGAGCACGATAAAGATATTGTGGTGAAGTTGTTCAAACGTCATTTGGTGAACTTCGAGTTAATGCACGATTATCTGGAAGATCAAGGTATTTTTTGGAACGACGATTTAGACTTAACAGCAAGCATGGTATTGCGCTCCTTAAAGTCAATTAGTGAATCGGACACAGATATTGAATTCCTTCCACTGTGGAAAGAGGGCGATGAGGAGGAAGAGTTTTGTAGGCAATTGTTCAGAAAGACGCTTGCAACAGGAGCCGATACGAAAGAAAGTGTTTCTCAGGTTACTCCAAATTGGGAGACAGATAGAATAGCCATAATGGATTTAGTTTTATTGAAAATGGCTATCGCTGAAGCAGTCTATTTTGAAAGTATTCCAACCAAAGTAACCATGAACGAATACATTGAATTGGCGAAGTTCTACAGTACTCCAAAATCGGCAACGTTCATTAACGGTGTTTTAGATACCCTAATACCAAAAATGGTTGAAGAGGGAAAAATAAAAAAGATTGGAAGGGGATTGATAGGTTAAATAATGAAAACGGTCATTGCTATTTCGGGACCCACCGGTATCGGTAAGACAGCTTTGGCCATCTCATTAGCGACTCAATTTAAAACTGATATTATTTCTTGCGACTCCCGTCAGTTTTTTAAGGAAATGGCTATTGGTGTTGCTCGTCCCTCTGCGGAGGAATTGAGTGCGGCTAAACATCATTTTATATCATTTTTGTCTGTTGAAGAGGAGTACACAGCAGGCATGTTTTCTCGCGATGCGAGGGCTAAAATTCAAGAGTTGTTTCAGTCGAATGAAGTTGTTGTTGTCGTTGGCGGAAGCATGCTTTATATGGATGCGTTGCTATATGGTCTCGATGAATTACCGGGAGACAAGGAAACAAGAAATGCACTGAATCAAAGGTGTGAATCCGATGGCCTTTCCGTGCTTGTGGAAGAACTAAAACAGAAGGACCCTGATTTTGCTTCTATTGTAGACATAGAGAATGCGCATCGCGTCATTCGTGCTTTGGAAGTAATTCAAATTACAGGTGAACCATTTTCTAAATTACGCACAAGAACGAGCGATGCAATTGACGCAAAGATTGTTCATGTCTTTCTTTCGGGTGAACGTGAGTGGATGTATGATCGGATAAATAAGCGCGTAGATAAAATGGTTGAAGAAGGATTGTTTGAAGAGGCACGTGCACTTCAACACCTTCAGCATCTTCAGGCATTGAATACAGTTGGCTATAAAGAAATTTTTAAATTTTTCGAAGGCGGCTTTACCGAAGAGCAGGCCATCTCGGAAATAAAGAAAAATACCAGAAATTACGCAAAGCGACAAGTCACTTGGTATCGAAACAAATCGCACGTTTTTCAACTCAATGCACAGCGTGATTCACTGCAACGTGAAATTATTTCTTTGGTTTTTTAGAGAAGGCTTTTATTTTTTGCGCTTCAAGTTTAAGAATCAATTTTGAACTGTATCGTTTCCAGGCGGGAGTGCCAATGTCCTTTACGATTTCAATACCTGAAATTATTTCATCATATAATTCAGGATAATCTTTTGCTGCACGCAAAACCCATTGCAATGCTTGGTGACGCTCAGCGGTCTCAACATCGAATGAACTGAGCGTGCAGAAAGCTCTTTCGAGCATTCTTCCTTCTTGCTCTTCAGTAAGTTCAAGGTTGAATAAAATGCCAAAAGACTCTCTGCGAACAGAAGAGTCTTTTGAGTGTGTGACCAAGTCAAATAAATAATCTCGATAAGGCTGAACCGCCTTAGCATTCTTCTGCGAAAGGTGATCGAGAATCCAAACACCCTTACGCTGCTGTGTTTGCGTTAATTCGTTAAAGGTTGAAATAAACTTCGTTATCTCAGACGATTTCTCATTCCACATTTCTACATAGGCATCTACTTCATTACGAAGCATGCCTGTGCGCAAATAGTCGAAGTGACTCACGTGTTATTTATGAGGAGTGTTGATGTCTTCGTATTCCGTTTCTTTAAACTTGTTCGTTTCAACTTTTTCTCCTTTATAGAGATTCTCAAGAAGCTCGTCGAGTTGTTCGGCTCCCAGAGACTTCGCTATAATCCTCATGTCTTTGTCCATGAGGAAAACTTTAGGAGTACTTGTAACATCCCATGTTGTTCGATAGTTCAAGCTCTTAAGAGTTGTAACACCGCTATAAATTAACTCAGTTGCTTTTTCCTGTTTCATAATTTCAGGAGTGTCACTTACGTTTATCCAGTCGAGCTTGTGCTCATTAATGAAATCAATCCATTTGTTGTTCTCGTAATCGTTCCCAATAGCATAAACAACGAATCCTTTGTCTCTGTATTTGTGGTACAAGTCAAGCAAAAGAGGAACTTCTTTTTTGCAGTGCCCGCAAGAGCTTTCCCACACAACCATTAGCGTATATTCGCCACGTGATTTATACATGGATACCCAATTCTTTTCAGTAGTATCTGGAAGAATAATGTCCTGAGCCTTTTCTCCGCAACGACAATCACGCTTTTTGTCAGCTGCTTCTTTCATCTCTTTCAATTTGTCTTCTTTCACCCAATTGCACATTCCTTTTGAATAATAGTTGTCAATCATAAATACGAACAATTCGTCCATGCACATGATCTTCGAAGTCTCTCCGGTGTATGTCGCGAAATGGGTGATGTACTTAAAAGACTCTTCATTTCCACCCGTTGCATCTATGAGTTTTTTAACTTCAGCGCATACAGTATCTGGAATTTGAGGGAGTGTTTTGGTGATATAGTCTTCAACAAGTTTGTGGAATGCTCCGTCGCGAACCATACGGGGGTCTTTCAAGTCACAACGGTCCCAATAGTGATGGCGGTACCAGTAGTATTGCCATTCTTGCTTTTTTTCTTCAGCAATATTGGTTGGCGCGTTTGGAATGTCTTCTTCCATTCCCATGCGCAAAAATTTAGCGAATAGAGAATTGCTGTTGTTTTTAATTAGGTCTTTTTGGAAACTGATTACTTCGTTATTCAGTTTGGTGAGTTCATCTATGCATGGTTTTTTATCAGCTTCAGACTTTAAAGAATCATTGATGCAATTGTCTATTGGCATGCGAATGTTTCTTTTGCCATTGATATACCTGATGTAATCGAAGAAGAGTTTGTTTTCTTTTGATTGAACAACTTCAATCTTGCTTAAATCGGCGTCAGCAGAACAGTTAATTACGATCTGCTCATCAGAGGCAATAAAATCGAAATAACGAGGCCCAGGCATTACTAAGGCGTATTTCCCACATTCGTTGAAGGGTTTTCCTGCAAATTCGTAATTGCCCTTAGCATCTACATGACACGTGTCGTTGTAGTAAAGTTTATTCCCGTAATAATTGGCAAGATAAATATCTACATTTTGAAGCCCTTCAATTTTTCCTTTGATGGAATATGGGAGCTTGGCTTTTTTATTTTGAGCTGATGCAAGGAAGCTTATCGAAATAAGCAAGAAGAATAAGGTTTTCGCTTTCATAAATTTCGGTACTCTCTAATAGACATTCAAAGTTAGGTATACGTTGCTTTTCAACACTGAATTCTTTTCAGAATCCACATTTGGAAATTGTTATTCAACTATTGGTCCAAAAATAAAAAAAGGAGCCAATTTCTGGGCTCCTTTCTGTTTAGAAAATTTTCTTTTACTTTTTTACCAGCCTGTCAGTGTATTGAACAGCACCGTTATTCATGCGAATCAAATAAATACCGTCGTTCAAGTTTGAAACATCAATGCGCTTAATTGAGCTTTGCGTGACACGATCTTTCAAAACAACTTTCCCGGTTAAGTCTATTATGCTTATCTCACCACCAACAAAATTCTCTGGAATTTCAATGTTGAAGTTTGAATTAGTTGGATTTGGATAAATAGAAACTTTAGAAATCTTTTCAGAAGTCAAAGGTTTAACAGAAACACCGGTAGATTCAATGACTTGAACATCGTCAATGTAGTAGTCCCCATTCCCATTAGCCGCGTTGGTACCATAGAAGTTCACGGCGGCAAGTGTATTTGAACCTGCAGTGCCATTGGCGTTATTTAAACTCCATTGCCATTCAACGGCTGGAATTCCATTCAAGTAAATTCTTCCAAGATCATTGTCCATGTCTGCGGTTATTTGAACGTCGAACCAGGTGTCAGTTCCAACAGTTACAGCGCCACCCTGAGTTCCGCCTGTTGTCCAAGTGGCAACACCTGTACCATCAAAAAACATATCGCAAGCCCATTGATAAGTTGCAGAAGATCCAGACCAAGTGTGCAACGCATTGAAGTAACCTCCTGCACCTGCAGGAAGGTACATCTTAAATTTCACGTCATATTTTCCCGAAGAATAAGGACCTATTGGTAACACGAGGTCATTGGAAGTCCCGCTTACATTGACGCTATTGGCTCCACTGCTTGCAAAGTCTGAACTTACAGTTGCATCAGAAGCCGTGCCGGCGCTCCAATATGCCCAATAAGCTGAATTTTGAGCAACAACGCCTGTTCCCACAGTGTATGAATCGAAATTATCTTCGAAAAGAACGGTCTGTGCAGAGGCAGAAAGTATTGTACTAAAGACAAAAAGAGAAAGTAATTGTTTCTTCATATTGAAAGAATTTGTTCAAACGAATATAGTATTCTTTTTCTTTGTTTCAAAATTATGAAGACTCATTTAAGAAAGATGCGGACGTTGTTGTCCGAAAACGGTATGGCGCAGTATGTTCTGCCGCTATACAGTAATTTGGAATTAACGGGAGAGCTTAATTTAAATGAATGCGTTGGTATGCGGGTGCGAATCCGAGCTACAGGCGAAATTAGATGCGTTCTGCACGGAGAAAAATTGAATAAAACTTTTGGTGAAGGGTTATGTTGGAACGGATTTCAAGATTCATCAAATGCCTCTCCGTGTATAATTCACCCTGAATTGTGTCAAGCACATGAAGGCATTGCATTGCGCGGCGATATGGAGTGGGAGCGAGTGAATCATCTTATTCCGCACGTTGTTTATTTATCTTATACATCAGGTGTTAAGGTAGGGGTTACCTCAGAACGAAACTTACTTTCTAGGTGGATAGATCAAGGAGCGCGTGAGGGGATCGTTTTCGCAAGAGTGCCATACCGACAATTGGCAGGAGAGTTCGAGGTTCTGTTAAAGCAGCACGTTTCTGATAAATCAAATTGGAAGGGAATGCTTCAGCCGGTTGTTAACTTGGGGGCAAGTTTGATTGAAGAAAAAGAGAGTTTGTTATTTGAAATTCCCAATGCATTTCAAGATTTCGTAGATCACGAGGACAACGTTTGGAAGATTCAGTTCCCATGTGAGGAGCGCCCCGTAAATCCCAAGACATTTAAGTTGCTGCCTGAGAATATTTATGAAGGAAAGTTGAAGGGTATTATAGGACAATACTTGATTTTAGAGAATCAGCAAGTATTGAATGTTCGTTCGCACGCCGGACATGAAATCGAATTAGAAATCTTAAACTAAGAAAAATGTCGTTTTTCTTGCAAGTGTGATAAATTCGTCTATCTTTGTTACAGCTTATTGTGAATCTAGATTTTTATTCTTTTCATAGAATACAACTAGGCGAAGGGTAAGCATTAATTAATTTTTATTTTTTTTATGAACATTTTTGTTTCTGGACTGAACTACAGTCTAACGAGCGATGAGCTCCAAGCAATCTTCGCTCAATACGGTGAAGTATCTTCTGCTAAAGTGATTACTGACCGTGATACCGGTCGTTCACGCGGTTTTGGGTTTGTTGAAATGTCAGATGATGCTGAAGCACGCAACGCAATTGACGCTTTAGACCAAGCTGAAATGAAAGGCCGCAAAATCAACGTTAAAGAAGCTGAAGACCGTCCACGCACCTCTAATCGTAGAGAAGGTGGATTCCGTCAAGGATATTGATTCAATACGCTTTTGACTTAATTTTAAAAGGGACTTCGGTCCCTTTTTTATTTTAAATTAGCGCAATGAAGTTGGAGCTGCTTGATTCATTCGGGGATATGAAAACGCCGCTGTATGCAATTACAGATGGCACACACTCGGACTCTTTTTTTACAGCAGCAGCGAACGGGGCTATTACCGAATGGAATACGGAGTATGGCGCCGCCTCAGAGATTCAGATTAAAACTACAAGTGCTGTGTTTTCGTTACTTTACGATGAAACGACTTGTTTTTTGTGGATTGGATGTCAGCAGAACACGTTGAGTGTGGTTGATATTCAGAATAAAAAGGAAATAAAAAACTATAAGGTTCACCCAGGTGGTGTGTTCGATATTAAAATTGTACAGGAAAGAATCTTAAGTGTTGGTGGTGACGGCAATGTTATAGAATGGAACAGATCTGACGCTACTTATTGCAGAACAATTCCTCTATCAGACGCAAAAATTCGTCGATTTGCAGTGAGTGATCATGAATCGGAATTGGCCTTTCCTTTTGCCAATGGTGAAATCGAAGTCGTAGATCCGATTTTCTTTAATTCAATTGAAAAGAGAAAAGTCAATGATTTGGGTGTTACTTCATGTGCTTTTCATCCAAAAAAGAATGTGCTCATAACAGGCGGACGCGACGGTGAAATTTCCTTTTGGAATTCAAAAAAAAAATATGCCCCCGTTGTAAACTTCTCCGCTCATAAGGGGAATGTATACGCCATTGCTTTTCATCCAAATTGCCATGTCTTTGTTTCGGGAAGTCGTGACAAAGAGATTAAAGTTTGGGACGCAGTAACACTTGATTTCTTGTGTGCGGGTAGTCATGCGCGAAGTGTGAATGCCTTGCATTTTATGAAGAATGGATTACTTCTTTCAGCGAGTGATGACGGTACCGTTCGTTTGTGGAAAATTCATAGTTCGAGTTAAGCAGGCTTCGTGTATATTTGACACTAAGTATTTCCTTCCTTATGAAAAATAATTTATATGTGTTATTGGCATTTGCTTTGGCAAGTTGCGGGGTGACTAAAAATCAAGATTACACTTCAGAAGCCAAGCAAATTGGCTATTCTGAAACCAAAGTTGTGCGACATCCAAGTTGGTCAAAAAACGCCACTATTTATGAAGTAAATGTTCGACAGCACACTGCTGCAGGCACTTTCGCGGCGCTCGAGAAGGATCTTCCACGAATTGATTCATTGGGTGTAGATATTTTGTGGTTAATGCCAATTAACCCAATTGGACAGTTGAATAGAAAGGGGAGTTTAGGGAGTTATTATAGTGTGAAGAATTACACAGGTGTAAATCCTGAATTTGGTACGGTAGAAGATTTCAAGCGTTTGGTTAACAAAGCACATGAATTGGGAATGTATGTAATTCTCGATTGGGTAGCTAATCACACGGCTTGGGATCATCCATGGGTTTTGCAACACCCAGATTGGTATACACATGATGCGAACGGAAACATTGTTCCGCCTGTTCCAGATTGGTCAGATGTTGCAGATTTGAATTATGACAATCAAGATCTTCGAAAAGAAATGATTCGTGCAATGGAATATTGGGTGAGAGACTGCGGAATAGATGGGTACCGTTGCGATGTGGCCATGAACGTTCCAACAGATTTTTGGAATGATGCGCGAGCAGCATTAGACGCAATCAAACCTGTTTTCATGTTGGCCGAGGCGGAACAAAAAGATCATCACTTGAAGGCGTTCGATATGTCGTACAGTTGGGAGTTAATGGGCATCATGAATGCCGTTGCTAAGGGCGAGAAATCACTTTATGCATTCGATGAGTATATGGCAAAATCAGATACTGCATTTCAAAAGAGTGCGTATCGTATGGGCTTTACAACCAATCACGATGAGAATACTTGGAATGGGACAGGAGGTGAGCGTTACGGTGTGAAGCGTAAGCTTTTCGATGTATTATCTTTCACGCTTCAGGGAATGCCTTTGGTTTACACCTCGCAAGAAGGTGGGGAAGTAGATGCCAAGGGAAATCCAAAACGATTGCGTTTTTTCGATAAGGATACTGCTTACTTCAATAATTATGTGAACAGTGATTTTTATAAGAGATTACTTGCGGTTCATCACGATAATCCGGCCTTGTGGAACGGCGAATTTGGTGGAAGTTTTAAGAAATTGAAGACTTCTAATGATGACGTCTTGTACGCGTATGCGCGCACAAACGGTGATCGTCAAGTGGTTGTGTTGTTGAATTTCTCTGACAAACCACAGGTTTTCAATTTTACAGATGAAGTTCCTGATGGTGATTTCAGAAGTATTTTTAACAGTGAGACCTTTTCACTTTATTCTAGAAATCAGCGCGCCTTGGCTCCATACGGCTATCAAGTTTTTTCAAAATAGATCGGGTGCTCGGAATTATCTTTGTGCTCTAAAATTAGTTTATGGAAGAGCCCGAAGGGAAAGAGATATTCGAAACATCTGTTGAAATTCGTTTCGCCGACATAGATGCCATGGGGCATGTGAACAATGCAGTGTACTTGAGTTATTTCGAACAAGCACGCATGGCCTATTTCAAAGAGCGTGTGGCGCGTATTTGGAATTGGAATGAAGATGGTGTAATTGTGGCTCGAAATGAAATAGATTACATCTATCCTGTATTCTTAAACGACCGAATGAACATTCGGTTGTGGGTAGAACACGTTGGAAATAAGAGTTTTTCAGTCTGTTACCGAGTAGTTGTTGGAGAGCGTCTGTGTGCAACAGGTAAGTCAGTTCTTGTTTGCTTCAATCATAAAGAACAGCGTCCACAGGCCATTCCAGAGCAATGGCGCACCATATTTTTAGCGAATTAACATGGGCAAGGATAAACTAAAGCGGTGGGCCGAGAACAAGACATTTCCGCATGTGTTTGAGCCGAACCTCATGCCAATTATTAAAGAAGGAGCCACGTTCATGAAAGGAAAATGGCGACATGAGTTTTATAAAAACGATAACCCTTTGGTTGTTGAATTGGGCTGTGGAAAAGGGGAGTACGCGGTAGGACAGGCACAAAGAAATTTAGATAAAAATTATTTAGGCGTAGACGTTAAAGGACATCGCTTCCATAAGGGCGCGAAGGATTCGCTTGAAATGGGATTAACCAACGTGGCTTTTCTTCGGGCTAGAATAGAATTTATTGATGCTTTTTTCGACGATAATGAATTGGACGAGATTTGGCTCACGTTTTCAGATCCGATGCCCAACGATCACGATGGAAACAGAAGAATAACCTCTGGATTTTATATGAAGCGCTATGAACGCATGTTGAAGTCGGAGGGTATCGTTCATATCAAGCACGACAATCCTGCGCTCTATGAACGTGCCTTGCGCGAGATTCCATTGATGGGAGCTGAGATAGTTTTGCATGACGATAACATCTATGAATCTGGATTTTTAGAGACGATAGACGAGAAGCTGAAAGATGTTTTGGAGATTCGAACATTTTACGAGCAAATGTGGTTGAAGGAAGGAAGAAAGATTAAATACATTCAGGCACGAATGCCAAAAAAAATAATACTATGAGTGTTTCAAAGGCAGCAATTTTAGACGCGTTAGCGAACGTTCAAGAACCAGATTTGAAGAAGGACATTGTGACCTTAAATCTAGTGAAGATTATTCGTGCGGAAGGAAATGAGATTGAGTTGGAAGTGAAAGTGAGCAACCCAGCTATGCACGCAAAACAACGTATGCGCGAGGCGTGTGTCTTCGCAATACAACGTGTTTTGGGAAATGAATTCGAAGTAAAAGTTCATGTTGAGGCTATATCGGGTGACGAAAGAACCGGAGAACTGCGCAGAATTCTTCCGGGAGTTAAGCACATTATTGCTGTTGCAAGTGGGAAAGGTGGAGTGGGAAAGAGCACGGTGTCGTCGAATTTAGCAGCAGGATTAGCTGCCCTTGGCCATAAAGTTGGTTTGCTCGATGCGGATATTTACGGTCCTTCAGCTCCCACCATGTTCGATGTGGTGTTGGAGAAGCCTCGATTGATAGAGGTGAATGGAAAGCAGGTGATGACTCCTGTGGATGCGCATGGAGTGAAAGTGTTGAGCATAGGCTTTTTTACTGAAGGAGATCAAGCAGTGGTTTGGAGAGGGCCCATGGCTACCAAGGCCTTGAATCAGATGATTACCGATGTTGAATGGGGAGAATTGGATTACATGATCGTGGACCTTCCTCCGGGAACGGGCGATGTTCATTTGAGCATTGTTCAGACCTTGCCAATTTCTGCTGTGGTAGTGGTGAGCACACCTCAGGAAGTAGCCTTAGTTGATGCTAGAAAGGGCATAGCCATGTTTCAGCTTCCAGCTGTAAATATTCCAGTCTTGGGATTGGTAGAGAATATGTCTTGGTTCACCCCAGCTGAACTTCCAGAAAATAAATATTTCA
Source organism: uncultured Chryseobacterium sp. (assembly GCA_964385405.1). Classification (GTDB taxonomy): domain Bacteria; phylum Bacteroidota; class Bacteroidia; order Flavobacteriales_D; family Sanyastnellaceae; genus CAIZGX01. Next base: position 56,816 of record CAYLOT010000012.1, on the reverse strand, counting down.
TTTTTGGGGAAGGCGGAACCAAACGATTAGCAGAAAGTTTGAATCTTCCTGTATTGGGTGAAATACCCTTGATTCAAAGTATTCGAGAAGCAGGCGATGTCGGTAGACCGTCGGTGCTGCAAGACAATACCACAGCGGCTCGCTATTGGCAGTCATTTTTAATTAACTTTGAAAAGGAATTGCGCTTAATGCCTTTCCGTAAACCTGCAACTCAAGATTAATATGTTACAAGATTCATTGTTTCAACGTGTGAACGAAGCTCTTAATTCCATTAGACCTTATTTGGAAGCCGATGGAGGTGGAATTGAATTGAAAGAAGTAACATCGGAAATGGCTGCTTTGGTTGAATTAAAAGGAGCATGCACCAGCTGCAGCAAGTCTCACATGACTATGAAAGCAGGTGTTGAAGCAGCTATTAAATCTGCTGTTCCAGAAATTAAAACAGTGGTTGCCTTGTCTCAGGAGATTGAAGAAGCTTCTGCGTTATAATCCGTAAAAACTTTTTCTTGTTTCTTTCACCTGTTCGTTTGCTAAGTATTCGTCGTACGACATTCTTTTATCGATAACTCCTTTTGGAGTAATCTCAATAATTCTGTTCGCAACAGTCTCTGTGAACTCGTGGTCATGCGAAGTAAAAAGAGCGTTATGCTTCCAATCCTTCATGGCGTTGTTGAAGGCCGTAATAGATTCAAGATCGAGGTGGTTGGTAGGTTCATCTAACATAAGGCAGTTCGCATTAGCTAGCATCATGCGTGATACCATGCAACGCACCTTTTCCCCTCCAGATAAAACATTACACTTCTTCAAAACTTCCTCACCACTGAAAAGCATTTTTCCAAGGAAACCACGAACATATGTCTCGTCTTTATCCGTTGAAAATTGACGTAACCAATCGATGAGGTTATCATCTGATTTGAAAAAATCTTCGTTGTTGTTCGGAAGGTAAGCCGTGGTAATGGTGCTGCCCCATTCAAACGATCCAGAGGTTGGCTCTTCCAAATTATTTATAATTTGAAAGAAAGAAGTAATGGCAGTGTGGTCCTTTGAAAGGATTGCAACTTTATCGCCTTTAATAAGTGTGAATTCAACATCTTTGAAAAGCACACTTCCATCTGGATTTACTTTGGATAAATTTTCAACGCGAAGAATTTGATCTCCACAATCTCTTTCAGGTTTGAAAATAATTCCAGGGTATTTTCTAGTGCTAGGCTGAATATTATCTATGACAAGTTTGTCTAATAATTTCTTTCGGCTTGTAGCTTGTCTCGACTTAGAAGCATTGGCGCTGAAGCGTTCTACGAACTCTTGAAGTTCTTTTCGCTTTTCTTCCATCTTCTTGTTTTGGTCGCTTCTCTGACGCGCAGCCAACTGACTACTCTCGTACCAGAAGGAATAGTTACCGGCGTACAATTGTATTTTACTAAAATCGATATCTACGATATTCGTACAAACAGCATCTAAGAAGTGACGGTCGTGAGATACCACAATCACTGTGTTTTGAAAATCGGCTAAGAAGTTTTCAAGCCAAGTAATGGTTTCTACGTCTAAGTCGTTCGTAGGCTCATCGAGCAATAAAATTTCTGGGTTTCCGAAAAGTGCTTGAGCAAGCAATACGCGAACTTTTTCTTTACCACTCAGGGTATGCACCAAATCGTAATGCAAATGGTCTCCAATTCCAAGATTGCTGAGCAATTGAGCGGCATCGCTTTCTGCATTCCATCCATCCATTTCAGCAAAAATATTCTCGAGCTCAGCAGCTTTCACACCATCGGCATCCGAGAAATCTTCTTTCGCATAAATGGCGTCTTTCTCTTGCATCACATCCCACAGTTTGCGGTTTCCCATAAGCACAGTCTGAAGAACAGGCACTTGGTCGAATTCGAAGTGATTTTGTTTCAAGACACTCATTCGCACACCTGCGTCCATGACAACCTTTCCGGTGGTTGGATCAATTTCTCCCGAAAGTATTTTCAGAAAAGTAGATTTCCCGGCACCGTTCGCGCCAATAACACCGTAGCAGTGACCCGGTGTGAATTTTAGATTTACTTCTTCGAATAATGCTCGTTTTCCGTAACGAAGCGAAAGGTTGTTTACTGATAGCACGGCGAATAATTTTTGCGGTGCAAAGATAGTCTTATTTCGGTGGTGTTATTTCAATGAATATTTATGACCGGTGTTTTTGAAGAAAAACGTCCATTTATCTGTTTGCTCAGCAATGATTTGTTCAGTGCTTTTTCCGGCACCGTGCCCAGCGCTCGTTTCAATTCGAATAAGCGCAGGTCTTTCGTTCGTTGAACACTCTTGAAGCATAGCTGCGAATTTGAAGCTGTGTGCAGGCACAACGCGATCGTCGTGGTCTGCGGTCATAACCATTGTAGCAGGATAATTCGTGTTGGGTTTCAAGTTGTGATAAGGCGAATATCCTTTGAGGTAGCTGAACATTTGTTCTGATTCATCGGCGCTTCCGTATTCAGGAATCCATCCTTTTCCTACGGTGAAGTGGTGGTAGCGAAGCATATCTAAAACACCAACAGCAGGAAAGGCAACAGCGAATTTTTCCGGATGTTGCGTCATGCATGCCCCAACGAGAAGTCCGCCATTGGAGCCGCCTTCAATTCCTAATTTTTGTGTTGAAGTGTATTTGTTTTCGATGAGGTAATCTGCGCAAGCCAAGAAATCGTCGAAGACGTTTTGCTTGTTGTATAGCATTCCGCCTTTGTGCCAGTTCTCTCCAAACTCTCCGCCACCGCGGAGATTGGCCATGGCGAATACGCCGCCTTGTTCGAGCAGTATTAAGCGTGAAGAAGAGAATGAAGGCGTTAATGAAATGTTGAATCCACCGTATCCGTAAAGCAGAGTGGGGTTATTTCCATCTAACACAAGTCCTTTTTTGTGAACGACGAAAAGTGGGACTTGTGTTCCGTCTTTCGACGTTACGAGCACTTGTTTGCTTTCGTAGTCTTTCATGTTGAAATCTATCGAAGGTCTGTGATATTCATCGTAGGTAAGATCTTTAACATTGAAAGAATAGATTACACCTGGATAGGTAAACGAGGTGAAGGTGAAGTAACAAATTTTGTCTTGACGCTTACCCGAAAATCCGCTTGCAGTGCCGGTTCCATCGGGAAGCGTTATTTTCTTGATGTTCTTTCCTTCATAGTCGCAGACTTCAATTTCGGTATTGGCCATGTTGAGGTAATGAAGGAATAATTTTCCACCGCAGGTGGAAACGCCTTCCAACAAGCGCTTATCTTCAGGAATGAGTGTTTTCCAATTTTTAGGATCTGGATTTGCTGGATTTACTTTAACCAATCTATAGTTTGGAGCATCAACATCTGTATGAACAATGAGTTCACCGTCTATAGCTACTTCCACTACTGAACTGTGATGACTTAAGTCTGTGAAGAGTGGAATGAAATTCATTCCGCCGTTTGCAATGTCTTTGTAGTAAACCGCATAACCATCAGTTCCAGGGGCAGAAGTAATGAAGAGGTAGCGTTTGTCTTCACTCAAGCTCGCATTGTTGTAGTATGTTGGATTTTTTTTGTCTTCATAAACCAATTTGTCTGAATCTTGATTAGTTCCAAGAATGTGATAATACACTGCATGATTCATGTTGTTACCGCTGAGAACTTCTCCTTCAGCAGGCGCAGGGTAACGGCTGTAGAAGAACCCATTTCCAAACCAGGAAGCTCCGCTAAATTTCACCCATTCAATAGGTGCTTCTACTTCTTGTCCGGTTTCAATATTGAAAACATGTATGTTGCTCCAATCGCTTCCTGCTTTGCTAACGGCTACAGCCATTAAGGTGTGATCGTCGTTTGAATCTAAAAGGTTATAAGTTGTTAATCCGTTTTTATCTAATTCATTCGGGTCAATGAAAACATGTTCAGCACCCCGCATTCCTTTTTTAACATAGCACACGGCTTGCGGTTGAAGCCCGGTGTTCTTCCAGAAAAAATAATAATCACCGTGCTTTTCGGGAGCACTTACTTTTTCAAAATTGAATATGGAAGTATAACGCTCGCGAATTTCATTGCGCATAGGCTCAGACTTCAAATAATTTTCTGTAAGCGCTTGTTCTTCTTTTACCCATTGCTTGGTTCTCTCGCTACCGTCGTCTTCTAATCCATAAAAAGGATCGTAAATCTTTGAACCGAAAAAATTAAACGTGGTGTCTTGAATGTTTTTATTTTGGGGTTGATGAATTTGCATGACGGAGGATTCTTGTTTGCAAGCCACGATAGAAGTGAGGCAAGCGAGGGCAATAATTTTTTTCATATTATTCTTCGATGAAGTTAAGATTTTTACCGAAGGTCTCGGGCAAGTACGCTAAGGCAATGGCGGCAATACCAATGGTTATACCTCCAATAATTAGTGCGCTGTTGATGACACCAAAATTGGGTTCAATTGCTTTGAAAGAAAGTACAATTGGAACCGTTGATCCGCGCACGAAATTAGGAACGGTAGAGGCCACAGTGGAACGAATGTTCGTTCCAAATTGTTCAGCAGCATTTGACACGAAGAGCACCCAGTATCCGGTAGTGGCGCCAAGGAGTGCAGAGAGCGTATAGAACGTGGTTACGGAATGATGATGAACCAGTAAGAAATACAAGCTGATAATAATTGTTGTTCCGAGGTAAAAGAAAATAATCTTCTTTCGGCTTTTTAAGAATTGACTTATAAATCCTGAAATAAGATCACCTCCAGAAAGGCCTAAGTAGCAAAATATGATGCAAGTGGTAGGGTCTATAGTTCCATCTACCTCGAGTACAGTTGCAAATTTTTCAGAGAACTTGATGAGTAGTCCAACGCAAAACCACACAGGCAAACCTATTGCGATACACGATAAATACCGCAGAGCCCTCTCTCTTGTTTTGAAAAGCATGAAGAAATTTCCGCGCTGAACTTTTTGTTTTTCCACTTCGTCGAACATCTCACTTTCAAAAGTTTGGAAACGCATAAATAAAAGAACGAGTCCAAGACAGCCACCGATGATGTAAGACATTTGCCATGATTCGAGTCCGAAAGCGGTGAAATGAATTTTATGAATGCCCACAGCAGCAACAGCGCCAAGAGCCCCCATGGTTACAATAATCATTGTTCCTATACCTCTTTTCTCTTTCGACATAGATTCATTAATCAGAGTAACCGCAGCGCCTAACTCCCCAGCAAGGCCAATTCCTGTTATAAATCGAATGATTGAATAGGCTTCAACATTGGTAACAAACGCATTCGCGATGTTGGCCAATGAATAAATAAGAATAGAACCGAAAAGTATTTTTTTTCTTCCTTTTTTATCGCCTAAGATTCCCCATAATAGTCCGCCTAAGATGATTCCAGACATTTGCCATAGGAATAGACTATAGTCGAGTGTTTTGATTTGATTTTCGTCGGTAATACCAATTCCACGTAGACTTTCTTTGCTTACGATGTTGAAAAGCTGCAAATCGTAAATGTCTACGAAGTAGCCTAACGAGGCTACTAAAATGGTAAGGCCTAATTTTTTATCGAATGACTTTGGCATAACTGCAAGACTTATTTGTCATGCAAGATAGTATTGGATTGATTACGAAGTAATCTTTGATCTTCGAGAGGGAAGAAGAATTTTTCATTCCAACCATTGTAAGTCCACTCCATCATTGATACCGTTTCAATGGTCCAAATTTGACGCAAAGGAAGTTTCAGTGCTTGAGATTTTACCTTTTCGAATTCAGAGAAACTCCAATTGCTTCGAGCTAACGCAACTTCATGTTTTGGAAAATCAAAAGTTAAAGGCGAGTTTGAAAAGTTGTTCCAATCTAAAAGCACATTTACAATTTTGTTCTGAATTTCCTCGAGTTGAAGGCTGTGTTCTGGTTGGATGGCTATTTGTTTGAAAACAGAATTGAAAACTATTTTATTTAAAACTAGACCAAAGCTAGGTACGTCATACAATGCTTTTTGCATTGCATTACCCAATTCGAAAATACCATCTTCATCGGTGATAAACTGAAAAGACAATGGCAGAAAAACAGGGTTGACAAGTGAGTCTAAATGAGTTGTTGTAAACAGGTTTGCCTGCATAGCACGAGTTTTCAACTCTTCATGAAGAGTTGGCTTAATTGCTATAAAGAAGAAGTTACGAACAGACATGGAAGTCCAAATTTACAACCAAATCATGCCGCAGACAATAAAAACAATAATTATCACCAAATAATACCAGATGTCTACAAACCAGGGAAAGTATGCTTTGTAGAATTCTCTGAACTTTGAAATCATCAATTAAAGACAAATAGGTAAACGCTAACAATGGAGAGAGTTAGAAGAACCCATTTTTTAGTACGAATATCCATAGAGTTTTGATTAAGGTTTTCTCAAAAAGAATGTTTTCTTTGACTCTTTTCACAAGGAATTTGAATGGTTTTCAAAAACGGGTTGTTAATTGCGTGTTGTGAAATTGCTGAGTGGTCTTAACTTTGTCTTCGTGGGAAGAGATATGCGACATATTTGTTTTGCCTGGGCTTTGTGTTTAGTGATGGGCATGTTAATCGTTGGTTGTTCAACCTATAAGTCGCAGCTTCAGGATGCTAAGGAATACGAAGAGGCTCACATGTATACGAAGGCATTGAGTTTATACTCGGAGTTGCTCGTTCGAAAAGAGACCAAAGAAGCGCTTATCGGAAAAAAACGTGTTGTGGAAGCCATTGTTAGAGAAAACTATGATGGTCCAATACGTTTGCTATGCATGCAAGACAAACTTTGCGAAGCGGAGCAATTGTACTCAGATCTGATCGTATTCATTGAAAAGAATAAGTCTTTGGATGTTAAAGAACCATATGGGCTAAAGGAATTTATTCTTCAGTCGAAACGTAATTACTGCGAGTTGCTGTACAAACAGGCTGAATCAGATGTACTTGCGTTTAAGTATGATGACGCACGTGTAAAGCTCAATATTATTCGAACCTTTTTCGAAGACTTTCCAAATGTTGATTATCTCGAGAGTTTGTGCGTGTTATATCCGAATTATTATCTCGCAACAAAATCTCTAAATGAAGGGCGACTTCGTGACGCGTACAAAGCGTTGAAGAAAATAGAATCTATAGACCCGTCTTTTAAGGATTCGAAGCAAATGTTGGAATCATGTCTTAAGCAGGGAAGAATCTCAGTTGCTTATGTTACGGTTGATCGTGAAAATGTAAGTAACGATGTGGAAAAGGAAATGGGTGCGCACGTTACTCAGTCTTTGTTAGACGATAAAGATCCTTTTTTGGTTTTGTTGGACCGAGATTATACTTCAAAACTTATTGAGGAACAAAAGTTAGGAATGTCTGGTCTTTATGATGAAAAAACCTTGATTCAGGCTGGGAAACTTGTAGGTGCGCAGTACATCTTGTTGGGTGAGATAATTGAATATTCTGCAGATCAAAAATTGAATGACTACGGATTCAAGAAAGGATACTTGGGGAAAACTATTGGCGATACTAAAGTGAAATATCGTCAATGGAACAAGAAGTTTTCTTTGCAAATGAAATACAGAATTAGCATGGTTGATTCGGAGACAGGTGAAACACTTTTCAATTCTGTTTACCCATTGAATAAAGTAAACGAAATCGATTGGGCTGAATACAATGGTGATTATAAGATGGTCTATCCCGGTGAATGGAATTGGGAGTTAATAAGAACAGGAGAAGATAGGGTAGACATCACGAAGTACAATGAACTTCAAAAACTATTCGCTCAGAAACCAATTGGCAACGAATTGAATCAGATGCGTACTAACTTTATGATTGAGCTCTCGAATTTGGTAAAGAAGGGTGTTGAAACAAAAATTATAGAGATAACTCCTTAACGCAACATTAATTTTTCGTGGATATCTAAAATTGTTTTCAAAATCATTTCTTGATCATTGTTCTGTATAACGAGTCTTTTGTCGTCTGGAAAATTTTCATTCCTAGATTGTATGGAATTTCTTTTTAGAAAATCTTGTTCTGAAATTTCTCCTCTATAAAGAACTCGCGTTTTTCGTAATTCGAGATCAGCTTGAACTTCTATTAACCAGTCACAATTCTCGGTATCGAACGAGTTAGCAAGGGCAGATTCTCTGATAATGTAGCTTGCCAATTGATTCGATTTCCAAATTTGAAAAGCATGTTGCACATGGCCATGTATAAGCTTCTCTAATTTCAGTCTTTTTGTAGAGTCTGAAAAAATGTGCTCTGCAATTTGAGTTTTCCATGATTGGCTTGAAAAATTTAAATCTACTCCAAGTATGGCGATGACCGCGTTTTGAATTGAAATTATTTGGTAGGCTTTTTTCGCCTCGTTGTCGGAATCAAATACAGGAATTCCGAGCGCTTGAAAAGCTCTTCCAACAGTAGATTTACCCGATCCAATATTTCCTGTTAAACCAACGATTTGCATTGAAAAAATAGTTTAGGCTATTGAAACGAAATGTATCTTTGCCGCATGTCAAAAGTAAACGAAGTTCTTATTGCTCCATCTGTTTTGTCTGCCGATTTTGCAAATCTTCAGCGCGATATTGAGATGATTAACAATTCTGCAGCGGATTGGTTTCATGTAGATGTTATGGACGGTGTATTTGTTCCGAATATTTCTTTCGGAATGCCTGTAATCAAAGCATTAAAGAAGCACGCCACTAAACCTTTGGATGTTCACTTGATGATAGTTCAACCGGAGCGCTACATTGCAGATTTCAAAGCAGTAGGAGCTGATATTTTAACTGTTCATGCAGAGGCATGCACGCATCTGCACAGAACCATACAGGCGATCAAGGCGGAAGGTATGAAAGCTGGAGTGGCATTGAATCCGCATACGCCTCTAAGTGCTATCGAAGAAGTGTTGGAAGATGTTGATTTAATTTTAATCATGTCAGTGAATCCAGGCTTTGGAGGACAACAATTTATTGAGAACACCTATTCTAAATTGGAGCGCTTAAAGGTAATGTTAGCGAATACAGTGAACAAGCCAGCTATTGAAGTAGATGGCGGCGTGAATGCCACGAACGCGCCAAAACTGAAGGCCGCGGGAGCAACCGCATTAGTAGCGGGAAACTTTGTTTTCTCTAGTTCTAATCCAACAACAACTATTCAAGAATTAAAAACGTCTGTCAATGGCTAAGAAAAATAGTGGTGTTAATTTGTTTAAGTTCCGTGTAATCATGGATACTGAACAGGATGTTTTTCGCGATATTGAGATTGAAACCGGATCGAATTTCGATGAACTACACAAGGCAGTGCTCGATGCTTTCGATTTTGAACAAGGTGAAATGGCGAGCTTCTACCTAAGTGACGATGAGTGGAGCAAGGGATTAGAGATTTCACTCATGGATATGGGCGGTGTAGATGATGACTCGCTTTCTATGTCTACAACTGTGTTGTCAGATATGGTAATGAAACCCGGTGATAAAATTTTATATGTGTATGATTTCATGCGCATGTGGATTTTTTACATTGAGCTCATGGAGGTGAAGAAAGACAAGCCGAGCACAATTTATCCGCGCGTTGCCTTGGCATTTGGCGACGCTCCCTCGCAAGATAGTAAAGAGTTTCAAGATATGTTTGAGACAGAGATTGTAGGTGGGGGGAATTCGGATTTTGATATGGATGAAGAAGACGAAGATGAATTTGGCGAAGATGAAAATATTTTTGATGAAGATGAGTTCGATGGTTCTTATTCCTATGACAATGAATAGGAGTTTCATTTTTTTATTGATGATAATTTTCGCTTCATGCGAAAGCGATGAGCGAAAAGTAACCTCGGATTTATTGAATTTTCCCTCTGCTGAAAATGGAGAGGTTCAAGGTGATTTACCTGAAATTTCTTTCGACGAAGTTGAGTTTGATTTTGGAAGAGTTGCCGTTGGGGAGAAAGTTACACACGTTTACTCTTTCACAAATAAGGGCAAGGCAGATCTGCAAATTGCACAAGTGACACCAAGTTGTGGTTGTACAACATTAAAAGATTGGCCCAAGGAGCCTATAGCACCGGGCCAATCTGGCGTAATTACAGTAGAGTTTAACAGTGCGGGTTTCTCAGGAGAAATAGAGAAGACTATTCAGGTTGCTACAAACGGAATACCCCGCGACTACTATATCAAGTTAAAAGGTGAGGTGTCCGGTCAAGCTCTAGATGCCTCTCAGCCTGGAGTTAAGATGGACCGAGTGAAGTAATTGATTTCAGCGAGAAGATTTAAGTACATTTGCAATCTAAATAAAAAACAAAATGATTTTATTACAAGCACCAGGACAAGGACAGGAAAGTATGATGCCTATGTTAATGATGATGGGCGGAATGTTCATCATTATGTATTTCTTCATGATTCGTCCTCAAATGAAAAAGGCAAAAGAAGCAAAGAAATTTCAAGACAGCATTGCAGTTGGAGACAAGATTGTTACAGTCGGTGGTATTCACGGGAAAGTAATTGAAGTTGATGAAACAACCGTTGTTATTGGTTTAGATCAAGGACGTATGCGTATTGAAAAAGCTGCGTTGAGCGCTGATAGGACTGTTGTTGAAGGGCAACAAAAATAATTGAATTGAGAGAAAAGAAAAAGGCCGCATTCGCGGCCTTTTTTGTTGTCTCATCTTAAAGTTAGTACTTCTTTTTCTTAGCACCACCTTCTTTGAATTTCCATCCACCAGCACGTCCGCTAGAACTTCCAGCTGAACTGCCTGTTGAACTTCTTTCTCCGCCAGAGCGTCTTTCACCACCACCAGAACTGCGTTCTGAAGCGCTTCTGTCTGATCCACCAGTGCGAGGTCCACGATCACGGTTGTATCCGCTACCTGAACTTCTTTCACCACCTCCGCGGTTCTCATATCCGCCGCTGTAACTCTTGTTGCCACGCATGCGAACACGTCCGATTCCTGCTTCTTGGTTTCCACGAGACTCAACACGAATGGTGCGTCCACGATATTTAACGCCAGAATTGAATACTTCTAATACTTTGTCGTAAGATGCAGTGCGCACTTCGAACAAAGAGAAGGTGTCTTTTAAATCAGACCACGGAATCTCTTGCTCGCTAATGTTTGCAGTTTCCGCAATGTACCCCTTCAAAGTATTGAAGTTAAACTGGTCTTTCTTTCCAAGATTTATGTACATCTTCACAACACCTGGAGTTGCTCCACGAGCATCGCCTTTAGATGCATCGACATTTAAATCGGGTGCGTTTTTGTAATACTCAAGGAAGCGATTGAATTCAGTTGAAATGAAGTGTTGAATCACTTGCTCTTTCGTGAAGTCTGCAAATTCTTCATAAACCGCAGGCAAATATTTTCCAATACTTCCTTGGTTTACTTCAGTTTCTTTCACACGATTCACCAAGTGAAGCAATTGCTTCTCACAAACATCTGCAGGAGTAGGTAGAGTACCTTTCGTAAATGTTGTTTGAATAATTTTCTCCAGTTGCTTAATTCGGAAATGCTCCTTCATGTTAATTAAAACGATGCTAATTCCTTTCTTACCTGCACGCGCTGTACGTCCACTTCTGTGCGTATAGTTTTCAATTTCGTCAGGAAGGTTGTATTGGATAACGTGTGTAACGTCATTCACATCAATACCACGAGCGGCAACGTCTGTAGCAACAAGCATTTGAAGTGTGCGGTTACGGTAGCGCTTCATTACGTTATCACGTTGTGCTTGAGACAAGTCACCGTGAATAGAATCGGCGTTGTATCCGTCTTTGATTAATGCTTCAGAAACTGATTGTGTTTCAGCTTTCGTTCTACAGAATACAATTGCGAAAATATCAGGATTGTAATCGGCAAGTCGCTTCAACGCTAAATATTTGTCGCGTTGGTGTGTAACATAATAAACGTGTTCGATGTTTTCGTTACCCGAGTTCTTATTACCTACAGTAATCTCAACAGGGTTGGTCATGTAATTTTTCGCAATTCGCGAAACTTCTGCAGGCATAGTAGCCGAGAATAACCAGGTTTGTTTTTCTTCTGGAGTTTCAGATAAGATGGCATCTAAATCTTCTTTGAATCCCATGTGAAGCATTTCATCTGCTTCATCAAGAATTACAAAGTCAACCGCGCTCAAGTCAATTACTCCACGTTCGATCAAATCAAGGGTTCTTCCAGGAGTACCTACAAGGATTTGAGCACCGCGTTTGATTTCGCGAATTTGTGTTTCAATACTTGCTCCACCATATACAGGAACAATGTTCGCTCCGGTTGTGTGTGCTGAAAAGCGTTGAATGTCTTTCGCAATTTGTACACACAACTCACGTGTTGGTGCAAGAATGAAAGCTTGCGTTTTTTTGTTTTGAAAGTCAAGAAGCTCTAACAATGGAAGACCGAACGCAGCGGTTTTTCCTGTTCCCGTTTGTGCTAACGCAACAACGTCTGTTGTGCCTGTTAACATGTGCGGAATAGCTTGTTCTTGAATTGGTGTTGGGTTCACAAAACCCATTTCAGCAATAGCTGAAACTGTGGTCTTCGATAGACCAAGTTCTTGAAATGTTGTCATATATTTTATTTAGTCGCCCGATGTCGGATTGAATTCGACGACCTTATTCCCTGAGCTAAATCCTGTTTACGCCAACAGAAAAGGAAATGTGATAGTTAAACCCGCCCCTTAAAGGCGGCGCAAAGATAGTGCTTTTATTAACAATTGTGCATAAAAAAGAAAAGCCCTTGATTTTCAAGGGCTTTAGAAGGTTTATTGAGAGGTTTATTCGCCCTTCATTCCCATTTTAAGCAAGGCTACGCCGAATGCGCAGTCCATTTTTTGCATTTCAACAAGAACTTCTTTCATACTTTTCTCTTCGTCGAAGGTATAGGCATTGTCGTATTTTTTTTCAAGACTGTTGATACAAGTCATGAATTCACCTTGCTCACTTTCCATTTCGCTAATCACTTCCAAATCTGGAACAATTGCCATATATTGATCGGTATCTAGTGCCGACATCTTTTCTTTAATGGATTTTTCAGGATCAGGAGTGTTGGCGGCTTCAGTCATGATTTTCACAAACTCAGGACTTAATTTTTTCTCTAAAGCTTGTGTGCAGGCACAAACATCAGTCGCAACTTCTTTTTCTTTTCCAATGAATCCGCAGCTAGAGGTTGTTACTAAAGCAGCAATTGCAATTGCCGAAAGTATTGAAGGTAATTTCATAGGTGTTGGTTTTAATTTAGAGATTTATTCTCCTTCAGTAACTTCAGCTTCTTGTACTTCTGCTCCGAACATAAATAATGCAGCAGCGAAATCACACTCGATTTCATACAATTCAACCATGATGGAATTGTACATTTCTGGGGTATCTAATTCCGTGTTGTCGTATTTCATTTCCATTTTTGAAATGCAACGCAAGAACTGTCCGTTATCGTCGCTCATGCTTTGCATCCACTCCAAATCCTTAGCTGCTTTTTCAGGGTTGTTCGTTACGAAAGTGATCATAGCAGTGTTGAACTCTTCTTCTGATTCCGCAATTAACTTGAAGTTTATTATCTCACGAAACTCGGGACTAACATTGTTTTCAATAATGTGAGAGCATTCGCAAATGTCTATCGCAGCGCGACGTTCAAGCGATTGAGCATTAATGTTGTTGCTAACTAGGCATGCTATGGCTAGCGCAAGTGTAAAGAATAGTTTTTTCATTGTTCAGCGTTTTGTGTTTCGGGTTCGCCTTTGATTCGTTTTAACGCAAGTTCTTTTGCGAAGTCAATGAATACTTTGTAGGCTTGTGTAAAGGTAAAACGGTCTTCGAATGTTTTGTAAATAATATTTCTTCTCGCCATACCGTTCAACAGTGTTCTTCTGCTCTCGTTGTCGCGAAGTGTTTTGTTGCTCTCGATAAGGTCAATAAATGAGCTGTTCATGAAATAGCTATCAATCTCTTCAAAAGTAAATTCATTGAAGTCGAATGACTCGATGAAGTTTCTTCCATCTCGATCCAATTCGTAGCTCAGAACGGCAATGAAAATACTCACATCTCGAGAAAAGTTTTCTTGAGTTTCTTTACTCAAGAGATAACTGAATTCAGGCTTCATAATTAACTCTAGATCAAAAGAGATCTTGAAGAATTCAGTGTAAAACGACTCGTTTTCTTTCAAACTGTTGAAGTGTTCTTCGTTGTTAAGTAAGAACTTTCCACTCATGAGCTCTTCAACAATTTGTCTATGGTGCGCTGGATATACCATGTTATAATTTTATAGCGGGTTCAATTTTCAATTTAGGAACATCGAGAATCGATGTTGTGGTTTCAATAGAAACACGTTCGCTTTTCTTCGAATAATCAATTTGCAATTCTTCATCGAATAACAATCCGGTTACAGCAAAAAACTTATCTGTTTCAATCTGATCGAAGTCTTTTTTCAAGGCTTTGAAACACCATCCGAAGAAGTCGTTCACAGGCATACTCGCCGAAAGTTTTTCCTTGAACAATGTTCTGTCGAAAATCCAACGGTCGAAGTCAGCTTCTGAATTTTCAACGATAACTGGCGCTTCAATTTGAAATTGTTCGAAGAATTCGCGCACTTTGAAGTACATGTCTTTCGCGTAAACCATTGTGCGCGTTCCTTTCAATAATGGTGGTGTTTCCACTTTGTACGGATTGCGCAAGAACTCAATGAACCCTGTAAGGATAAGCGATTCTGTGCGAATACGCTCGAGCAAAGGAAGAAGTTCGTTTGTAAGAATCTTCGATTGCTTCAATAAGTCTTGGTTGGTTTGAATCAGCTGCGTGTATAGTTTTTCATATTCACTGCGCGTTGTTTCATCGGAGTAGTCGAGACGTTTTCTGTTCGCGTATTCGCACACTTCAACCAACTTGCTGGTTACCGATTCACTGTGATTAACATCGAGAATGCGGTTCAAAGGAAGAATGTAGTATTCAATCCAAAAGGAGGCTTTGTGAACTTTTTCACGGTATTGAACGCGATCAATGTTCGATTTCAAATCGCGTGTTTCAGCCAATAAACGGAAAGCGTTTCGTTCAACTAAATCAACGAATTCACGCACTTGTCCGGAAAGGTTTTTAATTCTTTCCTGAAGAATATCGCGATCGGAATGTTCGCTTTTGCGAATCTTCATGAACAATTCAGAAATGGCTCCTTTGTATTTCTCAATGGTTTCTGGAAGAAGTGGTTTGAATTCAAACAACAAAAATTCCATTAACTTGAAATACACATCACGCATTTCGAAATCACTTCCAATCGAACGAACGACGCGGTATTCGCGCAAACGACTTTTCATTTGCGCACCGTGCTTATGACAAATCATATCGAATACTTCCTTCGTAATGATACCGTCTTGTTGTTGGTATTCAAACAAGTCGCGCACCACATCGAAGTAGGTGTTCAGGAAGTTTAATATGGTCCGTGGTTCGGCTTTAATCATTTTTCTTCTGATTCTAAATGGTAGCAAACTTTTACTTCTTCAATGTCTTGAATGTTTGAAGGGTAAAGCGTTGCGAAGTTTGGGGCAGTTAATAATGTTGACATTAGTTTTCAGATATTTTTAGGTCTTCACGACGCACAGCGTGCTGCTTGTCGTTCAAATTAATTTTTCCTTTCGAACGGAAGATGAAGTAGTACTTCGAGAATCCGTCATACGGCTGCGGTGCAGCGAAGATTGGAAGGAAGTTGTGCTCTTTACAGAACTGAACCAATTGCGGACGGTTATGCTCGTCAATGGTTCCAATCTCATCGATGAACAGCGCTATCTTGTTCTCTGGCGCTGAAACGGCTAAACGGTTGATGATAGCCATAACGATAACCAAACGAATCATACGGTCAGTTCCATCCGATTCAACTTGTTCTTTCAAGTCAACTCGCTTCAGTTTTCCTTTTACATCGAGATGCAATTCAATGTCGAATAAGTCTTCGAAGTCAATGGTCTTTCCGCTGTCGAGGTATTGATTCAAGATTTTCAAATCTTCACCTTGCTCAAATTCGAAAGCCAATTGCGAATTCAAATTTTCAATCGAAGCAATTCTTTCTAGATCGAACAATACACGTTTGTTATCTACGAGTTCAATGCGAAGCGATTCAATGTTCGAGATTCTTGTTTTTGCCAAGCTCTCGTTGAAGCGATTGTATACGAACGTTTTGAATTCTTCGTAACGCTTGCGAAGGTTGAATGCAGGGTTTGCAAACTGGGTAGAGATACTTCCCAATAGACCATCGATACTTTTTACTTTATCGTTGATACAAGCAATTTCATCTTCCACATACTTGATGAATTCTTCTTCATCGGCCATTGCTGAATTCGTTTTGAAACGCAAGTGGTCGAACATGCGGTCTTTGTTGCCTTTCAGCGTATCGCGATCGGTATTCGAGATTTTGATTTTTCCGTAAATCTCATCCAACGATTCCGTTGTATCGAATTCTGTTGGAATAATTCCGAAGGTTTCAATTTCAGCTTTTCTTCTTTTCAATTCAATCAAACGCTCTTCGCTGCGACGCGTTTCTTCGCGCAATGAATCGAGTAGGAGAGTTTTATCGGAAAGTTCCTTTTTCAACTTGCTTAAATCAACTTCGCACTTTTCTTTTTCAGCCTTCATGGTGCGTAGTTCTTTTCCCACTGCTTCGGCTTCTTTTTCAAGTTTTGGTTTATTCTTAAGCTTGTTCAATTTTGCTTTCACTTCTTCAATGTCAGCAAGAATGGTATCGAGCTCTTTTTGTGCTTTGTCGAAGTTCAACGCAACTGCCCAAAGTTTTTCCAGTTCTGCTTTTTCACGCTTCAATTCTTGAAGCTCATCTTTCAATGATTTTACTGAAGGAATGTCTGCAAGAACTAAATCTTTTGGCAATGTTATTTCACCATCGAAGATGCTTAACGTGGTTCCCGCTTTGGTGATTTTTTTCTTCACCAACTTGCTTGGAAGCGCAGCGAATTCTTGAGAAAATACAGTGTTCAAGATTTTGCGAATGTCATCTTTCGAAGTGATCTTGTGGATTAACTGGTCGTCGTAATTTTTAATTTGCGCTTCAAGCTTACCGCAAGTCATGTCTATCTTTTGAAGCTTTGCTTCCAAGTTCTTCGAATCTAATTTTTGATTCTCGACCATGGTAATGCGCACTTCCGATTCACGACGTTTTGCATCGAGATTTAAAAGTGATTCTTCCAAGAATTTCTTTCCTTCAAAGGATGCAATCTCATCGAGTTGCGTTTGCAAACTAATGAATTGCTTTTCTTGTATTTCAACTTCTAATTCACGCTTTCCGATTTCACGGTTTAACTCTTCTTGCTTCGGTTTAAGCTTTTCATTCAGATTGAGAAGTGTTGTTTGATATTGCTTCTCTTTTTCCAAACGAGAACTGTCGAGTTCATTGATAACTCCGTTGTATTGTTTGTCGAAGGCATAAACCAAATCGCTAACGATTCGTGTTTTTGCTTTAAACAAATTAACCACTTCACGAAATTCTTCGAACTCTTTTTGAATGCTTTTTACTGTGCGGATTTCTTCATTGATACGAAGTAAGTCGTTGATGTCTTTTTTGTTTTTCTGTGAAAAACTTAGGCCTTCATTCTCACGGTTATCCGCAACAATCAAACTTTCTTTTAAGGTTTTGTTCGTGATTAACTTCGAGTTAATCAAGTAGCGATATACCTTCGAGAAGTTGTTTGAAAGCCCATCTGTACGAACGCTGTCTTCTAACCAGATAGCGGCATCGTTCTTTCTTCCTCTCGAATAAACAGTATTGAAGACTTCAGTTTTACTCTTGAATAAATAAAGGTCTACGCCTGCAGTTTTAAGTTCGTCTTGCACTTCATCCCATTTGCGAATGCGTTGGTGAGCTCCTTCACTCTTAAAGAAGTTGTCGGAATTGTATTCGCCGGTGAAACGGAAGTATTCCAATTCGCCATCGCTGTCACGTTTAACAAGGATACAATAGTTGGAATCGTTCTTCTTTATTTCGAAAATAATGTAACTCTGGTTGTGAGTAGGGAAGTAGTGATGAATGGTTTCCTTGTCTCCACGGCGTTGTCCTGAAAAGGACATCTTCGATCCATCTACAATGAACAAGAAGTTCAATGTGTAAATAAGGGTTGACTTACCAACGTTGTTTGGACCGACCAATTGCAACGAATCGCAATCGTCTAAACGCATTTCTGCGTTCACATAGGTGCTGGTGTTTATCCCAATAATTCGGGTTATCATACGAAAAAGTTTAGGTCATGTGTGGTGCGACAAATTCGCACCGAACACACAAATCTAAACGGCTTGCGTCGCTTCGAAAAGGAATGTTAATAAATGTGGAAAAGTAGGCTTTGTGCTACTTGCGCTTGTTTTCGAAGAACTGTTTCAGAATGGAAGCACAATCGTCTTCCATCACACCTCCAATCCATTCAGTCTTAGGGTGTAGCAGTTTTTTATCTTCAGTTTGAAAGATGGAAAAGCCTCTTTTTTGGTCAAAGGCACCGAATACTATGCGACCAATTCGGGTGTTGTAAGCTGCTCCCGCGCACATAACGCATGGCTCAAGGGTTACATAAAGGGTACACTTATCCAATGACTTACCACTGAGATACTCAGAGGCGGCCGTGAAGGCTTGCATTTCAGCATGTGCTGTAAAATCATGCAGGCGCTCAACCAAGTTGTGCCCACGAGCAATAATTCGATCTTCGGCAACAATGACACACCCAACAGGGACTTCATCTTGTTCAGCTGCGTAGATGGCTTCTTTAATGGCCATCTTCATGTAAAATTCGTCTTTGTTAGCGTCGTTCAAAATGCGTGGTGTCGTTTAGATAATTCACGAAATCTTTGGTAGAGATTTCATTTTCGTTTGCGGTGGGGAAGTTAAATTGTTCTTCCCAATATTTCGCCAGGTATTCTTGTTCGAATTGTCCGGATGTAGGAATGAGTAGAGCCTTTTTTCCAATGGTCGCCAATTCCATGAGGGTGCTATAACCTGATCGACATACAATGTGTGAAGATTCGTTCATGAGCTTCTCGAGTTCAACGCTGTTGCAATAGCCCAATTCCGTCACCAGTTGAGATTTTGGAATTGACTTACTTTCTCCTGCAACAACAATTTGAAATCCAAGCTGAAGGGTTTCTTCAACGATGTCTTTGGCAAAGCGAGAACGCTGAGGTTCAGGTCCTGAAAGAATCAAGAGCAATTGCTTTTTCGTTGTAGTTTGAATCTTTTTGATTTGACTGAGTGGACCAATGAAAGTCGCGTTAACGCTTGATTTGGTTTTACTCAGGTTTCCACTCAGTTTAGGTTCTTGATTAAAATCTGGTATTTCAATTTCGTTGAAACGGTTTAGATTTTTATTGAGAACCATTTGGGGCAAAAATAAAAGCAATTTTGGTCCGGGCAAAGTGAGTTGATGAGTAAGCAATACCGAATGAACGTTCGGGTGGTAAAATCCGTATCGATTGTCGGAGTAAATTACATCGTAAGTGTTGCTTTCGAGATGCTTACGCAACCAACTGTTTTCTTTTTTCCAATTCGATCTAAACTCGAAAACACGCAGTCCCAATTTGAAAAACAATCCCTTTCCGCTTTCAATTTGAATGTGGTTGTTGGGAAGGGTGACGTAAATTTTGAGTAATGGAAATTTCGTTTTGAAAAAGGATTCTTGATTTTCAGAGCAAGCGATTTCAACTGTATTTCCTTCTTGAATGAATTGCGAAATACGCTCGCTACCGCGAGTCATATGTCCGTACCCCCAATCGAGCGCTGCGAAAAGTATTTTCTTCGAAGTGCTCAGGCTATGGACGAGTTATTCTGATGTCTCGTTGCATGTTGCCGCCACCTTGCGCAGGAATGAAATAACCTGTGACTTTTCTCTTTTTACCATTACGAAGCACAGTAATGTTTGCTTCGTCTCCAACTGAATACAGTTGAAGGGTCGCTACCAGTTTATTGAAGTCGTTTATGGATTGCTTGTTCAATTCAACAATGATATCTCCGGTTTGTAAACCTAAGGCAGCGCCAAGGCTAACGGGAGAAACTGTTTCAATCATAACACCTTCTCCTTTGAATGAGCGAGCGGGAGTAATTCCAATTTTAGCGCTGTTGTCTGGAGCACCAAAACCGAAAGGCATTTCATTCGGCATTCCGAATAACATGCCTTCTGGCATTTGAAAATTGTTGTCGAAATTGAAATTGAAAGAGGAGTCCATAATTGAAAGGTCGATGTCAGGAAATTGCTTCATGATGTCTTTCATATTGTCCAACTGATCTCCCTCGAAATTGAAAATAAGTGTGTCTAACTTTCCTGTGCTTGAAGTATCAATTTTAATAATGGTAACATGATTTTTCTTTTGCACTTGAGCGAAAGAAATTACGCTAATGAAGCAAATTGTGAAAAGTGAAAAAATTGATTTCATGGTATTATTATTAGTTGAGTTCAAAATTAAAATGAAATTTCAATTATTGAAAAACCTTTTGCCGGAATGGAATGGGTATTATCCCAAGACATTTTTTCGCCAGTTAGTATGTTCTTTCCGCAATTTACCTGATTCGTAATTTCCTTCAGAGATTCCATTGGAAAATCGAAGGCTGTTTCATTCAGATTGTACATGCACAGGATTGCTTTTTTACTGTCGGCAGATTTTCGAGCATAAACATAAGTGTTGTCATTCGGCACGAACTGAGTGAGTCTGCTGGTTGCGAGCCATTCGTTCTTTTTCCGGTAATTCAATAGTGTTTGAATGAAATCGAATGCTTCATTTTGAATTTCAGTTCTTCCTTTCTTTTCGAAGGCGTTCACTTTATGGTCTGGCCATCCGCCGGGGAATTCTTCTCGAACATGCGCATCGGGATCGCAGAATCCCGTCATGAGAATTTCTGTTCCATAATAAATACACGGAATGCCTCGTAGTGTTAAGAGCATGGCATGCGCCATTTTCCATTTATCGAAATCTTTATTAAGTAGGGAGTAAATTCGAGCTAAGTCGTGGTTGTCTAAGAACGTCACTAAGTTTTCTGGCTTCGCATAAAGATGGTCATGCGCCAAGTCTAACTCAATTCTTCTCAAACCTTCTTCCCAACCGAAAGACTCTGTTAGCCCTTTGGTCATGGAGAAATACAATTGGAAGTCGGTTACACCATCTAAATTCGAATCGAAATTTTGACCAACTTTTTTTCCTTCGGTAAACCATGCTTGAATTGCTGATCCTTGCACCCAGGTTTCTCCGAATAAAAAGAAATTTGGATACTCTCTTTTAACAGCCGCGTTCAAATTCGACATGAATAGTTGATCGGGATAGCTATAGGTGTCAATTCGAAACGCATCGATGTTTCCCATTTCAATCCACCAAATGGAATTTTGAATGAGGTATTTGGAAAGGTGAGGATCTTGCTGGTTCAGGTCTGGCATGTGCCTGTCGAACCAGCCGTTCGCCATAAGGTTCTTGTCGTATTCGCTGGCATAAGGATCCATCATCGTTTCAGCGCGATAGTTGGTCTTGGTGTAGGTGGGGAACCAATGAAACCAATTGCTGTCGGGCATTTCACGAAAAAGTCTGTGCTGATCTCCCCAGTGGTTATACACGACATCCCAAACATGTTTTATTTCCTTTTTCTGCATGCTTGAAGTCAGGGACTTCAATTCTTCAAGCGTTCCAATGCGGGGGTCTATTAAATAAGAGTCGGTGGTTGCATAACCGTGGTACGAGTCTCTTTTTTCGTTGTTCTCCACAATGGGGTTTATCCAAAGTGCAGTAAAGCCTAAGTCAGCGATATAGTCGAGATGGTTCTGAATTCCTTTCAAATCGCCACCTCGTCTACCTTTTAATTCATCGCGGTGAACGCCTTGAAAATAATTCGCAACTGAATCGTTAGAAGCATCTCCATTTGCAAAGCGATCGGGGAAGACCATATATATAGCGTCTTCCTGAGAAAGGCCTTTAGGTAAAGTTGCTTTTGGATTAATGGAGAAGGGATGCACTGCGGTTGCGGTGTGTCCTGCTTTTGAAATCTCAAAGAAAAGGTAATTGCTTTTTGGCTGACTTGAAATTGTTAGACTAACAAAATAGTAGTTGTTCAATTTCGACTTTTCAACGCTTCTTATAGTCGCGTATTTCGCGCTTTCTGAGTCAAGAGAAATGCTCAATTTTTCCGGACCATTCGAATAGAATAGGAGCTCTACTTCTGTATTATTCATGCCGCTGAACCAGTTAGGAGGGTCAATACGACTGATGTATTCGGAATTTTGACCGAAGACAAAACAGGACATGAACATCAGAATTGTGGAAAAGTAGAGGGAACTTTTTTTCATGATTTACGTCTAGTTGGAGTGTGAAACACTTTTTCGCTATATATTTGGAAAGTGTTAAAAGTACACGAACTACAGTAATCTAATTTAAAAACCTATGAAAAAAATTTTTACATTCTGTTTCGTAGCGTTATCTGCAATGATGGCTCAAGCCCAAGTTGCTGTAACGTTTAATGTGGACATGACTGGCCAAACTGTTGACGCAAACGGCGTTCACATTGCTGGTAATTTCAATGATGTTAACTACGATGGTACTGCTGAGAACGCGGCGTATGTTAACTGGAATCCTTCTGCTATTGCTTTAGCTGATCAAGGAAATGGTATTTGGTCTGTAACTTTAAACTTGGTTGCAGAGCGCTATGAGTTTAAGTTCATCAACGGTAACGACTGGCCTTTTACAGAGGATGTTCCAGCTGCTTGTCAAGTTGAGGTTGCTGGAAACGATAACCGTTTTTGGTCAATTTCTGGATTGAACGCTACTGAAAGCATGACTGTATGTTATGCATCATGTGCTGCTTGCGGAGAGAATGCTGTTCGTTTCCGTGTAGACATGACTCAAGAAGCTGCAGGTGTTAACCCAGCAGGTATCTTCGTTGCAGGTGACTTCCAAGGATGGAATCCAGCAGGATCACAATTGATTGATCCAGATGGAAACGGTACTTTCGAAGGATACTTCTCTATCGGTACTGCTACTTCTGCTCAATTCAAGTTCATCAACGGTAACGACTGGGCTTTTGCTGAAAGCGTTCCAGCTGATTGTAATGTTTCTGGAAATCGTGTAATCAACGTGGTTGAAGCAAACACAGTAGTTGATGTTATTTGTTTCAGCGCTTGCGGTCCTTGTCAAGCACCAACCCCAGTTTTGTTCCGAGTTGACATGACTTTACAAACTGTAAATGCTAACGGTCCTCACGTTGCAGGTTCTTTCCAAGGATGGAATCCTGGCGATGCTAACACATTGATGACTGACCCAGACGGTGACAACATTTACGAAGTAACTCTTTTACTTCAACCAGGTACTTATCAGTACAAATTCGTTAATGGTGCTGCTTGGGCAGATGGTAACGAGTCTTTACCTGCTGATTGTAACGTAGGTGGTAACCGTCAATTAGTAGTTGCAGCTGATCCAGTAGTGGAGCACTTCTGCTACAACCAATGTGGAGCAGAGTGTGTTGTTGATCCAGATCCAGCTGACATCACTTTCCGAGTGAATATGTTGAACACAACTCCAGACGCGGCAGGTGTATGGATGATTGGTGGATTCACTAACCCAGCATGGCAAGCAGGTGCAGTTCAAATGACTGACGCTGATGGCGACAATGTTTATGAGTGCACAGTGAACATCAGCGGTTCTGCTGATATTCAGTACAAGTTCATGAACGGAGACGTAAACGCTCCAGTGAATGAAGAAGGTACTGGTATCATCAATTGCGGTATCGCTAACGGAGTTGGTGGTTACAACCGTATCCACACCCGCACAGGTATTGCAGAAGTGTTGAACACAGTATGTTTCGATTCTTGCGCTGATTGTATCATCGGTGTTCAAGAAGCTATGGCTTTAACAGTATTGAATGCATACCCAGTTCCAGCTAACGAATTCGTAACTCTTTCTTTCGGTCAAGTAAAATCTGCTCCTATCACTGTTCGTGTAATGAACAACTTAGGTCAAATAGTTTCTACGCAATACATGGGTAACCTTCCAACTGGAAACAACCAAGTACGCGTAAACCTTGAAGGTGTTGCGAGTGGAATCTATGCTATCGAATTGTCAAACGGATTGGAGAAAACTGCTGTGCAAATCGCAGTTCAATAATTCATTTGATCAGGTTAACTTTAGAGAAAGGCTGCCGAAAGGCAGCCTTTTTTTATGCTCAGTTTTTTGAATGTGCTTAATGCAAAAAAAAAGTATAGAAAAAAACAAACCCCCGAACGTTTTCGAGGGTTTGCTTTACCTTAACTAAAAAGACCCACAGCAGAAGCTGCAAATGGACTTAACGGCCGCGAAAATACGTCAGTACTTGTGTTTTTTCAAACAAATATTCTTTTGAGTTTTGAACATTCGAATGCTTATTCTACGCCAAGTAAAATCCGATGACTTACTCCATTCATTGTGAATAGAATAATCCTCGGACTATTTGATTTTGCTACATAAAATGAAGAGTGATTGTTTGAAGATATTTGGATTAATCTTCCGTTTATGTCAAAAACACGAATATCAGATGCAACAGAATTGAAGTCAATTGCAAACTCGTTTTCTAAATTCCGAACAACATATTTTTTTTCGAATTCTGAAATGCCATCATTTAGAATCTGGATTTCCCAGTAGCCTTGAGAAGTTCTGCCGCAATCATCAATTGCCGAGTAGCTAAGAGAGTAAGTTCCCGCACTAGCATATGTATGCTGAGGAGAGAAATCGGTTGAAGTATTGCCATCTCCAAA
Source organism: uncultured Chryseobacterium sp. (assembly GCA_964385405.1). GTDB lineage: Bacteria > Bacteroidota > Bacteroidia > Flavobacteriales_D > Sanyastnellaceae > CAIZGX01. The sequence continues at coordinate 32,191 of CAYLOT010000012.1, read as the reverse complement.
ATCCCATGTGAAATTCCAACTTGAAACGGATTGATTATCGAGTTGAAGTGTCAAGCCATTGGATGTTGTATTAACAAGTACCTCAGGGTCATATTCACCGACATGCCATTCGAAAAGGTTGTTGAACACTACAGCTTGGGCAGCTAATCTGATTTTCTCTGCAACCACAGGATCAAGTGTAGTGCTGTATGTGATAAGAGTAGGGTCTGTTCTGAAAATGACAGATATCATGCTACAAGCGGCAGCATATGTGCCCTCTAGAGAAGGGTGACTTCCATCGGCAGCGTACAAATTTATTTCAGGGTAGTTTGTTCTGATGTACCTCCAAAGTGCACCAACAGGCGAGAGTATAGCTTCATTGTCAATCGCCATTTGTCTGTATCGCAAATTGAGTAGGCTGTCCATTCCTTCGTAAGTGCAGACAGGTGGCCATGAAGCGCAGTTAGACGCATCTCCGTTCTGTCTTCCCCATGTCATATAGAAGATAGTTTCAGCACAAGAATCTGCAGCCAAAATCTGATCATTTAAAATGGTAGCAAATGGAAAGCACTCAGCAGCCACTTGTGAATCTGGGAAGGAGGGGAGTTGACTTTGTTCTTGAAGTACTACATAGTCCCAGTTTCCTTGATTGATTAGGCTTTGTGATGTTGCATTGGTAGTGTGCATTTGGAAAGTAGTACCTCCTGGAGTACTGCTTGCAATCTCCATAGGGAAGCCAGCAAAGCCAATACTTAACGCGCAATCTGCCGTTAACTGAGGAAGATTGTTTACAGCAGTATAGCTGTTTCCAATAAAGAGCACGCGCGTCTGAGCATGCAAAAGGTTGGTGAAACACACCAACCCTGCACAGAAAAATATTTTCTTCATATTATTTAAATGTCACCGGAGAAACAATTGATTTTCCATCACGAATAAATTCAACTTCGGTTGAATCACCTTCGTTGAATTTGCCTAAAGCTTCCATATATGAACTCATGTCAGCAATTTTATTTTCACCAAGACGAACAACAATGTCGCCTTGCTTCAATCCGGCTAATGCAGCGGGACGGTTTTCCTTCACGCCATCGATGCGCATTCCAACTCCGCTGAACATGTAATCTGGCATTACACCTAGTGTTACTTTAAATGCTGAGTTTGTTGGCTTAGGGTCGATTGTTTTTGTGAATTCCAATTTTGAATGTGCATTCATTTCAACACACATCGAGTACATGTAATTCACCACTTCATTCAATCCTTCATAATTGATTTTGTCGAAATCGTCACTTGGTTTATGGTAGTCGCTATGCTGTCCAGTAAAGAAATGCAAAACTGGAATATTCACATTGTAAAATGAACTGTGATCGCTTGGACCAATTCCACTTTTATCGAAAATCAATTTGAAATTCGTCTTGTTATTTTTCGTCAACCAGTTCTCAAACTCTGGCGATGTCCCTGTTCCACTAATTGAAAGTGCGTGCTCTGCGTTTAACCTTCCAACCATATCCATGTTCATCATACAATTCACGGTTGTCAAATCAATCGTCGGGTTCTTGCTGAAGTAGTTACTTCCCCACAATCCTTTTTCTTCCCCACTGAAGGCAATGAAAAGGTAATTGTATTTATTTGTTGAACCAGATTGGTCTGCTTTTAGTTTGCGTGCTAACTCGAGCATGGCAGAAACGCCACTTGCGTTGTCATCTGCTCCATTGTGAATTGCACGCTCTCCAGTCCATAAACTGTTTTCATCGCCCCAACCCAAGTGGTCATAGTGTGCACCAATAATGATGGTGTTCGCAGCTCCATTGTCAATGTATCCAACAACATTTTTCCCACTGATTTCCTTCACCAATGATTTACCCATCTTCAGACTATCTCCAACCTGATGAACTTGTCCATGTCCTTGCGGAATGAATGAAAAAGCTTGGAAGAAGCCCAATGTTCCTTTTGGAAGTAAACCGATTTTTAAAAACTGATCTTGAATATATCCGGCAGCCTTATCCGCTCCAGGTGTGCCTATAGCGCGACCTTCAAATGCATCGCTTGCCAATATCGCCACATCTGCTTTTAGATTGGGAATTGAATCTGCTGATTTTTGGTCGTGATGAAGAATAGTGCAGCTCGCAAATGCAAATGCTACAGATATATGGAAGAAGAACTTTTTCATGTTGCGAATTTAGTGATGATTCAATATAGTTTTCAATTCTTCGTTACCTTCGCTATATGAGGAGTATCAGTCTTTTTTTCTTCGTCTTTCTTTCAATTCATGTGTATTCTCAAACTATTCGAATTGAAGGACGAGTGCGTGATCCTCATGGGCAGGGTATTCCCAATGCGATTATTGTAAACAACCGAACCAAGACCGGTAGTTTTGGAAATTCAAGTGGCTTTTATTCGATTGTTTGCGATAAGAGTGACACCTTGAGTATAACTGCGTTAAGTTATTATACGCGTCAATTGTGTATGAAGGACTCGGTGATGAAAGATGTCTATCATCCAACAATATTTCTAGACGACAGGACATACATGCTTCCTGTTGTTGAGTTTATTTCACCCCGAGATCTGGAAGCGATTGAAGAAGACTTAATGAGTCTGGGTTTCGATGAGAACCAATTCAAAACTGCAAACGTGAGCAATCCAATTACGTTTTTATACGAGCAGTTCAGTAAGCGCGAGCGCAGTAAACTAGCTGTGGCAAAAATGGAGTATGAGGACCGTAAGCGAGCGCTGTTGAAGGAGCTCTTTCATTTGTATGTCGATTATGATATTATCGAATTGACCAATGATGAATTCGATGCGTTCATTGATTTCATGCATGTCAGCGATGAATTCATTCGTCAGAGTTCCCAGTATGAATTCCTCATATTCGTAAAAGAGGAATTTCAACAATATAAAATTTGGAAGCGCGGAAAAAGAGAGTGGAAGGACGATGATTTCAATTACGACAAAGACTAGTTCTTTCGTGTGTTTTGTGTGAATAGGCCTCCGCACTTGTAGAAACCAGCATTGCGATCATAGTAATAAACTAGAAGCTGATAGTTGTTTTCTGTTTCAGAATGATTGCCTTCAGCAAAATTTATTTCTTCATTTGAATTTGAAGGCTCAATTCGAAAGCGGTAGTTGTAAACGCCTTGTTTTAGATACATGGTAGTTTGATACGCTTTTTTAATCTCGCTGTATTCGCAGAGCGAAGCAGGGTTCCATTCATTTCCGCAATCAAGAAAAACTTTATTCGGAAGTTCGGGCGAATTCAATTCGAAATGGACATAGGTATAGTCACTGGTTAAGTCATCGTCTTCATACAGTTCACTTGAAATGAGAGAAGCGCCATTCAAGTCAGAACGACTCGTGTACGCGAGATTCATTTCATTCTGGCTGGGATATAAGTAGATGTGGTTTTCATTTTCCACTCGAATATTATTCTGAACGTTGTATCCGTTTACACGCAGATCTTTGGTTTCAAAGGCTTCCCATTCTCCACCGCCCGGAAATTCATTTTCACCACTAGAATAGTCGTAAACCAAAACGTTGTTTGGAGCAATATAGGTGGGTTGAAAATTCGTTTTCCCATTTTTCCATCTTCCATTTTGAAGAATGACGGGAATGACTTTGTTCATGTCATAAACGGGAGTAGCTGCTAACGATATGGAAAAATCAACTTCCTGATGAGACTGAAGATGTTGAATGGTCGAAGCTCGCTTAATGTTAAGTTCAGCATTCAATCCGTGAAGTCCTTCAGCATATACCACCATGCGAAATCCAAGCCGAACGCTCGATTCAGAGTATTCGCTTCCCTCATGAACGACTACGTAGTAATTTCCAGACTGAATAAACTTGGTCATGGTATTGGGCAATTCAAATCGGTAGTGATCGAAAATTGCGGTCGTGTGTATAGAGTTTTCAGGAAAGGTGATGCGCTGACTTGTGAATCCTTGAATTACGTCTGAAGGATTACTGTCATCAATATTCCAATACGGGTCGCAATGAAAGACGGAATAGAATAAATCTTCGTCTGGTGAAGTGAAAACGTCGAATTCAAATTGAATGGCGTCATTGCTAAACAAGTTTAAAAATGGACCGGAAAGTGCTGCGTTTTTCGCGTGAGCTTCAACAGAAAAATAGTCGAAATCGGGATGAACGAAATTGCTATTTGTTTCAGGAATTTGAGCAAATGATGTAGCCCCGATCCAAAGCAATAATACAAGTATTGTGGAGTTGAGGATTGTTGAAGTATTCCGCATGAAGTAAAGTTATTCAGATTATTTTTGTGTCATGAAAAAAAATGTGTCTTTCCTGTTTTTAGCGCTTGTTTTCGGAAGCTTGCTTTTTCAGTCTTGTGGAAATAAGAGCACGACAGATAATGGATTGATTGGAAAAGATTATGATCGCGATTTTTTGGGAATGAAATACACCGTGAGTGTGGTGGGGGACACAACCGATTACTCATTTGCCTTTGATTCCATTGAAAACGCTGTGCGTATGCATATCGATGCGAGCAATCCGAATAGCACATGTATGCTATACAATTACTCGAATGCTGAAACCGGATTTTTTGAGTTTACAGATTACAATCGAATCATGGGAGTTATGTTAACCATGGCAAGAGAATTCAATTACCGCTCGGGTGGATGTTGGGATTTTACAATGTCACCTGCTCAAGTGGCTTGGCTTCCGCAGCTATTGAATCCAACCCCCAAAGTTCCAAATATAGATTCATTAAAGGTTTTCACTGGCATGTATGCGGCAAATGTTGATGTTGAAGATGTTGAGGAAAATGGGATGTACAAGTCAACGCGCATAAGAAAGAACAACCCGAAGGTTCAGATAGATTTATTGAAATTTGGAAGCGCAATAGTGCTCGATAAAATTGTTGATTACCTGAAAGAGAAAAACGCGACAGTCAAGCAAGCCGTAGTGAAGACAGATGTTTGGCATGCTGGATTCGGCGCAGCTGTAGATAGTTTGAATGTGTTAGATATGCGAACTTCTGGACAGAATACGGGTAATATGCTTCGTGTGGTGAATCGAGCCTACGCAACATTCGATGCTCGAAATAAGTTGTCGTTGCTCGATCCGAAAACGCTTTCTCCCGTTCAGAACGAAATGTATCAGAGTTATGTTTCCGCCAAGACTATTGTTGAGTCTTATGTTTTTGCAGAGGCTTTCATGGTAATGGGTGTTGAAGGAATTGGCGCTTTTTATGAAGCGAATGCAGATAGCGATATTCAGTCGTTGGTTTATTTCATGAAGTCAGATTCAGAACGCGCTTCAGCTTCTACGGAGAATTTCAATAAGATGATGGTAGCTCCTTCGAACCAATAAAATGGAAGGCAAATTAATCTTAGCCATTGAAAGCAGTTGCGACGAAACCTCGGCCGCTGTTTTGTTGGGGACGAAAGTTTTATCGAATGAAGTCGTTACACAGTTGCAACATGCCCAATACGGTGGGGTAGTTCCAGAGATTGCAAGTCGTGCACATCAGACCATGATAACCGCCGTTGTTCATGCTGCATTGCAATCGGCCAATAAAGAGTTGAAAGATTTAGAGGCCATAGCTGTTACACAAGGTCCAGGACTCATGGGGTCTTTGTTGGTTGGAATTTCTTTTGCGAAGAGTTTGAGCTTAGCATTGGACATCCCGTTAATTGGAGTGAATCACATGCAGGCGCACATTCTTGCTCATTTGGCTGAAGATTGCGAAAAGCATCCAACGTTTCCATTCTTGAATTTAACTGTGAGTGGCGGACATACCCAATTGGTAGTGGTTCATTCTCCAACACGAATGGAAGTTGTAGGTGAGACCATTGATGACGCTGCAGGAGAGGCATTTGATAAAGCCGCTAAAGTGTTAGGATTGGATTACCCAGGAGGACCCTTGTTAGATAAATTGGCTCAGGCAGGTGATGCGAAGAAGTTTTGTTTCCCTATTCCGAAAGTTGAAGGATTGAATTTTAGTTTTTCTGGGTTGAAAACATCTTTGCTTTATTTCTTAAGAGACAATCAAAAGGAAAACAAAAGTTTTATTGAAGAGGAAAGAGCAAGTCTATGCGCGTCCTTTCAGCATACAGTAGTCACTTATCTGCTTCGCCAAATTCAGCGAGGAGTAGAGGCAACTGAGATTAATCAAATTGCTATCTGTGGTGGTGTTTCCGCGAACAGTGAATTAAGAAAGCGATTAATCGAGTTTGGAATAAACACCAATGTCGAAGTGTACATTCCGCCGTTCAAGTATTGCACAGACAATGCGGCAATGATAGGCGTGGCAGCGCATTTCCTTTTACAAGAAGAAAAAGTTTCTGATTTAAAAATGATTCCCTTAAGCCGCTTTCCAATTTCAGCTTAAGCATTCTATTCGTGAGAATCTTGAAGAAGATTGTTGTAGTAGTTTCCAAGATCAAGTCTTAGCTTTCGCGTATATTCTTCTTTCAACCAATCTAAATAACTTTCGGTACTCTTCGAAATACAATAGCTGTATTGCTTCATTCGACTTTTGATATCTTGATCAAGAATTTTCAAAAGCTCGAATGCTCGTTCCAATGTGGTAGCATTTTCTTGAATAATCGTAGCGTGCTGCTGCATACTCTTGTCTAACACACTTTTACCTTTTCCGCCTATTCGAGTGATTCGAAGATATTCTTCTTTTATATCAAAGTCAATCACAGGTGAAAGTGAAAACATGTCGCGAATCTCCGGAGACATCTCGTACTTCATTTCTCGGGACATTTGTTCGTCGCTTATGATACTCTCGAGATAATTGTGCGGATGAGCAAAAATATCGAACCAATCGATGAATTGTTCCCACAGACCAAATCGCTTTGCATTGTTTCCGAGGTCAATGACAGTGAATTCTTTTTTATCACCAAAAATTCTTGATCCACGTCCGATCATCTGATGATAAAGCGTAAGAGATTTTGTTGCACGATTGATAATTATTGTCTCTACAGACGGCTCGTCGAAACCTGTTGTAAGAATAGAAACAGATGTTAATACTGCATCTGGTTTATTCTTGAACCATTCTAGAATTTCTCTTCGTTCTTGCTCGTTGTGTGTGTTATCTAAATGACGAATTTCATAACCATGCTCGCGGAATAAATGAAAGACTTGCTTGGAAGTGTTAATCCCATTATTAAAAATCAGAGTCTTAGTTCCTTTTGCTTTTTGCTCGTAAGCGTAGAGCAGTTTTTCTTGCATGTACATGTTTCCATAGAGCTTTTCGGAACTGCTTACAGTGTAATCTCCAGTAATTCCGACCTTCAATGAATGTAAACTCACGTCGTAGCTATATGTAGTTGCTTTTGCTAAATATCCTCTTCCAACTAAATTACCAATACTTTCACCAATGATTAAATCGTGATAATTGTCTTTAAGTGGAAGTTTTATGTTGCTACTTAAAGGCGTAGCTGTTACGCCAAGAATTACTTGTTCTTCAAACCATCCGAATAACTTTCGGAATGAATTGTAGTGAGCTTCGTCAATGATTACAAGGCCGAGATTCGCAAACTCCATTTTCTCGTCGCGTAGTCGGTTGTGGAGCGTTTCCACCATTGCAACGAAACACTCATATTCCGATTCGTCGGGTAACTGTTTGACTTTACTGACAATAATTTTGTTCTTTACAGAAAAGTTGTTCAATACGTTACTCGTCTGACTAAGAAGCTCGATTCGATGCGTAAGAATTAGCACTTTCTTTCCTGTTTCTTGAATGTAGCGTCTAGCTATTTCAGAGAAGATTACAGTCTTTCCTCCACCCGTTGGTAATTGAAAACACAAGTTGTAATTGGTTGGAAATTCATGAATACGCGCGAAGATTCGCTCAAGAGCTTTTTCCTGATAGTCGTATAGTTTTTTTCTCTCTTGTTGCTCTTCGCTCATTCTGTGCTCGTTGCTTTTTTGGGTAACGGGCAAAAATAGGACTATTTAAGGCTTTTGAGAAAAAGAACTTATTAAGAATTCGTCAAGAAGCCTATTTCGATTCAGGAGTAAACGGGCGCATGATTATTTCGCTCACGTTAACTCCATCAGGAACCTCAACGGCATTCATGATTTGCTGAGCAACCCATTCAACTGGCATTCCTGCGGCAAAGCTTGGTCGGAAGTGCGAGAGTAAAGCTTCGTTCTTAGTTTGCTCAATAAAAGGGGTGTTCACGGCTCCTGGACTTATCGTAGTTACTCGAACTTTTTTTGCTAATTCTGTTCGAATACTCTCGCTCATTGCAAAGACAGCATGTTTGGTTGCACAATACACTCCCGAATTTGGAAATACGTAGTGCGAAGCCAAAGAACCTAAATTTAATACGTGACCTGTAGAGGTTATCAAATGTGGTAAACAAGAGTGTAGTACATTTAAAAAACCTTTGACATTTACATCAATCATTGTATGCCAATCTTCCAATTTAGCATCTTCCAATAAATCGAAAATTCCCAATCCAGCATTGTTCAAGAGCACATCAATTCCTCCCATGGATTCCACGGCGGCTTCAGTCATGGCTTGTACATCTTCAATCTTGGTAACATCGGTTTTCAAGAAAAAAGTACTGGGGTTCTTTGATGCCATTTCCGATAACACAGATTCATTTCTTCCCGCTATGAAAACAGTATGACCATTTCTAACAGCTAGTTCATAAGTAGCGGCTCCAATTCCACTGGTGGCGCCTGTGATTAATATTCTTTTTTTTGTCATTATTTCTGAGCTTTTTTGTAGAGTGTAAATGCGAGTATCCCGAAGAGTAAATTGGGTATCCAAACTGCTAATTCAGCGGGTACGCCAAGGTTCATGGCGCTTACCGCAGTGATACGGGAAATGAAAATAAAAATGAATCCAATTATGATTGCTAGAGCTAGGTGAAAACCAATGCCTCCTCGAGATTTTCTTGAAGCAATAGAGACCCCGATCACAGTAAGGACGAGTATTGAAAAAGGAGTAGCAGTTCGATTCTCTCTTTCTAATTCGAATTTCGCAACATTACCTGATCCACTTAACTTCTGATCTTCAATGAACGAGTTAAGTTCAGACCAATTCATGGTAGCCACAATTTCGGAACGTAAGCCGAAATCTTCCGGCCGAACTTCTAAAACGGTATCTAATTTCTGTTTGAAGTAAACATGCTCTGTACTATCCTGGAATACACGAACCTGGGCATTGGTGATGCTCCACGACTTTGTTTCTGGCTTATAATTCGCGGATGAAGAAATGAGTTTGAAGGTTAATTCGCCGTCTTTCCAATGTTCCAATGAGAAGTTACTTCCACCTAAATTACCCGGATTGTATCGCTGAAAATAGGCAATGACTCCAGGCTCAATCTCTCTGTGAATGTTCTTGTCTTGAATGGTCAATTGCTCTTTCAGATATTTTACCTCAAACTCAAACTTTCTCTTATTCGCAAGCGGAACGACATAATGTCCAAACGTTAATGAAATAATGATAAGTGAAAAGGCAACTATGAAATAGGGGCGAAGTATTCGGTTGTAGCTGATGCCTGAAGAAAGCATTGCAATTATTTCCGATCGCTGGGCGAGCTTACTGGTAAACCAAATTACGGTTAAAAAGATGATAAAAGAACTTAACAAATTTCCGTAATATAGACAGAAGTTGAAATAGTAGTTAACGATGATTTCCCACAACGTAGCTTGTGATTGAAGAAGGTCATCGATGTTTTCGCTTATATCAAATACGACAGCAATAATTACAAAAGCGCCTATCATAAAGAGAAAGGTGCTAATGAATTTTTTTATGATGTAATAGTCGAGTTTTTTGATCACAATCTTTGGGATAGTCTTTTCACCATTTCATTCTTCCAATTGGCAAATGTACCTTCAATAATTTTTTCACGGGCTTTTTCTACCAAACGTAAATAAAAATTCAAGTTGTGTACCGACGCAATTTGCAAGGCTAATATTTCATTTGCAGCAAATAAATGTCGCACGTATGCCTTGGTGTAATAGGAATCAACATAACTATCTCCGGTTTCGTCGAGTGGAGAAAAATCGTTTTCCCACTTTTTGTTTTTCATATTCATGGTACCGTTCCAGGTAAACAGCATTCCATTGCGCGCATTGCGTGTAGGCATAACACAATCGAACATGTCTACACCCAAAGCAATGCACTCCAAAATATTCACTGGAGTTCCAACGCCCATGAGATATCTTGGTTTGTCTGCTGGTAAAATCGAGCATACAAGATCTGTCATCTCATACATCATTTCGTGCGGCTCACCAACGCTCAATCCACCAATTGCATTTCCAAATGCACCTTTATTTGCAATGTATTCTGCACTCTCTTTCCGTAAGTCTGGAAAAACGCTTCCTTGCACAATTGGAAATAACGCTTGCTCATAGCCATAAAGGGGTGAAGTTTCTTCGAGTCTTTTGAAGCAACGATCTAGCCACTGGTTGGTTATGTGAAGCGATTCACGGGCATACGTTTTTTCGCAGGGATAGGGTGGGCATTCGTCAAAAGCCATAATGATATCCGCACCTATGCTGCGCTGAATATCCATTACATTTTCAGGAGTGAATGTGTGCTTTGAACCGTCGATGTGTGATTTGAAAACAACACCTTCAGGATTTATTTTTCGGTTATTGGAAAGGCTATACACTTGGTATCCGCCGCTATCAGTAAGTATCGGACGGTCCCAATTGATGAATCTATGAAGTCCACCTGCTTCTTCTAAAATCTTTGTACCTGGGCGCAAGTACAAGTGATAGGTGTTGCCCAAAATAATTTGAGCCTTAACGTCTTCATTTAAATCCTGCTGGGTAACCGCTTTTACAGAACCAATAGTTCCAACAGGCATAAATATCGGAGTTTGGATTTTGCCGTGAGCCGTTTCTAAAACTCCTGCTCTTGCTTTAGATAATGCGTCTTTCGCCTCTAATGAATATTTCATTTCTTTTTCAGTTCAACATTTGGTTTTTTATCGAAAATTTGTGGTTCGATGGCCGTTAAATGTTTCAACCAATTCACAATTCCGTCGAGATCTTTTGATGAAATATCGACTCTTACATTATCCGAGGTAATTTCAGTCCATTTGATGTTTTTTTGTCTATTTGCGTTTTCCCATCTTCTTTCGGTATTTGATTTTGTATTTGTACGAAACAAGTAGTTGACTTTCTCAGATAGTACCATGCGATCTAAGGTACTCCACTTCGATTGTGCATCTTCGCCGAACATTCGAACAGCAAGTAGATCTTGGCTGTATTCTTTTCCAGGAAAGTTAATTCCATTCACAACAATGCCACCTGTAACCTCAGGTTTACTTGATCCCGCATAAAGTGCCAAATAGCCGCCAAGCCCTTCACCAACGATAAATGAGCTTTCTGGTACGATTGGATATTCCTTTTTTAATACATCGTTCACGAGGAGAATATCCTCTGGAATGGATACAACCAAATCGGAATAAGAAAAACCGTCTTTTGATCGAGAGGCATATCGAGTATTCCAAACAAACACAGCAAAACCATTCTGACAAAGATGTTGAACGACAGGATTAAACTGGTTTGCGTAAGGCAAGAAAATATTATTCGGAATATAAATTACCAAGGGGTATGTTGCTTTGTCTGCTTTCGTAGGAAGATACATTCGGCCGTTTTGAGGCGCCTGTTCTGAAGTCTGAAGCTGTGCGATTTCGCTCGAGATGAAGGTTAGGTTTTTTCCATCACAGTTGTCTGTAAAAACTGGCTTGGTAGAATTGTTATATTGAACGAAATAACGAGGTTTTACAGTTTCGCCTTGAATTGAAAAAAGTAGAGAATTATTTTTCTCAATGAAATCAATAATTTGAATGGATGAGCCTTTGAAACTCTCTCGAGCGAAATTTAGCGCTTTGACTACAGTTGAGTTCTTTGATTCTTGATACTCTGAAGCGTTTATAATACTTGTAGTTAAAACAACGTCATTTCCCGAAATGAAAATATCGGTGCAACTCTCGTCTTCTTTGTTATTTATTGGTTTAATTCCCGTCTTGGAAATTGCGCAACTATAGGTTGTGTAACTTTGGAAATTTGTAATTCCGTAGAGTACGTCACCAGCATTGTTACACCCCTTTGTTTCAAAATAGAAATTCGACGAAAATTCGAATAAACTCTTTCCGATTTTATTGTTCTCAAAAGAATAAATGTTAGAGAGCATATTGCTGTGAACTCCAACTCCAACTATTCCTTTAACTTTAGAAAAATACCATCCGAATATTTCGCCTGAAATATTGCCGACATTAGAGATTTTCATAGCAGCAATGTCTAATTTTTCTATCGTAGATCCACTTGAGTTAAAATTACTGAAATAGGCATCCGTACTTGTTGATCCAATGTACTTGTTTGAAGGTAAGCTGCACAAAACTTTTGCTGATGAAAGTTCAATTATTTCGTAGTTGGAAATATCTCTCTGAGTGCGCAACGCAATAAACTGATCATTAATAAAGTGCACCTGAGATGCACTTGTAATGTTATCATTTTTAATTATCGATTCTTTACCTGACTTAATATCAGTGATAATGAGGGAGGTAATGCCACTTGATAGCTGAATCTTTGCAATCTTATCACCACTTTCGTTTAAATCAATAGATATTATTTGAGGTTCACTAATAATGAAACTAGCAGGATAAATTGAATGGGGAATAACAACAGTTTTGTTCGTAGATGAAGCTGGAGGTGTAACTTGTAAACCTTGCGCAGACAATGTCATTGGAGCAACAACTCCAATTGTATAGAGGAAAATTGAAATTATCTTTTTCATTTTTCAAATTTAGTGAATGAATAGTAGAATGGAGTTATTCACAATTAAATGGGGTCTTTTTTGAAATTTGATATGAAAATTTCATTTGCATCTCGAAAAACAGGGGGTATATTTGCCAAAAATTGATAAAATTTATAAAGCACCCCATAAAAATTGGGGGTTAATACCTAAAAATATGAGTTTAAGAAAAAACGCACAGCAAGAAATCAATAGTCGTATGCCTATGTCACTTGCGTCAAATGGGCAAAGAATCAGCGAATACTTTGGAGATAACGTCTTCAATCCACACAAAATGCGCGAATATCTTCCTGAAGATTTGTATGAGAATTTAATGTCGTGTATCAATCAGGGAACTCGTATCGATAGAAATGTGGCTGATCATATTGCAGCCGGTATGAAGGAGTGGGCAATTAGCAAAGGTGCAACGCATTTTACGCACTGGTTTCAACCATTAACGGGGGCTACGGCAGAGAAGCACGACAGCTTCTTTAAGCCACTTGGAGACGGAAGAGCAATTGAAAAATTCGAAGGAACAATGTTGGTGCAACAAGAGCCCGATGCTTCTTCTTTTCCTAATGGGGGAATCCGCAACACTTTTGAAGCGCGTGGTTATACTCTGTGGGATCCTTCTTCACCTGCTTTCATAGTGGGAAATACACTTTGTATTCCAACTATTTTCATTTCTTACACCGGTCACGCGTTAGATTATAAGATGCCTTTGATTAAAGCTCTACACGCAGTTGATGTAGCCGCAACCGCTGTTTGTCAGTATTTCGATAAAGACGTAAATAAGGTAAATACAACATTGGGTTGGGAGCAAGAGTTTTTCTTAGTTGACTCTGCACTTCACAAGGCGCGTCCTGACTTAGCCATGACTGGTAGAGCACTGTTTGGTCACAAGCCCGCAAAGGGGCAACAATTGGAAGACCACTACTTCGGGAGTATTCCGGAAAGAGTTTTAGCATATATGAAAGACTTCGAATACGAGGCACATTTGTTAGGTATTCCTGTAACAACAAGACACAACGAAGTTGCTCCGAACCAATATGAAGTTGCTCCAATGTTCGAAGAGGCGAACTTGGCGAATGACCACAATCAATTATTAATGGACTTGTTGAAGAAAATTGCGCAGAAGCATAACTTCAACGTTCTTCTTCATGAAAAACCTTATGAAGGTGTTAACGGAAGCGGTAAGCACAACAACTGGGCACTTTCCACAAATACAGGAGTGAACCTTCTTCGTCCCGGAAAAAATCCAAAATCGAACCTGCAATTCTTAACCTTCATGGTGAACACAGTTGCTGCAATTCATGAAAACGCAGATGTTCTTCGTGCTTCTATTGCAACGGTTGGTAACGATCACCGTCTTGGAGCTAACGAAGCACCACCGGCTATCATGAGCTGCTTTCTCGGAGAGCAGTTGAATGCTATGCTCGATAATCTTGAAAAGAACATCAAGGCGGGCAAGATGACTCCAGAGGACAAGACAGAATTGAAATTGAATATCGGGAAGTTGCCTCAAGTACTTCTAGATAACACAGACAGAAATAGAACTTCTCCTTTTGCATTTACGGGAAACAAATTTGAATTCCGAGCAGTGGGGTCTAGCGCGAACTGTGCGAACGCAATGATTACTTTGAATACCATTGTGGCTAACCGTCTGATTCAATTTAAGAAGGATGTTGATGCGCGCATTGCAAAAGGCGATGACAAAGACGAGGCAATTCTAAAAGAACTTCAACGCTTAATTAAACAAAGTAAGGCTATTCGTTTTGAAGGAAACGGTTATGGCGACGAGTGGGTGAAGGAAGCCGCTAAACGAGGATTGTCAAACTTAAAGGACACCCCATCAGCCCTTAAGGTGTGGAAAGACAAAAAGGTTATTTCCATGTTTGAAAAACTTAACGTCTTAACTGCAGAGGAAATTCACTCTCGCTACGAGATAGAGGTTGAGAACTACGCGCGTCGTCGAGAAATTGAAGCGGAAATAGTTGTAGATATGGCGGTTAACCAGATTATCCCTGCCGCTTTGAGATACCAGAGTGAGTTGATCAACAACGTTCAAGGTTTAAAAGCGGTCTTGGGTGCAAAAGAGTTTAAGGAACTTACTAAGACTCAATTGGGCTTAATAACTGAGATTTCTCAGCATGTTAACGGTTTGAAAGCGTGCACAGAGGGAATTGTTGTTGAACAAGGTAAAGTCAATCACAGCAATCCTGAGAAAATGGCTGATATCTATTGTCACAAGATTAAACCGTTAATGGATGCGGCGAGAGATGCAGCAGATGCTTTGGAGCAAATCATTGACGACAACACATGGCCAATTCCAAAAATGCGTGAGCTTTTGTTCACGTGTTAATTGGAGTGTTCAGATAATTGTGATTTTGTGAGGAAAATTCACATTTTTGATTATTTTCGCAAATACTAACTTTTAACTGGACTAAAACATTACGTATGAGATTTTTCAAATCTATCTTGGTTTTGTTTGTTTGTTTGTCGACCGCAACGTTGGTGAACGCTCAAAATAAAAAGATTCAACAGGCAGATATCGAGTTTGCAGGGCAAGGGTACAATCAAGCCGCTTCTCTTTACATCGCAGAAGTTACTAAAATCAAGAACATCGATGAAAAGGCGCGTGTTCTTTACAACATTGCAGAATGTTACAGAAACACAAAGCGTTATGGAATGAGTCTAGATTACTATGACAAAGCCATCAATGCAAAGTATGACAAGAAAACAGCAGAGGTGTATTTGAACTATGGTATTGCTTTGCAGGAAATGGATCGTTTGGAAGACGCTATTGTTCAGTACAATAAATACAAGGAGCGTGGAGGAAATGCAGCTCTTGCAGACATGCGCATTCAAACATGCACGAATGCTGCAACTGCAAAGAAAACAAGTGCAAAGTCTCGTTATGTTGTTGAGAATGTTGAGTTCTTAAACTCAACCGAAGAAGACTTCGGGTTAGCTTACGCTTCTAAGAAATGGGATGAGTTCGTCTTTACTTCAGCAAGAAAAGAGGCTGTTGGAAGTGGATTAAGCCCAATCAATGGAGATGAGTTTAAAGACGTTTTCGTTGCGAAATTAGACAAGAAGTTTAAGTTCCAAGGAGCGCCAATGCCTGCGAGCATTACTGTAAATACAGAGGCGCATGAGGCTGCTGGAGCTTTCGATAAAGACTACAAAACGTTATTCTTCACGCGTTGTGGTTTCGATAAAAGAGGAAGAATGGGTTGTGATATTTACACGGCAAACAAACAAGGTGATAACTTCGCAACAGCTGAAATTATTGGTATCATTAATCGAGAATCAGACGATTCCTCACGTGTGGGCCAGCCATGTCTGTCACCAGATGAGCAAACATTAATCTTCGCGTCAAACATGCCAGGTGGAAAGGGCGGAAGAGATTTGTGGTATATGACTTTCGATAAGAAAAATAAAAAATGGTCTAACCTTACCAATCTTGCTTCTTTAAACACAGCAGGTGATGAGTACTATCCATACATGACCGAAGACGGAACTTTGTATTTCGCATCGAACGGTTACCCGGGATTGGGTGGTTTGGACATTTTCAAGGCAAAGAAAACAGGTGAAATGGTTTATGGGGATGTTACAGCAATGCCAGCTCCAATTAACTCGGCTTCTGATGACTTTGCTTTTATCTTAGACAAGAAGCCTGTTTTGGATAATGTATTGATGGAAGGTGTTTTCGCTTGTTACTTCTCTTCTAACCGTCCAGGTGGAAAAGGGAAAGACGATATCTGGCATGCATATGAGCGCCCGTTGGAATTCACCATGACTGGTACTGCTTATAACAAGAAGACAGGAAGTACCCTCTCAGGATGTAAAGTAACTATCGTGGGCTCAGATGGTTCAACTTACAATGTGGTGACAGATGCAAACGGAAGCTTCTTCCTAGACAAAACAAAGGTTAAGCCTGAAACTAAGTATACTGTAGACATTCAAAAAGAAAACTTCATTGGTACTGCAGATAAGTTCTCTACCAAAGGAGCAAAAGAGTCCACCAACTACCAACAAGATTATTTCTTAATCCCTGTAGAAATTGGAAAGGAATACCCAATGCCAACAGTATTGTATCCATTCAATAAAACAGAATTGTTAATTAATGACGAAGTAAACAGTGCTGACTCATTGAGCTACTTGTTGAATATTCTTACTGAGAATCCAACCTTTGTGGTTCAGTTGGAATCGCATACAGATGCTCGTGGTGATGTAGCAAGTAACGACAAACTTTCTCAAGGTCGTGCAGAGACTTGCGTAACTTACCTTACTTCAAAAGGAATTGCGGCTGATCGTTTGGTTGCGAAAGGAAAAGGTGAGAGCGAGCCTCGCACCATCAGAGAAGGAGATCGTCTTTCAGCTGAAACTTTCGCAGAGTTCCCTGTAGGAACATTGCTTGACGAAGCTTATATCAACTCGTTAAAAGATAACGATGCACGCGAACGCGCGCACCAATTGAATCGCCGCACAACATTTAGAATTTTAAGAACGGACTACGTCCCTAGTAAATAGCACCAAACAAAATGAAGGGCTGACACTTGCTGTCAGCCCTTTTTATTTATATATGAGTCAAGCCGAAAACAGATACAACAGCAGAGGAGTAAGCGCTTCCAAAGAAGATGTGCATGCTGCTATTAAAAACATTGATAAAGGACTTTTTCCAAAAGCTTTTTGTAAAATCGTTCCTGATTATTTAACCGGAAGTGAGGAGCATTGCATAGTCATGCATGCAGACGGAGCAGGGACAAAATCTTCTCTTGCCTACATCTATTGGAAAGAAACCGGAGATCTTTCAGTTTGGAAGGGAATAGCGCAAGACGCTATTGTGATGAACATAGATGATCTTTTGTGTGTGGGGGCAGTAGACAACATTATGCTCAGCAGCACCATTGGACGAAATAAAAATCTAGTCCCTGGAGAAGTTATTTCTTCCATTATCGCGGGTACCGAAGAAATTTGTAAAGAACTCGAAAGACACGGGGTGAAGATTCACACTACCGGAGGAGAAACAGCCGATGTGGGTGACTTGGTTCGAACTATCATCGTTGATTCAACAGTAGTTTGCCGGATGCGCAGAGATGAAGTCATCGACAATGCAAACATTGCTCCTGGGCAGGTCATAGTAGGTTTAGCCTCGTATGGACAAACATCTTATGAATCTGAGTACAACGGTGGTATGGGAAGTAACGGTCTTACTTCTGCGCGTCACGATGTGTTCTACAACGATTTAATTGCGAAGTATCCTGAGTCTTTCGATAGTGCTATCCCAAAAGAATTGGTTTATTCAGGATCTTATACATTAACGGATTATGTACAAGACTCGGAATTGAATGCAGGAAAGCTAGTGCTTTCTCCAACAAGAACTTACGCACCAATAGTGAAGAGAATTCTTGCGAATCGTCGAGATAAGATCAAAGGCATGGTGCATTGCAGTGGTGGAGGACAGACTAAGGTTCTTCACTTCACCAACAACGTGCACATTGTGAAAGACAATTTATTCGCTATTCCACCACTGTTTAAGATGATTCAAGAAGAATCGAAAACACCTTGGCAAGAGATGTATAAAGTGTTCAACATGGGGCACCGTATGGAATTTTATACCGATGAAGAAACAGCTTTGGAAATTGTCAATTATGCCGATCAATTTGGTTGCGCAGCGCAATTAATTGGCCGTGTTGAAGCAGGCGAAGGAAACACATTAGAAATACGTTCCGAACACGGAACCTTTCAATATTAATTAAAGAAAAGAATGGAGTTAATCGATCGTTTGTCGGCTATTTCCGATAGATACACCGAGGTGGGAAAGAGTATTACAGACCCGACTGTAATAGCCGATATGAAGAGGTATCCCGCGCTCATGCGCGAGTATCGTGAGCTCGAGAAAATCAATAATGTTTATGTCGATTACAAAAAGGCACTAGATGATTTGAAAGGTGCTAAGGAAATTTTGTACAGCAACGAAAGCGCCGACTTGAAAGAAATGGCGCAAGAAGAATACAACGAACTTGCGCCTAAGATTGTTGAGATGGAAGAAGCAATTAAGTTTCTCCTCATTCCAAAAGATCCTGAAGACACCAAAAACGTTATTGTCGAAATCCGCGCGGGAACGGGTGGAGATGAGGCCTCAATTTTTGCAGGAGACTTGTACAAGATGTATACCCGATATATTCAAGATAAAGGTTGGACCATGGAGGTGTTGAACCTGAGTGAAGGCACCATGGGAGGGTTCAAAGAGGTAGCTTTCAAAGTAGAAGGAGATGAAGTTTATGGAACCATGAAGTTTGAAAGTGGAGTGCATCGCGTACAGCGCGTTCCAGCAACGGAAACTCAAGGTCGTGTTCATACATCAGCTGCAACAGTGGCGGTGATGCCAGAAGCTGAAGAGTTCGATGTGGTGGTGAATATGGCCGATATTCGAAGAGACACTTACCGTGCAAGTGGTGCTGGTGGACAGCACGTGAACAAAACAGAATCTGCTGTGCGATTAACGCACATTCCAACTGGGGTTATTGTGGCTTGTCAGGAGGGAAGAAGTCAGCACGAAAACATGGACAAGGCAATGACTATGCTCCGCACACGAATTTTTGAAGCAGAGGTAAATCGAAGACAGGAAGAACGTTCGCGTATGCGTAAGTCTCTCGTGAGCACGGGCGATCGAAGTGCGAAAATTCGTACGTATAACTACCCTCAGGGTCGAATTACAGATCATCGCATAAACCTCACACTTTATAACTTAGATGCCGCTATGAATGGCGACATTGCCGAGGTAATTGAAGCGTTGAAATTGGCTGAAAACACAGAGAAACTCAAAGAAGGAAATTCATAAAATGAATAAAACAAAATTGGTAGAGCTCATTCGTACAAGAAAAAGTTTCTTGTGCGTTGGATTAGATACAGACCCGTCAAAGCTTCCAGCAGGCGTTGGAGCGCTTGAATTCAATAAAGCAATCGTTGATGCCACTCGTGAGTTTGCAGTAGCCTACAAGCCGAATTTGGCATTTTATGAGGCTATGGGAAGAGAAGGATGGGACATCTTGGAAGAAACAGTGGCATATATTGGTCATGAGCACTTCACCATAGCAGACGCCAAGCGCGGAGATATTGGAAACACTTCAAGTTACTACGCGAAAGCTTTTTTCGAAACCTACGGTTTTGATAGCATTACGGTAGCACCGTACATGGGTAAAGACAGCGTTTCTCCTTTCTTGCAATTTCAAGACAAGTGGGCAATTGTGTTGGCACTCACATCTAATGAAGGGTCAAGAGATTTTCAAACACAGAAAATTGGAGAGGAGTATCTTTTTGAAAAAGTATTGCGCGATGTAGCTTCTTGGGGAACCGATGAGAACACCATGTTCGTAGTAGGAGCAACCAAAGCAGAAAGCCTTGCGCAGATTCGTCAAATTATTCCAAATCACTTCTTGCTTGTTCCCGGCGTTGGCGCACAAGGCGGAAGTCTTCAAGACGTTGTGAAATACGGAATGAATAACGAAGTCGGATTGTTAGTGAATGCGAGTCGTTCTATCTTGTATGCTTCATCGGGCGCAGATTACGCGAGTGCTGCTGCAGCCGAAGCGAAAAAAATGCAGGAAGAAATGTCGGGTTATTTATAATTCACCGGAATTCCCACGAGAATTTTCCTCCCTCTTTTTTCCAATTAAGTTAATACTGTCGTAGAGATAAATAATGTTTCGGTGCAGTCTGTTTAATTCCTGCTCAAAGAATTTCTCTGTGAATTCATTCCATTCGAATGGATTTCGTTCTAGCATTTTAAAGCTGTTGCTCAAAGTTGAAACGTATTCTTTTTTTTGAGCGCTGTCATTGATAAAAATTGGAGGGTACATTTCGAACATGAGCATCCAATTTTTTGCAATTCGTGTCACGCGTCCATTCCCGTCAACAAAGGGGTGAATTCGAATCAGTTCATGATGAAAGTATATTGCTCTAATGATTGGATTGGAAATTTTCTGCATTTTGAAGAAAAGTTCAGAAATTAACGGCCCAACATGTTCTGGATCTGGACAGATATGCCCTCCAATCTGCACATGTGTTTGACGGTATCTATTCGGGTGGACGATATTTGCTTCCGGAGATATTAATCGCAATAACTGAAAGAGTTGAATTTCTCTTGTGAAATTTTCATGGGCAATTATTTCGTCTAAAACAAACGTTAGCGATTTTTTTAAGTTTTCTAAGTACTCTTTGGCCTCTTCTTCATTTTGCGCCTCCATTTGCGCGTTTTTTAAACTTAGAAGTTCTTGTAAACCGCTAACACCTTCTAAGTAAATATCAAGTAAGTCATCGTCTAAGTGATGGCGACTATATATGATTAATCTGTAGATGGACTTAGCATAATAATCGATTTCATCAATTTTAGTTTGATTTACAATAATCATGTTGGGGTCTAGCAGTATCATATGAATTCAATTTTACTAAGTTGAATCTAATGCCGTAAAGGCGAAACAATACGCTTTTCAGATTGAAGAATAAGTTTTTTTTACATTTCTAAAACAAAAAAAGCTATTGTTATAAATGGTTGTTGCGATTGAGAGTTAGTTTTATGGAAGAGTTATTTACACTTCTTTAACCATACAATACGTCTTAAACCCACTAACAACCCTTTCGTCGTATACACGAAAACCAATACGCTCATAGATGCGTCTGTTCTTTTCTACGGTTGTTTCAACCAAGATGGGTAATTGTTTTTCTTGTTGAAATTGAAACAAGGCATTGCGTAATTCGAAAATAGCGCCATGTCCACGTGCAGCTTTCCGTACCGCTAAATAACTGCAATAAATGTAGTTCGGCCACAACGAATGAAAAGCTGCAACTTCCTGCTTTCGACGCCATACGCGAGGCAATCTGAATGGACCTATGGCCAAGAAAATGACAAGCAATTGAATAAATACTGAAGCAGATTTTTTATTTTTCTCTTCGAAAAACAAAATCACACCTTCTCCCGATTGATCTACATATACCCCGTCGTTTTTGCTTGCTTCTGAATGAAGCAACTTGGCAATAAGCTTCACCTTAAAACGAAAGAAGCCCTTATCGCCAACCGTAAATAAGACAGACGGATTGTCGACAAGGGTTTCTTTTATAATTTCAAATGCATCCACAAGCCTTAATGTTTAGGCATTCCAAGGGTACGTGTAATGTGCTGGTGTTACAAAAGTTTCTTTAATGGTACGCGGAGAAACCCAACGCAACAAGTTCAAGTAAGACCCTGCTTTATCATTGGTTCCACTTCCACGAGCACCACCAAACGGTTGCTGTCCTACAACGGCTCCGGTTGGTTTGTCGTTAATGTAGAAGTTACCCGCTGCATTTTCCAACACACGCATTGCCTGATCAATGGCATAACGATCCTTCGAGATAACAGCTCCTGTTAAAGCGTAGTCGCTCGTCTCATTCACCAAATGCAACGTGTCAGCCCACAACTCATCTTCGTATACATAAAGCGTTACAACTGGACCAAAGATCTCTTCTTCCATGGTTCTGAATTTCGGATTGGTGGTTACAACAACCGTCGGATCAACAAAGAATCCGATTGAGTCATCGTAAGTTCCACCTGCAATAATTTCAGCATCGCTTTGCGTTTTGATGTACTCAATGTATCCTTTGATTTTATCGAAAGATCTGCGGTCAATAACGGCGTTCACGAAGTTGGTGAAGTCTTCCGGACTTCCAACGGTGATGGCCTTTAAGTCGCTAATCAATTTCTCTTTCACTGCTGGCCATAACGAACGCGGAATATAGCTTCGACTTGCTGCAGAACATTTTTGTCCTTGGAACTCGAAAGCGCCACGCACAATAGCCGTAGCAACTTCTTCGGCATTGGCTGAAGGATGAGCAACAACGAAATCTTTTCCCCCTGTTTCTCCAACAATGCGCGGGTAAGTTCTGTATTTGTCCAAGTTGCTTCCAATCTCTTTCCACAAATGCTTAAACACAGCGGTAGAACCTGTGAAGTGAAGTCCTGCGAAATCTCTGTGAGAGAACACCACGTCTCCGGCAACTGGTCCATCAACAGTAATCATATTAATTACGCCGTCTGGCAATCCAGCATCGCGGAACAATTCCATAATTACATGCGCGCTATACACCTGTGTGTCTGCAGGTTTCCACACACACACATTTCCCATCATAGCTGCACTGGCAGGCAAGTTTCCTGCAATAGCTGTGAAGTTGAACGGAGTAATAGCGAATACGAATCCTTCAAGCGGACGGTATTCTAAACGGTTCCACATGCCTGGCTGTGATCCCGGCTGCTCGTTGTAAATCTGCTGCATGTACAACACATTGAAACGAAGAAAATCCACAAACTCACAGGCCGCATCAATTTCAGCTTGATGTGCGTTTTTTCCTTGACCCAACATGGTTGCAGCGTTCATACGATCTCTGTATGGTCCTGCAAGTAAATCGGCTGCACGTAAGAAAATAGCAGCGCGATGTTCCCAAGGCAATTGAGCCCAACGTTTGCGAGCAGCTAACGCTGTATCAATAGCTTGAATCACGTGCTCTTTGGTTCCGCGATTCAAGTAACCCAATACTTTCGCATGCTCTTGCGGAGAGGTTAGAGTTAATTTTTCATTTGTTCTTACCAAGGAAGAACCTATGTACATAGGAACATCAATCGGCTCTTGATTGTACATTTTTTTGTACATGGCTAAAAGCGATGCACGTTCTGCACTCCCTGGGGCATAACCTTTAACTGGTTCATTTACAGGAACCGGTACTTTAAAAACTCCTTTAGGCATATCTTATTTTTTTGGAGCAAGGAAACCGTAGTTCTTGCTGTAGTTTAACATTTGTTCTGCAAATGATTGGGTATAACTTACTGTTACGTCAATCATTTTTCCGTTTGAATCCAACACAGGTGTGAGAATCGGATTAACGAATCCGTTGTACGGAGGAATGTTTAATTTCTCTGATCTAGCAAGTACTTCAGCATGCAAGGTTGGGTCAACTTTCTTTCCGTATCCGTCTGCCAAGGCTTTAGCTGCATTGTAATCTCCTTGAGAAGTGATGCGTTGAACTTCACGCAACAATTCTCCAACTAAATCGCGCATCTTGTCGTAATCGTTAATGTTGAAATACGTTTTACCATCGCGAACTTCTTTTGAAATCACATTCGCAGAAGCACCTTTTTCAATGATCCAATTGCTAATCCAAGCGCGATTGCGCATATGCGCTTCAGCAATGTCTTCGCCCATTTTCAATCTTCTCATTTGAACCAACATGGCGTTGCGAATGTATCCGTCGTACTCCGCTTTCCCCACTTCTAGACTTTCCATCAACCCCATTTCAACCAACTTCGGATCCATTACATAATACAGGGCAACTAAGTCTGCTCTTCCTTCTTCAATGGTTGAAGCAAACTCTTTCAAGGTTTGAGAACTCGCAGATACATTAGGCTCTAATTGTCCACTGGCGTGACCAATTACCTCGTGCATTGCGGTGTGCATTTTTCCCGCTGTTGCTCCGTACTTTTCAGCACGAGCAATCTCTTCTTCGTCGTTTGCGAATTCCTTCAACATACCCGAACCACCTGCATTGTTTGCAGCGTCTTCAATGTTTCCTAAACTCACACTCTTCGATCCGTGCATGGCTCGAATCCATTGAGCATTCGGAAGATTCACCCCAATTGGAGTAGAGGGGTTCGCATCGCCAGATTCACCAGCAACATTCACCACTTTGTAGGTAATTCCCTTTACTTCCTTCTTTTTGTGCTCGGGCATAATTGGCGAGTTGTCTTCGAACCATTGTGCGTTTTGCATCATGACTTTCATGCGATCACTTGCTTCGAAATCGTTGATCTCAACAATGCTTTCGTAAGAACCACGCTTTCCAAGCGGATCGTTATACACTTCCACAAAACCGTGAATGAAGTCAATGTCACCTTCCGTTGCCTTCACCCATTGAATGTTGAAGTCGTCCCATGTGCGCAAATCTCCTGTTGTATAGAATTCAATCAACTTACGAAGAGCAACCGCTTGCTTGTCGTTTTCAGCAACCTTTTCCGCTTTATTCAACCAGAAAACCACTTGCTCCAAAGCCGCGCTGTATTTGCCACCTACGCGATAAACATCTTCAACGATAACACCATTTTCTTTGCGAAGATTGGCGTTAATGCCGTAAGACAAAGGCGCGCGATCGCCGGCAACTTCCTTCGATGCATAAAAATCAAAGGCTTCTTTCGTGCTAACACCTTCGTAGAAGTTAACTGCAGAATTTTCAACCAATCCTTTTGAAGCGTCGCTTTCCACTTTCATGTTGGCAACATTCGGATTGAAGATAACTTCCAGAATCTCTTCTGAAACCTGCGTATTCGTTGCTCCGCAAAGCGAAACGAAATAGTCTTTGCTGAATTTTGGCTTGTGCTTAATGTTGCTGTAGTGGTGATGAATACCGTTACTCATCCACAATTGCTTCAAATAGGTTTCAAGGTTCAACCACTCTTCAGCTGTCTTATCGCCTGAATACGTTGTGTAAATTTTTTCGAATATGCTACGAACTTCCAAATTGTATTTGCAGTTCTGATCCCACATAATGTCGCGACCTGCGAGTCCTGCCTGCGTTAAGTAATACACCAATTCTTTTTGTTTGGTGGTTAACTTGTCGAACCCGTCGAGCTTATACCGAAGAATTCGAATGTCGGCAAAGCGATCCACTTCGTATTCAAACGGACCGCTTTCAGTTTCCGTTTTCGGAAGCTGAGCTACTTGATCTCTAAACTGTAAATAGCACCACGCTGTAAGTCCGAGAGCAATAAATGAGGCAAGGAATATTCGTTTCATTGAAAATGATTTTTCGGACACGAAGATAAGAAGGTTACCTTTGCCGTATGACGTTCGAAGAACTAAAGTTAACAAGACAGTTTTTAGATGCTGTTCACGAGTTGGGGTATGAGTCTCCTTCCGAAATTCAGGAAAAGGTTATTCCTCGAGTTTTGGGCGGACAGGACGTTATAGGTATAGCGCAAACCGGTACCGGAAAAACAGCCGCCTATGTGCTGCCTTTGTTGCAATTGTTGAAGTATCCGCAAGGCGATGAGCCACGCGCGCTTGTCCTTGTTCCAACCAAAGAATTGGTGGTTCAGGTGGAAGAACAAATTCAAAGTCTTTGCAAGTACACAGAGCTTCGTTATGTAGCCTTGTACGGAGGTGTTGGTCCGAAGACTCAAATTGAAAAAATAAAGAGCGGTGTCGATATCATTGTCGCAACGCCAGGCAGATTTTTAGAGATTTACGCGAAACGCGTGATTATTCCGAAGAAAATCAAGCACGTGGTGCTCGATGAATGTGACCGCATGATGGATATGGGTTTTTGGCCTCAGCTTCGCGACATTCAAGAAAAACTTCCACAGAAAAAACAACAGTTATTGTTTTCTGCAACCTTTCCTGAGAAGGTAGAGCGAATTGCCGATAACTTTCTTTTATTCCCATCTCGTGTTGAAGTAACGCCTCAGGCTACACCTGCTACTACCGTGGAGCAGAGGGTGTATATGGTGCCAAACTTCAAAACAAAATTGAATCTGCTTATGCACCTCTTGGAAGGAGACGAGATGAAGCGCGTGATGGTTTTTGTTCGAACCAAAGCTGATGCAACGAGCATGGGGAAATTCATGGAGCGAAGCAATGTGGGTGAGATTAGATTCCTGCACAGCAACATTGGTCAGAACTCGCGCATGAATGCAATTAAGGATTTCAAAGACGGTAACGTTCGCATTCTCGTTAGCACCGACGTTACCGCTCGAGGCATAGACGTTTTCGAAGTTTCTCACGTAGTGAATTTTCAAGTGCCTAGCCACTATGAAGACTACGTTCACCGCATCGGAAGAACGGGTCGTGCATTCAAAACAGGCGTTGCCGTTAGTTTCGTAGACCAGTCTGAAGAATATCACTTGACCAACATTCAGAAAATTATTCGTCAAACCATTCCGGTTTTCGAAATCCCCGAAGTCGTTCACATTGAAAAGACCGAGCCAGAAGAAAAGCAAGAGCAAGCGCGTGAAATAGATCGCCAAAAGCGATTAATAAATCCAGAATTTAAAGGCGCCTTCCACGAAAAGAAATCGCTGCAAGCGAAGATGAAGTTCAAACAAGAACGCGATAAAAAACAAAGAAGGAGCCGTTAAGGCTCCTTTCTCATTTTCTCATTCTCTTTCTGTTTCTCAATGCGAAACCACCACCTTTTTCGTGACACTGTTTTTCCCACTTCCAACACGAACCAAGTAGGTTCCGTTGTACAGTGCGCGCGTATCGAAATGAGCCAACGTGCTTCCCTGATAAAGAACCGCACTCGAAATAAGTTTTCCGTCAGCATTCAATAAATCAACTTGAACATTGCTTCTATTCACAGCATTCACTTGAACAGCCAACACATCTTGAACCGGATTCGGATACGTATTCACGTTTACATTTTCAATTTGAATATCTGCTACTGCACTTGGAGTGTATGTAGTAACTGCTTCAGTAATGCTCGTGACCTTTGCTGCTACCTTCGTTCCGTAAAAGGTTGGTCCAACAACATACGGATAAGCCGAATTGTAGTTCGCATCTACCGTGCAGAAATAGGCGTAGGTTCCATTCGGATATTCAGGAGTAACGCAAAAACGTCCGTTGTGCTCATCTAAATAATCTTCCATTCCTGGATGAGCGATGAACTCGTAGTCTTCGCGGTACCTTCCGAGCGGATAGGTGGTGCTAACGGCTGGGCCATCGGTCACATCGGTGCCGTCTGCATAAACAGTGCGAGTCGTAATATTTCTCAATTGATAACTACTCTTCATTCGAGTAATACCACCTGTTCCATTTGCATTTGCAAAACCATAGGCGCCGTAGATTGGAAATCCGTCATAAGCAAATCCAATTAGCGGAGAATGCTCCGTAGCATTAATTACGTAAAGACCATCTGCAGCGTAGATGTCACAAACCGTTGAAAGAACCACAAGATCTAAGTTGAAAGCACTTGGGTTCTGATGGTGATGGTAATTGCCCATAGCAGGATGACCCTTCGCGCAATCGAACCCTTGTCTTTCTGCTACAATGGCATCTCTGTTCCAAACACCTTGTCCGGGAGGCCCCATAATAGGACCGCCGCCTTCAGCTTGCGTTTGATTGTTCCATGAAACGCCGTCTCTGTAGTCAAACAGAGCTACACCATTGATGAACACTCCAATGTTTCCGCCTGTAGTGGCAGTTGGAGTTCCTGTGTTATGAACCGGATTTAAAGGAAATTTAAAAATGGCATTCTGATCAGAGGCAAGTGATGGGTTGCCATCTAAAAATGGTCCGGTGATATACGCGGGAATTCCGTTGGTTGAAACATAAACCCAATTGTTTGAATATTGAACGGTCTGCACGTTGGCAGCCACGTTATCGTTAATTGGGGTTGAATTTCCACTTACATAATGTCTTCCATTAATACCGGTGGTGTTTTGAAGCCATGAAGTAACGGTTGGACCTTGCGCAAGCATTTGGCTTGCAGAAAGAATTAGACTAGCGATGAGAACGTTTCGTAATTTCATGTTGAAGGGTTTGTGGAAATTGATAGTCTTTTCGATTTAAAAATTCATGATCGGTTAAGGTTAGCAAAAACGCAATAAGGTCTTGCTTGTCATTGGAAGAAAGATAAATCGAATGGTTTAATGGAAAAGAAATATTTTCTTCGTTTCCAGTTAATGAAGTGTAATGATTCAAGACTTGTTGCAAAGATCTGAACCTTCCATCATGCATATAAGGAAAGCTCATTTCAATGTTTCGCAACGACGGCACTTTGAATGTGCGTTCGTCTTCTTTCAAATTTGTAATAGCGCCTCTTCCTAAATCTTGAAGACTATCGTTCAACGGAAGGCCGTTGCTCATGAATGCGTCGTTTGTAAACAAAGGCTCTGTGTGACATGCATTGCAGTTTTTTTGAAACAGGGTGTATCCTTTTTTTTCTTGCTCGTTGAATTTTATTTTACCCCTTATCACCATATCGTATTTGCTATTTGTGCTTTCCAGAGAAAGCATAAATTGAGAAATCGATTTTAGCACGCGCTCTCCGGTAGCTAAGCTGTCTCCCCATGCGTTGAAGAATTTTTCGCGGTAGAATTTCCGTTCGTTCAGTTTCGAAACAACATGAAGTAGTGTTTCATTCATCTCTAATTTATTTTCAATCGGAGCCATGGCTTGTGCGTCGAGGTTGTGCACCGCGCCGTCCCACATGAAATTTTTCTTCCAAGCTAAATTGAATAGGGCAGGAGCGTTACGTTTTCCAACACGATCAAATACGCCGTGACTAACATTGTGATCTGTGTGCGCGAAGGCGGTGTAGGAGAGGTGACACGAAGAACACGAAACGGTATTGTCGGAAGAAAGAATGGGATCATAAAAAAGCAGACGTCCCAATTCTTTTTTTTCGTTGGAAGGAAGGTTGTTCCGTTCGTCGTAAACTTTTTTCGGCCAAGCAATTTTTCGTTTAGGTGGAAGGGTAAAGCCTAGCGCGAAGACAAAGAGCAAAATGAAAACGAAGAAGGAATAACTTTTTCGAATCATTTGAGTGTGGCTGAAAAAGATGAACACAAGGCTTGAATGTATTCAGGAACATGGGCATTCGGACTCATGAGTGAATACTCCTTATTCGTATGAATTTTCTCAATAAACGATGATAGATCCAAATAAATACTCAGGTTTTTTTTACGTTTTTCAGGAGGCAATATTGGAATCAGCGTTGGTGGATGATGAATAGGAATGTCAATAGTTTTCGAGCTCAAATAGCGGTTAGAGAAGCCTCCGAGGTGAAGGTTTAATGCAGTGCCGTCTTTTTCTTTTCCTTCCAACTTAAACTGAATGTATCCGCTTTGCCAACTCCAATACATACCGTTCGAGGGATCTAATGCACAGCAATGAACACCAGCAGCGTTTGAAATGGAATCAACGCCGAGGGTTAGGCGCACATAACTGGCGTAACCAGCATTGGAGTTGATTGAAAAATTCAGTGAGTTCGAATTTTTGAAATCAATCAGTCTGTAAGAAACAGAATCCCTTCCAATGATTTGTTTATTCATATCCAACAACTCAATATGTCCGACATAGCACTTCAATGTTTCAACATGAAGCATTGAGTCTACATATTCAAGAGGTGTAATTTTTAGATTGAATTGAAACCTTCCTTCCAATTTTGAATTCATCTTTTCGAATTCAACAACGACAGGGAAGTGGTCGGATAGAAGCGGTTCAGTTACTTTGGTGTTTTCAACCCGATAGGAAGAAAAGCCATAGTTTTTCAAATCGTAAAATACATAATCAATACGCGGAGCATTCGTATTTATTTCGCGAATAAATTTGTTCAAGGTTCCAATATTATCGTTTGATCCAGCGCCTGCATCGGTTAACGTTTCGCGAATGTTTATCAGGGCATCATCTTTTGAAGTACAGTTGAAATCGCCCATGAGAATTTTATTTTGAATGGAAGCGTAGCTGTTCATCTCGTTTAAAATAAGTTTTGCGCTTTCTTCTCGAGCCACAACCCCCGCATGATCCCAATGTGCATTCACTACAAGTATAGTGTCTTTGTTATTCTTATCAACGAGCAAGGCGAAAGTTGCTATTCGCTCGCAAGCGGCATCCCAACCTTTGCTTGGTTGGGTTGGAGTAGGAGAGAGCCAAACAGTTTTCGAAGAAATAAGATTGAAACGGTCTTTTCGAAAGAAAATAGGAGCGTATTCACCTTTGCTTTTTCCATCTTCTCTTCCAACACCTACTCGAACGTATGCATTTTTTCGAGTTGTTTGGTTGAAAAAAAATGTTTCAAGCTCAAGTACTTCGTTGTGCAAGACTTCCTGAAACCCACAAATATCGGGCTCTTCATTCACAAGAAAATTGCGAACGCGTTCGCTTCTGTTCGGCCAAGAGTTTTCGCCATCATTCGGATTGTTGAAGCGAATGTTGAAGGACAAAACTTTTAGTTTCGAAATTTGCCCGAATACTGAAACGCATTGAGACGAAATCAGAATCGCCAGTAAACTAATTTTTATGAAGCCAGCCAAGTATTTCATCGTCATCAATGGTGTATCCGTTGCCGGAATAAATGAGGTTCAAAGTTATTCTGCTCGGAGCATTCGGTCCTGGATTTTGCTGAATGATTTCAATGCTTTTGTTGCTGTTGTTTTTCACCACAATAGCAACGTGTCCTTACGGGTTCCATTCATTGCCTTTCCATACAATTAAATCGTGCATTTGAGGAATGCCCATTCCTCCGTTTTTATACTGAATGAGATTGCGTTCTGTGTTCAGTTGTCCGTCTTTGAATTTTGAATTGTAGAAGTCTTTGGCATGCCCGTATGAGTTGGGCATTTTGTGTTTGAAGTATTCGAAATAGTATCGCTTCACGAATTCCACGCATTGGTATTTCAATCCAATGTTGTATCCATCGCTACTCACATTACGCGTGCTAACGTGCGATACACTTCCATTGTAATACACCTTCACGCCATTGAATTCGTCTACCACGTCTCCAATGTTTTTCTGACCAATCAAGAATGAAGAGGTGAGAATACTTGCGACTAGGAAAAGCATTTTGATCATGAGTGCAAGGTAAAATAAAAAAAACCTCCCGAAGGAGGTTTTTATATGTTAGAGGAAAAGAAGAATTAAGCTCCTTCTTCGCCGTCCATTTTCTCTTTCAATGCAGCCAATGCACCTAAGTCACCAAGAGTTGATTTCTCAACTTGAGAGTTAACTTGCTTCACAGCTGAATTGTTGTCTTCTTTTTTACCACCTGCTGCACGCTTTGGTTTAGCATCTGCAGACGCAGTGATTTCTTCTGGTTTCCAAGTTTGTGTGTGTGACACAGCAATCTTACGTTGGTTCTTGTTGAATTCAAGAACGATGAAGTCTAACGTTTCTTCAACTTTTGCAGTTGAACCGTCTTCTTTCTTCATGTTTTTGTTCAAGCAGAATCCTTCCAAACCGTAAGGAAGAGCAACAACACAATGGTTACCTTCTTTCTTCACAATTGTACCTTGGTGCTTGGTTCCTTCAACGAAAACTGTTTCGAATACATCCCATGGATTTTCTTCCACTTGTTTGTGTCCTAGGCTAATTTTACGTCCTTCACGATCCAATTCCAAAACAACAACTTGCATGTCATCTCCGATAGCGCAGAACTCACTTGGATGCTTGATTTTCTTAGACCAAGAAAGGTCAGAGATGTGAACAAGACCATCGATTCCGTCTGCTAATTCGCAGAAGATACCGAAAGTAGTGAATGCACGAACTTTCGCAGTGTGCTTGCTTCCAACTGGGAAACGCGCTTCAATTCCGTCCCATGGATCAGAAGTCAATTGCTTCAATCCAAGACTTAATTTACGCTCTTCTTTCTCCATGCTTAGAATAACCGCTTCAACCTCTTTTTCTACTTTCAAGAAATCTTGAGCCGAACGTAAGTGAGAGCTCCAAGACATTTCAGAAACGT
>CAYLOT010000011.1:0-82441 GCA_964385405.1 uncultured Chryseobacterium sp. | reverse complement strand
GCTGTTTTCATTTCAGCAAATTTTCTTTGAGGCACGCAGCCCACAAATCCTATAGCTACTAATAGCACCAAGGATAAAATCACTTGAATCTTTCTCATAGTTCGTTAAATCTCCTTCAAAATTGCAGCACAATTCGACCTCGAATATTTCTAAGTTTTTGAATTGTTAACCACCCCTTGTTCGT
Source organism: uncultured Chryseobacterium sp. (assembly GCA_964385405.1). Classification (GTDB taxonomy): domain Bacteria; phylum Bacteroidota; class Bacteroidia; order Flavobacteriales_D; family Sanyastnellaceae; genus CAIZGX01. Next base: position 82,257 of record CAYLOT010000011.1, on the reverse strand, counting down.
CAAGTTTTGTTGCGCGTTGTTTTGTGTTCAAAAATCAAGGTCATTTTCGTGGCCATGAACAACATTTCATTCCACAGTGAGGGTGTTCGAGCTAAAACCCCCTCGAAACATCTTTTAAAAGCATGGATTAAAGAATTTGTATCAAATCACGGCAAAAAAGTCGGTGAATTAGCTTTCATCTTTTGTTCCGATGAGAAAATACTTGAAGTAAATCAAAACTTCCTACAGCACGATTATTACACCGACATTATCACTTTCGATTATTGCGAAGGGGAAATTATATCTGGTGATATCTTCATAAGCGTGGAGCGTGTTGATGAAAACGCTAATATCGTGGGGGCAGAATATAATACTGAATTACTCCGTGTTCTTGCTCATGGTGTTCTTCATCTTATTGGTTTTCAAGATAAAAGTCCAAAAAAGAAAAAAGAAATGACTGAAAATGAAGACTTGTGTATATCGTTATTTTTCACTAAATTTGCTAAATAATTCACCATATAAAAACGTATAAAAAATACGTTTCACGTGAAACATGAAAAAACATGAAAAAACATTATAATGTCATAGTTGTCGGTGCCGGACATGCCGGAAATGAGGCCGCCGCCGCCGCCGCCAATCTAAAAAATAGCGTTTTACTCATCACTATGGACATGAATAAAATCGGTCAAATGTCTTGTAATCCTGCCATGGGTGGTGTAGCTAAAGGTCAAATAATCAGAGAGATAGATGCGCTTGGTGGCTACAGTGGGATTGTCTCAGACCTATCTGCAATACAGTACCGTATGCTTAATTTGAGTAAGGGTCCGGCTATGTGGAGTCCGCGAACACAAAACGATCGTATGCTATTTGCAGAAGAGTGGAGAAATGCTTTAGAGCAGACACCCAACGTTGATTTCTGGCAAGATTCAGTGAATGAAATATTGATAGAAAAGAACCGCGTGAAGGGCGTGAAAACGGCATTAGGCATAGAGTTTTCGTGTGAAGCGGTGGTCATTACAAGTGGAACCTTCCTCAACGGCGTCATACACATTGGCGAGAAACAATTCGGGGGTGGAAGAATAGGCGAAAAAGCTTCTCACGGAATCACAGAGCAGTTGATTTCATTGGGTTTCCGAGCGGGTAGAATGAAAACCGGTACACCACCAAGAATAGACGGAAGGTCACTTGATTACTCGAAAATGGAAGTACAAGAAGGAGATGTAAACCCACAGCGTTTCTCTTTTCTTCATCAACCGAAAATAACCAAACAACGTTGCTGTTGGATAACCAATACCAATAGCGCAGTGCATGAAGTGCTGGCAACAGGATTCGAACAGAGCCCAATGTTCACCGGGAGAATTACGGGAACCGGACCTCGCTACTGCCCGTCTATCGAAGATAAAATCACACGCTTCGCAGACAAAGATTCCCATCAACTTTTCGTTGAACCTGAAGGGTGGAAGACGGTGGAAATTTATCTCAATGGATTCTCTACTAGCCTACCCGAAGAGGTTCAACAAAAGGCATTGAATCTCATTCCTGGATTTGAAAACGCTAAAATGTTCAGACCTGGCTATGCTATCGAATATGACTATTTTCCACCCGATCAACTAAAGCCCTCGTTGGAAAGTAAAGATGTTTCAGGATTATTCTTCGCAGGACAAATTAACGGAACAACCGGTTACGAAGAAGCGGCTGGACAAGGAATTATTGCTGGAATAAATGCTGGATTATTTGTACAAGAAAAAGCGCCTTTCACACTCCAAAGAAACGAAGCTTACATCGGAGTACTCATTGACGATCTCATTACCAAAAGCACCGACGAACCTTACCGCATGTTCACAAGTCGAGCTGAATATAGAACACTTCTCAGACAAGATAATGCCGACGAACGTCTCACCCCTCTTTCACACGCCATAGGTTTAGCAACAAATGAACGAATGGAACTTCTCGAAAGGAAACGCTCTAACATTAAGACGGTAATGAAAGCTATAGAAAAAACTTCTACGTCGCCTGAAGAAATTAATGAACTTCTAGAGGGGAAAGGAAGTGCACCCATTGACCAAAAGATGAAGTTGATTACGTTGCTAAGCAGACCACAAATCTCCTTGGAGGATATAATTTCCGTGAATAGCGATTTAGAGGCTCAAATTTCAACTTTAGGCGAGGATAGGGTAGAGGTAGTCGCTGCAGTGGAAATTAGTGTAAAATACGCCGGTTATTTGCAACGTGAGAAGGATATGGCCGATAAGTTAACGCGACTTGATCATATTCAACTATCTCCCGAGTTTGATTACATGAAGTTAACTTCAATGAGCATAGAAGCTAGACAAAAACTTTCTAAGATTCGTCCAGCAACTGTGGGACAAGCCAGTAGAATAAGCGGAGTTAATCCTTCTGATATTTCTATTCTCCTCATTCACATTGGAAGGTAATTTCATGTGAAACAACTTACTTTCTCTCCTTCAACTTCACACCGTCTACTTTGAAGAGTTTACCTGCTTGATAAGTCACGGTATTTATGTAATTACCATTCTCATCATAATACATCCAATCACCATCTAACTCTCCTCCATCGTAGGTCCCACGCATTTCTTGTTTTCCATTGGAATAAAAATACTCGTGCTTACCAACCGCAACGCCTAATTCAAACTTTCCTTCAAACATCTTACTCCCATTCGAATGTGTGAATACCCATAGTCCGTTACGTTCATCGTCTATGTATTCACCCTCTTCCTTGTGGTCATTTATAAAACGAAACCATTTTCCTTGCTTCAATCCATCTGCAAAATCACCCTCTAAAACCACATTTCCTAAACTATCATTTTCAATGTAGTGGCCATCTAATTTTCCTTTCCTATAATATTCCTCCCTTAACACAATTCCAGAAGGATAATACCACATCCATTTTCCAACTACCAGATTATTCTCATATTTTCCTGACTGCTCAAGCTTGCCATTTTCAAAAAAATACTTCCAATCACCCACCTTCTTTCCGTTTGAAAAACTACCCACAGAACGCACGGATCCACTTGGATAGAAATACTTCCATTCACCTATTTCTCTGTTCAACGAATCATACTTACCCTCGGCCTGCTTTATATCGTTCAAATAAAGACGTGAGAAAATAATGTTTCCCGTGGAATCTAACGTCTGAAAAATACCATGCTTCTGTCCGTTCTTCGTTCCACCTCGCTCAATAACCCTTCCCTTCGAATCGTAAAATTTTTCAATCTTTACGAATTCCGTTTCTTCCGTATTTTCTTTCAAAATACCCAACTCATAGAATTCATATTTCCAAAACTCTCCCTGCTTATTGTAGACTTTAAACGTTCCCTCTTTCAATCCGTTAAGATAGTTTCCTTCCTCTTTTAGTCTTCCATTCTCTCTTAAATCTACCCATAAACCAACGCGTTGACCGTTCTTGTTGTATCTGTTTATTTTCTCTTCTGAATAAATTAATCCATTCTTGTAAGTACGTCGTGTAATAATTCTACCGTCCTCAGCATACTCGAAATACTTTCCTTCCACCAAATTATTCGTGTAATTGAAGGACGTTCTTAATTTTCCTGAAGGAAAATATTCGGCTGCAGGTCCTTCTTTTACATCTGATTTATATGAGATTGATCTTTCCTTCCTTCCTAATGAATCGTAAAAGCATTCCAATCCGAATTTCATATTCTCTTTGTATTCAATAGACTGCTGCAATGAACCATCTACCCTAAAAAACTTCCACGTGGAATCTAACTGGAAATCCTTTCTATTTCCTTCCGATTTAAGAATACCCGTATCGTAGTAATTCTTCCAATAACCGTTAGGCTTGCCTTGTTCCAAGAAACCCTCACTGCTCTTTTGGCCATTGCTGTAAAAGAATACCTTGAACTCTTTCTGGGACCAGACGGTTAGCTGTCCGGCCAAGAGAAAAGCGAATAATATTCCGATAGATTTCATTTTTCAAAGGTCGTCATGATTTCCATTCCTAAACGTATTTCCTTCTAACTTTGTTTTCACCAACAACTATTATCTAATTATATTCTTTATAAAAAGAAATAGTAGTAATAATAAGGCTGTTAATTCCGTCAGTAAGTTCTCTCTAATTTCTTTGGAATTACCGTTATTATCATTGAAGTAACATGTTTTTAACAATTGGAATAACGTTAATTCGTTGTATTTGAATATGATTAAGTGTAATGAACACAGTTATCGAATTTCCTCCTTGTTTATATTCTGTTGTAGGTAATAACTCATTATATGTTGAAGAATTTCGTTCATAACAAAATCAAAAAAGTGAGAACTAAATTTTGATGGAAATTCATTTTGTATAAGTGTCGGGTTAAAACGAAATCTCAAATTTTATTTTTATCAGTTATTCACAAGTTAAACACACAAAAAAGAGGAAGTTGTTAAAAGTATAACCTTTCCATTCACAACACTATTCGAAACACACAAGAAAGGAATAAGTTTGTACAAATCTCAAAAATATGAAGCTTTATATTGGATCGGATCATGCTGGTTTTGAAATGAAGGAAAACTTGAAAGCATGGATGAACACTGAATTTCCTTCAATTCAAATTGAAGATAAGGGATGTGAATCTGCAGATAGTTGTGACTATGCAGATTATGCTCATGCCGTAGCAGAAAATGTAAATGGTGATTCACGTGGAATATTACTTTGTGGTTCTGCGAATGGGGTAAGCATTGCTGCAAATAAGCATGCGGGAGTAAGAGCTGCTTTATGCTGGACGGAAGAAATTGCAACATTAGCAAGACAACATAACGACGCTAACATACTTTCTATACCTGCGCGATTTGTTTCATTGGATGTTGCGAAGGCTATGGTAAAAACATTTTTTAATACCCCTTTCGAGGGTGGAAGACATGCAAAACGTGTAGAAAAAATTGATTTGTAAAATGAAAAAACTGATAGGAATATTTTGTGTTTGTGCAAGCTTTGTAGTTAATGCACAACATTCTTTAGACGCTACTGATAAGCGTGATTTTTACATGAATACCATTACAGTTAAAGAACTGAAAGAACAGTTATTTATTCTTGCTGATGATGAATTCGAAGGAAGAGAAACCAGTAAACCAGGTCAGAAAAAGGCAGCGGCGTATATCGAAAATTATTATGAGTCATTGGGATTGGAAAAAGGCTCTATGACTGGTGTTCAGCAACAGAGTTTCCCATTACGTAAGCGTAAATTAACTTCAACCATTCTTACGGTAAATGGAAAGAACTATGAAAGCTCAAAAGATATTTTTTCTTTAGATGCTGAAGGTTTAGAGGGAACAAAAACGTTTACAAAAATTGTTTTTGCTGGATATGGGATTACAGAAGGACGTTACGATGATTATGAAGGTTTAGATGTAAAAGATGCTTTGGTGGTTGTAATGGATGGCGAGCCAAAGACGAAGAAAGGAAAATCATTGATTTCAGGAGATACTGAGCAGCTAAGCGATTGGTCTTATGATCCAGGTTGGAAGGTTGCTTTAGCTCAAAAAAACGGTGCAAAAGCCATAGTTGTGATTCGTCGTGATTATGCGACGTTTTTACCACGCATAAAATTCTGGTTAGAATCGGAAATGATGGAGTTGATTGAAGATGTAGATGCAACTGTGGCTACAGGAATTCCATTGATTTTCACGAATGAAAAATCTGCCAACGAGTGGTTTCGTATAGACCTCGCAAACAACATGGGTAAGTTTAGCAAGAAGGGACAAAAAATACCTCATTCGAAACACCGCGTAAAATTAAATGTCGTGCACACAGAAGCGACGTTGAATGTAAGTGTAACGGATGAAATGGTTTCCAGTGAAAATGTGTTGGCTTTCATTGAAGGAAGTGATGCAACATTGAAGAATGAAATCGTTGTCATATCTGCACATTACGATCATATTGGTATTATAAACGGCGAGATTAACAACGGGGCAGACGACGATGGTTCTGGAACAGTTTCAGCCATGGAAATTGGAGAAGCGTTTATTCAAGCGAAGAAAGACGGAAACGGACCGAAGCGAAGTATTCTAATTCTTCACGTAAGCGGCGAGGAGAAGGGATTATTCGGAAGTGAATACTACACGAGACATCCTGTTTATCCGCTCAATAATACCGTTTGTGATTTGAATATTGATATGATTGGTCGTGTAGATGAGGCGCACAAAGACAATGAGAAATATGTTTATCTAATTGGAAGTGATCGGTTGAGTATGGATTTACACAATCTTTCAGAAGCGGTGAATAAACAAACCTCTAATCTGATTCTTGATTATACGTTCAATGCGGAAGATGATCCGAACCAATTTTATTACCGTTCAGACCACTACAATTTCGCTAAGAACAATATTCCAGTTATCTTCTATTTCAGTGGTGTTCATGAAGATTATCACAAACCTGGCGACGATCCAGAAAAGATTCTTTACGACAAGATGTGCAGCATAGCGCAATTGGTGTTTTCTACCGCGTGGGAAATAGCTAATCAACCGGAAAAATTAAAGCTTAAGAACTAATTTTCTTTTTTTGGAAGGAAGAAAAAGAACGTACTGAAAAACGCGAAAAACGCAACGCCGGGCTGTGTTGTAAGTGTATCTTCCGTAAGGCAAGAAAGCAGTGCGAGTATTACAAATGCTAAAGCAACTTCATGTTCTCTAGCTTGTTTCCACATGAAATAGAAATACAAAAGGAAGCATAGAATTCCAGTGACACCTGCAGCAATCCAATACGACAAGAACTGATTGTGTACAGCGTGCTGCACCTTTTCATCGAGATTGGGAGAAGTTTGTTTGTATGCTTCGCTGTACGCGGATTTCACATTTCCTTGACCTACTCCGAGTAGGAAATTTCTTTCAAGAATGAATGTAGCACCTTTGTAATATTCCAAACGTTGGAAGATGGAGTGTCCACTTGAGTTTTCACCACTTTGAAAAGTTTGATATTCAAAAACAATTTGGTGCCATCGCTTTTCCAAAGCGTTCCATTGGGGTTCGTTGCAATTGGTGTTTCCAGCCAAAATATTGGTTATATCTGCGTCTGATAATTCCTTAATTCCGGCTGCGTCTTTCGTTAACCCTTTGCTTGCTAAATATCGAATAAGCGTGGTTTGAATCAATTGTCCTCTTTCGTCTTTTTGAAGTAAAGGTTTGTTGGTGCGCGCCACCCACGCACTATCTAGCTCTTTTGGAGCAATGTTCACGAATATGCGATTTCCATTTTCAGTTTGAAAATTGGATGATAGATGAATATACTTTTCTCCGCGAGCAGATTGAATTTCTTCGGGTTGGAATTTGGTTGAATCTATGTTCTTTGAAAGAAAAAAGAGTAGAACGGAAGCCAGAGAAAATAAACTTCCAACAACAATGAATTTATTACGCTTCGACTTTGACGCAAAGAGAAGAATGATTAAAACAAACAAGAATCCCCATCCGGTGAGAGTTCCCACAAAAAAGAAAAATGCAAATACCACTGCGGTTAGTGCAAGTTTCATGTAGTAGGGAATAATTCCCGGTATTCTCCAAGCGCCAATAAGCGCCAATACAGCCATTAAACTGAATCGGATGTGTGATATGAATAAAGAAGCGCTACGAGGCTCAGGAAGCGGGTATTTGACCACCGCATAAACAACGCAAATGAATGCAGACAATCCAACCGAAGTGAAAAATACTTTCCAGATTATTGATTCATCGTTTTTCGAAAGAGGAGATAGATTTTGCAGAAAGAGGGGTGCAAGAATCAATGGAAGAAGTGTTTTAATTTCTTTCAACACCAATGAATTTTCTCCGCCACGGAACAGTCCAGACGCTAGGAGTGTCCATACCACAAGTAAACTAATGTAGATAGGGTTTTTTAGGACAGGAAGTAATACGAATTTCCGTTTTTCAAAGGATGTGCAAATAGCTACGAAAAGCAAAAAGAACATGGCAACAGACATTCCCAGGTTCCAAAGTGGAAGCATAAATACCCAAAGGGCAATGGCCGCAACTTGTGTTTTAGGATGACTGAAGAGTTTCAGCACGGATTATTTTTTTTCAGTTCCTGCAGGTCCAGCAAGAATGGTTGAATAGCTCTTTTGAAATACTTCTTGTGAAGTTTGAATGAGCGGATCGTTGGTGAGCGACTGTTTAATTGCAGCAGATCGGAAGTAATACATCTCAACAATTTTCGCTTCAAGCTTCGGTGTTATTTCGTTTTGAAGTTGAGACAAGGTGTTTTCTAATGCGATGGAAATACCGTTTCGCAAATCAGTCAGTTGGTCTTTTAATGCTGCGTTACCAGCGGTTTGACCAACCAATTCTTTCTCTAGCTTCTCAACATGTTCGAACCAAGAAGGGACGAAGTCTTTTGCGTTTTTCTTTGCGAATTGAACAAACTCGTTGTAGTCGTTTTGTGAAATCTTGAAACTTCCGGCAGAATCAATGGATGCGTGCGTTCTTTTGAATTCAACACCAAATCGGAAATAGGCAAAGTTTTTTTGAAGCTGCGCAAGTATTTCATTTGAAGCACCCGGAAACATGAGAACATCGGGATAAATACCACTTCCATCTTTCACAGGTCTTCCGTGGGTTGTATAAAACGTTCTAATTTTTGTTGTGTCTATTTGAGTTGCGTGCCCGTCTTTTTTGTTACCGTAGTCGAGTTTTTGAATGCATCTTCCGCTAGGGGTGTAGTACTTCGCGACAGTCACTTTCATCTTTGCGTTGTACGAAAGATCTAAGGTTTGTTGAACCAAACCTTTTCCGAACGAAGGAACGCCAACAATAACAGCGCGGTCTAAATCTTGAAGACTTCCACTAACAATTTCAGAAGCTGAAGCCGACATTTCATCAACTAAAACAACCAAAGGAATAGTTAAATCCATAGGGTCATATTGTGCAACATAAATTTGCTTCCAAGACTCTGTCTTTCCCATGGTTCGGGTGATTTCCGTTCCTTTAGGTACAAAAAAGTTTACAATCTTTACGGCTTCATTTAATAGCCCACCGCCGTTTCCACGAAGGTCTAAAATGAGTTTGTTCATTCCTTTTGCCTTCAAGTCAGTAAAGCTCTTTTTTACATCTTCCGAGGCCGTTTGTGTGAATTCGTCGAGTTTAATGTACCCAACATTGTTTTCTAAAATTTGGAAGTGAGGAACGTCTGGAGTCTTAATGCTTTCACGGGTTACGGCAAGTTCTGTAGGGTTTGGTTTTCCTAGTTGAAGAACAGTTAAATTAACAACGCTTCCGGGGGTTCCGGTAAGTCCATCTTCCAGGTTGTCTAAATCAATTCCATCTATTGATTTTCCGTTTATGTGAGTGATAATATCTCCTGCTCGAAGTCCTGATTTATAAGCAGGAAACGATTCAAAAACTTCTAGCACAGTGTTTCTTCCGCTTACCAAATCTACACGAGCACCTACACCGCCGTACATGCCTGTTTGAAGGTACATGGCATCTTCAATGCGTGATTCTGGATAGTATACTGTGTATGGATCAAGTGAAGCAAGCATTCCGTTAAGGGCGGTATTCACAAGGTTTCCAGGCGCTGCCTCTTCGACATACAACTGATCTATTTGACGGAAAACGTCGGTGAATATTTCTAAGTTTTTTACAACTTCGAAATAGTTTGTAGGCGTGTTGGGCTGTGCGAAAGAGGATAAAGAATGAGAAGAGAGCAGGACAAAAAGTAGGAATCGCTTAAGTATTTTCATGGTTGGAATGCTCTTGGTTCGTAACGGAAATAAGTTGTTTGATAAGGTACTTAATTTTTTGTTCCACATAATCGTAATCGGGAATGCGGTTACCCGTAAAGATAAAGGCTAACGATAATTTTTCACCCTTGTTGTTGAGGTGGTCATAAAGAACTTGTTTTTCTTTTCGGTAGACCTCTTTGATCAATCGCTTGATTCTATTTCTGTCGTGCGCTCGCGGGAAGCGGCGCTTAGGCGCGGTGAATAGCGCTTGCACAGGAAATTCAGAGTCATCCTCTAAAGGGTGATACAAGCAAATGATAGCTGGAGTTTTTATGCTTTTTCCATGAGCATACAACGACTCAATGGATTTTCTTTTGTAGAGCCGTTCCTGTTTGGAAAGCGTTTCCATTACGGGTGATAGAAATAAGTGTTGTAGTTTTTGGAAACCTCTACAGCCCGCAACAGTTCTGGATCTTCACCATTCATAATTCGAATCATAGCGTTTTCATCGAAGAGCGCACGGGCAATTTGAGCTTTAAATCTGAGAGAGCATTGAGAACGAAGTTTAGCCACTTCTGCTTTACTGTAAGTAATATTTTGTTCAACCGCTGTTTTCAAAGCTTTATCTATTAATTGATCCTCTGTTTTGAAGCTTTTTTGATACAAATCGAAAGACTTCCAGTTCGAGAGGGCTGCTCTATTTTGATCTACATAATCGAAGCACAAGTGTCGCAATATTCCAAAGTTAACGATGTCGATAAGAGCAAATGAGGTTGAAGTAGAGTCGAAAGGAATGAATACATCAGGCGTTATTCCACCACCACCGTATACGACTCTTCCAGATGGAGTGTAGAACTTCAAGGAGTCGACGTGCGTTATTTTTTCTTGGTTGAATAACTCACCGCTTAACCAACGTTGGTGTGTTTCGTTGAAGTATTTCGATGAATCTCCGTACGGCTTTTGAATGCATCGGCCGGTTGGTGTGTAATAGCGAGCCGTGGTAAGGCGAAGTGCGCTTTTATCTGGAAGTTCAATTTCACTTTGAACAAGTCCTTTTCCGAACGAGCGTCTTCCTACAACAACAGCACGGTCCCAGTCTTGCAATGCGCCCGCAACGATTTCACTTGCAGATGCGCTGTACTCGTCAATTAATACCGTAACCTGAACATCTGCAAATGTTCCGCGTTTCTGAGTATTGTAATCGTTTCTTCCCGAGTGCGTGCCTGCGGTGTAAACCATTAATCGGTCTTTTTCTAAAAACTCTTCAGCAATGCTTGTTGCTTGTTCGAGCAAGCCGCCGCCGTTTCCGCGTAAGTCTAGAATAAATTTCGAACAACCCTGGTTACGAAGGGAATTTCCTGCAGTTAAGAACTCGTCGTAAGTTGTTTTAGCGAAGCGATCAATTTTGATGTAACCAAGCCCCTCTTCAACTTTGTAGTATGAAGGTACGCTTGGTAGAGGAAGTGATCCCCTTTCAACGTTGAAGTTTAGGTATTCCTTTTTTCTTAGAACACTAATGTTTACAGTGCTTCCAGCTTCTCCTTTCAACATCTTCATTACCCCGTCGTTATTCAAAGATTTTCCGGAAATGTCTTTTCCATCTACTTGAACAATGCGGTCACCAGATTGAATTCCGGCGCGGAAGCTTGGTCCGAATGGCACGACACGATTCACCATAAGCGAATCGCGAAGAATTAAGAATTCTACACCAACGCCTTCATAAGAGCCAGACATTTCTTCTCTTGCCTTGGCGTATTCTTCAGGGTTTAAGTAATAGCTATGAGGATCTAAATTTTTAAGAATTGAGGCAATTGCGTCGTCAATAATTTTCTTTTTGTCTACGCTATCTACGTAGTTGTCTTCGATGAAATCGATGAGACTTACTAGTTTGTTTGGGTTGTCTTCAGTTCCGGTTTTTATACTCAACAGATTTTTATCTGCTAAAAGGGTTCCGAGTAGAATTCCCGCGATTAAAACAAACGCGTAATACAAGGGCTGTAGAGGAGACTTGCCAGATTTTTCGTTATGTATTTCTTCAGACATGGGTTGTTATTCGAAGTTGAAAAGATAGCGTTATTCTGGAAGTTCTCGTTGAACAACTTCGATTCCTGAATTTTTTAAGAAATCTATGGCCGTTGTGTCTTTGTAGGCATCGAGATAAACCATGCGAGTAATACCTGATTGAAGAATGAGCTTACAGCAATCTTTACATGGACTTAGCGTAATGTAGAGTGTAGAACCGTGTGCGTTATTGGTAGACTTCGCAACTTTAAGAATTGCGTTAGCCTCTGCATGCAGCACGTACCAGAGGGTTTCTCCGTTTTCATTTTCACACACGTTTGGAAATCCGCTGGGTGTTCCGTTGTATCCATCTGAAATGATAACACCATTTTTTACAAGTAGCGCCCCCACTTGCTTTCGTGTGCAATGCGAAAGCTTAGCCCATTCTTTGGCCATGCGTAAATACGCGAGGTCATACCTCAGTTGTTTAAGCTCCTCTGCTGTTGGCATGGAAAAAGACTCCGAAAGAGAAATTAATATTCGTCTTCGTTGAAGAAGAAATCTTCTTTCGTTGGATAATCTGGCCAGATGTCTTCGATGCTCTCGAAAACTTCTTCTTCGTCTTCTAATTGTTGAAGATTTTCAACAACTTCTAACGGTGCGCCAGCGCGCATTGCATAGTCAATTAATTCTTCTTTCGTTGCAGGCCAAGGTGCGTCTTCTAGATATGAGGCCAATTCTAATGTCCAGTACATAGTATTAATATTTTCGCGTAAGGTTTTACGTTACGCGAATATAACATTTTTGAGCACGCGTGCAAGAAATGATTATTTTGTAAGCTTCGGCATTCGCCCTTTCTTATATACGTTGCGGATTACAGGCGTTTTCTTACGCAGTTCTTTTTGCTCTTCTTCGCTCAAATGTGTGATGTTTTGACATTCTTCAGAGCAACAATTTTCGTATTTCTCTTTGCATTTGTCGCATTGAATGAACAAAATATGGCAACCGAGATTCATGCAATTTGTATGGTGGTCGAAGGGTTCTCCGCACTGATGACACGTTGCAATAACTTCATCTGAAATACGCTCGGCAAGACGCTCGTCGAAAACAAAATTGACCCCCTTGAATTTAATATCGAGGTTATTTGCTTTAGCATCTCGAGCGTATTTAATGATACCCCCTTCGAGATGGTAGACATTTTCGAATCCCTTATGTTTCATGTAAGCCGAAGCTTTTTCACAACGAATTCCGCCAGTGCAATACATGAGCACTTTTTTGTCTTTGTCGTTTTGCAGAATGTCTTCTACTACCTGAAGTTCTTCGCGGAAGGTATCTACGTCTGGACAAATAGCGCCTTCGAAATGGCCCACCTCACTTTCGTAATGGTTACGCATATCAACCACTACTGTATTCGGGTCTGAAAGCTGTTGATTCCACTCTTCGGCTGTCAAGTATTTTCCCGTGTTGGAAGGATCGAAGTTGGGATCTTCAATTCCGTCTGCAACGATTTTATTTCGAAGTTTTACCTTCAAGGCATAGAACGACTTTCCTTCGTCTACCGCGGTGTTCAGACGAATTCCGTTTAAGAAATCGATTGAAAAAAGGTCTTTTACAAAGGCTTCGAAATTTTCTGTTGGGACAGAAATCTGAGCGTTAATTCCTTCTGATGCAATGTAGGTTCTTCCCAATACTCCAAGTTCATCCCAACGAAGAAACAATCCATCACGGAAAGCTTGTGGATCTTGAATTTGGTGGTATTTGTAAAATGAAACTGTTGTTCGCGGAGTTGTATCAGCGAGCATACGTTGGCGCAAGACGCGCTTGTCTTCTGTGTTGTATAATTTTTTCACCTGAACAAGTATAGATTATTCTAGATGCTGCAAAGTTAAACCTCAAATTAGATTTCGAACTGAGCGATGTCATCTAATTTCTTTCGAATGAAGTCAATGTCCATGGAGGTGACTAGGTCCATTCGAAACGGTTTGAAGTTCGGAATGCCCTTGAAGTAATTCGTATAGTGACGTCTCATTTCAAGTATCCCAAGTTTATCACCCTTCCATTTGAGAGAAAATTCGAAATGGCTTTTGCAGGCAGCAACACGTTCGGCAATGGTAGGTGGCGGCAGTAATTCTTGCGTTTTGAAGTAATGCTTAATTTCTCTGAATATCCACGGATAACCAATACTTGCGCGTCCAACCATTATTCCGTCTACACCGTATTTGTTTTTGTATTCCCAGGCCTTTTCAGGAGAATCGATATCGCCATTACCGAAAATTGGAATGTGTATGCGAGGGTTTTCTTTCACCTTGGCAATGAGTTCCCAATTGGCTTCTCCTTTGTACATCTGCACACGTGTTCTTCCATGCACGGTGAGCGCCTGAATACCGATGTCTTGAAGTCGTTCAGCAACTTCTTCAATGTTCTTGGAACCCTCGTCCCATCCCAATCTTGTTTTTACAGTAACAGGAAGTTTCGTTGCTTTCACAACGGCTTCTGTCATAGCAACCATTTTCGGAATGTTTTGCAGAATGCCCGCTCCAGCGCCCTTGCAGGTGACTTTCGAAACCGGACAACCATAGTTGATGTCGAGGAGATTTGGATTAACAGACTCGATGATCTCTGCACTTTTCACCATGGACTCAATTTCGCTTCCGAAAATTTGAACTCCAATGGGTCTTTCGTACTCGAAGATATCGAGCTTCATTCTGCTTTTAGCAGCATCGCGAATGAGTCCTTCACTGCTAATAAACTCAGTGTACATGAGGTCTACGCCTTGTTCTTTGCAGACCATGCGGAAGGGCGGATCGCTCACATCTTCCATGGGAGCGAGCAGCAACGGAAATTCAGGAAGTTCAATATCACCAATCTTTACCACAGGCAAGGGTTTAGATGGTCATAATGTCTTTGTCTTTCGCGGCTAAGACTTCGTCTACTTTTTTGTTGAACTTATCTGTAAGTTCTTGAACCTTCGATTCACCTGTTTTTGCTTCGTCTTCAGGAAGGCCATCTTTCTGTGCTTGCTTTATGAAGTCTAAAGCCTCTTTACGAGCCGTGCGAATTCCCACACGCGCATTTTCGCCTTCAGCATGTGCGCGCTTCGATAAATCGCGACGACGTTCTTCCGTTAACATTGGAACAGCAATCATGATAACATCGCCGTTGTTTTGCGGATTCAAACCAAGGTTTGCTTCCATAATTCCTTTTGCGATAGCGTTCAACATGCCCTTTTCCCATGGCTGAACAGTTAGTGTTCTTGCGTCTGGAGTGGTAACGTTTGCTACGTTTTTTAGGGGAGTCATGGCGCCGTAGTAATCTACGCGAACACCGTCTAACATAACAGGGCTTGCTTTACCTGCGCGCACTTTATTCAATTCGTTTTCCAAGTGAGCAATAGACTTACTCATTGCTTCAGCGGCCTCGTCGAGTGCCATTTTAACTTCTTCAGACATGCTGTTATTCTACTTTAAAATTCTACTTTCGTTCCAATGTTTTCGCCAGAGACTAATTTCAGAAGGTTTCCTTCTTTGTTCATGTCGAAAATGATAATGGGCAATTTATTTTCGTTACACAAGGTGAACGCAGTCATGTCCATAACGTTCAATCCCTTTTCATACACCTCGTTAAAAGTAACCACATCGTACTTAGTAGCAGAAGGGTCTTTCTCTGGATCAGCAGTATAGATGCCGTCTACACGTGTTCCCTTCAACACAACATCTGCTTCAATTTCTATAGCACGAAGCGATGCAGCTGTATCGGTTGTGAAGAAAGGGTTTCCTGTTCCTGCTCCGAAGATAACTACGCGGTTTTTTTCTAAATGTCTTACGGCTCTTCGCTTGATGAATGGCTCGCAAATTTGTTTCATTTCGATAGCGCTTTGTAAACGCGTTGGAACGTGTGCCGACTCCAATGCACTTTGAAGCGCCATGCTATTAATCATAGTGGCTAACATGCCCATGTAATCGCCTTGTGTGCGTTCCATTCCGCCTTGTTCAGCTTGAACTCCGCGGAAGATATTTCCTCCGCCAATAACAATAGCGACTTCAACTCCCTTTTCCCAAACAGCCTTAATTTCATGTGCGTACTGCATGATACGCACATTGTCAATTCCGAACTGTTTATCGCCCATTAAGGCTTCACCACTTAATTTTAGAAGAATGCGTTGGTATTTCATACTTCGCGAAGTTAGTGAATTAGGTCATTCTGCGCCCTATCTTCGCGAACGATTCTACACGATTTATGGAATACGATTTTAGAAATATTGAAGCAAACTGGCGCAAGAAATGGGCGCAGGATGAGTCTTACAAAGTTACCGAGGACCCCAATAAAAAGAAGTTTTACGTTTTAGATATGTTCCCATATCCTAGTGGCGCAGGCCTCCACGTGGGCCATCCGCTGGGGTACATTGCTTCTGATATTTATGCGCGTTACATGCGCCACAAAGGGTACAATGTTCTTCACCCCATGGGTTACGATTCTTTCGGATTGCCTGCTGAACAGTATGCTATTTTAACCGGTCAACACCCCGCTAAAACGACCGAGCAAAACATTGAACGCTACCGCGAACAGCTCGATAAGATTGGGTTTTCATACGATTGGAGCAGAGAGGTTAGAACCAGCTCTCCCGAGTATTACAAGTGGACGCAATGGATTTTCGGATTGTTGTTTAATTCGTGGTATGATCTAGACGGGAATAAGACAAGACCTATTTCAGAGTTAATTGAAAAGTTCGAAGAGAACGGTTCATACGGCGTGAATGCGCATATGGACGATGAGTGGTGGAAGAATTATTTGTTGGAAGCCGATCATATTTTTTCTTCGCATTTCGAAGGAGAATTTACCGATACCGATTGGAAAAGCATGAGCGAAGCGCAGAAAGAAGCGTTGCTTATGAATTACCGAATCGCCTACTTAGCAGACTCTGTGGTGAATTGGTGCCCTGCTTTGGGAACGGTGCTGGCAAACGATGAAATTAAAGACGGGGTAAGCGAACGTGGCGGACATGCTGTAGAGCAAAAGAAAATGCGCCAGTGGAGTATGCGTATCTCTGCATTTTCGGAGCGTTTAATTTCTGATTTAGATACTATTGATTGGCCTGAAAACATTAAAGAAATTCAACGCAACTGGATTGGAAAATCTTCCGGTGCACGCATTCGTTTTCAAGCAGAAAAAGAAGTAACGATTGAAGTTTTTACCACGCGTCCGGATACTTTGTACGGCGTTTCATTTTTAACCTTGGCTCCTGAACACGAAAGCGTGGAAGTGTTGACTACAGCGGAACAACGCGATGCAGTGATGGATTATGTTGCGAATGCGAAATTGAAAACAGAGCGCGATCGCATGGCCGAGAAAAAGATTTCGGGTGTGTTCACGGGAAGTTATGCGTTGCATCCGTTAACAGGAGAACAAATTCCAATTTGGATCGGCGATTATGTGTTGGCCGGATATGGCACAGGTGCCGTAATGGCCGTTCCTGCAGGTGATCAGCGCGACTATGATTTTGCGAAGCATTTCAACCTAGAAATAAAAAATATTTTTGCTGAATCCGATCTTTCAGAAAAAGCCGAAACTTCGAAAGAAGCGATTCTTGCGAATTCCGATTTTCTAAATGGAATGAACTACCACACTGCATTTGACGCGGTTTGCGAGCGTTTGGTGGAATTGGGTGTAGGAGAAAAACGCGTGAATTATCGCTTGCGCGATGCTGTGTTTAGCCGTCAACGTTATTGGGGAGAACCTTTCCCGATTTATTACGAAAATGGAATTCCACGTTTGATAGATACTGAGGAATTGCCAACGCAATTACCCGATGTAGACGCGTATCTTCCAACAGAATCGGGTGAACCACCTTTGGCTCGCGCAAAGAATTGGGAGAGAAACGGCATGCCTATGGAGTGTAACACCATGCCGGGATGGGCAGGATCTTCATGGTATTTCTTGCGCTACATGGACCCGAACAATCATTCGGTTTTTGCATCGGAAGAGCGTATAAAATATTGGGGTCAAGTAGACTTATACATGGGTGGTGCAGAGCACGCAACGGGCCATTTATTGTACTCTCGTTTTTGGACGAAAGTGCTGTTCGACCTGGGTTACATACCCTTTAACGAACCCTTCAAGAAGATGATTAACCAAGGAATGATCCTTGGGCGCAGTAGCTTTGTTTACCGCATAAAAGACAGCAATACTTTCATTACGTTCGAGCGTAGAAAAGAGTTTGAAACGCAACGCTTGTATGCCGACATTTCTTTAGTAGATAACGATAAGTTGAACATTGAAGCATTCAAGAATTGGCTGCCTGAATACGCGAACGCAGAATTCATGTTGAATGAAAACGGCGAATACACTTGCGGTTGGGAAGTTGAGAAAATGTCGAAGTCGAAGTACAATGTTCAAACGCCAGACGAGTTGGTAGAGAAATTCGGAGCAGACACTTTGCGTTGTTACGAAATGTTCTTAGGTCCTGTAGAGCAAAGCAAACCGTGGGACACCAAGGGAATAAGTGGTGTTCACAATTTCTTACGTCGTTTTCATCGATTGTTCTTAGAGCATGAAACGTTCTCAGTTTCTTCGGAGGGGGCCTCTGCAGCGGAAATGAAGGTGGTTCACAAGACTATTAAGAAGATTACTGAAGACTTGGAGCGCTTCTCTTGGAATACCGTTGTAAGCGCCTTCATGATTGCCACCAACGAACTAACAGACCTGAAATGCAACAAGCGTCAGGCTTTAGAACCTTTGGTAATCATGCTTTCGCCATATGCACCGCATTTAGCGGAAGAACTTTGGAAAAACTTAGGTCATACCACCTCAGTCATGAACGAGCCTTGGCCAGTTGCCGAGAACAAGTTTTTGGAAGACGATAACTTCGAATATCCAGTTTCTTTCAACGGGAAAACAAGATTCTTCTTGTCATTACCGGTGGGCATGAGTGCCTCAGATGTGGAAGCACAGGTAATGGCGCATGAGAGCACAGCGAAGTATTTGGAGGGAAAAACCCCGAAAAAAATTATTGTTGTTCCAAAACGTATTGTGAATGTAGTCATGTAGCACTACCTTTGGTAGTCCATGATTTCCCGTTCCACGATAGACAGAATTTATCAGGCCATTCTCATTGAAGATGTGGTTGGTGAGTTTGTTCATTTGAAAAAAAGCGGTTCCTCTTATCGTGGTCTTTCACCTTTTGTGAATGAAAAAACGCCAAGTTTTTTTGTGGTTCCTTCCAAAGGAATTTATAAAGATTTCAGTTCTGGCAAAGGCGGTAATGCGATTGACTTTCTCATGCAGCACGAGAAGCTTTCCTATCCGGAAGCCTTGCGCTGGTTAGCGAATAGGTATAACATAGAGATCGAAGAAGAGAGTCAAACGGAAGAGCAAAAAGCTGAAAAGAGTGAACGCGAACAGCTTTCAATTGTGACCGAATTTGCGAACAAGTATTTCCAAGATCAGATGTACAATACCGAAATGGGAAGAGCCATTGGCCTTTCTTATTTCGAATCGCGTGGATTTCGTGAAGACACACTGAAGAAATTTCAGTTGGGTTATTGTCCAGATGGGTGGGACAAGATGTCTCAAGCAGCGCTGTCTGCTGGGCATTCGTTGACTTATTTGTTGAAGACCGGTTTAACGAGAGAGAAAGACGGTTCGCCGTATGACTTCTTCCGTGGAAGGGTGATGTTCCCCATTCACAATGTGAGTGGAAAGGTGATTGCGTTTGGTGGAAGAACGCTGAAGGCGGAAAAAGACATTGCGAAATATTTCAACAGTCCGGAAAGCGATTTATATCACAAATCGAATACGCTGTACGGCTTGCACCTCGCGAAGAACGCGATGGTGAAGGAAGACAATTGTTTTTTGGTTGAAGGATATACAGACGTTATTGCGCTTCACCAAGCAGGCGTAGAGAATGTTGTCGCGAGTAGCGGAACAAGTTTAACCGAAGGACAGATTCGTTTGATTCGCAGATTCACGCAGAATATTACCATTTTGTACGATGGTGACAAAGCGGGAATTAAGGCGAGTTTCCGAGGTATTGACATGATATTGAAGGAAGGGTTGAATGTTCGCGTTGCAACATTTCCAGATGGCGATGACCCTGACAGTTATTCCAGAAAGCACAGCAGTGAAGAGATTCAGCAATATGTAAAAGAGAACGCGAAAGATTTCATTCGATATAAAACGGCATTACTTCTTGAAGAGGTGGGCAATGACCCCATTAAGAAAGCGGGACTAATTCGTGGAATAGTTGACAGTATTGCGCTCATTCCAGATGCGATTAAACGGTCTGTTTTTGTTCAGGATTGTTCGCAAATCATGGGCATTGGCGAATCAGTTCTGCTTTTAGAACTGAACAAATCGCTTCAAGAAAATTTAAAGAAAGGCTCAGGAAAACCAACAACTGCTGGAGATGAGGCGGTTCATACCCCTGTTGAAGCACCTGTTGCTACTCCATTTGACGAGACCGTTCCTGTTCCCGATACGCTGAATTCAGAAGCTCAAGAGCGCGACTTCATGCGCATTCTGCTCATGTATGGCGAATATGAAATGCCCATTGAAATTGTGAGCGAAGAAGGTAAAAGAGAAGTCATTCATTTATCGGTAGCCGATTATTTAATTGGAAATCTTGAACACGACTCCATGACTCTTCAGTCAGAGGTTTATTCGAAAATGTTGAAAGAGTATTTGGAATTGGTGAGTGAAAACCAAATGCCAACCCATCAAAATTTTATCTCGCATGAGGAGGAAAGGGTTCGCAGTGAGGCTGTGAATGTATTAACTACCCGTCACCAGATTAGTGAAAATTGGAAAAATAAGCACGGCATATTAACCGAATCGGAGGAGTATATCATAGGAAAGGCTGCGAAGGACTGCTTATTTCGTATGAAAATGCGATACGTACAAATTGCGGCTAAAGCCATAGAGACCCAATTAGAGGTAGAGACAAATGAGGACGAGGTAATGGTTTTATTAGCAGAAAAGAAACGATTAGACGAGGTAAGAAAGCAGTTAGCAGATAATTTTGGGACGGTAGTACTATAAAGGAAAACATGGAAAAAGCGATAAGATACCCCATGCCGGGTGAACGTTGGAAGCATTACAAAGGAGGTGTTTACGAAATCATTTCTTTAGCCAATCACAGTGAAACCAAAGAGGCGTTGGTAATCTACAAATCTGTTCCATTTGGGTCTGTTTATGCCCGTCCGCTTGCCATGTGGGAAGACGAATGTGAGCTTGGACGTATCAAATTCAAGCGTTTTGAGTTTATAGAATAAGTTGAAAAGTCTACTCTTTGAAGTCTCGGTTTTGAATTAAAAAGCGCACTATCTTCGACACAAATATTACTATATGTTCGAACGTAAAGAATTTAAAAAATATGCTACTGGCCATTTAGGTATCAATAGCACAGTGGTGAACGATGTGATTTCTCACATGTATGGTCCAGAGAACATGACTAGAACTGTTATCGAAGAGCGTCACATGCCTTTCCGTGAGGTAGACGTATTCTCTCGTTTAATGGCCGATAGAATTATTTTCTTAGGTACTGAAATCGATGATTATATCGCGAATATTATTCAAGCGCAGTTGTTGTTTTTGGAAAGCACAGATTCTAAGAAAGACATTCAGATTTACATTAACTCTCCAGGAGGAAGCGTGTATGCTGGTTTAGGTATCTACGATACCATGCAGTACATTAATCCGGATGTATCTACTATTTGCACCGGAATGGCAGCTTCAATGGGCGCGGTATTGTTGTGCGCGGGTGCAGCAGGAAAGCGCACCGGATTGAAGCACTCTCGCGTAATGATTCACCAACCATTGGGAGGCGCGCGCGGCCAAGCTTCAGATATTGAAATCACTGCACGTGAAATTCAAAAATTGAAGAAAGAGCTGTACGACATTATCGCACATCACAGCGGCAAACCATACGACCAAGTATGGGCAGATAGTGATCGTGATTACTGGATGATTGCTTCCGAAGCGAAAGAGTACGGCATGATAGACGAAGTTTTAGAAAGAAAACCATAATCGTTTCAATTCAAATTAGAGTAGAGACACGGCCTTCGTGTCTCTATTTGTTTATAGACCATGAAAACCTTTTTTGTTGATGTTGTTGTTCCGTTAGCACTTCCACAAGTGCTTACCTACAGGGTTCCTGTAGCTTGGGAGAACTACGTTCAACAAGGGGTTCGTGTAGTAGTGCCTTTGGGAAAGTCTAAGCGGTACACAGCAATTGTTTGGCGCGTGCACGAAGAGGTTCCTAAAGATTACGCTGCGAAATATCTCGAGGAAGTGTTAGACGATGTTCCGGTGGTTTCAGAAACACAAATGCAACTGTGGGAGTGGATAGCGAAATACTATGCCTGTACACTCGGGGAAGTTATGACAGCGGCGCTTCCTAGCGGGTTGAAATTGTCGAGTGAAACGGTCTATACAACAAAAGATCTTGCGGTAGAATTAACACCGAATGAACGTTCGGTTGTAGATGTAATTTTGGAAAAAGATAGAGGTATGGGTGTTATGTCGAAAGACATACAGCACGCGCTGCCAAAGGTTTCCATTCATTCTACATTAAAAAATTTGTTGAAGAAGAACGCCATTGCGTCGTTTGAAGAGGTGAAGGAGAAGTTCATTCCGAAGCGGGTTTCATATGTGGTTATCGGTGAAAATGGAAATTCTGACGAACAACTTAACACCCATTTCGCAGCTTTGGAAAAGCGCAATGCTGACAAGCAAATTCAAGCATTGATGACCTTTCTGCAAATGAGCAAATGGGACGGAAATACAGCAGAGTCGGTTAAGAAAAAGGAACTAGAGATTCAATCGAAAACCGATGCTTCAGCTGTTTCAGCTTTGGTGAAGAAGGGAATACTAGCCATTGAAGAACGTTCCGAATTACGCATGATTACTGGCGATCATGAGCTGATACCACTTCCGGTATTGAGTGAACTGCAACATTCAGCCTTTGAAAAAATTAAATCTCATGCTGGAGTTACGCTCTTGCATGGAGTAACCTCTTCAGGAAAAACGGAAGTGTATTTGCATCTTATGCAAGAGCAAGTTCAACAAGGAAAACAAGTGTTGTTGTTGGTTCCTGAAATTGCGTTAACATCTCATTTAATCGACCGCATTCAGAAATATTTCGGAACTCGCGTTGGTGTATATCATAGCGGTTACAGCACCCATGAACGCACCGAAGTGTGGCACCGAGTGCATTCAGATTTACATCGATTCGATGTTGTATTAGCTGCACGCTCGGGTGTGTTTCTTCCTTTTGAAAATTTAGGGTTAATCATTGTCGACGAAGAGCACGAAGGAACATTCAAGCAACAAGATCCGGCACCACGTTATCATGCGAGAGACACTGCTATTAAACTAAGTGTTTTATCGAACGCTCAAGTGGTGTTGGGAAGCGCAACACCTTCTTTAGAGTCGTACTTCAACGCAAAACAAAACAAGTATCAGTTGGTTGAAATGTTCGAGCGCTATGGGAACGCTGTTCAGCCAAGAATTAGCTTCGTTAACCTCCGGTCAGAGCTACAAGCGAAGCGCATGCAAGGAGTCTTTTCTTCGGTGTTGCTCGATGCTATTGATGCAACAGTAAAGGCTGGTAAACAAGTGATTTTGTTTCAAAACCGAAGAGGTTATACGCCGCTTTGGGAATGCGAAATGTGTCACTACACACCCGAGTGCAAGAACTGCGACGTGAGCTTGACCTACCATAAATTTCATCATGAACTGCGCTGCCATTACTGCGGTCATCATGAAATTCCTGTGCAGCAATGTCCTTCATGTGGCGCCAACGCTTTCAAAATGTTGGGCGCAGGAACCGAGCGCATTGAAGAGGAGTTAGGCGAATGCCTTCCGCATATTCGCATTTCGCGAATGGATTTAGATGTTGCTCGAGGCAAACATGCGCACCATAAAATCATTTCTGAATTTGAAAGTGGAAAGACCGATGTGCTCATTGGAACGCAGATGGTTACGAAGGGACTTGACTTCAGCAATGTTCATTTGGTTGGAATATTGAATGCCGATCGCATGTTGAAGCATCCCGATTTTCGTTCGATCGAACGCGCCTTTCAGATGATGGTTCAGGTTTCTGGAAGAAGCGGAAGACGTGAAGAACGCGGGCGCGTGCTCATTCAAACCTATGATCCCGAGCATTGGGTTTTCCCGCTGATTGAGAACAACAATTACGAACAGTTCTATAAGCTGGAAGTCGCGGAGCGCAAGCAGTTCCGGTATCCGCCTTTTACTCGAATGATTAAATTAACCGTTAAGCACAAAGAGCAAGGTGTTGCGTTAAGCGCAGCCGCAGAGCTTGGAGGGTGGTTCTTTAAATCGCTTTTTGGAAATTACACAGGCCCTGAAACACCCGCCATTGGCCGTGTGAACAACTATTACATTCAACAGTTTTGGATTCGAATTCCGCAAGAACTTCAGCCTGCTCAGGTGAAACGTTATCTGCTCGACTGTTCGAACACGCTAACTGCTCAGCAGAAATACAAAATGGTTCGTGTATCTATTGACGTAGACCCTGTGTAAACAGAAGAGTTTCATTACCTTTGTTGGAAAGAATTAAAGATGTCTAAACAAGAGATTAATTGCTCGTTTTGTGGAAGAAAAAAGAGTGAAGTGAATGTGCTTATTGCAGGTGTTTCCGGACACATTTGCGACGATTGTGCACGTCAGGCAAACGAGATTGTAAAGGAAGAAGCCGTAGTTCCTCAAGAAGAATTTAATACGTCTGAATTGCTGAAGCCTATTGAAATCAGAGATTTCTTAAACGAATACATCATTGGCCAAGACGAAGCGAAGAAAGTTCTGAGCGTTGCGGTTTACAATCATTACAAACGTTTGGCGCAGCACGCAGCTGGTAAGAAAGACGACGAAGTTGAAATTGAAAAGTCGAACATTGTTTTGGTTGGAGAAACCGGAACGGGAAAAACATTGTTGGCGAAGACCATTGCGAAAATGTTAAATGTTCCGTTCTGTATTGCCGATGCAACGGTTCTTACACAGGCGGGTTACGTAGGAGAAGACGTTGAAAGTATTCTTTCACGATTACTTCAAAGTGCAGATTACGATGTTCAAAAAGCGGAGCGCGGAATTGTATTCATCGATGAAATAGATAAGATTGCGCGTAAGAGCGACAACCCAAGCATAACGCGTGACGTAAGTGGTGAGGGTGTGCAACAAGCGTTATTGAAACTGTTGGAAGGTGCAACGGTGAGTGTTCCGCCACAAGGAGGAAGAAAACACCCCGAGCAAAAAATGATTCAGATAGACACGAAGAATATTCTTTTTGTTTGTGGCGGTGCGTTTGATGGAATTGAAAAGCACATTGAACGAAGAATGAATACAGCGAGCATCGGTTATCGCAACGCGAAGACTGTTGAAGAACAAGGCGGATGGTTGCAATACATTGCTCCGGCCGATTTGAAACAATTTGGTTTGATTCCCGAATTAATCGGTCGCTTCCCGGTTTTAACGTTTTTGAATCCGCTTGATGAAGCAGCGCTCAGAAGAATTCTCACAGAGCCGAAGAACGCATTGGTGAAGCAGTATGTGAAATTGTTTGAAATGGACGGTGTGAAATTGTCCTTCGAAAAACAAGTGTTGGATTACATTGTGGAAAAGGCCATGACCTACAAATTGGGAGCGCGCGGATTGCGTTCAATTTGCGAAGCAATCTTGTTGGATCTCATGTTTGAAATTCCGAATCAAACGGAAGAAAAAGAATTCAAAGTGACGTTAGCATACGCTCGCGAAAAATTTGAAAGTTCGAAACTTAGTCAATTGAAGGTGGCGTAATATGGCGGAAGAAAAATCGACTGTGGTGGAAACGCCACTCATGAAACAATACAATGAAATTAAGGCGCAGTATCCAGATGCGCTTTTGTTGTTTCGTGTCGGCGATTTTTATGAAACCTTTGGTTCAGACGCCATTGCGGCTGCGCGCATTTTGGGGATTACTTTAACGAAGCGAAAGAACGGAGCTGCCGCATTCATTGAACTGGCGGGCTTTCCGCATCATTCGTTAGATACTTATTTGCCGAAATTGGTTCGCGCTGGAAATCGCGTGGCTATTTGCGATCAGTTGGAAGACCCGAAGCTAACGAAGAAAATAGTGAAGCGTGGAGTTACTGAATTAGTAACTCCAGCGGTGAGCTACAACGAAAAAACTTACGACAGTTCGAACAATCAGTTTTTGGCAGCCGTAGTTATGCGTGATCAGCAGGCTGGTGTAAGTTTTTTAGATATCTCTACAGGAGAGTTCTATTTGGCCGAAGGAAGTTTAGCACACATTAACAAATTGCTTCAAAGTTTTCGGCCAAATGAAGTGCTTTTTCAAAAGCACGAAGACCACCAATTTCGCGAGGCTTTCGGAGATACCAAATGGTTCACCTTTCGCATAGACGAATGGGTGTTCTCGTTGGACTACGCCAAAGAAGTTTTACAAAAGCAATTCGGAACACAATCGCTTAAAGGCTTCGGTGTTGAGGAATTAAAACTCGGAGTTATTGCGGCTGGCGCCGTGTTGCATTATCTGAAAGACACGCAGCACGACAGGACCCAGCACATTCAAAAAATAGCGCGTATTGAAGAAGACACTTTCGTGTGGTTAGACCGCTTCACCATTCGAAATTTAGAATTGGTGCATTCGAACTACGACGAAACGGCAACGTTGTTCTACACGCTCAATCACACCAGCACACCCATGGGCGCGCGACTCTTGCGCAGATGGGTACTCATGCCGCTTAAAGACATTGCGCAAATAGAGAAGCGTCAGTTTGTAGTTGGAAGTTTTGTCAAAGACGCAGAGCTGCTTGCAGAAACTCGTTTGCATTTGAATACCATTGGCGACATGGAGCGTTTGGCTTCTAAGATTGCTACTGGCCGCGTCAATCCGCGTGAATTGCTTCAGTTGGCAAAGGGCATGCAAACGGCAGAGCACATTAAAGAGTTGGGCGCAAATTCGAAAAGCAAAGAAATACAAGCCCTGTTCAATGTGTTGAAGCCATTGACCGATTGGTGCAATACCGTTTTCGAAAAAATAAATCCGGAAGCACCTTTAGCACTGAACCGTGGCTCTGTGATAGCCGAAGGCGTGAACGCTGAATTGGATGAACTTCGCAACTTGCAAAAATCTGGAAAGGATTATTTGCAAATGGTGCAAGAACGCGAAAGCGAACGCACCGGAATTCCTTCCTTGAAAATTGCGTTCAACAATGTCTTTGGTTATTATTTGGAAGTGCGAAACACTCACAAAGACAAGGTTCCGCCCGAATGGATACGCAAACAAACGGTGACCCAGGCCGAGCGATATATAACGCCTGAACTAAAAGAATACGAAGCGAAGATTACAGGAGCCGAAGAGAAAATTTCGATTTTAGAAAATCAGATTTATCAATCGTTGATTGAAGAGACACTTCCGCATTTGGTGAATATGCAATTGAATGCGCGCGTACTTGCAGAAATCGACGCATTGGCTTCCTTCGCAACTGTTGCGGTGGCCAACAAATACTGCGCACCGGAATTCACAGAAGAGAACTGTATAGAGATTGAACAAGGAAGACACGCTATTATTGAATTGCGCCTTCCGCCGAACGATCCATACATAGCAAACGACATAAAACTAGATCGCGATGCCCAGCAGATTATGATGATCACAGGTCCGAACATGTCGGGTAAATCCGCTGTGCTTCGTCAAACCGCACTCATTGTGCTCATGGCTCAAATGGGTTCCTTCGTGCCAGCGAAGCGCGTGAGAATGGGCATTGTAGACAAGGTGTTCACGCGTGTAGGAGCGAACGACAACATGAGCGCAGGTGAATCTACGTTTATGGTTGAAATGAATGAAACCGCGAGCATCTTGAATAACTTAAGTGATCGCAGTTTAATTCTGCTCGATGAAATTGGAAGAGGAACTTCAACCTACGACGGGGTATCCATTGCATGGGCCATTGCGGAATATCTGCACGAGCATCCGAAGTTCCGTGCGAAGACGCTCTTCGCAACGCATTACCACGAGTTGAATGATATGACGAATTTATTTCCACGTATCAAAAACTTCAACGTGTCGGTTTCTGAAGCGAAAGGAAAAATAGTTTTCAGAAGGAAGTTGCAAGAAGGTGGAAGCAATCACAGCTTCGGAATTCACGTGGCGCAATTGGCCGGAATGCCGAAGACGGTGGTGAATCGCGCGAATGATATGCTTCATCAATTGGAAACAAAAAGAGGTGAAGCTCCTACAGGGAAAGGAAAAACAACAACGGTTCAAGGAGAAGAGAAAATGCAATTGAGTTTTTTCCAACTCGATGATCCGACGCTGGTTCAGATTAAAAAAGAAGTAGAAAAAATCGATATCAATACGCTTACTCCAGTTGAAGCTTTGTTCAAGTTGAACGAGATCAAGAAGATAGTGGGAAGCTAATTTGTATATTTGAGAATATAAAAAAGAAAACATGGGATGTTCGAGTTGTGGAAGTAAAGATGGAGGCGTTCCAAACGGCTGTAAGAGCAATGGTAATTGCGGGACGTGTAGCTCCGGTAAAATGGAGGTTTTCGATTGGTTGGCTGGAATTCCTTTAGCAGACGGCATGAAGCCGTTTGACGTTGTTGAAGTACGTTTTAAAAACGGACGCAAATCGTTTTTTAGAAAAGGAAGTTTGGAGTTGTTTCAAGGAGATGTTGTGGTTGTTGAAGCTTCAACTGGATATGATGTGGGAATTGTTTCATTGGCAGGCGAGTTGGTTCGTGTTCAAATGAACAGAAGAGACATCAAGGACAATTACGAATTGAAACGCGTACTTCGCAAAGCGGAACAATCTGATTTTGATACGTGGCAAGCTGCCCGTCAATTGGAAAACGGTACAATGATTCGGGCGCGCGAGATTTCGCGTGATTTGGGTCTTCAAATGAAAATTAGTGACGTGGAATATCAGGGCGATAAGACGCGCGCCATATTCTATTACACCGCAGACGATCGTGTAGATTTTCGCGAACTCATTCGTAAGTATGCGGAAGAGTTTAAAGTTCGCATTGAAATGCGTCAAATCGGACTTCGTCTTGAAGCGGGTCGTTTAGGTGGAATTGGATCGTGCGGAAGAGAGCTTTGTTGTTCTACTTGGTTAACCGATTTCAGATCGGTTTCAACCGGTGCAGCGCGCTATCAGCAGCTTTCATTGAACCCAGGAAAACTGGCAGGACAATGCGGAAAATTGAAATGTTGTTTGAATTACGAGTTGGATCAATATGTAGAGGCAGTGCGTATGCTTCCCCCTACGCATATCAAACTGAAACTTCCGAAAGGAACAGCGTCGCATTTCAAAACAGATATTTTCAAACAAGTAATTTATTACACCTTAGATGGTCAGCACGGTGAAGGTCCGTTTGCTCTTACCGCAGATGTGGTGAAAGAGATTATTGAAAAAAACAAACGCGGAGAAGTCATTGGTGAAATTCAAACGTTCGTTGAAGAAAAAGAAACGGTTGAAAGCGTTGAATTTGCCGAGGTTGTTGGTCAAGACAGTTTAACACGTTTCGATAACAAGAAGCGCAAGAACAACAACAATCGGAACCGCAACAAGCCGAACCAATCAAACAAACCGGCTGCGCCAGGAAATGCAGCTCCTCAGAACACGGCAGGGCCAAAACCAAAAGAAGGCAATAGACCTCAAGGCAGTGGCAATAGACCAAATCGTTTCAAAGGCAAACCCAATAATCAGAACCCGAATCAAGGCAAGAAAGAATGAAGAAGCTAATTTTCTTTTTAAGCATAGCATTCCTGTTGGCCTCTTGTTCCGATGATTTTGTTTACGAGGGCAACATGCCCATCGAAGGTGGGGTTTGGGACAGCAAGCAAGTGGCGAATTTCGAGTTTGATATTCAGGACACGGTGAGTTTGCATGACTTCTTCATTGATGTTAGAAACGGCGAGCAATACGAATTCAGCAATCTTTTTGTTTTTATTGAAATGGAATTCCCGAATGGAAAGCTCGCTGTAGATACGTTGGAGTGCCCCATGGCCGATCCTCAAGGAAATTGGTATGGAAAATCGGGCTTAGGAGATCTTTACGACAATCGGATCATTTATAAATCACGCAAACAATTCCCCCTTTCAGGACACTACAAAGTTTCCATTCACCAGGCCATGCGTGTGAATCCGGTTGAAGGAATTTATGATGTAGGATTTCGTCTAGCTAAATCGAAATAATCTTTCGAAGAATCTTTGCAAAGCAATCTTGCTCTAGCATCTAATAATCTGTGATTATTTCGTCGCTTTGCGGCTCCAGATATTGTATTTCGCAATACACCAAAACGCGCGCACGCCGTCTTTCCAGCCAATCTTTTTACCCTCTTCGTAGGTTCTGCCGTAATATGAAATTCCAACTTCATAAATACGAATGTTGGGAATACGCGCAAGTTTTGCAGTGATCTCGGGCTCGAATCC
Source organism: uncultured Chryseobacterium sp. (assembly GCA_964385405.1). GTDB lineage: Bacteria > Bacteroidota > Bacteroidia > Flavobacteriales_D > Sanyastnellaceae > CAIZGX01. The sequence goes on along the minus strand of CAYLOT010000011.1, from coordinate 52,164 downwards.
GAAGCGTTTTTCACAAAGCAAAAGGTTCTTTGCAATGTCTGCACGAATCAATTTGTAGCACGTCTCCATATCTGTTAAGTTCAGATTGGTGAAGGCGTTGCTTGCGAACGTGAGTATTTTGTTTCCGATACTGTGCCAGAAGAAAAGAATGCGGTGCGGATTTCCGCCCATGAAACGAGAGCCATAAACAACGTCAGCACTGTCTTTGAAAACAGGCTTTAGCAACTTGTTGTATTCGTCTGGATCGTATTCCAAATCGGCATCTTGAACCAACACATAATCGCCAGTTGCAATCTCAATAGCCTTGTGTAAAGCGGCTCCTTTTCCCTGATTGAAGGGTTGAGAGTAGAAGTTGAAATTGCGCTCAGGGTGAGCAGCAATGTATGATTCAATGGCTTCAACGGTATTGTCTGTAGAGGCGTCGTTTACAATGACAATCTCCATTTCAATGTCGTTCACCAACTTCACTTCACCAATACGATCAAGAATGAGGTGAATGGTTCTTCCTTCGTTGTAAGCAGGAATAAGTATAGAAAGCTTTTTTAACGCGTGCATGAATTATTGTTTAATGACTTTAGGAACACGGAAGTAATACATGTCTTTTGAAGGCGCGTTTTTTAGCGCTTCTGCTTGTGAAATGGGCGCTTCCACAACGTCTTCACGTAAGACATTCGTTTCGTCGGTCATAAACACGAGAGGGTCTACATTCGAGGTGTCTAACTCTTTGAGCTTGTCTACAAATGCAATCATTTCGTTTAACCCGTCTACCATTTCTGTTTCTTCATTTTCCGAGAAAGACAGCTTGCTTAATTCAGCTAGGCGACGAACGGTGGCAACATCAACTTTCATGTGTTTTATTCAATTCGCGTTGAATGGTTTCAAACGCTTGAGAGCGCAAAGGTAATAAATCGGCCGCAGTTAGCCCTTCGGTAGCAATGGGAGCGTGCACCGTAACCTTTATTTTATGTGGAAGGGAATACTGAAAAAACTTTGCAGGGTCTAATAGTACTTTGTAGTTCGCGTGCCAAGTAACAGGAACAATAGGCTTTTGCTGTTCAATGGCAACTTTGAAGGCACCGTTTTTAAACGGCAGTAATTTCGGCGCATCGTCTGGAATAGTGCCTTCCGGATAGATGGCCACACTCATACCGTTTCGAAGACTTTTCGCAACACGGTCCATGGCGACTAGCGCGGCTTTCGTTTGTCCGCGACGAATAGGAATGTCTTGTTTGCGGAAAAACAAAGAGAAGAGCGGCCAGTTGAGCAACTCACCCTTTCCCACAAATAAAAAATTTCGACCAATGGCTTCATACATAAAAACCGTATCGAGATAGCTGCTGTGGTTGGAAGCTACAATGAACGATCCTTCTGGAAGAGGGGCTTCAAATGTGACTTCGATGGGACAAAAAATTAATCTACGAATGAGCTTTCCCCAGAAACGTTTAAGGGCGAAAGCTTTCAAGTGACGCTCTCTTTTTTTGTACACCCAAACGAATGGGATGTATAAAAAAATAAGCGTAATCCAAAACACCAAACCAATCCAAAGTTTGTAAACAAAATATATGGGCCCGAAGATGTAGCGCAAGGTTGGGTGGTTTAGAAGCGTAAGATACGAAACGAAAGGTTATACGGAATAACCTAAATTTTTTCTCACGCGGTCAAGCGTATTTGTTGCAGTAACTCGCGCTTTTTCTCCGCCTTGTTTCAGAATGTTCTCAAGTGAAGAATAGTCTGAAATGTATTCGAAATATTTTTTTCTTTCCGTTTCGAAACGAGAAAGAATGGCTTCGAGCAATTCTTTTTTCGCGTGTCCCCATCCGAAATTTCCAGCCAAGAGTTTTTCACGTAGAACTGCCGCTTCACTGGCACCAGCAATAAGTTCATACAAGGCTGCAATGCTGTTTGAATTGGGATCTTTCGGATCTTCAAGCTTTGTTGCGTCCGTTACAATGTTCTTGTTAATGACGTCTTTCAATTCTTTTTCCGGAAGGAAAATGTTAATGTAATTGCCGTAGCTCTTACTCATTTTTTGTCCGTCGGTACCCGGAACCAACATTGTTGCTTCGTTCACTTTTGATTCAGGCAATACAAATGTTTCTCCCATTTGATGGTTGAATGAAGAAGCAATGTCGCGTGTAATTTCCAAATGCTGAAGCTGATCTTTCCCTACGGGAACAAAGTTTGCATCGTACAACAAGATGTCGGCGGCCATTAAGACTGGGTAAGTGAAAAGCCCTGCGTTTACTTCTTTCAAACGGTCTTGACGATCTTTAAAACTGTGTGCATTCGCCAACATAGGGAACGGCGTGAAGCAGTTCAAATACCAAGCGAGTTCGGTAACTTCAGGCACGTCGCTTTGTCGGTAGAACACATTTTTATCTGTGTTGAAACCGCACGCTAACCAAGCTGCTGCTACGCTGTAGGTGTTGTTACGAATTTCTTCCGCGTTTTTAATTTGAGTTAATGTGTGGAAATTGGCAATGAATAAATACGCTTCGTTTGAAGGGTGATTACTCATTTCAATTGCAGGAGCAATTGCGCCCAACACATTTCCTAAATGCGGTGTTCCGGTACTTTGAATGCCTGTTAATACGCGTGCCATAGTGTTAAAATTCGCTGCAAAGAAACGGCTTTATTTGCTTCGTTCTTTATCGTATTTGTTCTTGTACAACAAGTACATTTCTGTTTGCATGTTGCTCAATTCAATTTTTCTTCCATCGATAAAAGCCAAACGCAGATTGTTGGTTGTAACATTTAACGCATCGCCGTATGAAACAAAAAGCGTTGCGCTTTTGCCAACTTCAAGACTTCCAAATTTTTTATCGATGCCTAATATTTGCGCGGCATTTAATGTGAGTGCTTTAACTGCCTCTTCGTAAGGAAGTCCATGTGCCACAGCAGTTCCCGCCATGAACGGAAGGTTACGCGTTCCCATGCGCTCCATGTCACCTTCGTTTTGGAAAGCGAAGAGAATTCCAGCATCGTATAATTTTTTTGCTAATGCGAAAGAGGCATGCGGATCGTCTTCGTCTAATGAAGCAAGATCATGCACACGACGAAGAAGAACCGCGATGTTTTCTTCTTTCAGAATAGTTGTTGCAAGCGGAGCGTCGTAACCACCTACAAGAACCATTTTTACAATGCCCATATCGCGTTTGAATTGAACCGCTTCGTGAATAGACTTCAATTCATCTGCATGAACGTAGAGTGTTTTGCTTCCATCGAAAAGTCCTTTCATGGCTTCGAAGCGAAGTTCTGTCAAATCTCCTTTTGGGGCTTTGGCGTATGCTTTTGCATCTCGGAAGAACAATTCTATTTCGCGTTTTTGTTGGTCGTAGCTCTTCACCTTTGAGACCAAGATTCTGCCTTTGTCGTAGTGTCTGTGAATGACTTGCGGCCAGTTCAGATGTAGGCCGTCGTCTGCGCGCACCACAGCGTCTTCCCAGTTCCAAGCATCGAATTGCATGACAGACGAAGAGCCTGAAATTATTCCACCACGTGGTGTTACTTGTCCAAGTAACACACCGTTCGAACGAACGGTGGGAATAATTTCCGAGTCTGAGTTGTACGCAATAACCGAACGAACGCTCGGTTTGAATGTGCCTACTTCATACAAATCATTCTGCGCACGTATCGCATCTATTTCAACCAATCCCAACGAAGAGTTCGGTGCAATAAATCCAGGATAAACATGCTGACCTTCAATAGGTATTACCTTGTCGAATTTGGTCACATCTATGCGAGAAACAGTGGCGTCTGCAACAAGCGTAATCACACCGTTTTCAAAAGCGATGTATGCGTTTTCAATGACTTTTCCGTTTCCTAAATGTGCATAGCAGTTGGTCAACAGAATCGAATTGCTCTGCGCTGGTGCTGGAGTTGGTCGGTGTTGCGCATGAACAGCAACTGCTGATATACACGCAATAAAAACAAATAATTTTTTTATCATCTTATTCTCTCTCTTTAATGAAAATACCCTTAGAAGTTTCGTCCAAGCTGTTGCAATGGAAATGATGCGGTGTCTTTGGTTGTGGTTTTCTCGTTGATGCACCACCATTTTTTGCCGCTTCCATTTTTTGAATGATGCGCTCACGTTCAGCGGTAAATGCCTCTCTTGCTTTTTCATCTTCTTCAATACTGAAGTAACAAGCACCATCGATATAGGTCTTCTCTGCACGTGCATAAATGCTCAACGGTTCGTTGTTCCATACCACGAAGTCTGCGTCTTTGCCTACTTTAAGCGATCCCATGCGGTCGTCTAAGTGAAGAAGTTTTGCCGGATTTAACGTTACCATTTTCAGCGCTTCTTCCGCTGGAACGCTTCCGTATTTTACAATCTTTCCAGCTTCTTGATTTAAGCGTGCGCCCATTTCGGCATCGTCTGAATTAATGGCAACAACAATTCCTTGCTCGTACATAAGCGCAGCGTTGTATGGAATGGCGTCTTTCACTTCTGCCTTGTAGGCCCACCAATCGCTGAATGTAGAAGCGCCCGCTCCGTGGGCTTTCATTTTGTCTGCTAGCTTATAGCCTTCTAAAATATGCGTGAACGTATTTATCTTAAAATTGAAACTATCTGCCACGTGCATGAGCATGTTGATTTCACTTTGGACATAACTGTGACACGTAATGAAACGTTCCTTACGAAGGATTTCTAATATGGTTTCTAACTCTAAATCTCTGCGTGGAGCGATTGGCATTGGAAGACCTTTCTTCACTTTCTTGCAAGCCGCGTTGTAGTTGTCCCACGCCTTACCATATTCCAATGCGCGATAGAAATGATCGTAGTAAACTTGCTCAACTCCCATGCGGGTTTGCGGAAAACGTGTTACTGCGCGATCCCCCCAGTTGCTTTGCTTCACGTTTTCTCCCAGTGCGAATTTGATAAAGCCAGGTGCGTTTTCAATCTTCATTCCTTCGGCATTCACTCCCCAACGTAACTTTACCAATGCGCTCTGTCCGCCAATCGGATTCGCACTTCCGTGAAGCAATTGAGAGGCTGTTGTTCCTCCTGAAAGTTGACGGTAGATGTCAATGTCTTCCGGATAAATAACACTTCCTTCTTCTACTTCAGCGCTACTGGCTTGCGTTCCTTCATTCACACTGGAAAGTGCAATGTGGCTATGCTCGTCAATGATTCCTGGAGAAATGTGTTTACCCTTCGCGTCAATTTCCTGAACCGTCTCTCCACTTGGAATGCTAAGATCAACGCCTATTCCAGCAATCTTTCCATTCTTCACCCACAAATCGCCTTCTTGAATATTTCCGTTTTCGCAGGTCCACAACGTGGCATTTCTGAAAACCACATTCTCTTTTTTCGGAAGTGTGCTTCTTCCGTATGCGGTGAAGGGATAAACGATTTCACTTGGAAGTTGTTTTGATTTTTCGCCTTTCTTTTCTTCTTCTTTTTTCGGAAGAGCAACCACAATTGCACTCACAGAAAATGGTGTTTTTCCAAAGGACATTAAATCTAAAACGAGTTCTTTTTCTTTGTTGTGAATGTTTCCTGAAACGCGCGCGAATGCCGTGCTATCGAGTGTTAGCTCTCCAACAGGAAACCCATCTTTCAATTGCAACTTTAACTGAAACAAAGTTGAATCTTTGGCCGTAGATCCTAGCGCTTCATGAAGTTTTTTTAATGTGTCAGAGGTTTTTAAATTCGAAGAAACAATGACTTCATCTCCTTTTCCTTTTTTGCTTTCGGCTTGAACAGTTGTCCCTAAAACGGAAATGCTATAAGTACCTTCAAGTGAGAGAGACGCTGCGTTTGAAACGAAGTAAGGCTTTCCATTCACCCATGTTTCAAGGATCTTTGCGTCGTTAGTAAAAAGCTCTTTATTCGTAATCACAAGATTTGCGTCGTATCCCGCAAGTATCGATCCTATGCGGGTTTGAGCGTTCAGGTATTGAGCTGGTCTTGTTGTTAACGCAGCCAATGCAATGTTAGCAGGCAGTCCGTTGTCTACGGCGATTTTTACGTTTTCAATCAATTGACCTTTGTCTTCAAGACCGCTTGATGTGATGCAAAATTCTATTCCCGCCTTGTGCAAATAAGCGAGGTTGTAAGGCGCGAGTTCCCAGTGTTTCAACTCTGCTGTTGAGATATATCTGTTGCTCGCAGGGTCACTAACATCGAATGCTTGTGGATAGTTCACGGGAACAATGAATCTTCCTTTTGTGGCTTTCATGTCTTCCAATCGCTGGTATTCATTGCCACCTGATTTGAATAAGTATTGAACCCCGAACTCATCTCCCACCGCATCTGCACGAAGAATATTCCATTTGTCGTTTGCTTCAAAGATCTGAGGAAGATTGCTACTTGCATTGAGCGCACGCAACGTCAAATTTGTTTCTCCGTTTCCTTTCGAATTCGCGTACCAATTGGCATCGCAGTAGGTTTGTCTAAGAAGTGCAATGCTTCCCATTATGGATGACGGATATTGTTGCGGACTGCTTCCTTTGTTGAAAGAAAAATAGGCAGCAGCTTCTGGGCTAATCACATCGGCATGGATTTCATTGCCTAATGAAACAAGTGCACCCGTTCCGCGTGAAATACCGTCGGCTTTGTGTGCGCATACACTGGTTATGCCCGCATTGCGATAACTTTCAGCCTCTTCTTCATTGTGTTGAAGTTGAAAGGAGGCGTTGTATTCCGGATGAATGGCGGCATTCCAGCCGAGCACATTTTTTCCTGAGTCTTCTGTTTCTTCGCCGCGATTGTCATTTTGCTTCTTTGGAATACCATAGGTAGAAAAGGCGTCTATGAATCCAGCATAAATGAATTTACCTGAGGCGTCAATTACAGCGCAGTTCGAGGGAATTGGAATGTTCTTTCCAACTGCTTTAATTTTTCCTTTTTCAATAATGACGGTTGCTCCTTCCAATTTATTTTCTGGAGTGGAATAGACCGTAGCGTTAGTTAGCGCATAGGCACTCACGTCCTTCGGACGGACACCGTTGAACGGAAAGGTTTCTTGTGCGAATGCAACAATGCCATTCGATACAAGTAAAATGAAGACCAAGAGTTTTCTCATGTTGTGTGTTGAAGTGAAAAATTCACGAACGATTCAAACAAAAATAGTGGGATTCAAATGAACATTGGGTGTAAATGTTTTCCTTGAATGGAATTACCTTTGTTCCATGAACGAAAGAAAAAAAATTCCGACCTCTGTATATGCTGAAATGACACCGAATCCTTCATCTATGAAGTTTGTTGCGGATCGTTTGTTGTTAACGGGCGGACTTCAAGTTGAATATAAGTCAAAGGCTGAAGCAACGGGCTCATCGCCATTGGCGGAAGAGCTTTTCAATTTTCCATTTGTAACCAATGTTTTTGTTGCGCATAATTTCGTTACGGTAACGAAAGACGCTACTATTGATTGGGACATGATTGTGATGCAGTTGCGCGAATATATTCGCGAGTGGCTCATGGACAACGAAATTGCGGTTTCTACAGTTCCTGCTGAGCTCATGAGCAGAAGTGCAACTATGATTGAAGAGGCCAAAGCCGGCGGTTCGAAACCTTCGGTTATAGACAGATCTAAATTCAAACCTTCTGAATACGACGACTCCATTATGGCTCTTTTGGAAGAGTTTGTGCGTCCAGCTGTAGAGGCCGATGGCGGTGCTATTGATTTTGTAGCTTACGAAGACAAGAAAGTTTTTGTTGAAATGAAAGGCTCGTGTGCTGGATGCCCTTCATCAACAGCTACACTCAAGGGAGGTATTGAAAACTTATTGAAAGCGAAGTTACCAAGTGTGGTTGAGGAAGTAATTTCGGTTTAAGATAATAAACTGTAACCTCCTTCGTTTCAACGTCGCTCATGAATAAAAGATTCCTTTCTAAAATTGTTTCAGTACTCGCTTTTCTTTGCGCGTCACATTTCACACACGCGCAAGTTGCACGTGTATATGTGAATGAATTTTTGCAAATCGGGGTCGGCGCTCGTGCCATGGGTATGTCGCAAGCACAAGTGAGCAGCGTGAATGATGTTACATCTGGATATTGGAATCCGGCAGGACTTTTAGCCTTGGGAAATAAACTCGATGCTGCTCTTATGCACAGTGAGTCTTATGCAGGAATTGCTAAATTCGATTATGCAGCTGTGGGCAAAAGATTGGATTCAACTTCGGCGGCTTCCTTTTCGCTTATTCGATTTGGAATCGATGATATTCCGAATACATTGGACTTATATGATCCCAATGGAAACATTGATTATTCAAGAGTTACCACTTTCAATGCTGCAGATTATGCGTTCTTGTTTTCTTACGCAAAGAAGGGGGTTCCCTTTATTCACAAGCCTTGGGCAAGTCGCGTAAACATTGGCGGCACGGCAAAAATTATCTACCGACAGATCGGAGATTTTGCGCGTTCCTTCGGATTTGGATTCGATCTCGGCGCGCAATACCAAGGAAAGCATTTGTGCTTGGGCGCAGTTGTTCGCGATGCAAGTTCAACGTTCAACGCATGGTCTTTCAGCTTGGGCTCAACCGCTACTTCAGTCTTTCAACAAACAGGCAATACGTTACCCCAAAACGGTTTAGAAATAGCTTTGCCGCGCGCCATTCTCGGAGCAGGCTATAAATTCAACAAAGACAAAATTTCTTTTTTGGTGGAAGGAAATGCGACCTTCACTACAGACGGACAGCGCAATGCGTTGGTGTCTGGTAATGTCTTCAGTATTGATCCGAATGTAGGATTGGAATTGGGTTATTCAAACACGATATTTTTTCGCGCTGGTGTTGGAAACGCCCAGCGCGTAAAGGATTTCGAAGAAGAGTACATCACATATCAACCAAACATTGGCATTGGCATTCGCCTTCGAAAAATGTTCATCGACTATGCGTTATCAGATGTTGGAAATTCTTCCGACGTTCTCTATAGCAACGTCTTTTCGCTGAAGTTTTCGCTGTAGTTATTCAACAATGAAACGCTCACTTTCGTGAGTGGTTGTTCCTTCAGCGTGTAGCACATAAATTCCTTTCGGGAGATTCAGTTCTACTGACTGCGTGTGCATTCCACCGGGGATATTCATATTCGCTTCATAAACGATTTTTCCGCTTATGTCTGTAACGGTTATAACCGCTTTATCGAAGCGTTGATTGAACGTTTGAATGTTGAATGTTCCGTTGTTCGGATTTGGGAAAATATCGAATTGCTGCTGCACAACATGCTGCTCTTCTGTGCCAACGATTGGTTCAACAACAATGTCTTCATCTCCTGGTAAGTAATAGGTGTATGCGAAGAAAACGATCATCATTTCATCTCCCGTTTCTTCCCCCGCCATAACCAATTGAGGTGGGCTATTGGGATTGTATGGATTCGCAGAAGTGTTATCGTAGAAGGCTTCAGCGCGTAAGTTCGTGTTTTGTGGAATGTGAATTAATTGTGGGTAGTTGTAACTCAACTGCCAATTGAAATCCCAACTTGGAATGCTTATCAGCGGCTCAGTTCCTCCGCCAGGTAACTCGGCCCAACTGCTGATGCTCCTTCCAATACGATGCATGTGAGGGAACGTGCCAATGAGGGTTACATCTAAAGGAACGTTATAAGTTTCGGTAAATGTTGCAGTTTGATTGGCAGGAATAAATAGGAAGTTCTGATCTAAAATTCCAGGCGCATGATTCAGTATGGGGTTATACCAAACTTCTCGCGGTGTGGGGTCGTCTGAATAATGAAGGTTTATAGTAGTTTGATCTGACTGACCGAGAGACCCTGCCGGATAATGGAATTCAACCAATAAATCTCCGTCCGCTTCTAATCGCTGTGCGAATCCAAAAGGCACCCACAAAGGTCCGCCACCGGGCGCCCAAGCGGCAAGGAATTTCGCACCGTCAACTAAACCTCCTCCGCTCGACTGAAATCCTGCCCCGGGGTCATTTGCATCGAGCGTAGCGCCCGCCCCCGTGGGATCGTAAGAAATCACAACGTGGTGAACAATGTCTGCATTTCCAGGAATAATTTCAATACCATCTATCCATCCGTCTTGTGTCAAACCACTCGGAATAACGAAGGTTCGGTAGTAATCGCTGTTTGTTGCAGGACTGGTATAGTTCGGTGTTGTGAAAGTTTGGTCAACAGAGGGAAGTTGTGTATTGTTGTTGTAAACAGGTGTTGGCGGAGCGAGTGCAAGGTCACCGCTTAATGCCCCTCCAACCAACCAATCCTCAATGGCCTGTTTTTCTGCTTGAGTAAGCACGTTTTCCCCTACGAAATGACGGTAATTCGGATCCGCTGGCCAAGGGGGCATTTGTCCCGAAGTTATTGCGCCCAATATTCCCACCGAACTGTTGTATGCATCGTCGTATGTCATGAACGAAGAGGGGCCTATTCCACCCTCGTGGTGGCATTTGGTGCAGTGTTCAAATAAAATGGGCGCTATGTTTTCGCTCCAAGTTACTTGGGCGAATGCGCCAATTGAACTGATTGAAATAGCGGAGAGAATTACAAGTTTTTTCACAAGGAATGATTTTAAGGTTCAATAAAGTTAAGAACTGTTCGGGTAAGAAGTTAATTCTACAAAAAGGTTTATTGCGATTGCAATGTTTATTTCTTCAAAAGAGCGGTGTCTTTCCAACTGAAATAATAATCATCTTGCAGGTAGTGAAACCTTTGTTGGAAATACGAAATTTAAGTGTGGCCTTCAACAATAGAATTGTTGTGAACGCCTTATCCTATGCGCTTTTTCCAGGAAAGATAACAGCCGTGGTGGGTGAATCTGGAAGTGGAAAATCGGTAACCGCCATGTCGTTGCTCGGATTACTTCCAACAAAAAATTTATCATTTCCTTCCGGAGAGATTTTTCTTTCGGGTGAATTGTTGGGTTCTGAAAATCGAACAGTGAAGCCTACAGACGAAGTTTTGGTTTCGTTGCGCGGAAAAAAAATTGCCGTGATTTTTCAAGAGCCCATGACGGCGCTTAATCCTGCAATGACTTGTCAGCAGCAAATGGAGGAATGCCTTCGACATGAAGAAAAAGAAAGGCGAAAAAGCAAAGTCTTGTCTTTGTTAGAAGAGGTTGAAATGCCTGATCCGACGGGTGCTTTGAAAAAGTATCCGCATGAATTTTCAGGCGGACAGCGTCAGCGCATTATGATAGCCATGGCCTTGGCTTCAGAGCCCATGCTGCTTATAGCAGATGAACCAACGACTGCCTTGGACCCTTCGGTTCAAGCGTCGATTTTAGAGTTAATCAAAAAGCTCAAAGCACAACGAAACATGTCGGTGCTTTTCATCTCACACGACTTGCACGTTGTGAAGGAAATGGCCGACTCCATTGTGGTAATGAAGGCTGGAAACGCCCTTGAACAGGGCGATTCAGCAACTGTGTTGAATGCGCCGCAACACGAATACACAAGGGGATTACTTGCTTGCAGACCCACGAAAGATTCAAAAGGGAAGAGTTTAGTTACGTTGGGAAATGACCGTTCCGAGAAGCAGTATTCGTTTTCTGCCAATGAAAATATTTTATTGCGAGTTGATGGGTTGACGAAGATTTATCCGGGACAAACCACCCCTGCCGTGAACAATGTTTCCTTCGAAATAAAACACGGTGAAACCCTTGGTTTAATTGGAGAAAGTGGATGTGGAAAGACGTCGCTAAGCCGCATGCTTATGGGACTTCTTGCCCCTTCAAGCGGAAAGGTTTGGTTCGAAGCAGAGCAACTTATTGGCAATGAAAATTCTTTTCCGAATAAATTTCGAAGAGACATTCAGATGGTGTTTCAAGATCCGTTTGCTTCGTTAAATCCGAAATTGAAAATTGAAGACATGCTCCTCGAGCCTTTGCACATTCATAAAATAGGAAGTTCAAATTCGGAACGAAAAAAGCGTGTTGAATATTTACTGAATGCCGTTGGAATGCCCGTCGATAGCGCGCAGCGTTACGCACACAATTTTTCAGGTGGACAGCGTCAGCGTATAGTCATTGCTCGCGCATTGGCAACTAATCCGAAGTTAATCATCTGCGATGAAGCCGTCGCGGCGCTAGATGTTTCTGTTCAAGCGCAGGTGTTGAATTTGTTGAATGATTTGAAGGAAGAATTCGGTCTGACGTATTTGTTTATTTCTCACGATATGCCGGTGGTCTATCACATGAGCAACAATGTTTTGGTTATGCGGAAGGGTGAGTTGGTTGAAAAAGGAAATGCTGAAGAGGTGTTTTTTAATCCTTCAAACCAATACACACAGCGATTAATGAGTATAGCCGGTCTTAAGTGATAATCGTCACTTCGTACCTTTATTGAAGAACTATCTTTGCATTATGGAACTAACAATGGCCCTTGGATTTTTCGGAGCACTGCTTATGGGCTTTGTGTTGGGCGTGCTTGGAGGTGGCGGCGCAATTCTTACCATTCCTATTTTGGTTTATTTGTTTGGATTCGATTTGCGATCGGCGGTCGTTTCTTCCTACGCCATCTTGTTTTTCAGTTCTATTGTTGGTGGAATTCAAAGTAGGAAAGAAATTGAATGGCGCTTAGCTCTGCTGTTTGCAGCGGTTTCCATGGTCTTTATAGCGTTAATCAAATTCTTTGTGTTACCGATTTTGCCCAAAGAATTTTTTGTTTTCGGTTGGAAGGCCTCAACGCAAAGCATTTTGCTTCTGCTGTTTGTGACCATCATGTTCATTGTTGCATACAAACTGCTTAACCCCAAGAAAGCAAAAGGAAAAGGACTTGTTTCATTGTCCTTGAATGCCGCTGTTGTAGGTGTGTTGGGATCGCTCATCGGAGTAGGAGGAGGATTCTTGATTGTCCCTGCTATTTACGCCTACCGCAATACCACCATGTCTGCGGCTATAGCTTCAACGTTTGTAGTTATTACTTTGAATTCGGCTTCTGGATTAGCAGTGTCATATTCGGAATTGAACACCTTGAATTTCTCCATACTCATACCCTTTTTATGCATTGCAGTTGTGGGTGTAATTGCAGGAACTTTACTCTCTAAAAAATGGTCCGATACGATTTTGCGAAAGTCCTTCGTTGTACTTTTGCTGGCCGTGGGAACGTATATGTTAACGAAAGAAATGATTGAGATACTATGAAAATTGAACAGATTTACACTGGATGTTTAGCGCAAGGCGCGTACTACATTGAAAGCAATGGTGAGGCGGTTATTATTGATCCGCTTCGCGATACAAAAGCCTACACAGATAGAGCGAACGCTTCAGGCGCGAAGATCAAATACATTTTAGAAACGCATTTTCATGCTGACTTTGTAAGCGGACATTTAGATCTTCAAGTTTACACAGGTGCAACCATTGTTTTCGGTCCGAACGCGAAGACTGAATTCATTTCACACATTGCAACCGACGGAGAAATTCTTCACGTTGGAAATTGCACCATTGAGGTTTTGCATACACCCGGTCACACCATGGAGAGCACGTGTTATTTGCTTCGCGATGAAAACGGAAAGCAAGTAGCGGTATTTACAGGAGACACACTGTTCATTGGTGATGTTGGAAGACCAGATTTGGCGCAGAAAGCAGGGGAATTAACGAAAGAAGATTTAGCCGGATATTTATACGACAGTCTAAGAAACAAGTTAATGCCGTTGGAAAACGACATTACTGTTTATCCAGCACACGGCGCGGGTTCTGCGTGTGGAAAGAACATGAGCAAAGAGACTTTCGACACTTTGGGTCATCAGAAAGAGGTGAACTACGCACTTCAAGAAATGACGAAGGAAGATTTTATAAAAGAAGTTACTTCGGGCTTGTTACCTCCTCCGTTTTATTTTCCTGAGAACGTGGCTATGAACAAGAAGGGTGTTTCTTCTTTAGAAGCGGTTGTTCAGAATTCTCTAAAACCCCTGTCTGTAGAGGCGTTCACGGTATTGATGGAAGATGAGAGCGTTTTGCTTTTAGATGTGCGCGGCCCGCAAGTCTTTTGCAAAGGGTTTATTCCAGGTTCGGTGAACATTGGCTTGAAGGGAGATTTTGCTCCTTGGGCAGGGACATTAATTACCGACATGAAGCAACGCATTGCGTTGGTTACAGAGCCAGGCCAGGAAGAAGAGGCTGTAACGCGTCTGGCACGCGTAGGGTATGACGGCGTGGTTGGATATTTGGAAGGCGGGTTCGAGTCTTGGGACAAATCTGGAAACGAAATTGATCAGATTGAAAGCATTTCTGCCGAGCAATTTGCAGAATTGGCTTCCGATAAAAAGGTGAATACAATCGATGTGCGAAAGCCAACCGAATTTCAATCGGAATACTTGGAAGCTGCTACCAGCGCGCCTCTTCACGAATTGAATCAGCACATGAGTGCCTTCAAAACAGGAGAGAACAACTACATTCATTGCGCAGGCGGATACCGCAGCATGATAGCTGCGAGTATTTTAAAAAGCCGTGGAATTCACAATGTCATTGACATTGCTGGTGGATATAACGCAATTTCTAAGACCTCTTTACCGAAAACCAATTTCGTTTGTCCGAGTACACTATAACCTTTGGTTTGTCGTATATTTGTGCAACTAAAAAACTAAGGTTATGGGAAAATTAGGCGGTTGGGAATTAATTGCAATTTTAGTTGTTGTTCTTCTTCTTTTCGGAGGTAAGAAAATTCCAGAATTGATGCGCGGTCTAGGAAAAGGAATGAAGGAATTCAAAGACGCTAGCAAAGGCGAAGGATCTTCTTCAACTCCTTCGGAGTCTGATAAGATCGAGAACAAATAACATCCACTCCAATGGTGTTTCATTCGTTGAAGGAAGTTCAGTCTGAGCTTTCCTCAAAATCCATTACGTTAAAAAACGTTGTTTCGCACTACCTTCAGAACATTGAGGCGCGCATGAATTTGAATGCGTTCTTAGAAGTTTGGGGTGAAGAGGCCTTGGAACAGGCGGAACTAATTCAACAAAAAATAGACAATGGAACTGCAGGTAAACTTGCAGGAATGGTCATTGCCATTAAAGATAACATCTGTTATAAAAATCATAAAGTATCTGCATCTTCTAAAATCCTTGAAGGATTTGAATCGTTATACAGCGCCACTGTTGTAGAACGAATTCTTGCGGAAGATGCAATTATCATTGGAAGATTAAACTGCGACGAGTTCGCGATGGGCTCTTCCAATGAAACGTCTTATTTCGGCCCAGTTAAAAATCCGTTGAATGAAAACTGTGTGCCTGGAGGATCTTCAGGAGGCGCTTCTGCAGCTGTAGCTGCGGATTTTTGTTTGGCGGCGCTGGGTAGCGACACGGGAGGGTCTATTCGTCAGCCTGCGTCTTTCACCGGTATTGTGGGAATGAAGCCCACGTATGGTGCGGTTTCTAGATATGGGCTTATTGCATATGCATCGAGCTTCGATCAGATTGGTCCAATGACCAAATGCGTTGAAGACGCAGAGATTTTGCTTGAAATCATAAGCGGTCCAGATTCTTATGACAGCACAACGCTTCTAGAGAAATTACCCCAAGCGACACAAAAGCCAGACAAAGCCAGAATTGCTTACTTGAAAGAAGCGGTTGAGAGCCCTGCTGTTCATCCGGAAATTCGCGCCCGGGTCAATGAGATTATTGAAAGATTGAAAACGGAAGGCTATGTGGTTGAACCTATTTCTTTCCCATATCTAGATTATATGGTTCCCGCGTATTACGTGTTAACCACAGCAGAAGCTTCTTCGAACTTGGCGCGTTTCGACGGAATTAATTACGGTTATAGAAGTAAAGATGCCAAGGGCATTAACGAAACATACAGAAAGAGCAGAACAGAAGGATTTGGCCGTGAAGTAAAGCGCAGAATTTTGTTGGGTTCGTTCGTGTTGAGTTCAGGATACATAGACGCCTATTACGGTACAGGACAGCGCGTAAGACGCGTGTTGCAAGAGAAGACGAAAGTTATTTTCGACCAATATGATTTCTTACTTTCTCCCACTTGCACAGATGTAGCTTTTGAATTCGGAGCGAAATCGAAGGATCCAATTTCAATGTACATGCAAGATATTTTTACAGTGCATGCAAATCTTACAGGGAATCCTGCGATTTCTATTCCATGTGGAAAAGAGTCAACAACAGGATTACCATTCGGTATACAAGTTACTGCTCGACACAAAGAAGACTGTGATTTGTTTACTTTTTCAAAAACGCTAGAAGCCTTATTATCCTAGGCTTTACGAGTTTTTCCCTAACAGAGTGTTCACAATTGTGTTTTTCCAAGATTGGAAATAATCTATTTTTTTCGGAAATTGTATCCGAAATGGAAGGGCAATAAACGCTTAGAAATGTTGTTGCCCTATTATAAAGGGAAATCATGAAAAAATTATTTACAGCATTGCTTGGCGTGCTTTCGTTTTGGAGCGTTTATGCCTTGGAATTTCCAAAGGATACGCTGCAAGATCGTCAGGTAGCTGGATTAAAGAAAGAAGAGATAGATGAAATCGATAGAATGCTTGTAGCGAGTTATTTGAATCATTTCTGTTTTTCTGCGGATCCAGATATTCAAAACGCATATGATTATCCAACAGATTTAGTGCCGACTTTTCCAGAGGAGCTAACGCGTGAGCGCATGAAAGTCTTGGACAGAGAGAGTCCGTTCGATTTGGTTTACAATGAAAATGTCCGCGACTTTATAGCCCTTTATTCTGTAAGAAGAAGAGACGTTACGGCGAAGGTTTTAGGTTTGTCTCAACTTTATTTCCCGCTAATTGAAGATGCACTTGCGAGGTATAACATTCCGCTTGAATTGAAATATCTCGCCATCGTTGAATCTGCATTGAACCCGACTGCAATTTCAAGAGCCGGTGCTGCTGGTCTTTGGCAGTTCATGCCAGGAACCGGAAAAATGTACGGTCTCGACATTACAAGCTATCAAGACGAGCGCTTCGACCCCATTAAAGAAACGGAGGCTGCATGCAAGTACTTACGATTTTTATACAACACTTTCGGGGACTGGAATCTTGCATTGGCGGCCTATAACAGCGGTCCTGGAAACGTGAACAAAGCGATTCGTCGCGCCAATGGGAAGAAAGATTTTTGGGCAATTAAGCAATACCTTCCAAAGGAAACACAAGGATATGTTCCAGCGTTTATTGCGGTGAACTACATCATGAATTACTCTACAGAACACAACATTTTTCCGAAGAAAGCTTCCATGTCTTATTTCGAGACCGATACGATTCATGTGACAGGAAGAGTTGATTTTGAGGTTGTATCGAAGAGCATTAATCTTCCAATCGAAGAGATTACATACTTGAATGGAACCTATAAATTGAAAGAAATTCCAGATAACGGAAAGAAACACTATTTGATGTTGCCTGTTGAGAAAATTGGAGATTTCTTGGTGCACGAGAAAGATATTTATTTGGCCAGTGAGGTGAAGAAACCAGAACCAGAGCCAGTTCTAGCAGATACAGCTTCGGCAGATGGCGGAGCGGGGCAGACCACGAAAGTAATTTGGGAAGACCAATGGAAAACGCACAAAGTGAAGAAAGGCGAAACGTTAAAAAGTGTTTCATCTAAATATGGCGTTACTTCTTCAGATATAAAGAAGTGGAACAAATTGAAATCGTCTACCTTGAAAGTTGGACAGAACCTTAAGGTGAAAGTAAAGGTTAAAAAGACCATTACCATCCCGAAAGTAACTGAACCTGCAGATACAACTTCAACGAATACACCGAAGGTAGCACCGCCAGTTGAAGACCCGAAGCCAACGCCTCCGAAGCCTGCTACACCAAAAGAAGAGTACGTTTATTACACT
Organism: uncultured Chryseobacterium sp.; assembly: GCA_964385405.1. Classification (GTDB taxonomy): domain Bacteria; phylum Bacteroidota; class Bacteroidia; order Flavobacteriales_D; family Sanyastnellaceae; genus CAIZGX01. The sequence continues at coordinate 34,470 of CAYLOT010000011.1, read as the reverse complement.
GTGAAGTCTGGAGATAGCCTTTCGAGCATAGCCTCTAAAAACCGAGTTTCAGTTGAATCAATAGTTAAGTTGAACAAGGGGTTAAACCCAAACAAAATACAAGTAGGACAGAAAATTAAAATCAAAAAGAAATGATAAAAGAAGGAGCCACCGTAGAGGTGAATTACGAGCTTTTCATCGACGATGAAAACGGAGAGTTGGTAGAAACAACCCAAGAGCATGGGCCTATGAAGTTCACGTTCAAGGTTGATCCAATGATTGAAGGGTTCGAGAAGGGCTTAGAGGGATTGAAGGTGGGCGACGAATTTCGCATAAGCATTCCATGCGCTGAGGCTTATGGAGAAGAGCAAGAAGAATATTTCATGGAATTTCCGAAAAGTGAATTCATGGAGGAAGACGGAGAGTTCGACGGGGAGATGTTTGCTGTGGGTGAAGTAATTCCGATGCAAACCCCCGAAGGACATCAGGTACAAGGCGTTGTTGAAGAAGTGCGTTTGAACTCTGTTGTTATAGATTTCAACCACCCGTTGGCTGGCGAGAATTTGTTCTTCAAAGGACACGTAGTTTCTGTATCGTAAAAACATGCAATTCGTTCGTACTTCAGCAAGTAGTATTTCCCGCATCTCTGCATTTGCAGGGTCTACGCTGGTTTTGCTAATGGTTGGAATTTTTCTTGTGTTCTATTTAGTAGCATTGCAAGTGTCTGATCACATTCGATCGCAATTCACGGTGCAGCTTCTATTGAACGATGAAGTGAGCGAGGAACAAATATTAAGTTTTAAGAAGGAAATCGAGGGAGGCGGAATCGCCTCCCAAGTTTCTTATACCTCAAGTGAACAGGCAGAAGCGGAGTACAGCAAAGAAATTGGTGAAGATTTCGTTCAGGTTCTTGGGTACAATCCCCTTCCAGCGTCAATTGACGTTCAGATAAATCCTGAAAAGGCCGATGGCCCAACGGTAGACGCTTTCGTGGAAGCATGCAAGCAGAATCCGATTATTAAAGATGTTGGTTACGAGAAGACCCTTCTTCAATCGGTGAATGAGAACATTTCGAAATGGGGCGCCATCATTGGCGGAATCGTTATTTTGTTCTTAATCATTTCCGCCTTCATTATTATGAATACGGTTGAATTAGCCATCTCTTCTCAACGACTCATTATCCGAAGTATGCAATTGGTGGGCGCTACACCGTGGTTTATTAAGCGTCCGTTTTTATGGCAAAGCCTGAAGAATGCCTTACTCTCTTCAACCATTGCCTGGTTGGCGATATCGCTTATTTTGTATTTCAATCAGCAAGCGTTGGGAGACATTATCCAGATTTTGCTCGACGGAGGTGGATTCTGGAAATTAGGCGCTTTGCTCATCACACTTAGCGTGCTCGTAGGTGTGTTCAGTACGTATATAACTGTTAGCCGTTTCGTTCGAGCGAAATTGCATCAAATGTATTAATGCCGTTCCTTGAAGCAAATCGGCCTCTACTTCAATAATTATTACCGAAAACATATCGAAGGGAATAATGAGGAGGTGAATCGTTATTCTTGTAGAATGTTAACGAAAGATGAAGATTTCGAGGGGGTGTTCAAAATTGAACAAACTTCCTTATTTTCGTTGCCCGAATAAAACAATAGATAATAAATCAACACAGACATGAACAAAAAAGCAAGTCCTACAGTTAAGCAAGAAAACGGCTTTAACTTCAGTTCAATTTTCCCTTACATCGCTATTCCTATTGCGTTGTTAACCGGTTGGGCATTATTCACCTTCGTATTGGGTGATACTGCAAACTTTGAAGGCGGAGACCCAGTAAAAGGTCATCCATTAAACGTATTAGGAACTGTTCACAAAGGTGGATTCATTGTACCTATTCTTATCGCGGTTAACTTGATTGTAATCATTTTCTTCATTGAGCGTTTCATTAGCATTATGATGGCGAAAGGAAAGGGAAGCGTTTCTGCTTTCGTTCACAACGTTCGTGCTATGTTAGCCAACAACGACGTAAACGGAGCTTTAGCTGCTTGCGACAAGCAAAGAGGATCTGTAGCAGCTGTTTTGCGTGCAGGTTTGTTGAAGTATAAAGCGATGTCTGAAGACACAACTTTAGACAAAGAGGCGAAAGTTACAGCAATCAAACAAGAGTTAGAAGAAGCTACTGCATTAGAATTGCCAATGCTTTCAAAGAACTTGGTTATCCTTTCTACTTGCGGATCTTTAGGAGTACTTGTAGGTCTTTTAGGAACAGTAAAAGGTATGATTTCTTCGTTCGAAGCTATGGCTACTGCTGGTGCTCCGGATGCAACTGCACTTTCGTTAGGTATCTCTGAAGCCTTGATCAATACGTTCTTGGGTATCATGGCTTCTGCGATTGCGATTATCCTTTACAACTTCTTCAATACTCGTATTGACAGTATGACTTTCGCAATGGACGAGGCTAACTTCACAGTTACTCAAACATTTGCTTCAAAGCACTAATTCAAGTTTTTACTTAATTATTAATATTTAAGAATATGCCGAAACTCAAGATGCCCAAAAGCGCTCCAAGCTTGGATATGACGCCGATGGTTGACCTTGGTTTCTTGTTGGTAACGTTCTTTATTCTCACTGCGAAATTCCGTCCGAATGAACCTGTTATTGTAGACGTTCCTGCTGCAACTTCTGAATTGTTGTTGCCAGAGAAAGTGATGCAAATTACAGTGGACGAAAAGGGAAGAGTATTCTTCGACCTTGCCGGAAAGGATATTCGCAGAGAAATGTTAACGCGAATGGTTCAGAGACATCCCGAATTAAAACTTACCGAAGACGAAGCACGCAAGTTCGCTTTATTAGGTATGTGTGGAATGCCTTTGAACAACCTAAGTCAGTACTTAAGTGCCGACGAAAAGACAAGAGCAGCACTTGACGCACAAACCCCTGGTATTCCTACCGATTCATTAAACAATGAATTGGGAGATTGGATTCAGAGTGGTTACGAAGCGTTTATGGCCGATGCCGAAAAACACGGTTTAGAACCGAAAGACATCAAAGGCGATAAAGCTTTACGTTATGCAATTAAAGCAGACGGAACTACCGATTACGAGAAAGTAGAACAGGTCGTTGACGTGTTCCGCGACAAGAATATTTTCCAATTTAACATGGTGACTACTTTGGAATCTGGTTCCAAATAATTCAACCGTATAGAACAAACATGTTATGGCAGAAATAATAGAAGGTGGTGGTGGCCACGAAAAAGGCGGGAAAAAGAGACCCAAGAAGAGCCCGGTGCGCATGGATATGACGCCGATGGTTGACTTGGCGTTCCTTCTCTTGACCTTCTTCATTTTGGCAACCTCACTGAGCAAACCAAAGACCTTGGAGATTGTTTATCCAAAAGAGGTAGAAAACAAAGACGATCAGACGAAACTCGATGATGATTTGGCAACGACCATTATTTTGGGTGAGACTGATGAAGAGATTTTCTACTACCATGGAAAATTTAGAAAGGACACAACCAAATTGGAAAAGTCAGATTTTTCGAAAGACGGTTTACGCGTAATGTTACTTGAAAGAAATAAAAATGTAGTTGAGCGTGTAAATGCCTTGAAAGATCAGCAAAGAGAAGAGTTGAAGAAAAGCGGTTCTCATGATGAGGATGAAAAAATTAATCTTCGATACAAAGACTTGATTGCCGATGTTACAAACGACTCTTTAGCACCATTCGTAATTGTGAAAACAATGCCTACCACTAAGTGGAAGAACGTTGTGAATGCAATTGATGAATTGAACATCACGAACGTGAAGAAACGCGCCATTATGGACATGGAAGCACGTGAGGCCTTGCTATTCCTTTCACCAGAAAAAGTAGCAGAATTAAAATTGAAATGAACGATTGACGTGTAGCCCTGTACTGCACGTTATTAAAGCAAACCATTATGTCAGCAGTAACTGATTTTCTAAGCAACCACTCCGACCTGGTGGCTGTGGCTACAGCAGCAGCTGTAGTTACGTTCCTTGGTTTTGAGGCGGGCTGGAACAGCATTATGGCATCGGATCGTAATGAGCAGGTGTTCGAAAACAAAAACAAAGCCTATGGAGCGTATAGAATACGTACAATGTATGGTGGAGTTTTGGCCATTGCCGTGTTCTCGGGTATCTTCTTGGTATCTGGTGCGTTAATCACCCCAGTCATTCTAGCCAAGGGCGAAAAGAAGGAAAAAGAGGTGAAGGTGGAAATGAACGCAGAAATGATTGCGCCTCCACCAACGGATCCGAACGAACCGCCACCCCCACCGCCACCACCCCCACCGCCGCCACCCCCACCCCCAAGTGTGCGTCAAATTCAATTTACCTCAATCGTTATTGAAGAGAACGTAGAGACCCCTCCACCTTCTCAAGATAAATTGAAGGATGAAAAGATTGCCGACGAAACCACTGAAGGTGAAGAAGGCCCAATGGGACCATCTGATGCGATTGCGGTTTATACGCCTGTAGATACCAAGAACGATAAGGTTGAAGCGCCGTTAACGTTTGTTCAAGAGATGCCGGCTTACCCGGGTGGAGAGAAAGCGTTGTATGAGTTTTTGTACAACAACATCACTTACCCTGAGCAAGAAAAATCTCAGAACATCGAAGGAACAGTATTCGTAAACTTCGTTGTTGAGAAAGATGGAACACCTTCTAATTTCACCGTAACACGTGGTGTTGAAGGAGGAAAAGGATTGGATAGAGAAGCATTGGCAGCTTGTAAGAAATTAGGCAAGTTCAACCCAGGAAAACAAAACGGGGTTTCGCAACGTGTATTTTTGACAATTCCGATTAAATTCACACTAGCAGATAATTAATCGCTAAATACTTTACTGAAAAGGGTTGGCTTCGGCCGGCCCTTTTTTATTTTTGACTATGCGCACATCCCTAACTTTTCTCTTGTTGCTGATTGCCTTTCAATCGGCGCATGCACAAACAACGTTTTCCTTCGATTACAACGGCGTAACTCGGGAGTACATTTTATACACTCCGCCGAATATGCCAGCTGGAAATAGACCGCTGGTCTTCAATTTTCACGGATATACCAACAACATGAATTTTCAGATGGGTTATTCGGAAATGAATGCGGTTGCAGATGTTGCGAAGTTTTATGTTGTTTATCCGCAAGGGCTTCCAGATGCGAATGGAATTAACCATTGGAACGCTTGGCAAGATCCTACAGATGTCGATGATATTGGTTTTATTAACGCGTTGTTGGATTACCTTTTAGCTACAGAGGCTATAGATTTTCAACGCGTCTATTCATGTGGATTTTCGAATGGTGGAATTTTTAGTTATGCCTTGGCAGGGAATCTGTCGGATCGATTCGCAGCGGTAGCCTCTGTTGCAGGAACCATGACGGAAGTGATGCTTCAGAATATTAATCCGACAAGGCCTGTTCCTACATTTCACATTCACGGAACATTGGATTTTGTAGTGCCTTTTGATGGATCTCCCGGTCAATACCCTACATTCGGCGTATTGACGAGCGTTCCAGAAACATTGAACTTTTGGAAAACGGAAGACGGCTGTTCTTCCACTTCCACAAATAACATTGCCAACTCGAATCTATTTGATCTTTGCACCGCTAGCAAGACCATTTATTCAGGATGCGCCGAACACGACAATTGGTACATTGAAGTTTCAGGAGGAGGTCACACTTGGCCGGGTACAACGCCATTAACGATTACGGGTGCCACATGTCAGGACTTCGACGGTAGTCAAGAAATTTGGAATTTTTTTTCCACGATTACCATGGCCCCTATGAGTGTTGAAGGGCTAACGAATGCCGAAAAAGTTGTCCCGATTGCGTACTACGATCTACAAGGCCGAGTGATAGAAAAAAGTGAATTGTCGCAAGGAATATACATTGTTCGAATGAGTGACGGCTCTGCGAAAAAAATCAAGCGCGAGTGATGCTGCCTTATCACACAGATTGCAATGAAGCAGGGTTAGATGAAGCCGGAAGGGGTTGTTTAGCGGGGCCTGTAGTGGCGGCGGCAGTAATTCTTCCGGAAGGTTTTTCACATCCGTTGTTGAACGATTCGAAACAGATGTCGGAAAAAAACCGCAACATCCTTCGTCCGATTATTGAGCGTGAAGCCGTTGCTTGGAACGTTCAGTTTTTATCGCCCAAGGAAATAGACGAGTTGAATATTCTTCGCGCGTCAATCACAGGCATGCAGCGCGCAGCGCTTCAACTTCAAGCTAAACCTTCGCATTTATTGGTAGATGGAAACCGATTTTATGCACTGGATGGATATTCCCACACATGCATGATTAAAGGCGATGCACGTTTTTTGAACATTGCTGCTGCGTCTGTATTAGCGAAAACTCATCGCGATGAATTTATGTTGAAGCTGCACGAAAAATTTCCTCAATACGCGTGGAATAGAAATATGGGATACCCCACGAAAGCACATCGTTCGGCCATTGCCGAGATTGGCGCGTGCGAGCACCACCGCATGACCTTTTCGCTTTTACCGAAGCAATTGCAAATAGAAGGACTTTGATGCCTATTTTCGCACTATGCAGTTAAGGGCCGAAAACATTCAAAAAATTTACGGAAAGCGCACCGTTGTAAAAGACGTGTCTTTTCATGTTGAACAAGGCGAGATTGTTGGGTTGCTTGGTCCGAATGGTGCTGGAAAAACCACGAGTTTCTACATGGTAACGGGACTCATTCAACCAAACCTAGGTAAGGTTTTGTTGGACGAAACCGAGATTACGCATATGCCTATGTTTAAACGAGCTAAACTGGGTGTTGGATATCTTCCGCAAGAGGCTTCTATTTTCCGCTCCTTGTCTGTTGAAGACAACATAAAAGCGGTGCTTGAATTAACAGGACTTTCAAAGCAAGAGCAATCTGAGAAGTTGGATGCTTTGTTGGAGGAGTTTGGATTGACAGAAAGAAGAAAATACATTGGACATCATCTAAGTGGCGGTGAACGCAGAAGAACCGAGATTGCACGTGCCTTGGCAACCGATCCGAAATTTATTTTGTTAGACGAGCCCTTTGCAGGCGTTGATCCTATTGCGGTTGAGGACATTCAACGCATTGTTTGGAAGTTGAAAGAACGCAATATTGGAATATTGATTACCGATCACAATGTGCAAGAAACGTTAACAATAACCGATCGCGCTTACTTGTTGTACGACGGAAATATTTTGAAATCGGGAAGCGCTGAAGAATTGGCTTCTGATGAACAAGTTCGTCGTGTTTATTTGGGACAAAACTTTGTCTTGAGAGCCAGAAAAGAATAAGCCCCCGAGAATCTCGAGGGCTTAATTATTTTAGTTGGAAGAATTACTTTGCGCTGTTGTATCGAGCTTCAACCACTTCCCAATTGATTACATTGAAGAAAGCTTGAATGTAATCAGGACGTCTGTTCTGATAGTTCAGGTAATACGCATGTTCCCAAACGTCTAAACCTAAAATTGGAAATCCAGAGCAACCAACACCAGGCATTAATGGATTGTCTTGATTTGGCGTTGAGCACACCTCAAGTTTTCCGTCTTTCACACACAACCAAGCCCAACCAGAGCCGAAGCGTGTAGTTGCTGCCTTCACAAACAATTCTTTGAATGCATCGAATGATCCGAAAGCCTCGTTGATAGCGGCTTCCATAGTAGGAGTCACTTTTCCACCATTTGGAGAAAGAAGTTCCCAAAACAGGTTGTGGTTGTAGAATCCACCGCCGTTGTTTCTAACTGCAGCGTTGTCGAAACCTTTCACCATTACTTCTTCGATGGAAAGATTTTCTAAATCGGTTCCAGCAATAGCGTTATTAAGGTTAGTTGTGTATGCAGCGTGGTGTTTGCTGTGGTGAATTTCCATTGTACGCGCATCAATATGTGGCTCAAGTGCGTCGTATGCGTAAGGTAAATTTGGTAGTTCGAATGACATAGTTATTTTTTTGCGAAATTAACCCAAAACAAACGCTACAAAAAAATTCTTCTCAATTCGTTAGAAAGCTTATTGCGCGCTTATCTTTGTATCTTATCGAAGCGTTTTCAATTAACCGATTTTAAAGAAGGAAAAGCATGGGACTTTTTAGTTTCCTAACACAAGAAATTGCCATTGACTTAGGCACAGCGAACACAATCATTATCATGAACGATAAGGTGGTTGTAGACGAACCATCAATTATTGCGCGCGATCGCGTGACGAGTAGAACCGTTGCAGTTGGACGTTTAGCGCAACAAATGCACGGGAAAACGCACGAAAATATTAAAACCATTCGTCCGCTGAAAGACGGGGTAATTGCCGATTTCCATGCTGCGGAAGATATGATCAAGGGGTTGATTAAAATGATTAACAAGGGCGGAAAGATGTTTCAGCCTTCGTTGAGAATGGTAATTTGTATTCCATCGGGTATAACCGAAGTAGAAAAGCGTGCGGTAAAAGATTCTGCCGAACACGCTGGGGCGAAAGAAGTTTATTTGATTCACGAGCCAATGGCTGCGGCAATTGGTATTGGTGTAGATGTTGAAGAACCCATGGGAAATATGATTATCGATATCGGAGGTGGTACTTCTGAAATTGCAGTTATTGCATTGGGTGGAATTGTAACAGACAAAAACATTCGTGTAGCCGGAGATGAACTTACTCAGGACATTGAAGACTACATGCGTCGTCATCACAACATTTTAATTGGAGAGCGTACAGCTGAGCAAATTAAAATTGAAGTAGGTGCTGCTATAGATGATTTAGAGAATCCTCCGGCTGACTACAGTGTTCGTGGTCGTGACTTGGTTACGGGTGTTCCGAAAGAGATTATGGTTTCTTACAAAGAGATTGCACACGCATTGAACAAATCAATTTCGAAAATTGAAGAAGCCATCATGAGTTGTTTGGAAAATACTCCGCCAGAGTTGTCAGCAGATATTTTCAAAACAGGTATTTACTTGGCCGGTGGTGGAGCATTGCTTCGAGGATTAGATGTGCGAATCAATCGTAAAACAAAATTGCCTGTTCATGTAGCAGATGATCCTTTGCGTGCAGTAGCGAGAGGTACAGGAATTGCGTTGAAGAACATCAACCGTTTCCAATTCTTAATGCGCGAGTAATTCGTTAACACGAAAGCAGAATGGGTAATCTTTTGGCATTGTTGCAACGATTTCACGTGCTTTTGTTGTTCTTAGTGCTTCAAGTTTTTTCGATGATTGTTTTGTTTTCTGAAAACAATTTTCATAGGAAAGAATTTATTCGTCACAGCTCTGATTTCGTGGGTTACATTTATGAGAAGCGGGACGAGTTTACGAGTTATTTGAGACTCGCTGAAATCAATGATCAGCTGGCCATTGAAAACGCAGCCTTACGCAGCTTACTTCCAGAAAATTATATTACCTCTGATACCGCAACGTTCAAAGCACAGGGCGTGCGACAGCAATTTACTTATACCCCTGCGAAAGTGGTTAATGCTACTGTAAGTCGAAAGCGAAATTACCTCACCCTGAACAAGGGATATGCTGAAGGTATTGGCATTGAGATGGGTGTAATTGCGAACGGAAGTATAGTTGGAATTGTGAGCAGTGTGAGTAAGAATTATTCCATTGTCATGCCCGTCCTTCACACGAAATTTCAAGGTTCGGTGAAGATGAAAGGAACGGGTGAATTTGGAATTTTAGAGTGGCCGGGCGGAGATCCTTTATTTGCGTTCGTGAAAGAAATTCCAAAGCACGTGTACATTAATGTAGGCGATACGGTAGTTACAACAGGCTTTTCCAGTCACTTCCCAGAAGGAATGCTTATTGGAAGTGTTGAAGCATTAGAGGATAAACCAGAGGAAAACTTCCATCGGATAAAAGTTAAATTAGCCACTGACTACAGAAAAGTAGCCTGGGTTCAAGTGGTGAAGAATCTTCAGAAAATGGAGATTGATTCTCTTCAACAACAACAAATTATAGCAGACGGAGGAGAAGAATGATGAACTATTTGCGCATATTTCTTTTCGTGCTTTTACAAGCCTTGGTGGTGAGTAGAATTCAGTTGTTCGATGGATTGGTTCTTCCATTTATGTACATTTTCAGCTTACTCATGTTTCCCTTTGACACGCCAAGATGGGCGATGTTATTGATTGGATTTTTTAGTGGAGTTCTAATGGACTTGTTCACGGGTCCTCCGGGTCTTCACACTTCGGCTTGTTTACTTCTTACCTTTCTTCAGCCGCTGGTGCAAAAAATGTTAGCCCCACGCGAAGGCTATGACTCAAATTTGAAGCCTACCATTCACAAGATGGGATTGGCTTGGTACACGACATATGCTGGAATTCTGACGTTTGCGCATCACACGTGGTTAATCTTTTTCGAGTTTTTGCGTTGGGATAAATTCTTCTTCCAATTGTTTCATATTTTGTTAAGTTCTATTGCAACTTTATTGCTTATGATTTTGGCTCAACTCTTAATTTCGCCAGTTAAGAAAAGCAGTTAATTACTTTGAACAACGACAACCGCCGGTATACTTTCTTGTTTATTGTTGGAACCATCTGTGTTATTTACATAGTGCGTCTTTTTGCTTTGCAGGTTGCTACAAGTGAATGGAAAAATAAAGGCTCTCGATTAACAGAGCGCGAGGTAGTTGTTTACCCATCTCGAGGAAACATCTTTGATAGAAACGGAAAGGTATTGGTGACGAATCAGACTGTTTACGATTTAATGGTTTTGCCTAAGGACCTTCAACCTTTCGACACCACTGACTTCTGTAAGTTGGTGAATTTGCCTTACGAAGAGCTGAAGGAAATATTAAAGAAGGCCGTTACCTACCCAAATGTCAAATACAAGCCTTCGCCTGTTATTAAACAAATGCTTCCTGAGGAATACGCCTTGTTCGCGGAGAGGCTCTACAAATTCCCAGGCTTTTTCGTTCAAGCAAGAACATTAAGAACGTATCCGGAAAACCTTGGAGCACTTGTGCTTGGAGATGTGGGTGAAGTGAACGGCGATATTTTGAAATCGCATCCCGATTACCGTAAAGGTGACTACATTGGGTTGAACGGAATTGAAAAATCTTACGAGAAAGAGTTGCGTGGAAAACGCGGAATTAAATATGTTTATCGCGATAACCTGGGCGTAGAACACAGCGTAGCGAATGGACAATTAGACAGCGCAGCGCAAGAGGGGGTTGATTTGTACGCTACCATTGACGCGGAGTTGCAGAAGTACGGTGAAAAACTAATGCAGAATAAACGTGGCTGTATTGTAGCGATTGAACCGTCGACTGGAGAAATATTGGCCTTGGTTTCGGCACCTACATTCGACCCGAATTTGTTGGTTGGAAGAGCGCGCGGTCAGAATTTCGCTGCGCTTGCTAAGGATCCTTTGAAGCCGCTCTTCAATCGCGCTACTCAAGCGCAGTATAGACCTGGGTCTATTTTCAAATTGGCACAATCCCTTACAGCTTTACAATTAGGCGCCATTACCAAAGACACTCGAATAGCGTGTAATAGAAGTTTAATTGGCTGTCATGGTGCACACAGCATGGACGATTTAGAATTGGCAATAGTTCATTCATGTAACCCTTACTTCAGAGGGGTTTTACAGCGTGTGGTGGAAGCCAACAGAGATCCGAATAACCGCGCAAAGGATGCTGCAATGGGCCTTTCAATTTGGAATGAGCAAATTCGAAAATTAGGCTTTGGTTCAAACTTGGGAAGCGATTTGCCCGGCATGAAAAAAGGAAATGTTCCAGGCACGGAGTATTACAACAAGAAGTACGGAGTGAACGCATGGAACTTCTCTACCATCTATTCCATAGCTATTGGTGAAGGAGAGTTATTGATTAACCCAGTTCAGATGTGCAACCTGGCATGCATAATTGCGAATCGCGGATTCTATGTTCCGCCTCATACAGTGAAACAAATTGGAAGAGGTGGTTCTGCTCGTTCGGAGTATGTGACACGCGTAGATGTTGGAGTGAAGCCTGAATATTTTGAGACCGTGGTTAACGCAATGGAAAAGGTTGTTGGACCGGGAGGAACCGCGAACAGCATTAAACTTCCAGATATTGTTATTTGTGGAAAGACAGGTACGGTTCAAAATGAACCAAGAGAAGACCACAGTGTTTTCGTTTGTTTTGCGCCAAAAGAAAATCCGAAAATAGCCCTCGCCGTTTATGTTGAATACGCCGGTTTTGGAGGAACATGGGCGGCGCCAATTTCAAGTTTAATGATTGAAAAATACTTGAAGGGAGGAACTACCAATACAGGCAGAGAAGAGTTTATCATGAACGCGAAAATTCTCAACTAGTGGCAGCATCGAATAAACAAAATTTACAACTCGATTGGGGCACCATTGCCTTGTACGCCGCGTTGGTTTTGTTTGGTTGGCTTTCTATTTACAGTGCCGCGTATAATCCTTTAATGCCAAGTCCGTTTAGTTTTTCTGAAGAATATGGAAAACAGTTGGTTTGGATTGGTGTGTGTACTTTTTTGATTGTTGTGATTTTGTATTTAGATGCTGAAGTCTTCAGCAAACTTGCTGTTTTCATTTATCTGTTTTTTGTTTTGTTGCTCATGTTGGTTTTATTAGTTGGAAAGGAAGTCAACGGGGCGAAGGCGTGGTTTGGAATTGGCGATTTTGGAATTCAACCCAGTGAGTTTTCGAAAATTGGTGTTGGACTTTTTCTTTCGAAGTTTATTTCAAGTTCTGGAGTGCAGTTGAAAAATCTTCGAACCCGAATTCAAGCGTTTGCAATTATGGGGTTGCCTGCGTTGCTTATTCTACTTCAACCCGACGTAGGATCACTTTTAACTTTTTTGGCTTTCATACTTGTGATGTATCGCGAGGGCATGTCGGGTAATGTTTTGATAGCAGGTTTCGCCAGTGTAGTAATTGGGACACTTAGTATTGTTATTGGAGCAGGTAAAACCACCTATCCGTATTTCGGAGAGCAGAGTTCCATATTTACTTTTTTATTGGTGCTGTTTGTATTGGCCGTACTTGCGTTGATTTTCGTTCGAAACTTCATTGTTCCAAGATCCCGAAGAATGCTGTATTCGGTTATTCTTCTCTCGTTTGTTTTGGCTTCAACTCTTTCCTTTTCCATCAATTATATTGTAGACAACGTACTAGAGAAGCACCACAAGGAACGCATTTATGTCATGCTCTCTTTACCTGTTGAGCGGGAAGACGCCACTTACAACTCTGAAATGGCAAAGATTACCGTCGGTTCGGGAGGATTTTTTGGAAGAGGGTTTCATCAAGGCCCAATGACACAGAACAATTACGTGCCGGAGCAATGGACAGATTTTATTTTCAGTGCAGTGGCTGAAGAGTGGGGCTTTGTTGGAAGTGTGCTAGTCATTTTATTGTTTTTTGCATTAATTTACCGACTTGTGGCCTTGGCCGAACGTCAGCGATCGCAGTTTTCTCGTGTCTATGGCTATTGCGTTGCGGCCATCATATTCATGCATCTGCTTATTAATATTGGAATGGTTCTAGGATTGGCGCCAATTATTGGAATTCCTCTGCCTTTCTTTAGTTACGGCGGATCTTCTCTTATGGCGTTCACCATGCTTTTGTTTATTATGATACGCCTCGACGCAGAGCGATTGAGCATTTTCAGATGATTTGGTTAACGGCTTAAAGCATGAAATGAATCAACTTTTACTTTTTTGTATTGTTCCCATTTTCAAAAATATTCTCGCACTTCTGAGAACTGATCCCCTGGTGTTTTTTATCTGAGAATTATCGATTTGGTATTAAATGGCAATAATGATTGCACCGCCCATAACTTTTGCAGGAATTGTTAAGACTTCTAATTATCGGTTGTTCAGATGGACTTTATGATCAGATAGGCGAGGCTACAAATAAGCGTTTAAGAATGAGTGGTCTTATTCAGTGGATTGAAAGTGGTCAGGTTTTCTTGGGAAACAGATGTGGTATCGACGATTTGTTTGCGTCCTGGAAGGGTTCACAAGATCAAACCGACGATGCCACATGGGTGAGTTTTCGGCTCTGAAGATTGAACATATTCAAACTTGTCAAAAGGAACAACTCCTTTTTGAACACTTCATTTTTTTTTGATCGTCGTCAATTACTTTTGAAACATGAAGCAGTACCACGAATTGTTGCAACACCTCTTAGACAACGGTGTAAAAAAGGAAGACCGCACAGGGACCGGAACATACAGTGTTTTCGGGCATCAGATGCGTTTTAATTTAGCGGAAGGATTTCCTTTAATGACAACGAAAAAACTGCATACGCGCAGTATTTTTCACGAATTACTTTGGTTTTTAAAAGGCGATACGAATATTTCATATTTGAAAGAAAACGGAGTTTCAATTTGGGATGAATGGGCCGATGAAAATGGAAACCTCGGTCCGGTTTATGGCTATCAATGGCGTTCATGGCCTAATCCAGATGGCACATCAACCGATCAAATAGTGAATTTAGTGAATGGATTAAAGAACAATCCGAACAGTCGCAGGCACATTGTTTCGGCTTGGAATCCCTCATTCATTGAAGAAATGGCACTTCCACCTTGTCACTGTTTATTTCAGTTTTATGTGGCTGAAGGCAAGTTGAGTTGTCAATTGTATCAAAGAAGTTGCGATACATTTTTAGGTGTTCCATTCAACATTGCTTCATACGCACTGTTGGTTCATATGATTGCGCAAGTGTGCGATTTGGAAGTTGGAGATTTTGTTTGGACAGGCGGCGATGTGCATTTATACACCAACCACGTTGAGCAGGCGAAACTTCAATTGACACGCGAGCTCCGCCCACTTCCAACATTGAAATTGAATCCGAATGTGAAAGATCTTTTCGCTTTCACCATTGACGACATTTCAATTGAGAACTACGATCCGCACCCACACATTAAAGCCGCAGTAGCTGTCTAATGGAAATATCATTAATAGCAGCCATGGGCTTGAATCGTGAGATTGGTAAAGACAACGATTTAATGTGGCATCTTCCGAATGATATGAAGTTCTTTAAGGAAACTACGAAGGGCCATCATATAATTATGGGAAGAAAAAACTACGAAAGTATTCCCGAGGCATTTCGGCCGTTCAAAAATCGTGTGAACATCGTATTATCTCGCGATAAAAATTACAACGCGCCAGGTTGTGTGGTATTTGACGAGTTAAGTCGCGCGTTGGGCTTTGCTCGTGAAGGTGGGGAGTCTGAGGTTTTCATCATTGGCGGTGAGCAAATCTATGCATGGGCGCTCCACGAAGGATTTGTTCAGCATATTTACCTCACGCACATCGAAGCTGAATTTCAGGGTGCACACGCTTTTTTTCCAGAGTTCGATGCGAGTTTGTATACGCGTGAATTAATCTTGGAACAAGAGGTTGATGAGAAGCATGCGTTCGCGTTTAAGACTTACAAATACACCTTAGTGTAAGCTTCTTCGAATTATCGTTTTTTCGGTTTCGGTTTAACGAGGTCGTAGCTGTGTTGCACAAGCTCTTTCAGCAGTTTATCGGGAACGTCGCTGTTGGGAATGACAAG
The DNA here is from genome assembly GCA_964385405.1 of uncultured Chryseobacterium sp. Lineage (GTDB taxonomy): Bacteria > Bacteroidota > Bacteroidia > Flavobacteriales_D > Sanyastnellaceae > CAIZGX01. Next base: position 19,014 of record CAYLOT010000011.1, on the reverse strand, counting down.
GTTCCAGTGCTTTTTGTTGGTGTGATAGCCGGGTTGAATGCCGTTGTACGTTTCTCGAAGCTCTATGGCCCTTTCGGGGTCACATTTCAGGTTTATTCCTTTCTCGAATGTATCAAGGTCAACCATGGCGAAGATTTTATTTTCAATTCGAAAAACCAAAGAACTTTCGTCGAAAGGTAAATCAGAAGTAATTTCTTCGCTTAGAGATTGACAGGTTTCGAAAAATTCTTCGATGTTCATTAGTCGAATGCTGCGCAAGGAACATGATTACGTTCTTTAAGTCCACACGCGCGGAACCCAAGGGTTATCTCATGTGAATTGGTTGCTGCATAGCGCAAACGGTTTGCTGTGATATCGTATGCGTATGCGATTGTTAAATACGGAAGTGCGTCGAGTTTTACCAAAGCAGACCCCCCATGACCACTTCTGCCAGCTAGTCCTACGGAGATAATTTTTTTATAGTCCAACATAACTTGTCCTTCTAACGACGGTTTGCTTCGACCAACATAATTCAACAACAAAGCTGGTTTGAAAGTGAAGTTGTCATTAATTAGAACGGCTTTTCCGTATGCAAAGGTGTAGTGTCTTCTCAATTGAGTATCTGGCAACCCTTTAACTTTAGGTTGGGTAAGTTGACGAACTGAAAGTCCAAAGAAACGATCTCTTCGGTACAACCACAATCCTGCGTTCACAGTGGGTGCGACAATTACTCCGAGAGAATTTCCAATTACGGGATCTATTTCAATATCGGGCATGGTAATTCCACCTAAACCGAGACGGAATTGAGTGAAGCCCACTCCTACACCATAAGACAAGGAATAGCCTTTAGTTAGTTTCATATGGTAAGCGTAGTTTGCAACAAGCGAAGTGCTTCCGAAAGGACCGTACGTGTCGTTTTCCACCATAACACCAACACCATGAAAGTTGTATCGGCGTATACCAAATTTGTTGTGAACGTTGACGTATCCAGTAGTTGGAGCACCTTGAAATCCAGTCCACTGTTTACGATATCCAACACGTGCCTCGAGACATGGGGTACTTCCGGTAACCGCTGGATTGTAGTTCAAATAATTGTAAATGAAATTCGTGTAATGCGTGAGCTGTTGAGCATCCACTACGGAACTGAACATCCACAAGAGCGCTATGATTCCCAGTCCCTTCTTCATCTTAATATTGAAACAATTCCGACATACGGTGGTATGTACAAGTTGTAAGTATTCAATTCAATCACGTAGTAATACGCGCCTGTTGGCAAGTACTTCCCGTTGTTCGTTCCATCCCACGGCGTACGATAGCCGAGCGACTTAAAGACCTGTTGTCCCCAGCGATCGAAAACACTTACTACCGCGGCTTCAAAAACGGGTCTATCGATTCCGGTAATTGTCCAGGTATCATCAATGTTATCTCCGTTTGGCGTTAACGCGTTGTAAATTGAAATTGGAGAAAGAATATTTACAAAAATGGGGGCATTAACTGTGCAGTCTCCTATTGTTCCAACCGCGGAAATTGAAATGGTTTGCCCTTCTTCCGTGGGGAAAAAAGTCATGGTTGAATCGCTCGTAATTTCACTAAACTCTGGCATAGGATCCCAAGTGTAGGTAGTCCCTGGGCTTCCACCTTGTGCTATCGCAGAGGTTGATTCGCCTAAAACAATTTCGTATGGGAAAGTTCCTGCAATCATATCTACAGCAGTTCCTCCAATGAATAAATCGTAAGAACAAATGCCGAAAAGGGGGTCGTGATCTGAACCAACTAAAATTACGTAATCGTGATCAGGCAGTAATCCTCCGACGAAAAAAACTTCACTCGAATCTGTGGAGAAACAAGGACTAATAATGTTGTATGATGCTGGCAAGCACGGATCTGAAGAAGGAATTAGTTCAGCAACTACAAGCCCCATGGTATCGTTCCCAGAAAAATCATCGCAATCCTCCAACAATAATGCTGCTTCAAGCACACCATTGGGTATGGTTCCGGTATGAAAGCTATAAAAATTGGTCATTGAATAATTGAAACAACCGGTATTGAATGGAGCGGAAACCAATTGTTCGGTCGTCACAGGGGCGTCTGCGCACAAAATATTACTCGTAATTGTTGCACAAGGCTGTGCTATTACTGCAGTAACAAATAAAAAAACAAATATGATTGAAAACAGCTGTTTCATTTGGCTATTCAAAAGTAATCATGACAGATCCTTTTTCCACCGCTTGACCAGCATTCACTGAAATGCTTTTCACTACGCCGTCTGTTGGACTTTTAATTACGTTTTCCATTTTCATGGCTTCCAAAATTAAGAGAGGCTCATCTTTTTTAATTTCTTTTCCAACCTCGGCGCTTATGGAAAGCACAAGTCCTGGCATTGGCGATTTCACTTGTTTTATTTTGCTGCTGTTTGCCGAAGAGAATCCAAGTGAATTCAATAATGCATCCAACGGATCTTCTAACCGCACTTCCGTAGTTTTATTGTTAACCTTCAACACAACTTTCTTCTCTTCCTTGGAAACAGAAAGAACTTCGACGTTCACGCTTTTACCCTTCCAAACAAAATGAAGGTGTGCTCCATTTTGCAAGAGATCTAGGGGCAGTGACTGGTCGTTTAACACGACGGTTTTACTGTTTATGTTCGAAGAAACTTCGAATGCGGTAGCATTATTTACAGTGGCCTTCATTTCTTATTCGTCTTAACGTACGCGAAGCTAACTAAATTCGCGCAGATGATGGGTGTCTATTTTCATATTCCGTTCTGCAGGCATGCCTGTCACTATTGCGATTTTCATTTTTCAACGAAACTCGATGCGCAAGAAGATTTGGTGCATGCTCTGTTGAAAGAAATGGAGCTTCGCAAGGAAGAGATTGTTCAACATGAAATAAATACGATTTACTTCGGTGGAGGAACACCTTCTTTACTCACGGAAATGCAATTGGGAAGATTGCTCGACGCCCTTGGGAATGGTGTTTCGAACGCTTCGGAAATTACATTGGAAGCCAATCCGGAAGATTTGAATTCGGAGTATTTGCGCATGTTGCAACGCTTGGGCATAAATAGACTGAGCATTGGAGTGCAATCGTTCTTCAACGAACACTTGGATTACATGAATCGCAAACACACGGGAGCGCAGGCGGAAGCTGCAATTAAACGGGCACAAGACGCAGGATTAACCAATATTACGGCCGATTTAATTTTCGGAATTCCGATTGCTACTTTTTCGCAATGGCAGTCGAATGTAGAGCAGTTGCTTCAATTGGAAATTCCTCATTTCAGTGCTTATGCGTTAACGGTTGAAGAGAAAACAGTCTTTGGCGCGAGGCAGAAAAAGGGAATTTTAGAGCCGCAAAAGGACGAAGAAGTTGAAAGGAGTTTTTTGTATTTAGACGAAACCGCGAAGATGCTTGGCTACGAGCATTACGAGCTTTCCAATTACGCAAAGCCCGGTTTCAGATCCGTTCACAACGGGAATTATTGGAAGGGCATTCCTTATGTTGGAATTGGGCCTTCCGCCCATTCTTTTTTGAAAGGAAAACGTCAATGGAATGTTTCGAATAATCCGCAGTACATCCGTTCAATTGAGTTGAAAAAAGATTTTTTTGAAGTTGAAGAATTAACTGAAGTGGATCGATTGAACGAACGCATTATGGTTGGACTTCGCACGTGTGAGGGAATTGAATGGAAGGACTTTCCTGCTGATTGGAAAAAAGAAAACGAACGAAATTTTTTCAAATTAGTTGAAGGAGGAAATGCGATTATGGATGAGGCTGGATTTCGACTTACCTCCAATGGATGGCTTATTTCCGATCACATTATTTCAACATTATTTCTTTAATCTTGTAGCATGAAACTTACGCTTCAAAAAGAGAACCACACCTATTCTTTTCAAACCGAAAAGGGAATAGATTTAAGTATTTCGTTGAATCCAAACGGGCCACGCGCTTGGTATGTAGAGCCTATGCGCATTGAACCTGTTCGCACCGAGCAGTTCTTGGGTTCTGTTGCAGAAGGTGGAGCGGTAAATTTTCGCGACGTGTATTTCAATCCGCATGGACATGGCACGCACACAGAGAATGTTGGGCATATCATTGATTCGTATTTTCCGGTGGCAAACAGTATTTCTTCTTCGCACTTTTTTGCGAGGTTGATAACGGTAGAGTTGATGAAACAAGATGCGATGCAAGATTCTTCGCAAGGTGATTGGGTGGTGAGTGAGGAGAGTTTGATGGGAATGGATTTGAATTGTGAGGCGCTGATAATTCGCACAAAACCGAATGATCATTCGAAAATAAATAGACAATATTCAGGAACGAATTTTCCTTATTTGACTATAGGTGCTATGCAGCGAATTGTTGATGCGGGTGTTCAGCATTTGTTAATAGACCTACCAAGCGTAGATCGCGAGGAAGACGGTGGAGCGTTGGCGGCGCACCATTTGTTTTGGAATGTTCCGGCGGAGCCGAATTTTCAAAAAACAATTACGGAGTTGATTTATGTTCCGAATGAAATTTCGGACGGAAATTATATTTTGAATCTGCAGGTCTCGAATTTCGCTAACGATGCGGCTCCGAGCAGACCTATGCTTTTTGATCTAGTGGAAGAATAACGAAGAAGGAACTTCCTTTTCCAACTTGCGTTCTGAAAGCTACGTTACCGTTCATTTGTGTTACGATGCTTTTTACCATGGCTAATCCAAGTCCGCTTCCAGTGCTTCGCGTGGTGAAGTTCGGCATGAAAATACGCTTCGAAATTTCAGGAGAAATGCCGCTTCCGTTGTCGGAAATTTTTATCACCACATGATTTTCTGAGAAACGCAATCCAAGGGATATTCGCTTTGAACGTTCTGTTGGAATCGATTGAATGGCGTTGGTGATAAGGTTGTTCAATACGCGAATCACTTGCGATTTATCTCCGTAAATAAACGCGGTATCCGTGTTGTTTTGATGGAAGGAAATGGTTTGATTTTCATTTTCAAAAGTGGTGAGTACCGACTTCACAATGTCTTGAAGATTCAAGCGCTCGTTCACAGACTGTGGCATTTTAGCGAAGTTCGAAAACTCTTGTGCAATATGTGAGAGCGTGTCTATTTGATCGGTCATACTCTGCACGAAATCATTCAAGCGGGTTTGAAACTCTTCCGGATTGTCTTGCCAAGATCGCTGCAAATGTTGCAAGCGAAGCTTCATGGGCGTAAGAGGGTTCTTAATTTCATGTGCCACTTGTTGCGCCATTTCGCGCCAGGCTGTTTCGCGTTCTTGCTGCGCTAACTTGTCGGCACTGGCACCAAGTTGAAAAAGCATTCTGTTGTACTCTTGAATGAGCTGTCCAATTTCATCGTTGCTCTTCCATTCAAGCGGTTCGTTCTTTTTCCCAAGCTTCAGGTGGTTAATGCTTTCACTTAATTTGCTTAACGATTTTGTGAAGTCGCGTGTGATGAGAAAGGCAATGCCCGCTGCCAGAATGAAAAGGACAATGTACGTTGTCCCAATTTCCTTCATGAAGTTCCAAAGCTTCGCTTTTTCTACTTCTTTCTTTTCATAGAGCATCCCAACCAGAGCCAAGGGTCTTCCGTAATCGTCGCTGAAGCACCAGTATGCTAAGTTCTGTGTGTCGTTCGTTTCAGAAGGAAGAATGACTGCTTTCGTTTTGGTAGTCGTCTTGATTTGATTGGTTAATTCTGGCGAAAGCTGCATGGGAATTTTATTTGCTTCTGCCGTATCTGTGTTCATGGAAACGAGGTATCTCCCGTTCAAGTCGTAGATTGTAATGAACAGATTGTTTACTTCGGAAAGTTCGCAGACCTTGTCACCTAAAAGCATTGAAATGGAATCGGTATCAATGTATCCACCGTTTTGTAAAAGCAGGTATTCGAGCGACGCACGAATGGACTTCTCTTTTTCTGCAATGCGCTCTTCGTTGTAGGTGATGTCGTGTTCGTAGTGATCGAAGGCCGCTACGATTCCGGTTACGACAAAAGAAATGAGGGTTATTGCAAAAAGCGATATGTATATGCGTGAGCGTAAGGTCATGTTTTAAAAATCGAAATCGTCTGGTTTACTTGGTTTCGTGTTAGCGGGTAAAATGGAAAGTCCCACAACTATCGGATAGAGTTCGGTTTGAAATTTATTCGCGCTGAAAAGAGGTGTCAATGAACGTGAGGCGAAGAAAGTAAGATTCTGATAACCGACTCTAACGCATGCTTCGAGGTTGTATCTGTTAACATAGATCTCTTCGCTGTTTTTGCGAATAATAGTTGCGCCACCATTCAAATGTTTCTGATACGTGCTGTTTGCATAGCGATATCCGGCCTGCACGCCGAAAGCCAAATGCATGTTTTTTTCAAACGTGTTCTTGCTGTTTATTTCAAACATGATTGGAACAGAAACGGAAAAGGAGCGAAGTTGGTTATTTAGATAATCGATGGTATCAGAGACGAGAATGGTTTGGCTTCCAGAATTAAAAAACTTGAAATCGTCTTGAAATCCGATTTGTTGGTAACCCAAAGCTATTCCTGAAAAAACACCGAATCTATTTTCAAGCAATTGCTTTTTGTATTCCACTAGATTCAATCGGAATGAATGCGATTGCAACGTTTTCGTGGGATAATTTTTATTCTGCAACGTTAGGAAGCCGAAATCTACACCTGTAAAGAAACACATGTAACGGATATACTCTTTTTCGTTGTAATGTTCCGTTTCCGACATTTCCATGGGAGGAAGTTCAACAATATTTTCGACCATAATCTCATCAACAGGGATGATGGAATCTTGAAACGAGATTATTTCGGTGCTATCTGATTGTCCGTAGGAAAGGCTTGCCGTAAGAAAAATAAATATGAAAACGAGTCGCTTCATGAAAAGTGAATGTGATTCAAATGTAAGCTATCTATCTTTGCACCGCATGAATACAAAAAAGGATTTGCGAGAATTGAGTTCGGAAGAGCTCATGTCCGAGTTGAAAGAACTAGGGGCACCTTCTTTTCGTGCCAAGCAGATTCGTGAGTGGATGTGGCAGCGAGGCGCTACAAGCATTAATGAAATGCAGAATCTGCCGAAAGATCTGAGGCAAAAGCTCGACGAGAAATATTTTTTGTCGAAGGCTGTCTTGCATGAGCAGCAAATAAGTTCAGACAAGACCATAAAATGTGCTTTCAAAGTTGATGGCGATAAAGTGGTGGAAGGAGTTCTGATACCGACGACCAAGCGCATGACCGCCTGCATTTCTTCCCAAGTGGGATGTAGTCTGGCGTGTAAGTTTTGTGCAACCGGAAGGTTGAAGATGATGCGCAATTTATCTGGAGGCGAGATCTTCGATCAGGTGAATTACTTGCGCAACGAAGCGCTTACGCGATACAACACTCCTTTAACGAACATCGTTTACATGGGCATGGGTGAGCCGCTGCTCAACTATAAGAACATGATGACCTCCATTCAATGGATTACAAGTCCTGAAGGATTGGGCATGTCGCCACAGCGCATTACGGTGAGTACCGCGGGAATAGCCAAAATGATTAAAAAGTTGGGCGACGATCAGGTGAAATTCAACTTGGCGCTTTCGCTGCATGCAGCGAATGACGAGAAGCGCAACAAGATTATGGACATTAACGAGTCGAACAACCTTTCGGTTTTGTCTGAAGCGCTGAAATATTTCCACGAGAAAACAGGAACCCGCATTACGTTTGAGTACATCATTTTCAAGGACTTTAACGACACCATTCAAGATGCCAGAGAGCTTGCTGAATTTTCGAAGCAGCTTCCAGTTAAAATAAATATCATTGAGTACAATCCTATTGATGACGGCGAGTTTCAGCAGGCCAGTCCTGAGCGTGTAGAGGCCTTTGCGAAGTTCTTGGAAAGCAAGAACATGATTGTGAATGTGCGCCGTTCACGCGGAAAAGACATTGATGCAGCATGCGGACAATTGGCCAACAAGAACAAATTGGTAGATGAACGTGTTTTCAAAAAATAGAACAGCATTAAACTTGTAAACTAAAATAATTCAACATGAAAAAAGTAATATTATTTGTAGCAATCGCAGTGGGCTTGGCTTCTTGCGGTGGATGGAACGATGAAAAGCGCGCAGAAGTAAAAGCGGAATGCTCAAAAACAGTTGGAAGCCTTTACACCAAAGAAGATGGGGTGAAGATTTGCGATTGCGTTTCAGCGAAAATTGCTGAAAAATTTCCGAAGGCAGATTACAAGGCTAGCGATGTAAACGACCAAACGAAAGAGTGTATTAAAGAAGGAAAGTACATTGATATTCTTACGAAAGAGTTAGAAGAGTCGTTCAACAAGATTGAGAATTCTGCTGACTCGGCTACGAAAGCTCTTGAGGCGCAGATGAACGAGGAAATGAGTAAGCTTACCGAATAATGAAGCCCTTCTGCGAGAATTTATTTGGGTACAAGCGCTTAAAGACGTTACCCGTTACCATTGGTGAATTAACCATGGGAGGCGATGCGCCCATTCGTGTGCAATCGATGACCACTGCCGACACCATGAATACGGAAGCAACGGTTGCCGAAAGCATTCGCATGATTGAAGCGGGATGTGAGTTGGTACGAATTACAGCGCCCAGTAAAAACGAAGCGGAAAACTTACGCAACATTCGCGAAGAGCTTCACAAGTTGGGGTACAACACTCCGCTTGTGGCGGACATTCACTTCACTCCGAATGCTGCGGAAATAGCGGCTCGCATTGTAGAGAAGGTTCGTGTGAACCCCGGCAATTACGCCGATAAAAAGAAGTTTGAAGAAATAGAATACACCGACGAGTCGTACGCTGCTGAATTGAAGCGTATTCGCGACCGATTTATTCCACTTGTTGAAATTTGTAAAGAGCATGGCACGGCTATGCGAATTGGAACAAATCACGGTTCGTTATCTGATAGAATACTTAGCAGATACGGCGATACTCCGGAGGGTATGGTTGAGTCGGCCATGGAGTTCATTCGCATTTGCCTCGACTGCAACTATAAGAATTTGGTTGTTTCTATGAAGGCGTCTAATCCGCAAGTGATGGTGCAAGCTTATCGTTTGTTGGTTCAAACGCTTTTGGAAACAGGAGAAGTTTTTCCGCTTCATTTGGGTGTAACGGAAGCGGGAGATGGCGAAGATGGAAGAATTAAATCGGCCATAGGAATTGGTGCCTTGTTGGAAGACGGTATAGGCGATACTGTGCGTGTATCCTTAACCGAGGCGCCAGAAGCAGAGATGCCTGTTGCGAAGCTGTTAGTAGATCGTTATGCGAATAGACCTTCGGGAACATCTATTCCGAAGGAAGAAGTTCCCATTGATTTCTTCGCTTATTCAAGAAGGCATACGCACGAAGTTTTGAATCTGGGAGGAAAGAATGTTCCGCGTGTTTTCGCAGATTATTCGCAACGCGAATCCATAACAGCGGCTTCTCTTTTCGCAGTGGGATATGCATATTCAGTTGAGATGGACAAATGGAATTTGTCTGATTCGGCATGCGATTATTTGTTTGTTGGAAAGAACTCTGTGAATTTTGAAATTCCTGGAACCCTTGGTATTGCTATGGAATACGAGGCTTGGCTTCAGAATAAAAGTAAAGAGCGTCATTACCCTGTGTTTTCATGCAATGAATACATTCAACCGAATGAACGTTCGGGTGAGTTAAATTTTGTTGAAGTTGAATTGGAAGATTTAACGGAAACATTTCTTTCTGTGTTGAAGTCAGATTCAACGGTTGTTTTATTGTTGAAGTCTTCGCATGCGTGTGCGGTTCAACACAGAAGAACAGCAATCTTTAGATTGATGAATCACGGCGTAACCTGTCCGGTTGTGCTTTCATCGAACTACGATATAGATGAAGAAGCGTACACGCTTTATTCGTCGACCGATGTGGGAGCTTTGCTGTTAGACGGTCTGGGCGACGGCGTACTTATTTCGAATACTCGTTCGTCGTTAGCGAAATCTAACGCGGTAGCGTTTGGCATTCTTCAGGCAACTCGCACGCGCATTTCTCGAACGGAATACATTTCTTGTCCGAGTTGTGGAAGAACGCTTTTCGATCTTCAAGAGACCACGGCTAAGATTCGTTCACGCACTTCGCATTTGAAGGGAGTGAAGATCGGAATCATGGGTTGTATTGTAAATGGTCCCGGTGAAATGGCCGACGCCGATTATGGATATGTTGGAACAGGCGTTGGAAAGATTACCCTTTACAAAGAGAAGAATGTGGTGAAGAAGAACATCGACGAAGATCAAGCTGTTGATGAGCTTATTTCGCTGATTAAGGAATACGGCGATTGGGTTGATCCGACTTAAGCCTTAACCTTTACGTCACTTAAAAATTTCCTCGCAGTCGCCTTCGCTTCTTCCAGATTCGTATTGCACACTGTAATGTGTCCCATTTTTCGGAAGGGCTTGGTGTCTTCCTTACCATATAAATGAATGTAAGCACCTTCGGTGTGAAGGACTTCTTCTATGTTTTCGTAGCGCGCTTTTCCTTCAAATCCTTTTTCACCCAACAGGTTAATCATAACCGCTGGAGTGCGCAGTCCGGTGCTACCTAACGGCATATTCAAGATGGCGCGAAGGTGCATGCCGTATTGCGAAACGAAGCACGCTTCAATGGTGTGGTGGCCGCTGTTGTGCGGACGAGGAGCGATTTCGTTTACAAGCACTTCGCCGTCTTCTGTTAAGAAGAGCTCAATGGCGAGTAGACCAACGTGATTTAGTTTATCTGCAATATCTGTGGCAATGAATTTCGCTTTGAGTTCGGTTTCAACGGAAACGTTGGCAGGAGAAAAAATGAATTCTACCAAGTTCGCTTCCGGATTGAATTCCATTTCAACTAAAGGGAAGGTGGCGATCTCTCCGCTTTCATTTCTTGCAACAATGACAGCAAGTTCTTTCACGAAAGGAACAAACTCTTCCAACACACTTGGTGCATCGAAAGCCGCGTTAAACTCGGCTTCTGTGCGAAGCGGTGTGACACCTTTTCCATCGTATCCGCCTTTGCGAAGCTTTTGCATGAACGGTCCTTTTTCTTTAAACAACAACGCATCTGCCGCATTGTCGATTAAGTGGAAAGGAGCGGTTGGTATGTCATTCGCTTTATAAAATTGTTTTTGAAGTCCTTTGTCTTGAATGGTGCGAAGGGCTTGTGGTGTTGGAAACACCTTCTTTCCAAGACGTTCCAATTCTTCAAGCGCTTCAATGTTTACGTGTTCAATTTCAATGGTTAAAACATCTACTGTTTTTCCGAAATCGAGAATAGTTTGATAATCGTTGAAACTTCCAACTACAAAATTATTTGCAAGGTCAGCGCATGGCGCATTTACCGAAGGGTCCAATACAGAGATGTGAATGTTGAAGTTAACAGCATCTTGAATGAGCATTCTGCCTAGCTGTCCGCCTCCTAAAATTCCAAGTTTGGTTGTAAGATCTACTTGCTGATTCATTTTTCAAAGATAGAATTTCTTTTGCGGATATATCTTTGCCGCGCAAATGGGAGATCAGATTAATGTATGGCTTGACGATTTAAGCGCTTTTTTTTGGCGGCTTTCGCAGTTCCCTATTGCTTTCCAATTGCTTATTTGGCTTGCTTCTGCAGGATTATTCTGGCTTCTTTTCTTTTTCTGGTGGAAGAAATTAGTTGCGAAAGATTCTAGTGAAAAATCACTTTCGATTTGGTGGATGGGTTTTGTATTGGTTGGATTACCCATTGTTTTCGCGGTGATTTTAGACGCAAGACAAACGTTAGCGAAAGAAGAATCGGAGTTGCGAAGTGAGAGTATTCATCCTGTTGTTGAAGTTTCAAAGGACAGTTTGTATTCTTCCGAAGTGCAACTAGACACTGTTCCTTTGGGTGAATTGGGAGTTCCTAAAACCCGCACCATATGGGCAAAGCCGGGCATAGAAGTGATTGAATTGAAGTTTCAAAATCCGAATGCCTACGTTGTTTTAGCCATCGCAGATCTGAATTATTTTTCGGTGGAATTGGATTCCTTGTTTCAGGAAAAGGAATTGACTTCTTCCTTCGCTAAACAATACAAATGTGAAGTAGCCGTGAACGGAGAAGCGGGAACGACTCCTGGAATGACCGCTCCACTTGGGCAATGGACAGGTAACTACATAATAAAAGGAAAGCCTTATAAAATGGAGGATTCGGACAAACGTCCGTTTTTATATTTCGATAAACAAGGCAAGGGTTTTTACTCGCATGGACGCGAGGTTGTGCGCATTCCAACAGCAAACATGTACAATGCAATTTGGGGTAGGTATGACTTAATTTTAAACGGAAAGGAAGCCATAGATTCAAGAGATGGTACGAAGGACAATGCCTATCCGCGAACAGTTATGGGCATAGACAATACAGGACAAAAAATGTTCTTGCTTATAGCAGACGGAAGAAAGCCACAGCATAGTAGAGGATTAACCATGCAGGAATGTGCTGCATTGTTATTGCCTTACGGATGTGCGAATGCCATGTCTTGCGACCAAGGTGGTAGCTCTTGTGTGTACGTTGAAAAATTCGGAATTGTGAATCGCCCGGGTGACGGCGGTGAGCGTCCGGTATACACGCACTTCGGATTGCGAAGAATTTAAGGCGCTTTTGTTGGGCTCGGTAATTTATCGAGCGGAATTTCTTTCCATCCATATGGACGCTTATGCTTTTCAATGTTAATGAGGTGCTGCATAAGCTCGAACGGATAGTCTGTTTGAATTACCAAAGCTTCGTGTTGAATGAACCAATTCCAGGTTCCGAGAGCATCTTCGTTCTCACTTTTTCCGGCGCTGATAGATTTGAATAATGCGTTGTACCAAATACCTGTTCTGTGCTTGCGAAACAGGTACATGCCTAACGGATCTGTGAGATAGCTGGAATCGTTAGAGAGAATAAGTTCAACCATTGGAACATGCGCATCGAGTAAAAAAGTATCTACTTGCGTTTTCGGCATGTATTGTAGAATAGGCATGAACAAAGGGCCTTCGGCATTTTCAATCATGTAATTGAAGAAAAAACTCGAACCGTGAATGCCTTTCAAAATAACCTGATTTCGAACGCCTAAAGAGTCGAGAAGCGGAATAAGTTTTTCGAATCTTCCAGAGCTCTTATCGAGGTTCAGCATAATTTTTCCCTCTGCCAATTGAAGCGCTTCTTTTAAAGTTGGAACATGCTCTTCGGTCAGCAAACCGTTTTTGTCTTTCAATTTCAATTTTGCAATCTGCTTTGAAGAAAGTGCACTCACCTTTCCTTTCCCATTGGTGGTGCGGTTTACGGTGTTGTCGTGCATAAGAATGAACACGCCATCGGAAGTTTCTTGCACGTCTATTTCAACAATATCTATAAAGTGATCAATGCAAGATTGAATGGCAGAAAGGCTGTTTTCCGGATGATTCTTCCAGTCTCCACGATGCGCAGCAACAAGAATTTCATGATTTTCTTTACGAAGTAAGAACTCTTCAATGTTACGGGTTTGCCCATTGACAAAGGTGCACAGTGCGACAAAAAATAGCGTACTTAAGAATTTCATGTTGGGCCGTCTTTCCAAGACTCTTGCAAGATAATGACTAAATATAATTGAGTGAAATGAATTGGGTAGTAAATTGCAGTTCATATAAAATTCAACATGAAAAAAATACTGTTCTGTTTTTTCGCTTTTTCCGCTAGTCTATCACAAGCGCAATCCTTGACCGCTATTGAGGGCGTTGAGTATGATCCAACCAATCAGATTTTTTTAGTTGGAAATGGAAATAATGTAGTGCGCATGCACAGCGACGCTGTTCCGCAAGGAACGTTAGGTGCTGCGAAATCAAATTATGGAATGGAAGTCATGAATGGTGTTCTTTTTTCAATTGTTGGAAGTGCAATAAGAGGATACGATGTTAATACAGGTGCGCAAGTTATGACGCATACACTTTCGGGCGCCGCCTTCTTAAACGGAATGGCCAGTAACGGAACGGATAAATTGTGGGTGTCTGATTTTTCAGCAAAGAAAATTTATGAATTGAACGTAGCAGACCTCTCTGCACCAACAAGTTCAATTGTAGTTGCGAATACCACTAGCACACCGAATGGATTAACTTACGATGCGGCAAACAACAGATTGGTTATGGTAAGTTGGGGGGCGAATGCTCCAATTAAAGCCATTGATTTAGCTACGTATACGTTATCCGTTATCACAACCACTAACTTGGGCAACTGTGACGGAATAGATCACGATTCTTACGGAAATTACTATGTGAGTTCTTGGAGTCCGAATGCGATAACGAAGTTTTCGAACGACTTCACCACCACATCTTCTGTTACTGTAGCGGGAGGTGTTTCTAGCGCAGCCGATATCTGCTATGCAGAGGAAATTGACACCCTTGCAATTCCGTGCACAGGAAACAATGTTGTGAAATTTGTTGGGTTCAATCCATCATTTGTTGTTGAAGGAAATATGTCTGAATTTCACGCTTACGGATTTCCTACGGAAGTAAAAGAGATGTTCACGATTGGTTTTGATTTACCACAAGCAATAGACGTTAACATTCGATTATTTGATATGAAAGGAAGGTTGATGAACGAAGTAATTCATCAGACTTTTCCGCAAGGAAATCACCAAGTTGTTTTAACTGAACTACCAGTTGAAAGTGGAATTTATTTTGCACAAGTATGGGCCGGAACGCATCTTTCAGTTGTTTCATTTATTCGTTGATGAAGACGTCTTTAATAATAACTCTTTTGTTTTTTGGGTTGAATGCTTTTGCACAACCTGATGACTATGTAAACTCACTTCCTTCGAACGACAATACGAAGAGAAAGATGAGTGATCTTACGAATAGAGAGCGAACAGTTGCAGGTGGCTCTCTGGGCTTGGGTTTAAGTTCCTCTAATGGGAATGGGATGTTTTACGGTGCCATTACCCCACTTGTTGGGTATAGGCTCACGGAAAGATTATCGGCCGGAGTTGGTTTCGATTTTACCTACTATAAAACACGATTGAGTTCAGAGGAGATTTATGCGGGGATTGCATGGGCAAGGCTTGGTTTGTTCAACGGATTGTTTGCCTGTGCGGAAATTAATCAGGTCAATGCACCCTCATATTCCTTTGGAGGAACTCAAAGAGAAACCTATCCCTTGGTGTTAGCCGGCGGAGGAATATCTCAAGGAATAGGTCATGGCCTAGGGGTTTATTTCCAAATTATGTATGACTTTACAGAAGAAGAGCGGTCGCCTTATGGACCGCTCGTCATTCGTGGAGGAATACTTGTCCCGTTAGGACCAAAGAAATAATTACATTCCCAATTTCACTGCAATTTCTTTTGGAATTGCCTCTTTGTGTACGATCATGCAAATAGTTTTATAACGGAAGTAAGGAACAGAGACGTACTGAAATCCTTCATTAGCAAGTCCTTCGGTACCCCAAGAATTTTTTACCAAGTAGTATAAATTGCCTTGTTCATCTTTCGCTGTTCCTGTGATGTGCATAAGGTGATCGTCTGTTGTTTCGAAAATGTCAAAAGCTTTTTGTCTTTTTTCTTGATCGATTTTAGGCTCATTCTGAAAGCTTTCAATGTACGCTACTCCTTTACGAGGATCAAAAGTGTCTTCGCTCACGTCTGCATCCCAAGCTATTGTATAACCTTTATCAAGTGCGAAGTCTGCAACACGCTGGAATTCGTCAAGGGGTAAATTATAATATGCTTGTTTCGACCAATTGTCTGGAACTTCCAGTACGAAAGAAGAATAAAAAGGATGATGTTTGAAAGAGGTGAGACAAACGTATTCTTTTGGATTAATCTTCATTGCATCACGGAATGTAGCCGGTGTATATGATGCGCCATTGAATTTGAATTCTCTTGGAGTTTCTCCAATCTCGTTATTCAGTAGCTCTGTTACAATTCTTTCATATCCATTTGCAGGATTTTTTAAAGCATCGTTTACCAGCTCATTCAATTTGGCGTCGAGCGTTTCATGATCATAGGTTGCAGAGCCATTAACGAATCCAGAGAATACTTCCTCGGGTACAATTCCATATTCTTCAATGATTGCAAGCACGTCGTGACTTAATCCGCCTGGACCGAATTGTTGTTTGCCTTGAAAGCGCACATAGCTCTCGGCTTTTTTCGGGTACGTTAGGCGAACGTTGTACATTTCTGAAAGGTCAACGGGTTTGTTTCCTTTGCGAATAATTTCAGATTCAATGAAAGAAGTGGTAGCGAAGCTCCAGCAAGTACCTGTCTTACATTGATTTTCGACGTTACCGTGTGCGTTGTCTTTAACAACAGTGAATTGTTGTGCTGAAGCAGTGATTGTAGCTGCTAAAAGGACGAAAGAAAAAAGAATTGATTTTTTCACGACAAATATTTTTTGGAAAGTTAAGGAGATTGTCATCTTTGTAAAAACAAAAACGCATGAAAAAAATTGCAGTAGTCTGTGGCGGATATAGCGGCGAGTCGGTAGTATCTATGCGCAGCGCGAAGATGGTGATGGAGAACATAGACCGTTCGAAATTCGAACCAACACAGATTGTGATTGAAGAAAAGCGTTGGTATGCGTTGGCGAACGATTCGGAAATAGCGGTAGATCGCAACGATTTTTCTGTTGAATTAAATGGAGTGAGAACCAAGTTCGATGCGGTGTTCATGATGGTTCATGGTACTCCGGGAGAGAACGGATTGTTGCAGGGTTATTTCGATACTATTGGAATGAAGTATACCACAGGCGACGTGTTGAATATGGCGTTAACATTCAATAAGAAAGCCACAACGCGTACGTTGGGATCAATGGGCTATCGTGTAGCTCGTTCAATTGTTGTTCGGAAGGAAGAAGTGATTACTGCGGAGGAAGTGGTTGCAAAAGTGGGCTTGCCTTGTTTTGTGAAACCGAATTGTGGAGGAAGTTCCATTGGAACATCGCGCGTGAATAAGTTGGAAGAAGTTATAGAAGCCATTTCCCGCGCAAGAAATGAAGACGAGGATATTATTGTTGAAGAATTTATTTCTGGAAGGGAAGTGACGTGTGGTGTTATTGTCATGAACGGAAAACCAACAGCACTGCCCATTACAGAGATAGTGAGTGAAACAGAATTTTTCGATTACCAAGCGAAGTATGAAGGTAAGAGTCAGGAGATTACTCCAGCTCCAATCAGTGAATTTCATTACGCGCGTGTTCAGGAATTATCTGCACGCATTTATACCGATTTGAATTGCGGGGGTATGATACGTGTAGACTTTTTATTACCCGACGAAGAGCCGTGTGTGATTGAAGTGAATACCGTTCCGGGTTTCAGTGCGGCCTCTATCATTCCTCAGCAAGCGGCGGTAATTGGGATGAGTAAGACGGAGTTGATTTCAGCTGTATTGGCTTCGATCACGAAGTGATCAATCATCTTCGATGATCAATCTTTCAGATCAATCACTGCGTGATCAATTGCTACGCAATCAATCGTTTCGATTTCACCGAAGGTTTGATTTGAAAGATTGATTCGAAGAATTGATCACCGAAGGTGATTTAAAAGTACTGATTCAACGCCACCACCTTTCTTACTGCTTCATGCAAATTAGAAATCGGAATTCGCTCTTGTTGCATGCTATCGCGGTGACGAATGGTTACGCAGTTGTCTTCCAAGGTTTCGTTGTCTACTGTAACGCAAAGAGGTGTTCCAATAGCGTCTTGTCTTCTGTATCTGCGGCCAATGGCGTCTTTGTCGTCGTATTGTAAGTTGAAGTCTAACTTTAACAGATCTACAATTTCTTTTGCTTTTTCAGGAAGCCCGTCTTTCTTCACCAACGGCAATACCGCTACTTTCACAGGCGCTAATCCTGCTGGAATGCGCAACACCGTGCGCTCACTTCCATCTTCCAACTTCTCTTCCACAAACGATGAAGACAGAACCGCCAAAAACATACGGTCTAGACCAACCGATGTTTCAACCACATAAGGAACAAAACTTTCGTTGGTTTCTGGATCGAAGAAACGTAATTTCTTCCCACTGAACTCTTCGTGTTTTTTCAAATCGAAATCGGTACGCGAATGTATTCCTTCCAACTCTTTAAAGCCCATAGGGAAGTTGAACTCTATGTCGCAAGCCGCATTGGCATAGTGCGCCAACTTAATGTGATCGTGAAATTTGTAATTCTCATTACCCAATCCTAATGCGTTGTGCCACTTAATACGTTCATTCTTCCAGTAGTTGTACCACTCCATCTCTGTTCCTGGCTTCACGAAAAACTGCATTTCCATTTGCTCGAATTCACGCATGCGGAAAATAAACTGACGTGCAATAATCTCGTTGCGGAAAGCCTTTCCAATCTGTGCAATTCCGAAAGGAAGTTTCATTCTTCCCGTCTTCTGAACATTTAAGAAATTCACGAAAATTCCTTGCGCCGTTTCCGGACGCAAATAAATAATTCCAGCATCGCCGCTTACTGCGCCAAGCTCTGTTTTGAACATGAGGTTGAACTGACGAACATCTGTCCAGTTGCGCGATCCCGTCTCTGGATCTGCAATTTCACAGTCTTCAATCAACTGTTTCAATGCAACTAAATCACTTGCTTCCAACGCCGCTTTCATGCGCGCTTCCACAGCGTTTATTTTTTCTTGCGCACGCAACACATTCGGATTCGTTGCTCGGAATTGCTCTTCGTTGAAAGCATCTCCGAACTTATTCTTCGCTTTCTCTATTTCTTTGGTAATCTTGGCTTCGCTCTTCGCCATGTATTCTTCCAACAAAACATCGGCGCGGTAACGTTTCTTGCTGTCTTTGTTGTCGATCAACGGATCGTTGAACGCGTCTACGTGTCCGCTTGCTTTCCAAGTGGTTGGATGCATGAAAATAGACGCATCTATTCCCACAATGTTTTGGTGCATGCGGGTCATGGCGGTCCACCAATAATTCTTGATGTTGTTTTTCAATTCAACACCCAACTGACCGTAGTCGTAGGCGGCCGAAAGGCCATCGTAAATTTCAGATGATGGAAATACAAATCCGTATTCCTTCGCGTGCGAGATTACCGCTTTTAATTTGTCTTCTTGTGCTGCCATAACGGCGGCAAAGATAAGACATTCGCC